>QHVM01000087.1:169322-204080 GCA_003223555.1 Acidobacteriota bacterium | reverse complement strand
TGCTCGAGCCGGAAAAATAGTGGTCGAAGCGCACCAGCTCGGCGTCGTAGTCGTAGCGGCCCTTGTTCACCGGGTTGGCGTAGTTGTTGAGCCGCTGGCCGGGCACGTTCGGCGCCGGGTAGATCTGCTCGAGGATCTGGAGGGCGATGGGGTTGATGCGGCCGGGAGGGATGACGTTGCCCGGGAATGGGTCGCGCACCAGCCGCCCGTCCACCGTGCGGGTGGTGAGCGGGTCGTAGATCGTGAGCCCGCTCTGGGAGAAGTCGCCGCTCTTCTCGAGCTCGGTGGGGACGCTGGTGGTGATCGGGAAGGGCACCCGCTCCCGCAGCCCTTCGAGGGCGGCCATGAAGAAGCTCTTGCTCTTCCGGATCGGCCCGGTGGCCAGGGCGCCGTACTGGTTCGCGATGTAGGGGGGCCGCTCCTGCCCCAGCGTGTTGTTGAGCGCGTTGTTGGCGTTGAGCATGTCGTTCTTGTAGAAGTTCCAGGCCCGGCCGTGCAGGTCGTTGGCCCCGCTCTTGAGCGTGATGTTGACGATGCCGCCGCCGGTGCGCCCGTACTGCGCGTCGTAGGTGTTGGTCTGGATCTTGACCTCTTCCACCGCGTCCACCGGGGGCGAGAAGTTGTAGCGGCCGCGGGTGCTGTCGGGGGCGCCGTCGAGGAGGAACTCGTTGGTGGCCAGGCGGCCTCCGTTGAGCGACCAGGCCGAGCCGCCCTGGTTGTCGAAGGGGCGCAGGCCCGAGGTGCCGGTGGCCCCGAAGGTCGGGACCTGCCAGTTCACGCCGCCCGCCAGCCGGTTCAGCATGAAGACCATGCGCCCGTTGAGCGGCATGTCCTCGACCTGCTCCCGCCCGATCACCTGGCCCAGGCCGCCGCTGGTAGTGTCCAGCAGCGAGGCCTCACCGCGGACCTCGATCGTCTCGGTGACGCTGCCGAGCTGGAGCTGGACGTTCACGGTGGCGTTCTGGCCGATGGCGAGCGTGATGCCCGACTGCGCGTACTTGCTGAAGCCGGGCATCTCCACCTCGACGCGGTACGTGCCCGGCACCAGGAAGCGGACAGCGTAGGCGCCGTCGGGCTCGGTCACCACGCGCGAGCTGACCCCGGTGCTCTCGTTGGTGACCGCGACGCTGGCCCCGGGCAGGGCCGCTCCCCCGGGGTCGGTGATGCGGCCGAGGATGGTGCCGCGGAACTCCTGGGCGCTCGCCAGCCAAGCCGCCGCGAGCACGAGGACGACGGCGGCGGGCAGCCGGAGGCTCCGCGACGACGCGATCATGGGAGGGATCATGGTCGGCCCCCTGTGCTTACGGTTGATTCAACCCTTTGAATCCACCTTACCGCAGGCCGGGGGCGTTTCAACCCCACCGCAATCGTTTCTGGGGGGTGTCTCGAACTACGAGGGCGGCAGGCCGGGAGCGTGCGCGACCGGCCGTGCCGCGTCCACCTGGAACGGCTCCCTCACCTCCACCGTGCGCCGGGCGATCTCGTCCCGCACGCGGAGCACCAGCTCGTAGTCGCCGGCCGGCGCCCCGTCCAGCGCGATGCCCTGGAGCCGGATGAGCGCGCCGAGGGAGGTGGGCCGGATCAGGGTGGGGGCGGCGCCCTTCACGACCGATCCGTCGGCCCGGCGGATCTCGTAACCGCCCGAGACCTTCGGCATGCGGGTCGCCTCGTCCTTCGCCGCGCCCAGCACGCTGTACTGGACGTAGAGGCGGGAGGCGGGCGCGAAGCTGCGCCGCACCTGGAGGACGGGCCGCGGGGGCCGCGAGTCGTCGCCCCGCTTCTCCTCGAGCGTCTCGGCCAGGATCGGCGAGGTCAGGTGGAACGAGGCGGGGTCGGGCACCTCGAAGTCGTGGATCACCGAGCCCAGGCGGCCGCTGCCGAGGTCGCGCACCACGACCTTGACCTGGTACCCGCCGCCGGGCAGCGCCAGCTCGCGGCTGAACAGGTAGCCGGTGCGAGCCAGCGACTCGCGCGTCTCCGGCTTGAGGTCCATCTCGATCCTCTGGCTGTCGCGGTACACCTCGCCGCTCTCCCGGTGTTGGGCCTCGAGCAGGAAGGCCAGCTCGTCCTTGAAGCGGCCGTCCTCGGAGCGGAAGGCCAGCTCCCGGACGTCGATCTCGGCCGCCACCATCACGATCGACCTCTGGGAAAGCGCCTCGTCGAAGGCGTAGGCGGCAACGCGCAGCGGCACCTCGCGGCGCTGAAACGGAGAGTCGAGGGCGCGGGCGATCTCGGGATCGGCGGCCGTCTTCGGCGTGGGCCCGGCGCCCTGCCGGGGCGCGTAGTATCCCCGCCGGGCGCGCACCTTCAAGCCCCTGGCCTTCCCCGCCGCCAGCCGCACCTCGATCCGGCGGTACTTGCCGTCGCGGCTGGCGTCGGTGGGCGCGTAGCCGAGCAGGTAGTAGGCCTGCGACTCGGAGGAGACGCGGAGGATGCCGCTCTCCAGGTCGTTCGTGTTCTTGACGACGAAGCCGCCCGTGTCGAGGGCGAGCGCCTCCGACCCTTCCCCCGCCCGCGTCATGTCGGCGAGCACCGCCACCGTGTCCTGGACGTCGAAGGTGGCCTTGAACTCGGCGGTCATGAAGTCGGGCAGGCCCTGCAGCCCGCGCGTGTCGATGAAGTAGATGGGGACGTTGACCCGCAGTGAAGCCTCGACCAGCTCCTTCATCTCCGTGAAGTCCGGCTCGTAGACGAACCCCTGCGACACGAGGACCATCGCCTTCCGGCCTCGGGTTTCGGCCAGCGAGCGCAGGGCCCGGGTCATCACCGACATCGTGATGCGGCGGCGCGACACGGCCTTGAGGTAAGCGTCCTGGGCGCGGGAGCGGACGTAGGGGTCGATGATGCCCACCGACGAGCCGGTGCGGGTGGCGTCGGCGTATCGCCGGTCCCCCGTGCGCTCGCGGCCCATCGAGCCGTACGCGTCGAAGCGGCGCTGGACGGAATAGCCCACGTCGGGGTCGTCGTAGGCCATGATGCGCAGCGCTTCCCAGTCCGTGATGCGATCCGGGGAAGGGTCGGGCACGTACCGGCCGTCGAGCCGCTTCAGGATCGCCATCAGCGTGTCGCGGCCCTCCGGCAAGCGGGCGCTCCACCAGGCGGTCCCCCCGGTGGCGACGAGCGCCACGCGGTCGCCCGGCCGCGCGCCGCTCCGCAGGAACTCGCCGATGGCCGCCTTGGCCCGCTGGGCCTGGGCCACCGAGAGGTGGATGTCGTCGAAGACGAGGACGAACGTCCGCCCCTGCCGGGCCTCGGGCGTCTGGTTCGTGGAGAACGGCGGGCGGCGGGACGGGGCCGGCGCCGCGGCCGCCGGGAGCTGCACGGCCTCGAACCGCGTGACCGCCTGGGGCACGCCGTTCTCCAGCACGGTGAAGTCGGCCGCGGTGAATCCGGGCACCGCCCGCCCCCTGGCGTCCACGACCACCGCGTCCACCGTGACCAGCTCGACCTGCGAGGGGAAGGCGGGCGGAGGCGTGGGCCCGCCCTGCTGGGCGGGAGCGGAGCGGGAGGCCAGGAGGCCGAGCAGGAGGACGCCGCGCAGTCGCACCACCGCCTTCAAGGGACCAGCGTGAACGCGGCCTTCTCTTCGCAGCGGCCGGCCGGCCCGCTGAGCGCCACGCGCACCTCGTACTCGCCGGGGGTGAACTTCTCGATCGGGAACGTCCCCACGTAGCGGATCTTCCCGTCGGGCTCGGGGGCCGGCAGCTCCGGCTCGGCCCGGGCCAGCGCCCGGCCCGCGCGCCAGAACTCCAGGCTCATCCGGGGCCGCTCGCCGCCCTGCAGGTAGGCGATGAAGAACAGCGACAGCTTCTGGTTCGCGGCCAGGGAGATCGGGAGGTCGAGGTTGGGGACGACCCGCACGCCGCCGACGTCCAGGGGATCGTCGGAGCGCTCGGCCCGCGCCGGAGCGGACTCGATCCGGCGGATGAGCGCGATGCTGCTCATCCGCGCTCCCGGCGCCGGGGCGGGAACCTCGAAGGTGACGCGCGTGGTGCCGATCCGGTTCCGCTCGCGGTCCTGCCCCGCCGCCTGCAGGCTGTACGAGCCAGGAGGGAGCGTGAACCGGCGCTTGAAGACGATGCTCCCGAGCTTCAGGGCCTCCGCCTTCTCGATCGGGCCCTCGAAGGGGTAGTCCTCGCTGAAGCGCTCCACGACCGCCCCGTCCTTGTCCTTCACCAGGGCGAGCAGGGAGAAATGGACCCGGTAGGTCTTCTTCGCCGGGTCCTTGACCATCTCGAGGCTGCCGATCCTCGCCTCGACGATCAGCCGGTGCTCGCGGCCGGCCGGTCCCTCGTCGAAATGGAGGGTGCCGGCGCGGAGCTCGAAGTCCCGGGGCGGCGCGGGCCGGCCGAGCGCGGCCAGCAGTGGCACCTCGTAGGCGAGCAGGGCCGATGACTCGCCGGGCGGCAGCGCGAAGTATCCGCTGCGGGCCTGCACCACGGCGCCCTTGCGGGCCACCTTCACCTCGATCGGCCGGAAGCGGCCGTCCCAGGCCGCCGCGGGCGGCTGGTACGTCAGCTCGTAGTGGCCCGAGAGGTCGGCGGCCAGGCGCTCCGCCCCCTGCTTGAAGTCGTTCGTGTTGGCGACCAGGAACCCGCCCGTGCTCTCGGACAGGTCGGCCAGCGTGCCCTCGACGTCGAGCCGCAGGGCCGACTCCGCGGTGTCGGCGGCGTAGATCTCGTCCTTGGTCACCGAGCCCCCGCCGGGGCTCTGCACGGAACGCTGGCTGGCCCGCTGGGCCTGGGCCAGCGCATCCCCCGAGGCGGCCATCGCCCGCTCCACGTTGAGACCGCGGGCGTCGATCGCGTAGACGCTGACGTTCGCCCGGTTGGCCGCGCTGATCGTCGAGCGGAAGACGGCCTCCAGGTTCGGAGGCACCTGGAGGCCCTCCGAGAGATAGACGAGCGTCTTCCGGCCGGCCAGCGTCTCGTGCCCGCGCACGAGCGCGAGCAGCGGGTAGAGCGACGTGGCGCCCTGTTGCTGCCGCTGGAGAGAGTACGCCATGCGGAGCATGTTCATCAGCGCCTGGGCCTGGGCGTGGGCGGCGAAGCCGCCGCCGGTCGCGGGGGCGCCCCGGCCCCCGGTGGCGCCGTCGGCCTCCGCGGCCCCGCTGTCCTCCAGCTGCTTCTGCGCCTCCTGCAGCGCGGCCCGCTCGTCGATGAGGCCTTTGTAAGTACCGGCTGTCGCACGGGTCACTGCGTCCTTGAGCACCGCCGCATCGTTGGTGAAGGGCTGGAGCAGCGCCAGACGCTGGTCGATCTGGAAGACGGCCACCCACGTGTTCGGCCGAAGACCCTTGTCGAGGAAGCTCGTCGCCGCCTTTGCGGCCAGGCGCCGACCGTCGGGGCCGAGCTGGTCGAAGACCAGCGAGACGAGGTTGATCTGGCGCGACGCGTCCGGGGCCTTGGGCGGCGGCGCGGCTGCGCCCTCGACGGGCGCCTCGGTCTCGACCCAGCGGAAGGCCTCGATCTTCTGCCGGGCCCCCTCCTCGAAGACCTCGACTTCGTCGCGAGTCACGTCCGGGATCGGCCGGCCCTTCTTGTCGCGGATCACGACGTCGAGCAGGACCACGGTGGTCCCGGTCCGGAAGACGGGCTGGTCGGCGGCGGCCGGCGGCGGCGAAGGCGGCGTCTGCGCGGCGGTGTTCACGGCCACGGCCAGCCCGAACCCGAGAGGCAGGAGGCGCATGCGGAGAGACTGAGGTTACGCCGGCATTCGGACCGCGGTCAATCCAGGGGGCGCTAGCCGGGGGGGGCTATCGGCCCCCGGCCCGCCGCTGCATCATCAGCTCCTCGATGACCTGGGCCAGCTCGGCCGGCGGCATGGCCGCCACGAGGTAGGCTTGCTCCGCCTCGGCCCCCGACACCCACACGTTGCGGGAAGGTTGGGGTCCGCGGCCGGGTGGGCCCACGAGCAGCTCGAAGCGGTTGTGGCCGGCGACCCTCGAGTAGTACGGGCGGCCGCCGCTCCCCAGGCCCCGCACCGCGTAGAGCGCGGCGGTCTGGTCCCAGCTCATCCGGTCCTTCCCTCCCGTGTACTCGAGATAGGCCCGGGCCACCGGGTTCCGGGCCGGGTCGCGCTCGCGGACGAGGCGGGCGCCCGTCATCACCTGCACACCCAGCTCGAAGCCGGCGAACGTGACCGGCGTGGGCCAGTGGCCGAGCACGTAGGCGGTGGCTTCCGGATAGGTGGCCAGGTTGAACTCGCCGTGCTCGTCCGACGACGGGTAGCGGCCGCCCATGCACGACCACTCCCTCACCTTCCGCCGGACCAGCTCCACGCCCCCGAGCGGGCTCGCCTCGTCGGGCCCGGAGGCGAGCAGCGCCTCGAGGTTGGTGAGGAAGCCGACGCTCACCATCCTGACGCTCAGGTCCGGCCGGCCGGCCAGCACCTGCCGGTAGAGCTTGTACGCCTCGGGCGCGTCGGCGCCGGTGAGCAGCCGGTGGGCAAAGCCGGCGCGGACCGTCTTCTCGGTGTAGTGTCCTCGCTCGGCCAGCTCCTGGTGAGGACCGCGGTAGGCCCCGACCGGGATCTCCGGCCGGCCGTAGTACGTGTTGATCACGTCGGCCATGGCCGCCGCCCACTGGCCGTCGTAGGCGCGGGCGCTCTCGCTCACGCCGACGGCCAGGATCCGGCATTCCTTTCGGTCACTGAGCGCATGGAGCAGCGCCAGCGCGCCGACGTCGTCGACGTCGAGCGCCATGTCGGTGTCGAAGATGACGTCCACGGGCGCCGACGCGGTCGGTGGCGCTTCCAGGTTACGGGCGGACCGGGCCGCCCGCGGCGCGGCCAGCGAGAAGAGCAGGCCCGCCGCGGCCAGCCGCCCGAGCACGCCGGCCGCCCCGCCGCTCAGACGTACGCGATGCAGTCGATCTCCACCAGCGAGTTGCCGGGGATGCCTCCGGCGGCGGCGATGGTCGTCCGCACGCCGGGATCGGGACCGAACTTGCCCAGGAAGACCTCGTTCATCCCCGCGTAGTCCTTCAGGTCGTTCAGGTACACGTTGACCTTCAGGACCTTCTCCATCGAGGAGCCGGCGGCCTCCAGCTTCTTCTTGATCTCGTCGAGCACGTGCGCGGTGTGGCTCTTGATGTCGCCCTCGAAGTGCGCGCCGACGCCGGAGATGAACAGGAGGTTCCCGTACATCACGGCCGGGCTGAAGAGCGGCTGCTTCTCGGGCCGCTTGCCGTCGGTCCAGAGGACCTTCTTCACCGGCTGGCCCTTGTCGGCCCGGTTGCCCTTGTCGGCGGCGAGGGACGGCGACGCGGCGGCCGCCGCCACCGCCACCGCGGGCGACTTGGCCAGGAAGCTCCTGCGGTTCGACATCGCCATCTTCACCTCCCTTCCCACCGGGGGTCGCCGGTGGACTTGTAGTCCCCGGGCAGCGTGTCCCAGTCCGGGCGAGCGAGGCCGTCGAGGTCGTAGACGACCTTCCCGTCGCGCAGGGTCAGCTCGCAGACGAGCCTCTGCGTCCCGCGCAGGCGGGCGCCGAACGAGTCGACGAAGCCGAAGCGGCCTTCCTCCAGCCGCAGGACGGCCACGTCGGCCCCCGCCCCGACCGACAGGTGCCCGAGTCCGTCCTGCTTGATCTCGCGGGCCGGGTTCCAGGTCGACCAGCGGATCACGTCGGCCAGCGGCTGTCCCATCGCCAGGAACTTGCTCATGACGTTGAGCATGTCCTTCATGCCCGCGTTCATGCTGCCGATATGCAGGTCCGTCGAGATCGAATCGGGAAGGAACCCCTCCTTGATCGCCGGGACCGCGACGCGCCAGGCGAAGCTGCCCCCGCCGTGGCCCACGTCGAAGACCACGCCCCGCTTGCGCCCCTCGAAGAGACCCGGGTTCACGTGGCCCGACGGGTCCAGCTCCCCGCGCAGGCCCGAGTAGACGTGCGTGTAGATGTCGCCGGGCCGCAGCTTCCTGGTGACCAGCTCGGCCAGCGGCCGCTCGGGCTTGCTGGCCCCGAAGTCGACCATCACGGGAACGTCGGCGATCGTGCCCGCCTCCACCGCGTGCTCCACCGGCGTCCACTCGGGGCCCGCGTAGTGGGCGGTCTTGATGCCCACGATCAGGCCGGGATACTTCTTCGCCATCACGCCCGCGGGCACCGCCGCCATGTCGGCGAGGTCCTGCTCCCAGGGCCCGCCCCGCATGCCGTTGCCGACGATGTTGAGGAAGGCCAGCACGCGCGTCTTCGCGCGGTCGATGACGCGCGCCTTGAACTCCTCGAAGTTGCGCCAGCCTGCGCACCCCGCGTCGGCCACGGTCGTCACGCCGGCCCGCAGCGTGAAGCCGTCCGGGTAGACGCTGTTGTCGCCCGCGTACGAGCCTTTCTCCCCGGTGCCCGCGAAGACGTGGACGTGGATGTCCACCAGGCCGGGGGCGACGTAGAGGCCGGAGACGTCGATCGTCTTGAACGCGTCGGCGGGATCGATCCGCGGCGCGACCGCGGCGACCTTTCCGCCGGCGATGGCCACGTCGCGGACGGCGTCGATGCCGTTCCGGGGATCGATGAGGTGCCCGCCGCGCAGCAGGAGGTCGTACTTCGGCTCCGCCGCGGTCACCGGGACGGCCGCCGCCAGCAGCAGCAGGGCGGCCAGGCGAGGCGCTCCCGCACCCACGCGCTCAGCCCCTCCGGACGGCGCGCCGGCGGGCCGTCCACCGGGCGCCCAGGTATTCGCCGAGCTCGAGCGTGCCGGACATCGCGTCGCCGCTGACCTTGCCGGAGAACGAGTAGTTCAGCGCGTCGCCGTGGCTCTCCGCGTAGTTGCTGCGGATCTTCACCGTGTCGCCCTCGATCGTGCCCGCGAGATCGCGCGAGACGAAGTCGCCGCCGTGGGCGCCGTCGATCTCGTTGCCCCGCTGGCGAAGGTTCAGCGTGTGGTCGGACGAGCCGGCCGCGTACTCGATGTGCACGTCCCACTGGCCGCTGAGGTCGGTGGCCGGGGGGGCGGCCGGCGGGTCGGCGGCCGGCCGGCCGCGGGCGCTCGTCAGCACGGCGTAGAGCCGGTCGGCGACGATCTTCTCGTCTCCCGGCGCCATCATGTAGGGGTTGACCTGGACGCCGGTCTGCGTATCGCTCTCCCCACGGGCGGCGAAGATGCCGACCCGGGGGTCGGTGTCGAACAGCGTGCGGACGACCGCGTCGCCGGCCACGCCGAACCGCTTGCGGTCCCAGAAGACCCGCAGGGACGGCATGCGGTTGGACAGGCCGCGGGGCTGGACGATGCCGGTCGTGACGCCGTCGATCGCCGAGACGCGGCGGGCGACGTGATCGAGCCACGACGTCCACTGCTTCCACTCCGCGTCGTGGTCCCGCTTCATCCACATCTCCACGGCCATGAGCATCCCGATCGCCTCTTCCTTCCCCACCTTCATCGAGCGGGCATAGCCGTGGTGCGGCGCGCTGTGGACCCAGGCCGCCCGCACGAGGTCCTTGCGGCCGAGCAGCAGGCCGGCGGCCTGCGGGCCGCGCAGGCACTTGCCTCCGCTGTAGGCCACCAGGGTGGCGCCGTTCTGCAGGTGGACGTTGGGCACGGTGAGGATCTCGGCCGCGGCATCCACCAGCACCGGGACCTTCCGGGCCTGGGCGATGGAGGCGATCATCTTCGTGTTCAGCGGGCTCTCGTCGGCCTCGGGGCCGGCCAGGACGTAGACGAGCGCCGTCCGCGGACCGAGAGCCGCCTCCAGCTCCGCCGGCGTCGTGACCTCGATGACGCGCACGCCCACCGCGCGGACGGCCGCGTCGTAGACGTTGCGCGAGTGCTTGGGGATGACCGCCTCGTCGCGCGGGAAGCCGTCGAGGTTCGGGATGCGGACGTGGAGGTCCGGGTTGCCGCCGGCCACGCAAGCGGCGGTGGCGTGGGTGAGGGCAGCCGCGCAGCCGACGGTGACGAGGCCCCACTCCGCCCTGGTCAGCTCGGCCAGGCGGGCGCCGACCGCCTCGGCCAGCTCGTCCAGGTGCACGTAATGCTGCGCCGCGGCGTCCATCGCCGCCCGTACCTCCGGCAGCATCGTCGAGCCGCTGATGATCGTGTACGTGCCGCGCGCGTTGACGAGCGGCCGGACGCCGATCGACTGGTAGATGTCGGGCCCGAGGCGCAGCGCGCTCGGGAACGGCGTGGCCGGCGTGGGGACGGCCGGAGCGGGGGCGGCCGCCGCCGCCGCTCGCAAGGATCCCGGCAGGGCCAGGAAGCCTCCCAGCAGGCCTCCCCGGCGGAAAAGCTCACGGCGAGTGATTGCGTCAGCGCTCATGTGGACTCCTTCCCGGGCGATCCTGGATTATAGCGTTCACGGGATTCGACCCCTCAGCTCCACAGCCGGTCCCAGGACCGCTCGTCGTCCCACTGCGGAGTGGGCTCGAAGTAGCCCTCGCCCGCCAGCAGGTGGGCGTGGACGGTGTCCGGGTTCAGCTCGACGCCCAGCCCCGGCGCGTCGGGCACGGTGGCGTGGCCTGCCTTCACCAGTGGCTTGGGCATGCCCGTCACCAGGTCCTCCCACCACGGCACCTCGAGCGAGTGGTGCTCGAGGGCGATGAAGTTCTCGGTGGCCGCCGCGCAGTTGACGTTGGCCATGAAGGAGACCGGCGTGCCCGCGAAGTGCATGGCCATCGCCACCCCGTGCTCCTGGGCGTAGTCGCCGATCTTCTTCGTCTCCAGGATCCCGCCCGCGCTGGCCAGGTCGGGATGGATCATGTCCACCGCCTGCATGTCCACGAGCTTGGCGAAGTCCTCCTTCAGGTAGATGTCCTCCCCGGTGAGGATCGGCGTCTCGGTCGCCTCCTTGATCTGCCTCAGGAGGTGCGGGAGCTGCCAGGGCACCATGTCCTCCATCCAGGCGAGCTGGTGCTTCTCCATGGCGCGGGCCAGGCGGATGCAGGAGTTGACGTCGATGTGGCCGAAGTGGTCGGAGGCCAGCGGGACCTCCATCCCGATCTCCTCCCGGATCGCGGCCACGAAGTCGGAGAGGTACGCCACTCCCTTGTCCGTGATGGCGAGGCCGGTGAAGGGGTGCATCACCATGTCGCCGCCCCGCGCCGGCGCGCCGGCCGGCACGTTCAGCGTGCCCGGCTTCTCGTGGAGCAGGTTGACGCCGAAGTCGACCTTGAGGAACGTGAGGCCGCGGTCCATGCGCTCCTTCAGCCGCCGGCCCTGGGCGTGCCCGTCCTCCACCTCGGTGGTATCGGCGTAGAGACGCACCCGGTCGCGGAACCGGCCTCCCAGCATCTGGTAGACGGGGACCCCGAAGGCCTTGCCGGCCAGGTCCCAGCACGCCATCTCCACCCCGCACACCCCGCCCGCCTGCCGCGCGTGGTGGCCGAACTGCTTGATCTTGCGGAAGACCCTGTCCACGTTGCAGGGGTTCTCGCCCACGAGCCGGCTCTTCAGCATCAGGGCGTAGGTCTTGCTGGCCCCGTCGCGCACCTCCCCGTAGCCCGAGATCCCCTGGTTGGTGTCGACGCGGATGATCGGGCAGGTGAACGGAGCGCCGGTCACCACGGCCACCCGGAGGTCCGTGATCTTGAGCTGGGAGGGCTGCGAGCTCCGGTTGACGTTCTGGACCGCGCCCTCGAGGTCCGCGTCCGACAAGACGCTGGCCGCGCCCAGCCCGGCCGCCGCCGCGCCCAGCCTCCGGAAGAAGGACCGCCGCCCCTGCAGGTCTCGCACCGCGCTCTTCATACCCGCCTCCCGAGGCCGCGGATTATACGTTCAGCGTGAGGCCGACAGGGCGCGGATGGCCGGGGCGAGGCTTTCCGCGGCCAGGCGATGGGCGCTCTCGTTCGGGTGCATGTCCACCGGGTGGACCCAGAGCGACTCGGTGCGCCGGCCGCGGAAGGCCGGCCGAAGGTCGTGGCGCGGGATGCCGGCGGCGAGGCAGAACCGCGCGACCGTCTCCGAGACGTCGGCGAAGGGGTCGTCGCCTTCCAGGTGGATCATCAGGGGCCAAGCCGCGACGAGGAAGCGGCCGCCCCCGGCGAGGGTGCGGCGGTTCATCTCGCGGAGGTCGTCCTGGGTCCGCTCCCACCCTTCGCGGTTGGGCTCGCCGTACATGTCGTGATACCAGCGGGCGGTGGCGCGGCCGGTCCGCCACGTCTCGACCCGGTCGGCGGCGAGGGCCATCAGGCGCGAGTCGAGCAGGCCCGGCTCGGGGAACGGCCGGCCCTCGAGCATCCGGCCGCGGTCGAGGATCCAGTCGTTGACGTAGCTCTGGCGGGCCTGGAACTGCGGCGAGCGTTCGGCGTCGTTCAGCACCATGCCGTAGACGACCACGTCGGGCGCGTACTTCAGGGCGTCCTCGAACGCCTCGTAGAGCTGCGGGAAGTCGGCCCCCCGCCGGCCGCAGTTGCGGACCTCCCACCGGCCTCCGCCGGCCTCGAGCCGCCGCTCCAGCACCCGCGGGTAGGTGTCGGTCTCCTTCACTCCCTGGCCCTCGGTGAACGAGTCGCCCACGACGACCACGCGCCGCACGCCGTCGGCCTTGGGCGACGGCTCGACGTCGCGGAAGCGCAGCGAGTTGTAGCGGAACTCCACCGCGAACGGGGCCCGCCGGGCCACGAGGTCGAACCGGTGGGGAGCGAGGTGGAAGTAGCGCTCGCGCGAAGCCCGGGTGCGCAGGTCGATCTCGAAGTAGCCGCGCGGGTTGCTCGGGTAGCAGTCGAGCAGCATCTGCCAGCGGCCGTCGACGAGCCGGGCCGTGTTCTGGAACCGCTGGGGCACGTAGCCGGCCGCGCGCAAGACCACCTCCCCGGCGAGGAGCACCGCCGCCACGGCGGCGGCCGACAGCGCGAGGCCGGAGAGCAGGTCGCGCCCGCGCGACACGCTCACCGCGGAGGCCAGGCGAACTCCGCCCTATAGATAAGGATGGAGTAGCCCACGTTGTCGATCGGCCGCTGCTCGCGCAGCCGCGCCATCAGCGGCTGGTCCTCCGGCGGCAGGTACACCCCCTGCAGGTTGGTCGCGCTCACGGCCAGCAGGTCGCCGGGCTTCACCTCGGTCGTCGTCTCCCGCGGCGGCGGCAGCATGTGGCTGGGCAGCAACTCGCCGGGGATGTCGTAATAGGCGGGATCGGCCGTCCCGAAGTACGAGAGCTTGACGGCCCGGACGCCGTGACGGCCCAGGTAGCGCTTCAGGTTCTTCAGGTCCTGGCCCCAGTCGAGGCTGGAGTCGGCGAAGAGGCGATAGCCGTTCGCCGGCCCTCCGCCGAGCTCGTTCACGTAGGCCAGGTAGTGCGGGTGGACGAGCGCCGTCGACACCGCGTGCCAGGCGCAGAGCAGGCCGACCACGAGGACCGGCGCGCGCCGAGGCGCATGCTCGCCCGGCCAGGCCCAGGCCGCGGTGCGGCCGGCGGCCACGAACAGTTGAGCGCGCGGACGACGGCGACGACCGCATAGATCGCCACCGGCAGCCAGAGGACCAGCTCGTCCCGCCCGGGCCGGGCGTGCCGCCGCCGCGTGGCGAGGGCGATGCCGAGGAGCACGAGCAGCGGCACCGGCGTCTTGAGCAGGAACGTCACCGGGAAGAAGTACCACCAGCCGGCGCTCGACACCCGGCCGAGCAGGAAGGCCGGGCGCGGCTCGGAGTGCTTGAAGAAGCGCAGGAAGCCGAAGACGAAGGACTCCGGCAGCATCCCGCTCGCGCGGACCAGATGCGCCACCGGCCGTTCGAGCGCGCCGTCGGGCTCGACGCGCGACCACTCGAACGCGCTCTCGACACCGGGATCGGGGGACAGCGGAGAGCGGAAGCCGTAGGAAGCCCACACGACCGCCAGCGAGACGGCGCCGATGGCCACCAGCAACGCCGCCATCGCTCCCAGGCGCGCGCCGCGGCCGGCCAGCTCGCGCCGGGCGCGGCCAGGAAGCGCGAGGGACATCGGCCCCGGGGCGAAGACGGCCACCAGCGCCAAGCCGGTCAGGATCGGCAGGAGCAGGACGGCCGAGAACTTGGTCGCGAATGCCAGGCCGGCGGCCAGCCCGGCCAGGGCGAGCCGGCCGGCGCTGAGCTGTCGCGAAGCGGCGTCGAAGGCGACGACCGACAGGAACATGAAGAGCGCGATGCCGGCGTCGGTCGTCACGAGCTGGCCGTGGGCGAGGACGTCGGGGCTGAGCACGCAGAGGAACAGGGCGAGCACGGCGGCGGGCAGGCCGTGGCGGGCGCGGGCCCACAGGAACACCGAGACGGCGAGCAGCGCGCCGAGGACGACGACGGGCAGCCTCCCCCAGAAGAGGAGGCGGTCGGCGTCGTTCCAGCGGTACAGGAACCGCTTGCCGAACTCCCACTGCCGGCGCATCGCCCACGCCTCGTCGTCGGGCTTGACCGTCACGTCCATGAAGAGCAGGGGCAGGGCGGCCAGCGCCTTCACCAGCGGCGGGTGCTCCGGGTTGAGCCGGTGGTCGCCGAGCTTGAGGTACGTGTAGCCGGCCGGCAGGTGCGAGCCCTCGTCGAAGGTGGCCGACTGCCTCCGCATGCCGCCGACCGCCAGCGTCACGTAGACGGCCACGCCGGCCGCGACGGCCGCCGGCGCCACGGCGCCGCGGAGGCGGACCGTCATCGAGCCGGAGGCTCCGTCCCGGCCTTCGACCTGGCGACGCCGCGGGCGACCACGTCGGCCAGCCATCCGGCGCTGGCCAGCAGCACCGCGCCCGTGCCGACGACCCACAGCGCTCCCCACTGCGGGCGGGACAGGAGCGCGGGCGATGGGCTCGAATAGAGGATGCCCGGGGCCAGGAACGAGTACAGGCCCACGAGGGCCAAGGTCGAGACGACTCCGTGGACGGCCGCGAAGCGGTCGGGCCTCATCGTCCCCAGCGGCACGACCCACAGCAGGTACTGGGCGCTGAGGCTTCCGTAGAAGACGAGGAAGGCCAGCAGCACGGCCAGGCACGCCTCAGGGGGCGTCCAGCGCCCGCGGCGCAGGCCGATCGCGGCGAACAGCGCGCCTTCCGCGGCCAGGGTCAGGACCTTGGACAACGGCACCAGGACGCCCCAGTACGGGCTCTCGCTGTGGACGAGCACGCCCGTGTGCAGCCACCGCAGGCCGCGCCAGAAGCCGATCCAGCCGAGGTCGGCGATCCCCCCGTAGCCGAACAGCTCGCGGCGCAGCGCCGCCCAGTCGGCGATCGCGTACGGAATGAGCAGGAGCACGACCGGCAGCAAGGCCAGGACGGCAAAACGCCAGCGCGCGCGTCCGGCCAGGCCCGGGGCCAGCAGGAAGATGGGCAGCAGCAGCACCGGGAATGACTTCAAGGCGATCGCCGACGCCAGCGCCAGCGCACTCAGGTCGCGCCGGCCTGCCTCGAGCGCGAGCAGGGCGACGAGGACGAAGGCGAGCGCCACCGCCTCGAACTGCCCGTGGAACGCGCTGACGAGCACGCTCACCGGGTGCAGCGCGTAGAGCCAGGCCGGGGCCTCGCCCAGGCCGCTCCGCCGGCCCCACCCGGCGAGCAGGGCGACGATCGCCAGGTCGGCGCCGAGGACGGGAAGCTTGACCAGGACGGCGAAACTCCAGCCGGTCCGCCGCGAGAGCCATTCGCTGCCGGCCTCGACCCACACCCACACCGGCGGGTAGGGATACAGGCGGGGCGCCTGGTAGGGGTTCCATGACGCGTCCAGGACGTGCGCGGCGAGCCGGTGATAACGCTGCACGTCGGCCACCACCCGGTCGGCGAAAAGGATCGGCAGGAGGCGGACCGCGCAGGCCGCGGCGAGCGGCAGGGCCCACCGCGCCCGCGCCGTCATCGCGACGGTCCCGGCACGGCCGGACTCGCCGGCTCGGGCTCCGCCTCGTCGGCCGCCGGCCGGCCGCCGGTCCACGGCACCACGTCGTCGAGCGCGTGCAGGATCACGCCGGCGGCGATGCGGTGGGCGATCTCGTTGGGATGCTCGTCGTCGACGCCGTTGACGACGAGCAGGTCCCACCGCAGCCCGCGGTAGACGGGCAGCAGGTCGACGACCTTCGCCCCCGCTTCCCCGGCCGCCTGCGCGACCTTGCCGTGGATCTCGGGGAACGGATAGCGGTCGTCCAGCGGGTTGCCGAACAGGGGAAAGATCACCACCACGAAGGGCACCCCCTTCTGCCGGCAGAGCGCGCCCATGCGGTGGAGCGCCTGGCGGGCGGCGATCCAGCCCGGCGCATCGTCCCGGTACATCGACTTGTAGCCCGTGACGCGCCGGCGGTTCTCGGCGGTGGCCCACAGCCGCGCGGTCAGCAGCCGGAAGAGCGCGGAGTGGTCGAACATCCCCCTCGGCTTCTGTTTCGGCTCCGCCCATTCCTCGGCCCGGCGCGCCTCGGCCGCGTTCGCGTCCTCGCTGTCGTTGAGCACGTAGCCGAGGAGCACCACGTCGGGCTCGTAGGCCATGCCCTCGCTCTCGAGCTGGGCCGCCTCGTCGACGCTGTTCATCCCCGGCCGGGCGAGGTTGACGACCTGCCAGGCCTCGTGCCGCCGGCGCCGCAGGCCGCGCTCGAGCCTCTGCGGGTAGGCGTCCTCGAACTCGACGCTGGCGCCCCAGGCGAAGGAGTCCCCGAGGGAGACGACCCGCCGGACGCCGGGCGGCTTGGGCAGCGTGCGGTCCAGGTCGCGGTACCCGCGGGCGTTCCTGGGCCGCATGAAGCGCCGGTTGGTGTTGACGGGCGCGTAGCCGGTCGGGACGGGCTGGTCGGCCTTCAGCACGCGCACCGCCGCCTCGGCCCCGAGCAGGAACACGGCGACGCTTCCGAGGAGCAGCGCCAGCTCGGCGCGGCGCGCGAAGGCGGCCATGTGGCGTCCATCATATGCGAACGCCCCAGAGCCTCGTGGTATCCTGCGCCGCCGAAGGACTGGACGAGAGCGGAGTCCCGAGGAGTTTTTTTGCCCTTCCCACCGGTCGCTCGACACTGCGGTCGGTCGGGGCTTCTCGGGGCGGCGATCTGCCTCGCCGCGGCCACGGCGCACGGCCAGACGTCCCCCACTCCCAGCCTGCCCCCGGACGAGAAGGACTTCCTGGGCCTGACGAGCCTCGCGCTCGGCTCGGGGGCGCGGGCGTTCGGGATGGGCGGCGCCTTCCTGGCCCGGGCCGACGACGCCACCGCCGCTTCCTGGAACCCGGCCGGCCTCAGCTACCTGCGCAGCCCCGAGCTGTCGCTCGTGGGGACGCGCAACGCTTTCGACCGCGGCCAGCAGGGCCTGCCGGCCACCGACAGCCTGGTCGGCTACACGCCGGACTTCATGGCGGTCGCCTATCCCCTCGACATCCGGGGGGTCTCGGGCGCCGTGCAGCTCAGCTACCAGAGGATCTTCTCCTTCGGGGGGACGCGGACGATCCAGCGAAACGACTTCACATTCAACACGACCGGCGAGGGCGGCTTCGACGTCGTCGCCCTGGGAACCGGCCTCCGGCTCACGCGCAGCCTGCGGTTCGGCGGCACGCTGAACCGCTGGTTCAACGGCTACCACCAGCACCGCGTGCGCACGCCGCTGGGCGGGCAGCGCGCTCGGGGTGGAACCGAGCAGGACATCGACTACCGGCTCTCGGGGTGGAACCTGAACGCCGGCTCGATCTGGTCGCCCATCGAGAACCTGAACGTCGGTGGGGTGATCAAGACCGCGTTCACCGGGAAGGTCGACCTCAGCCGCAGCCGCGTGGACTCCTTCTCGGCGCCGGCCAACGAGTCCCCTCCCCCTCCCACCTCGAACGCTTACGGCCTCGGCGGCAGCCTGCACCTGCCCGGCGCCTTCGGGATCGGCCTGTCGTGGCGGCCGACCAGCCCGCTCACGCTCAGCGCCGACTACACGCGAACGTTCTGGTCGACCGGTCAGATCCACCGGTTCTTCCTCCTGGCCGCGACTCCGTCC
This sequence comes from Acidobacteriota bacterium, assembly GCA_003223555.1. GTDB lineage: Bacteria > Acidobacteriota > Vicinamibacteria > Fen-336 > Fen-336 > AA32. The sequence continues at coordinate 186,253 of QHVM01000087.1, read as the reverse complement.
CCGGACCCTGGCCAGCCGGTGGAGCCTCCGCAGCCGGAGCCCAGCGAGCTTCTGGACCTGGAGTACCCCACCCTCAGCGGCAGCGATCGCCCCCAGGAGGACACCGAGCAGGTGCGGATCGGCGGCGAGTACGTCATCGTCGGCCGTCGCTTGCGCCTCCCGGTGCGGGCCGGCTTCTTCACCGACCGTCAATACTTCCTCGACAACAGCGGCCATCCCCCCCGCTTCACGGGCGTGACCGTGGGGCTGGGCGTCGCGACCCGGTCCCTGCTCGTGGATGCGGCCTACGTCCTGGAGTACGGGAGCTATGCCGACGCGGAGGCATCGGGCGCCGAGACCTTCACGCGTTTCCATCGGTTCTTCGTGTCGTTCATCTATCGGCCCGGCGCGGCCCGATAGAGCGGCGGTGGATGGACACGAAGCCGGCCGCGGCGCCGACGTACTTCGTCATCCGCTGGCTCTTCCTCCGCCTGCTGGCGCTTGCCTACCTGGCCGCCTTCCTGTCTCTGGCCGTCCAGGTGACGGGCCTCGTCGGCTCGCAGGGCATCCTTCCCGCCCACGTGCTCCTGGACTGGGTACGCCCGCGCACAGGCCTCGAGCGGTACTGGATCGCGCCGACGATCTTCTGGCTGGGGGGCGGTGATCTCGCGCTGACCGGCGGCGGCATTGCCGGCGCCGTGCTCGCGGTCGCCCTCCTCGCCGGCCTGGCGCCGATCCCGATCCTCATCTTGCTGTGGGCGCTCTACCTGTCGTTCAGCGTCGTCGGCCAGGTGTTCCTCGGCTACCAGTGGGACGCGCTGCTCCTGGAGACCGGCCTGCTGGCGGTCTTCTTCGCTCCGGGTGGCCTGCGCCCCCGAGCGGCGCGCGAGTCCGCCCCCTCGCCCCTGGCGGTGTGGCTGCTGCGCTGGCTGCTCTTCCGGCTCGTGTTCTCGTCGGGGGTGGTCAAGCTCGCGAGCGGTGATCAGAGCTGGCGCGCGCTGACCGCGCTGCGCTACCACTACTGGACGCAGCCGCTGCCGACCTGGATCGGCTGGTACGCGGCCCACCTGCCGGGCTGGGCGCAGAGCGCGTCGGTGGGCATGATGTTCGGCGTCGAGCTGGTGGCCCCGCTCCTGCTCTTCGCTCCCCGCCGTTTCCGGCGCATGGCCTTCGGCCCGCTCGTCGGCCTCCAGGCGCTCATCGCCGTCACCGGCAACTACGCCTTCTTCAACCTGCTCGCCGGGGCGCTCTGCCTCTTCGCCCTCGAAGACGCGGACCTGCCCCCGCGCTGGCGTGAGCGGCTCGCACCGCCTTCGGAGAAGGCGGATCCGCCGTTCTGGCCGCGGGCGGTCCTCTATCCGGTGGCGGCCGTCGTCGGTCTCGTCTCCGGAGGCGAGATGATGGCGGCCTTCGGCGTCGAGCCGCCGGCGCCGGTCGTGGCCCTCCACCGGGTGGTCGCGCCGCTCTCCTCGATCAACGGCTACGGCCTCTTCGCGGTGATGACGACGTCGCGTCCGGAGATCGTCGTCGAGGGAAGCGACGACGGCCAGTCCTGGAAGGCGTACGAGTTCAGGTGGAAGCCGGGCGACCTCGGCCGCCGCCCGGCCTTCGTCGCTCCCCACCAGCCGCGGCTCGACTGGCAGATGTGGTTCGCGGCGCTCGGCACCTGCGAGGACAACCAGTGGTTCGTGCGATTCGTCGGCCGGCTGCTCCAGGGCTCGCCGCCCGTGCTGGCCCTCCTCGCCCGGAATCCCTTTCCCGACCGGCCGCCCCGGTTCGTCCGGGCGGAGATGTACGACTATGCGCCCACGAGCCTGGAGGTCCGGCGGCGGGACGGGACCTGGTGGACCCGGCAGCCGAGAGGGGACTACTGCCCGGTGCTCTCGGCGGACGACTTCGCCTCCGGAGACTGATCGCGGGGGACGAGCTGGTAGAACAGGCTCGATTCGCGCTGGAAGAAGCCCTCGGTGTGGAACGAGTCGGCGAGCTTGAAATGCGCGTAGTCGAGATGGTGGCACACCTCGTGGAGCAGCGTGCGCAGGAACGTGCGGAAGGCGACCACCCGCCGGTAGTGGACGGTGCGCATCCAGACCCGGATGCGCGGGCGGCCCTTCTCTTCCCGCGTGTAGAGGCCGTGCAGCTCGGCCGCCCGCAGGCTGGGCCGCACGGCGAGGACGCCCACCTCGACCGGCGGGATGCCCAGGCTGGCCGTGATCCCCTGGACGAGGCGGATGCAGGCGGTCTCCACGACCTTGCGGTCGTCCCCGGCCAGGGCCTGGCGCAGGACCTCGACGATCGGACGCAGGCCTTCGGCCTGGGGCAGGTCGATCCTCCGGATCCGGTCGCTCCGGTCGTACAGCTCCTTCTCCCGCCGGGACAGGCGATCGTAGTAGCCGAAAGGCACCAGGAACGAGTGTATCCTTTAGCTTCTGGATCGCTCTCCATCGGAGGTGCTCCATGCTCCGCCCCCCCCTCACCCGACGCCAGTTCACGTCCACTCTCGGCTCCGGGCTCGGCGCCGCCCTCGTCGACGGCCCGTTCCTCCCCTCCCGTGCCGAAGCCGCGCGGCCGGCGTTCGCGGCCGGCGACGGCGTCCGGCTGAACTCGAACGAGAACCCCTACGGGCCGTCGCCGGCGGCGCTGCAGGCGATGAACCGCGCCGAGAGCACCGCGGCGCGGTATCCCGATCAAGATGAAGAGCGGCTCACCGAGGCGATCGCCAGGCTCCACGGCGTCGAGCCGGACCGGGTCGTGCTCGGCTGCGGCTCGGGCGAGGTGCTGCAGATGGCCGACATGGCCTTCCTCGGCCCGGGCCGGAAGGTCGTGGTGGCCGAGCCGACCTTCGAGGCGGTGCTTGGCTACGCGGGCGTGACCAAGGCAGAGCCGGTGAAGGTGCCCTTGACCGCCGAGTTCCGCCACGACCTGCCCCGCATGGCCGCCGCCTGCGACGCCGGCGCCGGCCTCGTCTACGTGTGCAACCCCAACAACCCCACCGGCACCATCGTGAGCCGGGACGAGCTGGGCGCCTTCCTCGAGCGCGTGCCCCCCTCGGTGGCGGTGCTCGTCGACGAGGCCTATCACCACTTCGTGGACGACCCGCGCTACGCGAGCGCGTTCGAGTGGATGGGCAAGGCGCCGAACCTGATCGTCGTGCGCACGTTCTCGAAGGTCTACGGCATGGCGGGCATGAGGCTGGGCTACGCCGTGGCCTCGAAGGAGAACGCGGCCGCCCTCCGGGCCCACGCCGCGTGGAGCAACGCGAACGCGGCGGTGCTGGCCGCCGCGCTGGCCAGCCTGGCCGAGCCCGAGCACGTCACGCGGCAGCGAGCCCTCAACCGCGATATGCGGGAGTGGCTGGGCCGGGCGCTGGAGCACGACGGCCGCCGCTACATCCCCTCCCACACGAACTTCCTGATGCTGGACGTCGGCGGTGACGTCCAGCCGGCGATCGACGCCTTCCGCGATCGGAAGATCCTCGTGGGCCGGAAGTTCCCTTCGCTTCCCAACTGGCTGCGCGTCTCCATGGGCACCCGTCCCGAGATGGAGGCCTTCGTCGACGCGCTGCGGGTGGTCGTTCCCGCCCGGGCGGCCCGGGCATCCTGAAGGGGCAGGGCCTGGGCTCCGAACGACCGCCCGTCGTCTCGGCGGAGCAGGTGCGGGACGAGCTGCGGCGCCTCGGCTATCTCGATTCCGGCCTGGAGCGCTTCGTGCTCGCGGGAGCCGGCGCCGTTTGTCCGCTTCGGACCTGCGGGCGGGTGGCCGTCCGCCTCGGGCTCGTGGGCGGTGTCCTGTTCGGCCTCGCCCTGAGCCTGGCCGCCTCCGGTGTCGACTCCCGGCTGCTCGCCAGCTCGGCCGACCTGGCGGTGCTCTCGCTGTACCTCGTCGTGCTGATGGGGACCGTGACCGCGCTCGCCGCGCTCGGAGGCGGCCTGGCCTCGGCGTGGTTCGGGCGTCGCGGCCGCACTCCCCCGCCCGAGCTGAGCCGCAACATCGGCCTCGCGCTCTCGCTGGCCGCGCTGGCCTACCTCGCCCTCTGGTGGCGATCGTACGCCGGCGATGCCTCGCTGGCTTTCCAGCTCACGGTCCCCTTCGTGGGCCTGGGCCTGAGCCTGGCCCTGGGCCGGTTCGGGGCGATGGCCTCGGTGGCCGTCGTGGCCGCCGGCGGCATCGGGGCGCGGCTGCCGCAGGCCGGCCTGTCGCGGCGGCGCGTGCTTCCGTTGCTGGCGGCGGCGGGGTTGCTGTTCGGCGCCGGCGTGTCCGCGGCCGCCTACTTCGCCGCGGCCGACGGCGAGCCTCCCGACTTCGCCGTGGTGCCCTCGGACGTGCGGGCGCGCCTGCTCGGCATCGACGGCCTCGACCCGCGCATGGTCGACCAGATGATCGCCCGCCGGGAGATGCCGCGCCTGGCCGCGGTCCTGAAGGCGGGGGCGCGGGCGCGGATGCGCGTCGAGCCCGAGCGCGTGCCCGCCCTCGTCTGGACGACGATCGCGACCGGCCGCGAGCCCGAAGCCCAGGGCGTCCTCTCGGCGGGCGCCCGCGGCCCGGCCGCGATGCGTGCGCCGTGGCCCTTCGGCGCCGAGAGCCGAATGGTGCGCATGGCGGTCAAGGCCGCCGACCTGCTTCGGCTGGCGCCGGAGCAGGTGCCGAGCGCCGTCCTGCGCGCCGTGAAGACCTTCTGGAGCGTGGCCTCCGAGCGGGGCCTGCGGGTCGGGGTCGTGAACTGGCAGGCGACCTGGCCGGCGGAAGCCGTGAACGGCTACCTGGTGAGCGACCGGACGTTCTTCAGGCTCGAGCGGGGCGGAGCGTCCGACCGCGAGGTGACCCCGCCGCACCTGTTCACGCCGCTTCGTCAGGCCGGCCTCGACGGCGAGCCGGACCGCGCGCGTCGCCTCGACCTCTTCGCCGTCGAGACGGCGCGGCGGCTACGCGGCTCGCACCCACCCGACCTGGAGGCCGTCTACCTTCCCGGCCTCGACATCGCCACGATGCAGCAGCTCGGCGGCGACGGCGGGTCAGACCTCGCCACGATGGGCGCCCGCCTCGATGCGGTGCGCTCGTACTACCGCTTCACCGACGGCCTCATCGGGCGGGCGGTGGAGGAGCTGGAGCCGGGGCAGGTGCTGATCCTGGTCGGCGACCCGGGGCGGCTGGCCCGGCAAGCTGCCGCCGCGGCCGAGGGAATGCTCGTGCTCATCGGCGGGCCCGCGGTGACCGTGGACCTGGGCACCGTGTCGGAGCGCGACATCGCCCCGACCCTGCTCCACCTGGCCGGGCTGCCGGTGAGCCGCGAGCTTCCCGGCTCGCCGGTGGAGGCCGCCTTCGGCCCCGCCTTCCGCCGCTCGCACCCCGTCCGGACGATCATGACCTATGGCCGACGGCCCGTCCCCAAGCCGGCCGACGGCAACTTCGACCGCGAGATGCTGGACGAGCTGCGCAGTCTCGGCTACGTCCAATGAGGGATGACGGCCTCGCCCGCGAGTAGTGGTACCATCCCGCCCGATGACGGCGCCCGCACGTCCGGTCTTCGCGTTCGTCCTCGCCAGCCTGGCCCTGACCGGCTGCAGCCTGCGGGGACTCTCGGGCCCTTCGCGCAACGAGGTCCTCGCCCAGCTCCAGAACGAGGCCAACCAGATGAAGACGGGCGGGGAGCAGATGGACCCCAAGCTGCGGGTGAAGGTGACCTGGACCGTCGACGGGATCGACCTCGTGGAGCAGCCGGGCGACTCCGCGCACCCGTGGAAGGGCACGGTCCGCTTCAAGATCCTGAGCACGATGCACGACGCCGACGGCTCGGAGACGAACGACCTCATCCGGAAGAACTTCACGTACGTCTACGACGCCGAGGGCAAGAAGTGGCTGTTCCAGTCGTCGACGACACCAGCTAAGTAAGTTCGGGGGGGTACGACCCTCACTATCTAGCACCCCCCCGCGCGCATTCGCGCTCCCCCCCCGTCGCTCGCGCCGGAGTGAATCCGGCGCTCGCTGCTCATGGCCGCTTCGGGTAGACCTTCACCGCCGTCCAGCGTCGGAGGAGGACCTCGCCCGGCGCGAAGCCGCGGGGCTTGCTGACGTCGGCCACGCGGCAGACGTGTACCTCCACCTTGCCCCGGCTGCCCCGCGCCTTCGAGTACCAGACCGCCAGCTCGGCCGCCCTCTCCAGCACCATGCGCGGCAGCTCGTCGAGCCCGTCGGGATTGCGCACCACCACGTGGCTGCCGGCCGGCCCGGCCACGTGCAGCCAGAAGTCCTTCGGCTCGGCGATGCTGAAGGTCAGGGCGTCGTTCTCGGCGTCGCCCTTGCCGACGAGCACCTCGAAGCCCTCGATCGTCTGCGCGCGGTAGCCGCGCCCCTTGCTGCCCATGTCGCCCGCCGCGCGCATGCTACAGTCAGCCCCGGCAAGCCGGAAAGGCACGAGCCCATGGACGAGTTCGACCTGCCCCCCGACGAAGTGCGGCGCATCGGCCGGCTGGCTGCGGACGCCGTGGCCGAGCACCGCCGCGACCTGTTGTCCCATCCCGTCTTCGGCAAGGTCGGGGGCGAGGCCGGCCGCTTCGACGAGCCACTGCCCGAGGACGGGCGGCCGTTCGAGGAGGTCCTCGGCTTCGTGCGGGAGCACGTCATGCCCCGTCCGATGGGCAACTCGCACCCGCGGTTCTTCGGTTTCATCAACGCGACCGCCGACCCGGTGGGCACGGTGGCCGACTACCTCGCCTCGGCCATGAACCCCAACTGCTGGGGCGGGGACCATGCCGCGGTGCACGTCGAGCGCACGGTCATCCGCTGGCTGGCCGAGATCCTCGGCTTTCCCCCGGCGGCGGAGGGCATCCTCGTCTCCGGCGGGTCGACGGCCAACTTCACCGCCCTGGCCGCGGCCCGCCGGGCGGTGATGCCGGGCAACGTACGCGAGGACGGACTGGCCGGCGACGGCCGGCCGCGCCTGGTCGTCTACGCGTCGGAGCAGGTCCACGCCTGCGTCGACAAGGCGGTCGACCTGCTCGGCATCGGCACCCGGCAGCTCCGCAAGATCGAGGTCGACGACCGCTTCCGCATCCGGGTGGACCGCCTGCGGGAGGCGATCGCCGCCGATCGCCGGGCCGGCCTCACGCCCGCGATCGTGGTCGGGAACGCGGGCACCGTGAACACCGGCGCCGTCGATCCGCTCGACGAGCTGGCCGAGCTCTGCGCGGGCGAGTCCCTCTGGTTCCACGTGGACGGGGCCTACGGGGCGATGGCGAGGCTGTCCCCGAGGCTCCGCCCGCTGTTCGCGGGGATCGAGCGGGCGCAATCGATCGCCGCCGATCCCCACAAGTGGCTGTACGTGCCGTACGAGGCCGGCCTTCCGCAAGTTCCCGGAGTACCTCGCTTCGGATCCTGAGAGCCCCTTTCCGGGACCAGCGTGGTTCGCCGAGCGCGGCGTGGAGCTGTCGCGCGGCTTCAAGGCCCTCAAGGTGTGGATGGGCCTGAAGCGGCACGGCACGAAGGGCTACGCGGCGGCGATCGAGCGCGACGTAGCGCTGGCCCGGTTGCTCTCCGAAGAGGTCCGCGGGAGGGAAGATTTCGAGCTGTTGGCCGAGCCGGTGCTGTCGATCGCCAACTTCCGCTATCGGCCGCGGAAGAGCCGTCTCGAAGAGGACGCCCTCGACCGGCTCAACCGGCGGATCGTGAACCGCCTGGTGCGCGAGGGCGCCTTCTTCCTCGCCCCCACGATCCTGAACGGCCGCTCCTCGCTGCGCGTCTCGATCACCAACTTCCGCACCACCGAAGAAGACCTGCGGGCGCTCCTCGACGAGGCGGCCCGGGTGGGCCGCGAGATCCTGGGCGAGAACCGCCGTCCTCGCCGCTCTTAACTTACGTAAGCTAAGTACGAGGATGTTGCCTGGGCGGAGTTCTACTGGGACTTCGCAGCCAAGCTCCAGAAGGATGGCACCGCCATCGAGACGCACGGTCGCGAGACCCAGGTCTACGGGAAGATGAACGGGCGGTGGCGCCCCGTCCACGTCCATTACTCGGGAATGCCGGTCGCTCCCGGCCGCGCTGGTTTCTGACCGCCGCGGCAGGTAAGTCCCGGATCAGTCCGGCCCCGCGTGCCATCCCGGGCCCAGCCCGGTGAGGACCGCCGCGTAGGCCTCGATGCCGTCCCAGAGGTTCTGGAGGCGCAGGTTCTCGTTGGCGGCGTGCTGGTTGTCGTCGTGGTTCGCGATGGGGAGGCCGATGACGGGGCGGCCCGTCTTCTGCTGGAAGAGGTACATCGGCACGCTGCCGCCGAGGGTCGGCAGGCGGACGACAGGAGCGCCCAGCCCGGCCTCCAGCGCGCGGACGAGCGCCCGCGAGACCGGCAGGTCCATCGCGGTCCGCGCGGCCGGGTAGCCCGCTCCCCATACGAGGCGCACGATTCGTGGCTGGGTCCGCCGCGCCTCCAGGTCCGGCGCGTCGTGCACGACCGTGTAGCCCTGGGCGCGCAGGTGCGACTCGACCTTCTCCCGAACGGTCGCCGGCGTCTGGTCGGGGACGAGCCGGATGTCGATGGACGCATGCGCCTCGGTCGGGATGGCGTTGACGGCCGCGGCTCCCACGTGGCCCGACTCGAGCCCCCGCACGTTCAAGGCGGGGAGAAGGATCCGCTCCGCCAGCCGCGCGCCGCCCGCCTCGGTCGCGGCCAGGGCGACCTCGCGCCGAAGCGCCGCCTCCACGTCGGGCGCCGCGGCCGCCGCCTGCCGCTCGGCGTCGGTCGCCGGCCGCACGTCGTCGTAGAAGCCGGGCACCAGGATGCGTCCGTCCTCGTCGCGCAATCCCGCGACGAGGCGGGCCAGCCTGAGGGCCGGGTTGGGGGCCCAGTTGCCGTAATGGCCGCTGTGCAGCGCCCGGGCGGGTCCGTAGACGGTGACCTCGACGTCGGTCTCACCGCGGGCCCCGAAGAACACCTGCATCCGCCGGCTCTGATGCACGGGGCCGTCGCAGATCAGCCATAGATCGGCGCGGAGAGCGTCGCGGCTGGCGTCGAGCACCGCCGCCATGTGCGGGGAGCCCGCCTCCTCTTCGCCTTCGAAGAAGAGCTTGAGGTTGACCGTGGGTGCCAGGCCCGCCGCCTTCAGCGCATCGACCGCGGCCAGGACGCCGACGATGGGAGCCTTGTCGTCGCCCGCCGAGCGCGCATAGAGGCGCCACTCGCCCGGCACCGCAGACGGCAGCGCGTCGAGCGAGACCTCCCGGCCGCCCTCCTGGAACGGCCCCTCGCGAAGCACCGGGGTCCAGGGCGGGCTCGCCCATGCCGTGGGGTCGACCGGCTGGCCGTCGTAGTGGGCATAGACGAGCACGGTGCGGACGGCGCCGGGCACCCTCAGCTCGCCATACACCGGCGGCGGGCCGCCCTGGCCGTCGAGCAGGCGCGCCGAGAGCCCGCGCTGCTCGACCATGGCCACGATGCGCTCCGCGTTGCGGCGGATGTTCGGCGCGTCGGAGGCCAGGTTCGGCACCGCGAGCAGCCCGGCGAACTCGCGCAGGATGGACGCTTCGTGGGCTTGCCGCCAGGCCCGCACCTGTTCCCGCACCCGCGCTGGATCGGGGGAAGGGAACACGACGCCGGCCGTCGACAGCGCCAGCCCGAGCGCAGCGACGGTATCTCTCATTCCGCGCGGGCGACGCGGACCGGGTGAGCGCCCTCCAGGCCCAGCAACGCGCGCTGCCGGGTGTCGTGGCCGTAGAGGTCGTCGCGGAAGTTCAGGAGTCCCTGCTCGTCCACCCAGGCCGTCGCATAGACGATGTAGACGGGGATGCGGCGCTTGAGGGCGACGTGCTCTTCGTGTCCGGCGTGCATCGCGGCGTCGATCCTCGGCGGCGTCCACTGCGGCTGGTCACGCAGCACCCATTGCGCCAGCTCCACCGGCTTCTCCACGCGTACGCAGCCGTGGGAGAAGTCGCGCTCCAGGCGCTCGAACAGGCTGCCGGCCGGCGTATCGTGCAGGTAGACGTCGAACTGGTTCGGGAAGAGGAACTTCACGAGCCCGAGGGAGTTCTTCGCCCCCGGCCGCTGGCGGATCTGGACGCGCAGGTCGGGGTCGGACCAGTCGATGTCCGAGGGCGACACCACGTGGCCGGCGCGCACCACCTCGAGCTCGTTGCGCGCCAGGTAGTCGGGATCGCGGAGCAGGGCGGGGATCGTCTCCTTGCGCGCGATGCTGGCCGGCACGTTCCAGTACGGGCTGAACACGACCTCGGTCATGTCGTCGCTGAAGATGGGAGTGGGCGTCTCGTCGGCCTTGCCGGCCACCACCCGCATCGTCAGGGTGACTTTTCCCCCTTCGACCGCCTGGAGCTGGAAGGTGGGGATGTTGACGAGGATGTAGCGGTCGCCCAGCTCCTCGGGCAGCCAGCGCCATCGCTCGAGGTTCAGCTCGATCTGGCGCGCGCGGTCCTCGGCGGAGACGTTCATGGCCGAGACGTCCTGGGCGTCCAGCACGCCGTCCTCCTTCAGCCCATGGCGCCTCTCGAAGCGCTTCAGCGCCTCCTCCACCGTTCCGTCGAAGTCGTCGCGGGCGCCGCCTCCGCTCAGGTCTCCGCTCGAGGCCAGGCGCGCGCAGAGCGCGGCCACCTCGGGGCCCCGGCTACCCTTCCGCAGCCGCGCCCCTTCGGGCATCCTCGGCCAGCCGCCCCGGGCCGCGATCTCACGGTAGCGGGCCAGCGCCGCCTTGAGCGCCGTGTACTGGGCTTGGCGCGGCAGCAGGCTTCGCAGCGCCTCGGCCACCTCCCCGGAGTCCAGGGCCCGCGCGAGCACGTCGACGAGATCCACCCGCCGTGGCTGGCCGAACCAGTGGGGGTCCACGTCGGAGGGATCCACGCGGCCCTGCTGCAGGTGGGTCGCATACCTCATGAACATGTAGGTGAGACGGAGGTCGGCCTCGGCCACCTGTTCGGGCCGCAGCGCATCCTTGTTGAAGGGGTTGCGTGACTTCTTCTCGGTGCGGAGCACTTCGAGCGCTTTCAGGTCGTAATCGCCCGGGTCGAGCCCCTCGTCCCCCGCCGCGTGAACGGCGTTGATGAGCTCGGACGCCTCGGATCGGGGTCGGCGCCCGTCGATCCACGCCGGCGAGTACCCGTGGCTCCGATAGAAGCGGCGCACGTCCTTCCAGATCTGATCCCCTCGCTCGTCGCTGCGCGCGAACGGCGGTCTTTCCCTCGACTCCACGTGGTCCTTCAGGCTCAGCCCTGCCTGCTGGGTGACCTTGCGGTCTCGCGTGCAGGCGCAGAGCACGCACAGCCCAACGAGGGCTATGGCCAGGCCCGCCGTCGGCTTCATGGACGCCACGTTCTTTGAAGGATTTACACCCGATATTCGCCCGTCCGGCGCTTCCCTGTGGGGGCGAAAGATGCAAGTCTTGTGCCCCGACCCGGGCCATTTCAAACCGACCCGTGCGGGGCGGCATCTCATGGTGCGGCGGAAGAGCCATGACCCAATGCCCGGCGGCCGCACGCGGAGGGGCCATCCCGGTCACGAGCGCAGACGAGGAGCGGCGGAGCCGAGAGGCGGAGCTGGTGCGTCGCGCCCAGGCCGGGGACAGGGGCGCCTTCGAGCAGCTCTATCGCGACAACCTCGGGCGGGTCTATGCGCTCTGCTTCCGGATGGCCGGCGCGCCCGACCTGGCCGAGGAGCTGGCCCAAGACGTCTTCGTGCGGGCCTGGCAGAAGCTGGGCTCGTTCCGGGGCGAGAGCGCGTTCTCGTCCTGGCTGCACCCGCTGACGGTGAACGTGGCGCTGTCCGAGCGGCGGTCGCGGCGGAGGCGGGTGTCGAGGGTCATGACGACCGACGACCTGACCACGTACGAGCGGCCGGGACCGCCGGCGCGCTCGGACGGCCCGGAAGCGGGCTTCGACCTGGAGCGCGCGCTGGCCACCCTGCCCCCCGGGGCGCGAGCGGTGTTCGTGCTCCACGACGTGGAGGGCTACAAGCACGAGGAGATCGCGGAGCTGACCGGGGTGGCGACGGGCACGTCCAAGGCCCAGCTCCACCGCGCCCGGAAGCTGCTGCGGGAGGCGTTGACGCGATGACCTGCCCCGAAGCGCTGGAACGGATGGACGATCACGTGGACGGCATCCTCGACGAGGCGGCCGACCAGGAGATGGAGCTGCACGTGGCCTCGTGCGCCGAGTGCCGGGCGGAAGAGCGCTCGCTGCGGGCGCTGCTCGCGCATGCCGCCGCGCTGCCCGACGCGCGCCCGCCTGGGCGCGACCTGTGGCCCGGCATCGCCTCCCGCATCGGCGGTCCGCGGGTGGGGGGACGAGCGTGGCCGCGGGCGGGCTGGACGGCGGGCCTGGCCGCCGCGGCCGCCGTCGTTCTCGCGCTCTCGGCCCTCATCCTCACCTACCGCGCCGGCGCACGCTCCGGTCCATCGACCAGTCCGGGCTCGCTCGTGCCGGCCGCCGCCCGCGGCGGCGACGAGGCGGTGGCGGCGGCGGAGCGCGAGTACGCGCGGGCGGCGGCGGAGCTGATGGCCGCGCTCGAGCAGCAGCGCGACCGGCTGCCTCCCGAGACGCTGGCCTCGGTGGAGAGGGACCTGCGCTCGATCGACTCCGCGCTGCAGGAAGTGCGGCAGGCGCTCGCGAGCGATCCTGCCAACCCCGCTCTCAACCACCTGCTGGCCTCCACGCATCAAAAGAAGGTGCAGGTCCTGCAGCAGGTCTTGAAGCTGAGCCGGACCTGACGGAGGCTCGATCAGTGATGTGGAGAGCGATCGCCGTGACCGCGCTGGCCGCGGCCGCCCTGCCCGGGCGGCCCGCCCTCGCCCAGCAGGCGGTGGACCAGCGCCGGACCGCGGCCAGCGACGGGCTGGTCGAGATCGAGAACCCCGCGGGCTCCATCCGGGTCCTTGGCTGGAGCAAGGCCGAGGTCGGGGTGACCGGCACGCTGGGAAGACGGGCCAGCCTGAACCTCAACGGCGGCGGCCGCCGCACGCACGTGGAGGTCGAGGTCGCCGGCAACCCCCACGGTGCCCGCTCCGAGATCGAGGTCCACGTCCCGGCGGGCAGCCGGGTCTCGATCGAGTCCTTCGCCGCCTCCATAACGGTGGCGGAGGTGACGGGGCCGGTGACCGCGGAGACGGTCAACGGCTCGGTCTCGATCGACGGGTCGTCGAAGGAAGTGAGCGCGGAGGCCGTCAACGGCTCGGTGGAGGTGTCCGGCTCGCCTTCCCGCGTCCATGCGGGCACCGTCAACGGCGCCTTGACCATCCGCGGCGCGCGCGGCGACCTCGAAGCCAACACGGTCAACGGCGAGCTGCGCGTCACGGGGGGCGGGCTCTTCGAGCGCGCCCATCTGGAGACCGTTTCGGGGGCCATCCGGTTCGAGGGGGCGCTGGCCCCTCACGCGGAGCTGGACGCGCAGACGGTCAGCGGCTCGATCGAGCTGGACCTTCCCGCCGGCACCGCGGCCGACTTCACGGTGAACACGTTCAGCGGGGATATCAACACTGATTTCGGCGCCGCCCTCTACCGGTCGGGGCCGCATTCCCACCAGAAGGAGCTGACCTTCTCGATCGGCGGCGGCGGGGCGAAGGTCACCATCGAGACGCTCAGCGGGTCGATCGTCCTCCGGAAGCGGTAGGCCTCAGTCGGCGGTCGTCTCGGCGATGGTGCGGCCGGCGTTCCGGGCCCCGTCGGCGATCAGGTTCTGGATCTTGCGCACGTAGCCCCGCGTCTCGCGGTACGGCGGAACGCCGCGGAAGCGCTTCACCGCCGTTGGCCCGGCGTTGTAGCCGGCCAGCGCCAGCGAGACGTTGCCGTTGTAGCGGTCGAGCAGGTCGCCGAGGTACTTCACCCCGGCGAAGATGTTCTGGCGCGCGTCCAAGGCATTGACGGCGCCGTACTCCCTGGCGATGACCGGCATGAGCTGCATGAGTCCCTGGGCGCCCACGGGGGAGACGGCCAGCGGGTTGAACCGGGACTCGGCCTGGATGACCGCCTTCACGAGCGCGGAGCTCACGCCGTAGAAGGCCGACGCCTCTTCGATCATGCCGTCGAAGCGGCGCGGGTCCTTCTGGTCCTGGTCGGCGCCGGGTGGCTGGTCGTCGGCGCCGGTCGCGATCCGGAAGTCACGGGTGGCCGTCGCGACCGTCTCCGCCGTCGGTCGCAGCAGGATGCGGCCGCCCGAGACGAGGGATAGCAAGGCCATCAGCAGTCCTGCCCGCGCCGTCGAGCGCCGGCGCTCGCCTTGGCGCCGGCCCGCGCAGGCGCGCTCGGGGGCACGGCGCTCCCCTTGGCGCCGATCGCCGTTGCGCGACATGGGCGCACGGGAAAGTGGGGTCTCACGAGCTGGCATGCCGCCCCCCGGCAGCGTCAGCGGATCCTTCTCGTCCATTTGACCGAAAACCCCCTCCTTCGAACATAGGCTCGCTGGCGCGCCTGTCAACCCTGATGTGACGAATCAGGATCGATTCCCGGGTGTGACCGCGCGCACGAGAAGGTTTTTCAAGCATACGCATTTTTTGACGTGATGCCGCGGAGGCCGGATCCGACAAAATGCCGGTCGCATGGAGTCATTGGGCGGTTTGGGGCCATGGTTCCTGCCTTTGTGGCACGCATCTCGCAATCAATTCCCATGAAAGACGCATAGTTGGCCTGGGGAAGAGATTCCATCTTTAATTGTTGTTTTTATACATGAAGTCATTCTTGAGACGGGCGCCGGCGCCCCGGGAAAGCGAGGCGTAGCGATGGATCGAGGGTTTTTCGACAACCTGCTCGACTCGAGTCTTCGTCGCCAGAAGGAAGGCAAGCGGGCCCTGACGTTGCCCGCCTCGATCGCCATGCACGGCGTGATCCTGTTCGCCGTCGTGGTCGTCCCCTTCCTGAGTTACAACGAGCTGCCCGAACCGGCCCTGGGTACCGTGCGGGCCTTCTTCGTGGAGCCGACCACGGCTCCGGCGCCGCCTCCGCCTCCGCCGCCGGCGGCCCCGAAGGCGATCGCGGCCCCCAAGGTCAGCCGGCCCCGACCCGTGACCCAGCAGCCGCAGTTCGTCGCACCCGTGGACGTCCCGAAGGAGATCCCGAAGGACGAGGGCGTCGCCGCTGTCGGCGTGGAGTCGGCCCCGGCCCCATCGGCAGGCGTGACCGGCGGCGTGCCCGGCGGCGTGGAAGGCGGGGTGCCGGGCGGTGTCGAGGGTGGCGTGCCCGGCGGCATCGTGGGTGGAGTGCTGGGCGGGGTGCCGAAGAGGGAAGAGGCGCCGCCGCCTCCTCCAGACAAGCCGGTGCGGGTCGGCGGCCAGATCAAGGCCCCGAAGAAGGTGCGCGACATGGCGCCGAGCTATCCGGAAGTCGCCAAGCAGGCCCGGGTGGAAGGCGTGGTGGTCCTGGAGGCGGTCATCAGCCCCGAAGGCCGGGTCAACAACGTGAAGGTCCTGCGCGGGAACGCGCTCCTCGACGACGCCGCGGTCAACGCCGTGAAGGAGTGGGTCTACAGCCCGACACTGCTCAACGGCGTGCCGGTGCCGGTCGTGATGACGGTAACCGTGAGCTTCAAGCTGTCCTGAGACGCTGGCGCAGGGGAAGCGGAGGGCGCCCCCGAGGCGTCCTCCACACCCTGCGTTGTCTGTCCGTGGTCTAGAAAGCCAGACCGACCCTGAAATAGACCTGCGTCTGCCCCGTGGCGGCAAGCCCGCGGGCCAGGCCGACGGTGGCGGTGAGGGGGAAGCCATGGCTCACGCTCAAGTCGGCGCCCAGCGCTGTCCCCAGCCCGGCCTTGACGTCCGACCAGCGGAAGCGGCTGTTCCAGGCCTCGGCGGCATCCACGAAGGCCGTCGCGTGGAGGTGACGAAGGAACAGCGGTATCGAGCGCCACCCGTGCTGGGGATGGAAGAGCGGCATCCGGTATTCGATGTTGGCCCCCATGAAGCGGCGGCCGGTGAAGGCGTCGTCGCGGTATCCACGCAGCACGGATAGGTTCGTATCGGTCACGTCGCGGAGGCTGCCGCTCGGAAAGCCGCCGACGGCGTACGACTCGGTGAAGGCAGGCTCGCCGAAGGTCGTCCCTCCTCCCGCCCTCAGGGCGAGCGCATCTCCGGGGATGAACAGCCGCACGTAGGCACGGGCGTCGGCGTAGAGCTTGCCGAGAGAGAGGTCGCTGCCGAGGGCGCGGTCTTCCTTCAGATACGCGATCCGCAGCCGCACTCCGTCCACCGCGGAAATGGAGTAGGGATACTGCTTCACCGTGCTCAGGGCCCAGGCCGCCTCCAGGCCGCCGAGGTCGGTCTGCCGGGGGCGGCTCGTCTGCTCCCGCGTCTCGCGGCTGCGCCGCCAGGCGAGCGACAGGCTCTGGGCCGAGCGCATGGTCCGCCGGAGCGGGGCCGACAGCGAAAGGTCGGCCTCCCGCCTGTGCAGCACGGCTCCGGCGCTGGCCGGCTCGAACTTGTCCTCGTAGGAAGCGAGCAGGGTCGGCCAGAAACGGTCGTAACGGTACAGCCCGAAAGAGCCGACGCGTCCGGTCACGGAGCCGCGATGGACGTCGAGCAGGTAGGCGTGGCGGAAGACCGGATCGCTCCCCGCGGTGGCCACGCCCACCCGGGTTTCTCCCGCGGTGCGGTCGAGGAAAGGGCTCCAGAAGCGCGGCCGCATCAACGGGAACGGTCGGTAGGGCCGATCGGGAGCGGCGACCGGAGCGGGCAGCGGCCGGCCCGTGGGGTAGGGGTCGAGGAACGGATCGGCGGGGGGCAGCCCCGCGAAGCCGAGCGGCATGAGGCGCAGGTCGTAGCCGTGCGCCCCGTACTCGGCGAAAGCCAGGCGATCCCCCGCGGGCGCCACGTCGGGGGTGAACGCTCCGCCCAGCACGTTGGTGATGCGCAGCAGCGCGTGGTCCGCGAGACGGCAGGCATAGAGGTTCGACACGCCGTCGCGGTCGGAGCGGAACACCACGTAATCGCCGCTGGGCGCCCAGGCCGGCTCCACGTCCTTGGCCCGGTCCTCGGTGAGGG
>QHVM01000087.1:148133-169316 GCA_003223555.1 Acidobacteriota bacterium | reverse complement strand
TCGTGTCTCCCCGCGGGCTCCACCTCGGACCGCTCCACTGGACCCCGGCCTCGGAGCGGGTCAGGTCGCGCAGGCCGGCGCCGTCGAGGCCGACGGCGGCCAGCTCGCTCCGCCCGACATGCTGGTGGACGAAGACGACGCGCCGGCCGTCGGGAGAGACGTCGGGATCGCGCGCCCGGGCGCCGCGCGTGATGCGGTGCACGCGGCCGCTCGCGACGTCCACCCGGCGCAGGTCCGAGTAGGTGGCGAAGACGCGATGGATCTCCGGCTCGTCGTAGACGAGGGACCGGCCGTCGGGAGTCCACGACAACGTCGTGCCGCCGTTCCGCTTCGTCACCCGCCGGTCACCGGTGCCGTCGGAGCGCATCAGGCGGATCTCGCGGAAGGCGGTGAGGACGCGACTGGTGTAGGCGAGCCAGCCGCCGTCGGGGCTGAAGCGCGGGCTCATCTGCCGCACGCCGGCCCGGGTGAGCGGGGCCGCCACCGTGAGGCCGCGCGCCCTGCGCCGCTCCGCTTCCTCGGTGAAGGCCGCCCGGGAACGCTTCTCCCAGTCCTGCCAGAGGGCGTGGAAGGTCGTCCCCGTCACCCTCTTCGCGGTCAGGTCGTCCATGTAGGGGACCAGGCGGCCGGAGTGGACGCGGGCCAGCTCCGGCAGCGTCGCCTCGCCGAACCGGTCGGTGAGGTCGCTGAGGAACGCCTCGCCGAAGAGGTACGAGGCCTGCCCGTCCGGCCAGCGGTCGAGGCCGGCCACCGCCCGGTCCTCCGCGGGGAAATCCTCCTCGAGCGCGGCCATGCGCAGCACCATGAGGGAGTCGGGGTTGCGGCCACGACCGAACGGCGTCTCCTCGGTCTCCTCGAAGGTCGCCAGCCCCTCGACCATCCACGTGGGCGTGGCCGCGTTCGGAAACAGGTACGGCGCGCGGCCGAGGACGTGCCGGGCCGCGCGGACGAGCCCGTGGGCCTCGCCGAGGTGGACGATGTGGGCCAGCTCGTGGCTCAAGAGGACGCTCAGCCAGTCGTGGTAGTTGCCCAGCTCGTCGTTGCCGTGCGGCGCCACCGCCCGCACGTGGACGAGGGGATAGGGCAGGGGCGACGCGAAGCCGTTGGGATCGTCGTCCACGTCGCTGAGCACGATCTGGACGTGGCCTGCGCTCACGCCATAGCGCGCTTCGTGGACGGCCAGGATCTCGGTGGCGAGGGCGGCG
Organism: Acidobacteriota bacterium; assembly: GCA_003223555.1. Classification (GTDB taxonomy): domain Bacteria; phylum Acidobacteriota; class Vicinamibacteria; order Fen-336; family Fen-336; genus AA32. The sequence goes on along the minus strand of QHVM01000087.1, from coordinate 168,111 downwards.
GCCTCGCGCGCCATCGCCTCGAGCCCCTGGTGGTAGTGGACGGTCACCCGGCTCGTGGAGACGCTGCGGAAGCGGAGGTGAGGAGGAAACGAGGCTGCCTGCGCCGCCGGGGCCGCGGCCAGGGCCGTCAGCGCCAGCACCGTCGCCCTCAGGAAGGGCATGAGGGACAGTGGCGGCCGGGCCCGATACATGAACGACGGAGCCTAGCACAACGGTGCTACGATCGCGGCTCCGTCCGCATCCCCGGAGGAACGACATGACCGTCACTCGCCGCCAGCTGCTGCAGCTCTCGGGAAGCGCCGCGCTCGGGGCGGCCGCTCCTCCCCTACGTGCCGCCGCGACGGGGGAGGTTCCGGCCCCGATCGCCGAGCTGAAGCCGATGACGGAGGGTATCTCTCCCATCAGCCTCGACGAGCGCAAGGCGCGGCTGGCCCGGGCGCAGAAGCTGCTGGCCGGCGAGGGCCTCGACGCGCTCGTGCTGGCGTCGGGTACGAGCCTCGACTACTTCACCGGGGCGCAGTGGGGGATCAGCGAGCGCTTCTTCGGCGCCGTCCTCACGCGGGAGGGCGACCCGGCCTGGATCACCCCGGCCTTCGAGAAGGAGCGCGGCCTGGAACAGATCCGGATCGGGAACGACGTGCGGGCCTGGGAAGAGCACGAGTCGCCCTATGCCCTGGTGGCGGCCGTCCTGCGCGACCGCCAGGCGGCCGGCCGGGTGGGGATCGAGGAGACGATGCCGTTCGCCTTCTCGGACGGCGTCGGCCGGGCCCTGCCGGCGGCGCGGATCACGAGCGCGACGCCGGTGACGGCCGGCTGCCGGGTCATCAAGGACGCGCACGAGCTGGCCCTCATGCGCCGGGCGTGCGAGATCACCGTGGCCGCCCACCGCGCGGTGTTCGCGTCGTTGAAGGAGGGCCTGAGCCAGGCCGAGGTGACCCGGCTGTCGGCCGAAGCGCACCGCCGCCTCGGCATGGCCGGCGGCTCGCTCGTGCTGTTCGGACCCGACGCGGCATTCCCCCACGGCACGACCCGACCGCGGCCGCTCCAGGCGGGCGACGTCGTGCTCATCGATGGCGGCGGACGGCTGCACGGCTACTCGAGCGACATCACGCGCACCGGCGTCTTCGGCGCGCCTCCCACCGAGCGCCAGCGCCACGTGTGGGACGTCGTGCGGCGCGCCCAGCAGGCGGCCCTGGCGGCGGCCCGGCCCGGCGCGGAGTGCCAGGCGGTCGATGCGGCGGCCCGCAAGGTCGTCGAGGACGCCGGCTTCGGTCCCGACTACAAGTACTTCACCCACCGCCTCGGCCATGGGATCGGCATGGACGGCCACGAGTGGACCTACCTCGTGCGCGGCAACGCCACGAAGCTGCGGCCGGGGATGTGCTTCAGCGACGAGCCGGGCGTCTACATCCCGGGCGAGATGGGGATCCGTCACGAGGACGTCATCTTCATCACCGAGGGGGGCGCGGAGGGGATGACGAGGTGGACGGGAAGCCCGGAAGAGCCGGCGGTGGCGTGAGCGGTGAGCGAGCCCGAGGCCCTGCCCGCCCAGATCGACAGCGTCATCAAGTACTACGAGTCCACGCGCTCCGACTACGAGAAGCTCTGGTTCACCGAGAGCGATCCGGCCGTCCACTTCGGCTACTACGACGACACGGTCGCCGACCATCCCCAGGCGATCGTGCGGATGAACGCCGTGCTCGCCGGCCTGGCCGGCATCGGCGCCGGCGACCGCGTGCTGGACGCCGGCTGCGGCTGCGGCGCGAGCGCGATCTGGCTGGCGAGCACGCTCGGCTGCTCGGTCACCGGAATCAACGTGGTCCCCTTTCAACTCGCCGAAGCGCGAAGGTACGCCTCCCGGGCCGGCGTATCCGAGCGGGCGCGGTTCGAGCGCCAGGACTATGAGCGCCTGTCCTTCCCGGACCGCTCCTTCACCGTCTACTGGGGCCTCGAGAGCATCGTGCACAGCGAGGACCGGGAGGCGGTCCTCGGCGAGGCGTCTCGCGTCCTGGAGCCGGGGGGCCGGATCGTCATCGCTGAGTACACGCTGAGGGAGAGCCCTCCCCTCACCCGGCGAGAGAAGGGTTTCCTGGATCCCTGGCTGGCCAGCTGGGCGATGCCCCGGCTGCTGGCTCCGGGCGAGTACGAAGGGCTCCTGGCGCGGACCGGCTTCACGAACGTCCGCACGCGCGACATCTCGCCCCACGTGGCGCGGTCGCTCCGGAGGCTTCGCAAGATGTGCCGCGTCGCACTGCCGGTGGCCGCGCTCCTTCGGGTCATGCACGTCCCCGACTTCAATAAGGAGCGGGTCGGGAACATCCGCGGCTCGCTGCGACAGATCCGGGCCTTCGAGAAGGGATACTGGCGCTACACGGTCGTCACGGCGGAGCGAGCCCCGGCCGGCCAGTGAACGCCGCGTCCTCGCCTTGACGTGACCCGCGACCGCCGTGGGCGGAGTCGTGTCCGCGGTCTGGGGCATCTCGGCCAGGAACGCGTCGCTCCGGGCGGCGCCGTTCATGTTCGAGTTGAACAGGACGTACCTGCCGTCCGGCGAGAACTTCGCGAACGGCAGGTAGTTGTACGTGCTCGTCGTGTTGTAGGGGTGGCCCAGGAGCCGCCGCTGGCCGTTCGGCGTGACGAGGACCATGCCGCCGGGAGCCAGCCAGTAGCTCTCGGCCGGCCGCAAGCTCCCATAGTGGCTGAAGAGTGCCCATTGATCGTTGAGATCGGCCGGGTGTTGCACCCAGTTTCCATTGCCGTGGATCGAGTTGCTGCTGGCCGGGCCACCGACATGCGTCCCCGAGCCCGGCCGGTCGGGGATGAACATGCCGAACTCGGGTGGATAGCTCATGTTCCAATCCACCACCAGCCAGCGGCGCCGCAGGCTGGCGTTGTGGGCGAACGGGATCCCCGGGTCCCCACTGCTGCTCCAAAGCACGCCGTTGGCCTGCCAGTCCCAGACCACCAGGCCGTTGGGGGGAGCGTTCATGCAGATGCCGACGTACCGGCCGGCCCGGTCGATCCGCGGCTCGTTCAGGTTCGCGTTCGTGTACGTCTTCCGCGTGGCGGTGCCGGGCTCGTAACCGACGATCGTCGTCCCGCGGGGCCCGCGCATCCACACGAACAGACCGTCGTTCTCGCTCTGGTGCAGCCAGTAGACCCCGGTCTCGCCGGTCAGGGGCCAGCCATTGCCGGGTGCTTCCGTCATCGTCCGGATGTCGAAGCGGTAGATGGTGCCGCCCGTGCTCACGTAGGCGTAGTAGGGCGTCGCCGGGTTGTTGGAGAAGGTGAAAGCCAGGTCGATCCACGGCGCGAGGTTCCCGGTCAGCGGGCGAGGGTTGCCGACGCCCGCGCCGGGCGTGAAGTCGATGAGCCACCAAGGCCCGCCCGACGTGCTGTCCTGCCGCACGAACACGGCCCGGGTGTTGCCGTTGTACGGCAGGGAGACCTCGTCGCCGCCCTCGGCGTAGTCGTGGCTCCAGTTCGGGCTCGGCGCAGGGAACGTCGCCGACGTGAGCTTGTAGATCTTCACCCGCGTCGTTGGGTCGAGGTAGGACTGTCCCGCGGTCAGCGAAGGTACGTCGAGGCTGTTGTATGCGGTGGCGAGCGGCGCCTGCGCGGTCGTGGCCACCGGCAGCGACATCGGATCCGGCCGCGGCGGGGCGCTGGTCGCCCCGACGGGAGCGGCGGCCAGGGTCGCGAGGTCGAGGGCGAACGACAGGATCAGTCCCGGGCGTGTCCTGGCTCGGGCGCCGTCGACTCTAGCCACTGATTCGATCCGCATCAAGACGCCCGGACGTGCGTGATCGATCGCCGTGGCTCGCCGGCGGGCGCCGATGGAGAACCGCCAGCCCCACCCCGCCGAGGATGGCCGTCCCGCACCAGGCCACGCGTGCCGTAAGGTCCTCGCCCAGAAACGCCACGCCTCCGGCGGCGGCCAGCGCGGGAACGGCGAGCTGGACGATGGCGGCCTGGGTGCCGGTCAGGCCGGGCAGCGCCGCATACCAGAAGCTGTAGGCAATGCCCGAGGTCAAGGCCCCCGATACGGCGGCCAGCAACGCGCCCCGCCATTCGAGATGGCTCCCGGAGGCGGTGGCCACGCTGAGGGCGAGCGCGAAAGGCATTGCCCGGGTGAAGTTCGACGCGGTCGCCGCCAGGGGTTGGCCGGTCGATCGGCCGCGTAGCGAATAGAGGCCCCAGGCGACGCCGGCGGCGACCATCAACCCCGCCCCGGCCGGGTCCGGAGCCGCCAAGCCGGGCCGGAGCAGGGCGACCAGACCGACGAGGGCGGCCAGGAGCCCGGCCCATTGCGCCGGCCCCGGCCGCTCGCCCCGCCCGAGCGCCCATGCCAGCATGGTCACCTGGACGGCGCCGAAGAGCAGCAGCGCGCCGACACCCGCGCCGATCCGGAGGTAGGCGAACGAGAACGCGGCCGCATAGGCGAACAGCGTCGCCGCGGAGGGCCAGTCGCCGGCGGAGGCGAGCGCGGGCCGGGAGCGGCCGGAGGCGCGATGCAGCAGGAGCAGGACGAGCGCGCCCGAGCCGATCCGGATCGAGGTGAAGGTCGCCGCGTCGGCCAGCCGCGTCCCCAGCGCCATCCGGCACAGTAGCGAGTTGGCCGCGAAGCCGACCAGGGCGGCGGCGGTGAGCGCGGCCGTGCGCGGTCGGGACGAAGGGCGCGGGGCGACGTGGGATCGAATCGGCGCCGAGTCTAGCACGTCGGCCTCCGTCTCTCCGTTCGTCCAGGATCGTGGACGCTGGGGCAGGGCCGGGTGTAGACTCGAGTCGAACGCCTAAACCGCCCGCGCGCGGTGTGGGGGACCCAAGGGGCGCACTGTCGCGCCCCACCGGGGCGAGTCCGGCCGTCGTCCGGTAGGGAGAGTTCCACTCCCGAGCCCGTCAGCTAACCTCGCCGGCGTCTGGAGCTGTCAGTGAGCGACGTCGAGCGTTCCCCCCTGGCATCGGCCGCAGGCCCCGCCAAGGGCCGGATGAAGGTGGTCGTCGCCACCTCGGTGATGCTCTCCTTCATCTCCTTCTGGCGCGCGGCCGCCATCGTCCTCAACGATCTCGGGTCCTCCGCGTACTACGTCGGCGGCATCGCCGAGAAGGCAGTGGGGCCAGCCGCGCCGTGGTTCATCCTCGGCGTGATGCTCTTCTCCTACGCGGTGAGGGCGGTCTACATCGAGTCCTGCGCGATGTTCACGCGCGGGGGCGTCTACCGCGTGGTCAAGGAGGCCATGGGCGGGACTCTGGCCAAGCTGTCGGTCTCGGCGCTCATCTTCGACTACGTCCTCACGGGGCCGATCTCCGGCGTCTCGGCCGGCCAGTACATCGTGGGGCTGGTGGCCCAGACGACCGCCTGGCTCGGCCACCCTTGGACGCCCTCCGAGCAGGCCGTGAACCTCTACGCGGCGGGCCTGGCCGCCCTCGTCACCCTCTACTTCTGGTGGCGCAACACGCGGGGCCTGCACGAGTCCTCCGACGACGCGCTGCGGATCATGTACGTGACCACGGTGATGGTGGTGGCGCTCATCGCCTGGTCGGGCCTCACCATCCTGGCCCGGCCCGCCCAGCGGCGGCTGCCGCCCGCGCCCGTGACCCGCAATCTCTCCTTCAACCACGACGCCGTCGGCTGGCTGCCCCAGATCGCACCGCACGCGCTGCGGGAGGCGCGACCGGAGAGCGCGCCGGCCACCGAGCCGGCCGCGGAGCGCCGCTACGCCCTCCCCGTCCGGACCGGCTCGCTGCTCGGGCTGATCGGCCTCCTGATCGCCTTCGGCCACTCCCTGCTCGCGATGTCGGGCGAGGAGTCGCTGGCCCAGGTCAACCGGGAGCTGGAGTACCCGAAGCACCGCAACCTCATGCGGGCGGGGGCGGTCATCTTCGTCTACTCCCTCCTCTTCACCTCGCTCGTCTCGTTCTTCGCCTACTCGCTCATCCCGGACCACGCGCGGGGGGGCTACGCCGACAACCTCATCAGCGGCATCGCCATGTACCTCGCCGGCCCCGCGTGGCTGAAGCTCCTCTTCCAGGCCTTCATCGTGGTGGTGGGCTTCCTGATGCTGGCCGGGGCCATCAACACGTCCATCATCGGGGCCAACGGCGTCCTCAACCGGGTCAGCGAGGACGGCGTGTTGCCGCCCTGGTTCCGCCAGCCCCACCGGCGCTACGGCACCTCCTACCGCCTCATCAACCTCATCGTGGTCCTGCAGCTCGTGGCGATCCTCGGGTCCCGCGGGCAGACCTACACCCTCGGCGAGGCCTACGCCTTCGGCGTCATGTGGTCGTTCGCCTTCAAGGCCCTGGCCGTGCTCGTCCTGCGCTACAAGGACCCGGCCCCCCGCGAGTGGAAGGTCCCTCTCAACATCCGGCTCGGCCGCGCCGAGCTTCCGCTGGGGCTGGTCGCGATCACGATCGCCCTGTTCGCCGTCTCGTCCATGAACCTCCTGACCAAGAAGGTCGCCACCGTCACCGGCGTCGGCTTCACGATCGTGTTCTTCGTGCTCTTCCTGCTCTCCGAGCGGATGAACGAGCGGCGCGGCGGCGCCACCCGGGCGGAGAGGGACGAGTTCCGGCTGGACGTCGAAGACGTCGTGGACAAGGAGACCATGAACGTCCGTCCCGGCAACGTGCTGTGCCTGGTGCGGGACTACAACACCCTCGAGCACGTGCGCAAGGCCCTCGACATCACGCATACCGGCAAGCGGGACCTGGTCATGCTGACCGTCCGGATCATGAAGGGACCGGACGCCGGCTACGAGGGGATCCACCGCGAGCAGATCTTCACCGACTACGAGCAGCTGCTGTTCAGCCGCGTGGTGGCCCTGGCCGAGAAGGCGGGCAAGACCGTCCATCTCCTGGTCGTGCCCTCATCCAACGTCTTCGAGGCCATCATCCGCACCGCGGTGCAGCTCGAGTCGGCCGAGATCGTGGCCGGCCGGTCCTCCGTGATGCCGCCCGAGCAGCAGGCGCTGCATCTCGGCCAGGCGTGGGAGAAGCTGCCCAGCCGCCCCGATCGCGCGATCCGCTTCCGCGTCATCGGGGCCGACGGCGCGATCCAGGACTTCGACCTCGGCGCCCACGCCCCGCGGCTGGGAGCGGAAGAGATCAACCACATCCACCGCCTGTGGCTGGAGGTCACGCACGAGGAGGGCCTGGCGGGGATCCACCACCAGGACGTCGTCGCCCTCGCACTGCGGCGGCTGGAGCAGGAGCTTCGCGGACAGGACCGGCCCAAGGTGCTGGCCGCGCTGCGGAAGTCGGAGGCTTCTACTCCTGGTCCTCCCTCAACACCCCCAGACGCTTGAGCCGCATCTCGATCGCCTTGGGCGATCGGCGGTGAGCGCGGGCGATGGCGGGGATGGCTTCGCCCTTCTCGAAGCGCTCCCGCACCTGTCGCTCCTCGTCGGGCGTCCAGGCCTGGAAGGCGTTGGGGTTCCGCTGGCGCGCGGCGTCGATGAGCTCCTCACGGTCTTTCGCTCGCTCGGGAGTGAATCCCTCGCTCGCTCTTTGAGCCGGGGGGCGTTCCGCGCCCCCCGGACCCCCCCCGCCCCCTTGGCGCAAGGCCGGAGGGTCCGGCCGCGGCGGCGCGGCCGGCGCCCCGGCCGGCGGCGCCGGGACCGAGTGGCCCGCCGAGCCGAGGACGCGGCGCAGGCCCTCGAAGAAGTCCCGCAGCTCTCCGGGGTTGGCCAGCGTCAGCGCGCAGACCTCGCGCGGCTCGCCCGCCGAGCGGTCCTCCTGCCGGATCACGAGGCGGCCGTCGGCGGAGTCGGCCACGAAGACGAAGCTGTGCTCCCCGCTGTCCACCCTCACCTCGTGCCGCTCGCTGATGTCCGCCATGTGTCGAATTGATTTTAGTCCCGCGCCAGGGGACCGCAGGGCCGGCCGCGTGACATACTGGCATCATGGCGCCGGTGATGCTGATACTGCTGCTGGCGGGCGCACCGCCGGGGGGCTCGCCGGTCGACGCGCCGCCCGGGCTTCAGCAGCCGCCGGCACCGGAGCCCCCCGCGCCTTCGCCGTCTCCGGAGCCGTCTCCCCAGCCCTCACCGCAGCCCGCGACGCCCGACGCTCCCCAGGCCGCGCCGCCTCCGCCGACCAAGTCGGTCCCCCCCGCCGGCCCGCCTCCCCCGCACACGGGGATCAAGGCGACACTGAAAGCCATCCCCGGCGACTTCGGCCACCTGCCGACCCGCCGGAACGCCGCCATCCTCGCCGGCGGAGGCTTGCTGGCCCTCGCGGTGCACCAATGGGACGACGACCTCAACGCGCACCTCAAGGGCAAGCAATTCGCCCATTACTTCTTCTGGCCCGGCAAGGTCATCGGCCAGGCGCCCGTGCTGGTCGGGATCTCGCTCGGCACGTATGCCTGGGGCCGGGCTACCGACAACCGCCTCGTCTCCCACCTCGGCATGGACCTGCTGCGGTCGGCGGCGGTGGCGGGCGGGCTGACGTACGCCATCAAGCTCAGCGTGCGCCGCGACCGCCCGAGCGGCGAGTGCTGCTCGTTCCCTTCCGGCCACGCATCGGGGACCTTCGCCTTCGCCAGCGTCTTGTGGACGCACCTCGGCTGGAAGGCGGCGGTGCCGACCTACACCGTCGCCACCTACGTCGCCATGTCCCGACTGCACGAGAACGTCCACTTCCTGAGCGACGTCGTGTTCGGCTCCGCGGTCGGGATCGTGTCCGGCCGCGCGGTCACCCGCCGCGGGCGGCGGTACTGGGAGCTGGTTCCGGCGCCGGCGCCCGGCGGCGGCGCGGGCGTGATGCTCGTCGTCACCAGCCGCTGAGGTCCGGGGCGTAGCGCCCGCCCGGTCCTCGATGGTTCGAACCCTTGAAGACAGAAGCGGAAGGCGCGGCAGACGAGGAGCGGCTCAACCTGTACGACGGGGAGGGTCGCGTCGTCGGCGCCCGGCCGAGGCGGGCGGCCAAGGCCTCGGGCCTCGCGGTAGGCGCCGTCAACGCCCTCGTCGTCGACGGGCGGGGCCAGGTGCTGCTGCAGCGGCGCCCCCGGGGCAAGGAGAACGGCGAGCGCTGGGACAAGTCGGTGGGCGGGCACGTGAGCGCGGGCGAGGAGTTCGACGCCACCCTCGTACGCGAGGCGGGCGAGGAGCTGTTCGACGATCCGCGCTCCCCGAGGATCCGCCTGGCGGGCTCCGGGGACGAGCTCGCTTCCCTGTTGCGGGGCGTCGACCGCGGCCGGGACGTCGTGCTGCGCCGCGTCGCCTTCCAGAAGAACCTGCGCGACGTGAGGACGGGGCCGGACGGCACGGTGCGCAACGTCCTCTACCACGTGGCGATCTACGCCGGCCGCACCGAGCTGGCCCTCGACGCCTTCCGGCCCCCGCCCTCCGAGATCGCGGAGCTGGCGTACTTCGAGCCGGCGGAGGTGGACCGCATGCTCCTCGGCGGCCGTCTCGCCTCCAACATGGCCTTCCTGTGGCTGACCCAGGCCCACGCCCTGCTCGGCGGGTAAGGCGCCGCGGCGGCGCTAGAATCGGCATGGATGAAGGACGCGCCGCCGAGGACGCGAGAATGATGACCCGGTTGGGTTGGGACGACGTGCGCGGCGCGCTCGACGCGCGCCCGGCGACCCGGGTCCCGGCCGGGCAGGTCCGGCGGGCGGCGGTGGCCCTGGTCCTGCGGGACGGTCCTTCCGGCATCCAGCTGCTCTTCATCCGGCGAGCGGAGCATCCCGAGGACCCGTGGTCGGGCCAGATGGCCTTCCCCGGCGGGCGGGCCGAGCCCGGCGACCCGGACCTGCGCGCCACCGCCGTGCGGGAGACGGAGGAGGAGATCGGCGTCGACCTCGCCCGCGAGGCCGAGTACCTGGGCGCTCTCGACGAGGTCCGGGCGGCGGCCCGGCTCCGCCCGGTCGACCTCGCCATCTCGCCCTTCGTCTTCCGCCTGCTGGGCGACGCTTCCCTCCGGCCCAACGACGAGGTGCGCTCCCTCCACTGGATCGCTCTCGACGAGCTGGTGCGCGAGGAGCGCCGGTCGATGATGGACTACTCCCACCAGGGCTCGACGCTGCAGTTTCCCTGCCTCAGGGTGGAGGACGTCGTCATCTGGGGGCTCACCTATCGGATGTTCGTCGGCCTCCAGGAGCGCTTCCCTTCCCGCGCAACGCCTCCGGCCGCCGGGCCGCCGAGGTGAAGGTCGCCCTGACCATCGCCGGCTCCGATTCGGGGGGCGGCGCCGGGATCCAGGCCGACCTGCGGACCTTCGCCGCCCACGGCGTGCACGGCGCCTCGGCCGTCACGGCCGTCACCGCGCAGAACACGGTCGCGGTCGTGGACTGGGTGGCCCTCGAGCCGCGCATGGTGGTGGCCCAGATCGACGCCGTGGCCTCCGACATGACCGTGGCCGCGGTCAAGACCGGCATGCTGGCCAGACGCGTCATCCTGGAAGCGGTGGCCTCGGCCGTGCAGCGCCTGCACCTGCCCCACCTGGTCGTCGACCCGGTCATGGTGGCCGAGACCGGCCGCCGGCTGGTCGAGCGCGAGGCCGAGCGCGCCTACCGCGAGCGGCTGTTCCCGCTCGCCGAGGTGGTGACCCCCAACCTGGCCGAGGCCGAGGCCCTGCTCGGCCGGCCGGTGCGAACGCGGGAGGCGATGGCGCAGGCCGCGCGCGACTTGCAGGCGTCGGGCGCCCGCGCCGTCGTCGTCAAGGGCGGCCATCTCGAGGGCGAGCCGGTGGACGTCTTCTTCGACGGCCACCGGCTGGAAGAGCTGCCCGCCCCGCGCATCGCGACGCGCAACACGCATGGCACCGGCTGCACGTTCACGGCCGCCATCGCCGCCCGGCTTGCCCTCGGAGAGGAGCTGCTCGCGGCCGTGCGGGGGGCCAAGGAGTACCTCACCGAGGCTCTCCGGCGCTCCTATTCCATAGGCGGCGGCGCCGGCCCCGTCGGCCACCTCCATCCCCTGACCCGCCGCTGAAGGCGCTCGCGCCCGGCTCGCTCCTTGCGGCGGCGGACCTCGCGAGGGGGCGGTGACGGGCGCGGTGCTACCATGGGCCGATGACGGTGCGCCTCGTCCGCGAGCCGATCGACGTCGCCGCCCTGCCGGCCACGAACCCCGCCGACGGCGCCCTGTGCCTCTTCGTCGGGGTGGTGCGCGACCACAACGAAGGCCGGCGTGTGCTCCGTCTGGAGTACGAGGCCTACGAGGAGATGGCGCTCCCTCTCATGGAGAAGATCGCCGCCGAGGCCCGTTCCCGCTGGCGCGTGAGCGAGGTCCGCATCGTCCATCGGCTTGGCCGCCTGGAGGTGGGCGACGCGAGCGTTGCGGTGGCCGTCACCTCCGCGCATCGCGGCGAGGCCTTCGCGGCATGCCGGTACGCCATCGACGCGCTCAAGGCCAGCGTGCCGATCTGGAAGAAGGAGTTCTACGCCGACGGCGAGGTCTGGCTGGGCGGGACCTAATCGAGCAAGGGGGCGCTGCGGCGCGCCCCCTTGAACCCCGCTCGCTCCGCGGGAGTGAATCCCGCTCCGCTCGCTGGCTCAGCCTCCGATCACCTGCGCATAGAGGCGGCGTTGCCGGTCGATCGCCGCCTGGTACACCTCGGCTCGCCGCGGGTCGGGCTCACCGGCCCGGCGCAGCTTCAGGTCCACGTCGTCGAGCGACGTCCACTTCCCCAGCGCGCGCCAGGCGAGGATCGCGGTGCCACGGCTGGTCAGCTCCTCCTCCCGCGATACCAGGATGGGCTCGCCGAGCACGTCGGCCATGAGCTGGGTCCAGTACGGCGACCGTTCCAGCGCCCCGCCGCTGGCCACCACGTCGTGACGCGCGTGGAGATGGGGGCGGAGGAGCCGGGCCACCAGGGCGAAGCGATAGCTGACCGCCTCCAGGCTCGCCTGGACGATCTGCAACGGCGTCGTGGCCGAGCTGAGGCCGGCGATGCACGCGCGTGCGCCGGAGGAGAAGCCGGGGCTGCGCTCGCCGGCGATGAAGGGGAGCACGGTGAGGCCGTGGCCGTCGGGGGGGAGCCGCCTCAGGACGGCCTCGATGCGCGCCGGGCCCGGCACGCGCAGCACCTCGCGCTCCCAGGCGAAGACACTGCCTCCTTCGGTGAACGCGCCGCCCAGCAGCGTCTCGTCGCGTCCCACGCGATAGGCCCACAGGCCGGGGGCGACCGCGGGCTCGCCCCCCGGCAGCACGACGCGCAGGGCGCCGGTGGTACCCACCGTGAGGGCCAGCCGCCGCGGATCGACGCAGCCGCTGCCGACGTTGGCCGCGGCGCCGTCGCCGACGGCAAGGAAGACCGGCACCTCGGCCAGCGCCGGCCACCGCCGCGCGTAGGCCCGCCCGAGGCCGCGTGGCCCCTGGAGGTAATCGGAGAGCGGGGGCAGCGCGTCCTCGCGGAGGCCGAGCACGGCGAGCAGCTCGGCGTCCCAACCCAGGCGGCGCCGGTCGAGCAGCCCGCTCCACGACGCGACCGAGTAGGAGACGGGCACGTCCCGTCCGAACCAGCGCCGGTGGATGAGGGTCCCGGCGTCGAGCCAGCGGCGGGCGGAGCGGACGAGGCGCGGATGCGTGCGGCGAAGCCAGCGGAAGCGGGCGGGCACGTAGGCGGTGTGCAGCGGGCAGCCCGTTCGCTGATAGACCGCCGCCGCGTCCAGCTCCCGGCTCAGCGCGGCGACGTCCGGCTGGGCGCGGTCGTCGGCATATGTGTAGAGGGGCGTGATCGGCCGGCCCTCGCCGTCGACGCCGCAGAACGTCATGGAGAGGACGTCGAGGCCGACGGCCCGCACGCGGCCCGCCCGGCGGCCCGCGGCGGCCATCACCCGGTCGACGACGCGGTCCACGCGCCGGACGAGCTCGGCCGGATCGCCCTCGGCCGCCCCCCCGGCCACGGGCCGGACCGGGCTGGGCGCCCGGGCCAGGGTCCCCGGCACCAGGCGGGCGCGCGCGTCGTAGAGGGCGCCCTTGACCGACGTGCTGCCCACGTCGAGGGCAAGGACGAAGCTCACGGCTCGCGCCAGCGGCCCGCGCCGCCGGCGAAGAGCTTGTGGGCTTCCCGCGGGCCCCAGGTCCCGGCGGCATAGTTGGGGAAGGGGGCAGGAGGCCCGGCCGCCCAGGCATCGAGGATCGGATCGACCACCGCCCACGCCGCCTCCACCTCGTCCCGGCGGGCGAAGAGCGTGGCGTCGCCCGTCATGCAGTCGACGAGGAGCGTCTCGTAGGCGGAGTGCTCGGCGCCGCCGAACGCCTCGGCGTAGGAGAAGGCCATGTCGACCGGCTTCAACGCCAGTTCCAGCCCCGGCACCTTGATCTCGAAGCGGAGCGAAAGGCCCTCGTCCGGCTGCACCCGCATCGCGATGAGGTTGGGGGCCAGCTCGGGGACGCGCGCGCGCGCGAACATCAGGTGGGGCGGGCACCGGAACTGGACGGCGATCTCGCTCACCCGGCGCGGCATGCGCTTCCCGGAACGGAGGTAGAAGGGCACGCCCTGCCAGCGCCAGTTGTCGACCATCAAGCGCAGGGCGGCGAGGGTCGGCGTCTGCGAATCGGGCGCGACCCCCTGCTCCTGGCGGTAGCCGGGCACCGGACGGCCGTCGATCGTGCCCGGCCCGTACTGGCCGCGCACGGCATGGTCGTCGATGCCACCTTCCCGGAGGCGCCGAATGGAAGCCAGCACCTTCACCTTCTCGTCGCGAACCGCGTCGGCGGTGAACGACGACGGCGGCTCCATCGCGGTGAGGGTGAGGAGCTGGAGCAGGTGGTTCTGGAACATGTCGCGCACCGCGCCGGCCTCCTCGTAGTAGCCGGCGCGATGCTCGACGCCCACCGTCTCCGCGGCCGTGATCTGGACGTGATCGATGTGCTGGCGGCTCCAGACCGGCTCGAAGATCGAGTTGGCGAAGCGGAAGACCAGGACGTTCTGGACCGTCTCCTTGCCGAGGTAGTGGTCGATGCGGAAGACCTGGTGCTCCGAGAGATGCTCGTGCACGAGCCGGTTCAGCTCCCGGGCGGTCTCCCGGCTGCGGCCGAACGGCTTCTCGACGATGAGCCGCACCCACGGCGTGGCCCGGGGGTCCCGGACGCGGACCGCCACCGCCTCGCGCGACAGGTGCTCCACCGCGGCCGGATAGAGGCTGGGCGGAACGGACAGGTAGACCAGCCGTCCCTGCGGCTTGGGCTCTTCCTTCTCCCGCGCCTCCAGCCGCTGGCGGAGGGCCCGGTAGCTCGCGGGATCGTTGAGGTCGCCGCGGACGTAGAAGAGCCGACGGGCGAAGCGGGCGAAGACCTCCTCGTCCACCGGGCCCGCCTCGTTGGACTCGGCGATCGCGCTCTTCATCGCCTGCCGGAAGCGGTCTTCGCCCTGGTCGCGGCGGGCGACCCCGACGATCGTGAAGCCCTCGGGCAACAGCCCGTCCCGCGTCAGGTGGTAGAGGGCCGGCATGAGCTTGCGGTGGGCCAGGTCGCCCTCCGCGCCGAGGATGACGACGGTGCAGGGGGGGACCTTCATCGCCCGATCAGCCACGAGGCGGCGCGCCCCATCGCCAGCATCGTCACCATGAACAGCCCGATGAGGAAGGCCGCGATGCCGGCCGCCGAGAGCCAGATGCCCACCGCGGTCCGGGGCGGCCGGGAGGGATCCCGGTGGCGCAGGATCAGCTCCACGTTGTCGACGTTCTCCTTGAAGAGGATGTCGAACACGTCGCCCAGGACCGGCACCGCCCCCACCACGGTATCGATGGCTACGTTCAGCGCCATGCGGAGTATATGCACCCCCGGCACGCGGTGGCGGAGGGCGCCGAGGATGACCCAGCCCGAGAGCAGCGCCCCGCCCGCGTCGCCCACCCCGGGCACGAAGCCGAGCAGCGCGTCGAGCCCGATGCGCCGGCCGGTGCCGGGGATCGCGAACTCCTCGTCCATCAAGGTGGCGAAGCGCTGCAGCGCGACGAGGTCCCTCGGTAGCGGAGCGGGCGCGGGCTCGCGGCTCAAGAGCCGAGGGCGGACGCCGCCGCGCGGTCCAGGAGCCACGTGCCTTCACGGGCGAGCTGGGCCGGCAGCGCGTCGGGCTGCCACGGCCCGCGGAGCACGCGGGCCACGACGGCGGCCTTGCCCGCGCCGGCCGCCAGGACCGCCACGCGCCGGGCGGTGGCGATGACGGGCGGAGTGACCGTGAGGCGCTCCGACGGAGGCACGGGCGCCCGCGCCGGCACGACCTTCTTCTCCGTCTCCCGGAGGGCCGGCGAGCCGGGGAAGAGCGAGGCGGTGTGGCCGTCCGGGCCCATGCCGAGGACGAGGATGTCGAGGGCGGACGGAAGGAGCGCGGCGTAGCGCGCGGCGGCGGCCTCGCGGTCGGGATCGTCGGCCTCCATGCGGTGGATGCGGTCCGGGGACAGCCTCACCCGGTCGAGCAGCGCCTCGCGGGCCATGCGGTAGTTGCTCTGCGCGTCGGAGGGGGGCACGGCGCGCTCGTCGCCGAAGTACACCTCGACCGCCTCCCACGGCACGTCCTCCTGGGCGGCCAGGCGCTCGTAGGCCGGCCGCGGCGTCGATCCTCCGGACACGGCCAGGGCGCAGCGGCCGGCCCGGGCGACCGCCTTCCTCATCTCGTCGGCCAGCCACGCGGCGGCCACCCGGGCCAGCTCGCCCTCGTCGGCGGCCACGATCGGACGGAAGGCCATCTCGCCCGTGCGCTCAGCCGCCGATCTGGAACATCGACCGCTCCTCGGTGGAGATGCCCTCCTCGAGCCGATGGCCCGTGGGCTTGAGCCCCACCGCGCGGGCGAGCACGGCGGCGACATCCGCCACGGCGCCGCCGGAGCGCAGGACCTTCTTCACGTCGAGCTCGTCGTCGTTCAGCAGGCAGAGGTGGAAGCGGCCGTCAGCGGTGAGGCGCATGCGGTTGCACGTGCCGCAGTAGGGCTCGCTGACCGGAGAGATGAAGCCGATCACGCCCCTTCGCCCTTCGACGCGGTAGTTCCGCGACTCGTCGGCGGCCTGGACCCGGGGCAGCGCCACCAGGGGCCCGAGCGCGGCCTCGATGCGCTCCCGCGTCTCGCGGGTGGGGACGAACTGGCTGAGCGACAGCCGCGCCGCTTCCCCGCCTCCCAGCGGCATCAGCTCGATGAACCGGGCGTGCCAGTCCCGCTCGAGCGCCCGGCGCGCGACGTCGGCGACGTCCATGTCGTTGTAGTCCCGGGTGACCACGCAGTTGATCTTGACCGGGCGCAGGCCGGCCGCCTCGGCGGCGGCGATGCCCCGCTCGATCTCGTCCAGCGTCCCGAAGCGCATGACCTTCTTGAGCCGCTCGGGGTTGAAGGTGTCGACGTGGACGTTGATGCGACCGAGGCCCGCGTCGGCCAGGGGGCCGGCCAGCCGCGGGAGCAGGATCGCGTTGGTGGTCATCGACACGTCGTCCACCCCGGGCAGGGCCGCGATGCGGCCCACGATCTCGACCAGGTCCGGGCGCAGGGTGGGCTCGCCGCCGGTCAGCCGGAACTTCCGGAAGCCCACGCTCACCGCCGCCGCGGCCACCCGCTCGATCTCCTCCGCGGTCAACAGCTCGGGCGAGGGGATGAAGCTCAGCCCGCGCAGCGGCATGCAGTAGACGCAGCGCAGGTTGCAGTGGTCGATCACCGAGATGCGCAGGTAGTCGATCTGGCGGCCGAAACGGTCTTTGAGCAACGCCGTCGCTCCTCGCTCGACCATCCAGTCTACGCTCGTTTGCCTGCGCAACCCAATCGTTCTAGCGTTGCGGGATGGTCGTCCGGGTGCGGCTGTTCGCGTCCTTGCGCGAGGCGACGGGGAAAGAGTTCGTGGAGCTGGAGCTGCCCGAGGGCGCCACCGCCGAGGAGGCCTGGCGCCGGCTGGCCGCCGATCATCCCATCCTGGCCGACCGCCGCCGCAGCCTGGCCGTGGCGGTGAACCGCCGCTACGCGCGCTTCGAGGAGCCCCTCCCGCCCGGGGCCGAGGTGGTGTTCGTCCCGCCGGTCAGCGGCGGGTAAGGCTAATCAATCTGCAGTTCCCGTAACCGTTTGAGAAACGTCGGATAGGAGATTCCGAGGGCCTGCGCGGCGGCGGTGCGGTGCCCCTTGAAGACCTCCAGCACGTGCGCGACATACGCCCTCTCCACGGCTTCCAGCGGCGGAGGCGAGCCGTCGGCGGCGGGAGGCATCCAGGAGGGATGGTCGCCCCCGGAACGTCCGGGCCCGCGGTCGGGAAGCACGATCTCGGTCTCGCTGATTTCCGGCCCGGGGGCGAGGATCACCGCCCGCTCCACCACGTTGCGCAGCTCTCGCACGTTACCCGGATGGTCGTAAGCCATGAGCTTGTCGAGGGCGGCCGCGGACAGCGCGAGGGGACGTTTCTTGACCCTCTCCGCGAAGAAGGCCACGAAGCTCCGCGCCAGGCCTGGCACGTCCTCCCTCCGCGCAGCCAGGGGGGGAAGGGTCACGAGGAAGACGGCCAGGCGGTGGTACAGGTCCTCGCGGAAGCGGCCGGCCTTCACGAGCGCTTCGGCGTCCTGGTTGGTGGCCGCCACCACCCGCAGCTCGACCGCGATCTCCCGCTGGCCTCCCAGGCGCCGGAACCGCATCGCGTCGAGGAACTTCAGCAGCTTGGCCTGGGAGCGCAGGGGCAGTTCGGTGATCTCGTCCAGGAAGAGCGTGCCCCCGGCGGCCAGCTCGATGAGACCCCGCCTCATCATGCGCGCGTCGGTGAAGGCGCCCTTTTCGTGGCCGAACAGCTCGCTCTCCACCAGGTCCTCGGGCAGCGCCGCGCAGTTGACCTCCACGAAGGGCGCGTCGGCGTCCAGGCCGGACCAGGTGAGCGCGTGGAGCATCTCGGCCGCCCGCTGCTTTCCGACGCCCGACGGGCCGCGCAGGAACACCGGCGTGAGGGGGCTCTGGCTGACGTCGCGCAGGCGCTCGAGCACGGCGCGCATGGACGCGCTCTCCGGCTCGACCGCCGGCGGCCCGGCCGCGCTGTTGCGGGCCAGGACCAGCCGGTCCCGCAGGCCCCGCGTCTCCATGACCTTGCGCAGCTTGACGATGAGGTCGGTGAGCTGGACCGGCTTGGTGAGGTAGTCCGAGGCTCCCGCCTTGAGCGCCTCCACGGCGTTCTCCACGTCGCCGTAAGCGGTGACGACGAGGATGGCGGTCGAGGGCGGCTCCTGCGCCCGCACCGTCTTCAGGAAGTCGATCCCGTCCCCGTCGGGCAGCCGCCGGTCGAGGACCAGCACGTCCGGAGTGGCGGCGTTGAACTCCGTCCGCGCCTTGCGGAGGGTGTCGGCGGTCCGGACCTCGAAGCCCTCCGAGGTCAAGGCCTCCTCGGCCAGCATGCAGAACACCCGCTCGTCGTCGACGATGAGGACGCTGGCGTTCAACGCTCCTCCATGGGGAGCACCAGCCGGAAAGCCGCCCCCGACACCGCCTCCTCGTGCACGAGGTCGCCGCCATGGGCGCGCGCGATCCGCCGGGACAGCGCGAGGCCGATGCCCACTCCGTTGGGCTTTCCGGTGACGAAGGGCTCGAACAGCCGGCGCTTCACGGCCGGCGCCACCCCCGGACCACTGTCCCGCACCAGCACTCCCGCGCCTCCCCCGGAGGAGGATACCTTCACCTCGACCCACGGGGGGGCCGCGTCTCCCACCGCCGCGAAGTTCACCGCGTTGCCCAGCAAGTTGGCGATCACGACGTGGACGAGCGTGGGGTCGGCCTTCACGCGCACCTGTTGCTCACCCGGAACGACCGTCAGGACGACCCCCCGGGCCTCGGCCGCGTCCCGGGCCAGCTCGGTCACCTTGGGCACGAACTGCGCGAGGTCGAGGGTCACCGGACGGGGCACGACCCCCTTGGAGAAGAAGAGCAGTTCCGAGGTGAACTCGGACAGGCGCTCCATCTCCCGGCGCAGACCGGCCACCGCCCGCCGCTGGCGAGCCTCCAGCCCGGTTCGGTCTCCCTGCAGGATCATGTCGAGGGCCATGCCCAGGCCGTTCAGGGAGTTCTTGACCTCGTGGGCGATGAGGTCGACCGCCTCGCCGAGGCTCCGCAGCCGCTCCCCCCGCACCGCGTCCTCCTCGGCCTGGCGGAAGGCGCGCAGCGAGCGGCGGAGCAGCAGGGCGACCACGACCAGGGGCAGCGCGGCCAGGAGCACGCCCAGGCCGAGGCGCAGGGCCAGGCGCCGTCGGGCGGGGCCGAAGAGCGTGTCGGTGTCGGCGATGGAGAGCAGGACGAAGTCGGTGCCGTGGACCGGCGCTCCGGCCACGACCTCCTGCTTGCCCCCGACGTCGGCTTCGACCGCGAAGGGCTCGGCCGCCCGGCGCCCCACCGCCTCCCATACCGGCCGCGTGTCGACGGGCGGCGGCCCGGGGGGATAGATCACGCGGCCGTCCATGGTGGCCAGGGCCAGCGCCCTGCCGGCCCGGCGGTCGAGCAGCGAGGACGGGTCGATGGCGCCGAGTAGGNNNGGATGGAGGCGCCCGACGCCCCGTCGGCCCGCACGACCTGGGCCGTCCGGGTCTTCGCCGCGGTGGCGAACAGCTCCGCGCCCACCGGCGAGCGGCCGGGAGCGAGGAAGCTCTGCGGCTCGGACCACATCACCGTGCGGTCGCGGGCCAGGATGGCCACTCCCACGTTGAAGAAGGCGCTCTTTTCGTGGGAGAGGCGGAGGAGGCTTCGTTCGGGCTCCATGTTCTCGTCGAGCAGATCCACCTCGGACCGCAGGCCGAGGCGCGTCAGCTCGTCCTCCAGGAGTTGCAGGTGCCGGGTCAGGTAGTGGCTGCGCACCTGCGTCTCCAGCGAGAGCATGTCCTGGGCCGTCTGTCTCTGGTGGGCAAGGTCGGTGGCGAGGGCGGCCAGCAGCAGGAGCAGCGCGACGGCCGCCGTGCCCAGGTAGATGGACATGGCCGCCCGGGCAAACCGCGCGTGGGCGGCCGCCAGCTCGGTCTCGATCTCTGCCTTCACTGATCCCACCCCAGCCTCAGCCCACCGGGGAGGCTGGCGCCGCGGCGCGGCGCATCG
>QHVM01000087.1:113709-148070 GCA_003223555.1 Acidobacteriota bacterium | reverse complement strand
TCGCTCCCGATGGCGTGCGAGAGGGCCGCCGGCAGGAGTCCCAGCGAAGCCAGCAGGGCGGTCATGAGCACGGCCCGCAGGCGATCGCGCGCCCCGCCCGCCACCGCGGTCTCGAGCGGCTCTCCGCGCTCGCGGCGAGCGCCGATGGCCGAGACCATCAGGACTCCGTTCAGGACCGCCTGGCCGAGCAGGGCGATGAAGCCCACCGCGGCCGCCACCGACAGCGGCAGGTGGGCGGCGGCCAGCCCCAGCACGCCGCCCACGAGCGCGAAGGGCACGTTGAGCATCACGAGCAGGCAGTCGGCCACCGAGCGGAAGGCAGCGAAGAGCAGGAGGAAGGTGACGAGCAGGGACAGCGGGATCACCAGACGCAGTCGGGCCATGGCCCGCTGCTGGTCCTCGAACTCTCCACCCCACGTCATCTCGTAGCCCGGTGGCAGCTTCACCGCCGCCGCCACGCGGTCCCTCGCCTCCTCCACGAAGGATCCCATGTCCCTCCCTCGCACGTTCATCCGGACCCCGACGTAGCGGCGTCCCGCTTCGCGGGTGATGGCCGCCCGGCCCACGTCCATGCGCACGTCGGCGACGGCGGACACGGGGACCAGGGCGCCGTCCTTCAGCGGGAGGAGCAGGTTCCGGACGGCGCCCGCGTCGTCGCGCGCGGCGGCGGGCAGGCGCACCGTCACGTCGAAGCGCTTCTCCCCGTCCCACATCTCGGAGGCCACATGCCCGGCCATCGCGGTCTCCAGGTAGTCCTGCACGTCGGCCAGGTCGAGGTCGTAGCGGGCCAGCGCCGCACGGTCCAGCCGCACCGCCAGCTGCGGCATCTCGCCCGACTTGACGATGCCGAGGTCGGCCACCCCCGGCACGCGGGCGATGGCGACCTCGGCCGCCTGGGCCGCCTGCTGCAGCGCGTCGAGGTCGTCGCCGTAGAGCTTCAAGGCGATCTGGCCGAACTGGCCGGCGATGTTCTCGTTGACGTTGTCGCGGATGGGCTGGGAGAAGTTGGCCTCGACGCCGGGCACCTCGCGCACCCTCTGCGCCATCTCGGCCGCCACGTCCTCGAGGCCCCGGATCCACGGACGCCACTGGCTCATCGGCTTCAGCGTCACGAACATCTCCAGGTTGTTGGGCAGCGTGGGGTCGGTGCCGTCCTCCGGCCGGCCGAGCTGGGTCAGGACGTGGGTGGTCTCCGGCGTGCGACGCAGCAGCTCCTTGATCTTCGGCACCAGCCGCCGGCCCGTGGCCAGCGAGACGTTGCCGGGCAGGGTGAAGGTCACGTATACGGCGCCTTCGTTCAGCTCGGGCAGGAACTCCGAGCCCAGCCGCGGCAGCAGGACCAGGGCGGCGGCCAGGCTGCCCGCGGCGAGGACGAGCACCGGTCCCGGGTTCCGGAGCGCGAAGGCGAGGCTCGGCTCGTATGCCTGCCGCGCGAGGGCGAGCAGGGGCGACTCGCGGCCGGCCGACGGCCGCCGGAAGCAGAGGAGGACCAGGACCGGCACCAGCGTGAAGCTCGTGAGCAGTGCGCCGGCGAGCGCGCTGACCACGGTGTGGGCCATGGGAGCGAAGATCCGGCCCTCCACCCGCTGCAAGGAAAGGATGGGGATGTAGGCGGCGATGATGATGAGCAGCGAGAGGAGGGTCGGACGGGCCACCTCGCGGGCCGCGTCCAGGACGCGGTCCGCGGGTGGTCGGGGGTCGCCGTGGCCCCCGCCCTGCAGGCGATGGAAGAGGTGCTCGACGAGGATGACCGCCCCGTCGACGATGATGCCGAAGTCCACCGCCCCCATCGAGAGGAGGTTGGCGGACATGCCCCGCGCGTAGAGGTAGAGGAAGGAGGCCAGCAGCGAGAGGGGGATGACGGAGGCGACCACGAGCGATGCCCGCAGCGAGAGCATGAACGCGAAGAGCACGAGGACGACCAGGGCGGCTCCCTCGGCCAGGTTCCGGAACACGGTGCGCAGGGTCGTGTCGACGAGGTCCATGCGGTCGTAGAAGGGAACGATCCGGAGACCCTCCGGCAGCCCTTGAGAGTTCAGCTCCTCCACCCGGGCGCGGAGCCCGGCCAGCATGACGGAGGGGTTCTCGCCGCGGCGCATCAGCACGATGCCCTCCATGACGTCCTCGGCGGCGTCGCGGGTCACCACGCCCTGGCGGGGCGCATAGCCCTCGCCCACGCGCGCCACGTCCTTCACCCTCACCGGCACCCCCTCGTGCGCGATTACGCGGACCTGCTCGATGTCCCCCAGGCCGCCGAACGTGCCCAGGCTCCGGATGACGAACATCTCTGCGCCCCGCTCCACGTATCCGCCGGTGGCGTTGGCGCTGGCCTTCTTGAGGGCGGCGAAGATGTCGGGCAGGCCTACCCCCAGGGACGCCATCCGGACCGGATCCGGCTCGACGTGGACCTCCCTGACCAGACCGCCGTAGGACACGACGTCGGCCACGCCCGCCACCTGCAGCAGCCGGGGCCGCACGGTCCAGTCCTGCACCGTGCGCAGCCTCATGGGGTCCGCGCCCCGGCCGTCGAGCGTGTAGCGGTAGACCTCCCCGATGGGAGTAGCCAGGGGCCCGAGGCCGGGCTGGACCCCCGCCGGGAGGTCGGCCTGCCCGATCCGCTCCAGCACCTGCTGGCGGGCGAGATGGATGTCGACGCCGTCGCCGAAGGTCAGGGTCACGAAGGAAAGGCCGAACAGGGAAACGCTGCGGTGGCGGAAGAGGCCGGGGATGCCGTTGAGCGTGCGCTCGAGCGGGATCGACACCCTCCGCTCCACTTCCTCGGTGGGCTGGCCGGGATAGAGCGTGATGACCTGCACCTGGGGATCGGTGGGGTCGGGGAACGCCTCGACCGTGAGGTTCGAGAAGCCGTAGGCCCCGCCCGCCGCGATGACGGCCGCGAGAAGGAAGGCGGCGGCCGGGTTGCGCAGCGAGAAGCGGAGCAGCGCCTCGAGCACGGTGCGGCCGCCCTACTCGGAGAGGTCGAGCTGGTTGTCGAGCAGCACGGCTCCTTCGGCGACCAGCTTCTGCCCTCCGCCGAGCCCGGAGAGGACGGTGACCCGGCCTTCGTGGGCGGTCCCGGTGGTGACGTCCCGCCTCAGGAAGCCGCCCCGGCCGTCCTGGACATAGACGTACTGGCGCGCCCCGTCGAAGAGCACGGCGGAGGCCGGCACCTCCACCGCGCCCGGGCGGGGAACGCAGGCGAAGCGGACCTGGGCATAGACGTTGGGCCGCAGGATCCCCTCGCGGTTCGCCAGCCGCACCCGGATCGGCAGCGTGTGCCGCGCCGGATCGGCCACCGAGGAGACCATGTCCACCCGCCCTTCGAGCTCGACGCCCGGCAGGGCGGGGCTCGTCACCCGCGCCGCGTCCCCGGGCCGGATCTCGGTCGCCTCCGCCTCGAAGACCTCCGCCGTCACCCACACCGAGGACAGGTCGGCGATGACCATGACCGAGCCGCTGGAGTCGGGAGAGACCTGCTGGTCCACGAGGACGTTCTTCTCCACGACCAGCCCGCCCCGCGGCGCCGAGACGGCGAGGTCGCGCTGCGCGTCGGGAAGCACGCTCAGCGACCGCATCTTCGACTCGGCCAGGCGCTGCGCCACCTCGGCCTGGCGGAGCTGCTGGAGCGCGCTCGCCTCCTCCTTCGCGGGCAGGGCCCGGGTAGCCACCAGGGCGCGCACGCGATCGAACGTGGCGCGGGCGGCCTCGAGGTCGACGCCGGCCTTCTCGCGCTCGGCCTTCAGCTCGGCGATCTCCGGGCTGGCCACCGCGAAGAGCGGCTCGCCCTTCCTCACCCGCTCGCCCAGCTCCACGAATACCTTCGTCACGCGTCCGCCCACCGCGACCCCGACCTTCGACGCCCGGGTCTGGTCGATGCCGATGCGGGCGGGCTGCGGGTCGGTCCAGCGCTGGCCGGCCGGCTCGGCCGTGGCGAGCCTGAGGAAGCGCCACTGCGGCGCGTCGGCCGCGAGCGCGATCCGGCCAGCCTCGACGGCAAGGCCCGGCGGGCTGGCCGCGGCGACCGGGCGTTCCCGCTCGTAGCCGGCGGCCCTCCAGACCCCCAGGATGCTCGCCGCCAGCGCCGCCGCCAGACCCAGCCGCGACCGAAGCCTGGCTCGGCTCCGGGCCCGTCGGTCTCCGGCCCCGGGCTCCGTCATGGGCCGCTCGCCGTGGCCGCCTCGCCGACGAGCGCCGCGTCCAGGCCCAGGGCGGTTCGCAGCCCGTTGCCGACGCCGAAGACGCTCCACTGCAGCTCCAACGCCTTCAGCCGCAGCTCGGTGTGCGTCCGTCTGGCGAGCAGCAGGTCAGTCATGCTCAGCTCGCCGTGGATCACCGCGCCGACCGTGGCGTCGAGGATCGACGCGGAGCGGGGAACGGCGTCTTCCCGCAGACGATGCAGCGCGGCCTCGAGCGAGGCGCGCTCCTCCATGAGCGACGCTACCTGCGCGCGGACGCGCGTGCCCAGGGCCTGGGCGCTCAGCTCCATCTCGGAGGCCCGGGCCTCGGCCCGCGCTGCGTCGTGCTGGCCGCGGTCGAAGGCGGGGATCGGCAGGGACACGTTGAAGACGAGGCTCCGCGGCTGATCGCCCGAGATCGTGAGGTAGTCGCGAGTGTAACCCAGGCTGAGGCCGAAGTCGGGCAGCGCTCGCCGCCGAGCGAGGAGCGCGTCCTGCCGCGCCGACCGGGCGGACAGCTCCAGGGCCTGCACGTCGGGACGCCCGGCCGCGGCGGTCTCGGCCGTCTCCGCCGCCGGCCCCAGAGGCGGCAGGAGGGGCGCCGTCTCCAGGGCGGCCGGGCCCGCGTCGTCAGCCGCACAGGAAGCGGAGAGGAGCGCGCGGCAGGCGGCGAGGGCGGCGCGCACCTCGCTCTGGTTGCGGGCCAGGTCGGACTCGAGCAGGAGCGTGTCGAGCCGCAGCCGGTCATAGTCATTGCCGCTCAGATCGCCGGCCTCCAGCCGCGCGCGCTGGAGATCCAGGACCTGCCGGGCGGCGGCCTGGCTCTCTTCGAGCACCGCCTGGCGGCTCTTCAAATAGGCTACCCGGCCCAGGGCCTCCCGCGCCTCGGCCGCCTTCTGCACCACCGCGTCGAGGTAGGACTGCCGGTCCGACTCCAGCCGCAAGCGGGCCGACTCGATCCGTGGCGCGCGCTTGCCCATCTCCAGCGTCTGGCTGAGGGTCACGCCGTAGATGGAGGTGTCGGCGAAGCGGAGCCCGCGCGGGTTGGTGGCCCCGACGGGCACGTCGCTGAGGCTGAAGGCGAGGGCGGGATTGGGGCGAAGCCGGCTCTGGCCGAGGTCGCCCTGGGCCTCGCGGACCCGGGCGGCGGCGGCGCCGACGTCGGCGTTGCGGGCGCGCAGCCAGGCCACCAGGCGGGCGGGATCGGCGAGGAGGGCGCCGACGGGGGCGGCGGCCTCGCTCGGGGGCATGGCGGCCCGCGCGGACCCGGGCGTGGTGACACTCAGGAGAGCGCCGGCCGCGGCGAGCGGTCCGGCGAAGGTGACGGCTGGGAACCCTGAAGGTCGGAAACGCATGGATGGCCCGCGCGGGCCACCCGCGCTGGAGCAGGAACCATGCCCGTCATCCATCGGGCGGCAAGTCGCTGAAGGCTCGAGGTCACCCCTCGAACGACGCGGGCCTCACCGGGCCGGCCTGAAACGGCGCATGCAGGAAAGCTTCAGGCGGCGGAGATCACGCCGGGCGCGGGCGGCGGCCCTTGAGGATCCCGTAGAGCGGACGACGACTCCGCCTCAGCCCTCGAGGACGAGGCGATAACCGGCCCCCCGCACCGTCTGCAGGTGCTTCGGCGCGCGCGGGTCGGCCTCCAGGTACCGGCGCAGGCGGACGACGAAGTTGTCGACCGCCCGCGTCTCGGTGTCGGGGCTGAGGTTCCACACCTTCTGCAGGATCTCCCCCTTGCCGACCACCTGCCCCGCGTTCTGGACGAGCAGCTTCAGGAGCATGGTCTCGAGCAGGGTCAGGCGGAAGGTCTGACCACGAGTGCGGATCTCGAAGCGGCCGAAGTCCACCTCGGCGTCGCCGACGCGCGCGGTGGAGAGGCTGCCCGGATCGCCGCGCGCCCAGTCCCGGCGCCGGAGCAGCCCCTTGACGCGGGCCAGGAGCACGGCGAGGTCGAAGGGCTTGGCCAGGTAGTCGTCGGCTCCCGCCTCCAGGCCATGGACGACGTCATCGGGCAGGCTCTTGGCGGTCAGCATGAGGACGGGCGTGAAGTTCCCCGACTTGCGCATCGCGTCGGCGACCGCGAACCCGTCGACGCCGGGCAGCATCACGTCGAGGATCACCAGGTCCAGCGGCGCCGGCGGCTCGGCGGTGAGCTTCTCGAGGGCCCGCGTGCCGTCCGCCTCCACTTCCACGTCGTACCCCTCCGCCTCCAGGTTGAAGCGGATCCCGTCCGCGAGGTGCGCCTCGTCCTCGACGATGAGGATGCGCGCCATCAGCCGGCCGCCTCTTTCGGCGCCCCCTCCTCGCCGGCGCGCTCGATCCGCCCCGGAAGGGTCACCGTGAAAGTGGAGCCGCGGTCGGGACCGGCGCTCTCGGCCGAGACGGTGCCCCGGTGGCCCCTCACCACCGCTTTGACGATGAAGAGCCCGAGGCCGGTGCCGGTATGGCTGCGGCGCACCTCGGCCCCGATGCGGTAGAAGCGGTTGAAGATGAAGCGCAGGTGGGCCCGGCTCATGCCGATGCCGTGATCCCTGACCCGCAGGTGGGCCTGTCCGTCGCCGTCGCTGCCCACCTCGACCTCGACCTTCACGTTGTCCTTCGAGTATTTCACCGCGTTGTCGAGCAGGTTGAGCACCGCCGTCTCGAGCGCCTGGGCGTCGCCCGACAGGCGCAAGCTCTCGGGGCCTTCGTAGGAGAAGCTCTCCCGCGAGAGCTGGTGGCGGGTGCGGGTGAGGTCGATGGCCCGCCGGACCAGCCGCGCGAAATCCAGCGGCCGAGGATCCACCACCGGCCGGTCGGTATACATGGCGGCGTTGAGGACGTTGTTGATCGTCGCGTTGAGGCGGTCCAGGTCCTCGCGCATCGTGCGGTAGAAGTCCACCCGCCGGCTCTCCGGCAGGTCGCGCAGCTGCAGGGTGTCCAGGTAGAGCTTGAGGGAGGCCACGGGCGTCTTCAGCTCGTGGGTGACCGCGCTCACGAAGTTGGACTGGCGTTCGTTGAGGCGAACCTCGCGCACGAGGAGGGTCACGATGAGGACCAGCCCCGCGATGAGGAGCAGGAACAGCACGGTGCCGAGGAAGTAGACCACCCAGCGCAGGGTGGTCATCTCCTTGGCCCGCGCCGCGTCGGAGACGCCGAGGATCTGCCAGCCCACCGTCAGCGCCACCGCGACCGCGATGAGGATCACGCCCACCGTAATGTAGTGCCACTTCGGCCGCTTGGCGGGCGAGAGCTGCGAGCCGGCTACCGGCATGCGCCTATTGTCCGTCTAAAACAGCCGGTCGGCCCGCTTGAGGATGGAGGCGAGCCGGCCCCGGCGCCGGAAGCGGCGGAAACGCAGGAGGCGAAGCTGGTGGGCGAGCCGCGTCCACGGCGAGCGGGCGTGCAGCGCGCGGATGGCGGACGGCATCAGGCGGTCCAGCTCCCGGCCGTAGGGGAACCACCAGAGCATGGGGCCGGCGGTCGGATCCCGGGCCACGTACTTCACCTGGACCATCTCGCGCAGGCCGGCCCGGCCGTGGGTGCGTCCCACCCCGCTCTTCTTGAACCCGCCCCACGGCGCGGTGGGCTCCCCGTAGCTGTAGACGCAGTCGTTGATCGTGACCGCGCCTGCCTGCAGCTCGCTCTCCAGCCGCCGGGCGTTGTCGGGATCGCGCGTCCAGCCGCTGGCGGTCAGGCCGTACTCGGTGTCGTTGGCCAGCCGGATCGCCTCCTCCAGCGACGGCACCGACATGATGGGCAGCACCGGGCCGAAGGTCTCCTCGCGCATCACCCGCATGGTGTGGTCGACGCCGGCGAGCACCGTGGGCGGATAGAACCAGCCGGGGCCGGTTCGGGCGGCGCCGCCGGTCAGGACCCGGGCCCCCTTCGCCACCGCGTCCGCCACGTGCTCCTCGACGATCGTCCTCTGGCGCTCCAGGGTCAGCGGCCCCATCTCGACCTCGCCCGCGGCGGGGTCGCCCACCCGCAGCTTCCGGGTCTCCTCGACCACGCGGGCGAGGAAGGGCTCCGCCACCTCCTCCTCGACGTAGACGCGCTCGACCGACGCGCAGGTCTGGCCGGCGTTGACGAACGCCCCCCAGACGATGCCCCGGGCGGCGCGATCCAGGTCGGCGTCGCGGCAGACGACCGCCGGATCCTTGCCGCCCAGCTCCAGCACCACGGGGGTCAGGTTCTTCGCCGCCGAGGCCATCACCTTGCGCCCGGTGGCCGGGCTGCCGGTGAAGACGATCTTGTCCAGCCGCGCGTCCTCGACCAGGGCGGGGGCGAGGGCGTCGTCGATGGACAGCACGCTGAGGACGCCGTCGGGGATGCCCGCCGCGCGGAACACCTCCGCGATGCGGAGCCCGACGACGGCGGTGGCGGGGGCGGGCTTGAGGACGACGGTGTTTCCGGCGGCCAGCGCGGCGGCGACGCCGCACAGCGAGACGCCGAACGGGTAGTTCCACGGGGTGACGACCAGCACCACGCCGTAGGGCTCGTAACGGAGGCGGCAGTCCTTGTGGGCGAAGAGGACGACCTGCGCCTCCACCGGCTCGTCCTTCAGGAGTTCCTCGGCGTGCACGGCGAGGTGCTTCAGGGCCTCGAGCGCCGGGAAGACCTCGACGAGGTGCGCTTCGGCGGCCGGCTTGCCCTGCTCCTGCTCGACCAGCCGGGCGATCTCTTCGGCTCGCTGCACCACGACCTCCCGCGCTTCGAGTAGCACGCGCGCACGCGCGCGAAAGGGCGCGGCGCGCCAGGCGGGAAAGGCGGCCCGGGCCGCGGCCAGCGCCGAGCCGGCCTGGGCGGCATCGAGCAGGCTCACCCGTGCGAAGGCGGCTCCGGTCGCGGGATTGACCGCCGGGCGCTGACCGGCCCGGCCCTCGACCGGCCGGTTGGCGATCCAGGAGTGCACGACGGGCAGCGCAACGGGCCCGGCGACAGGGCGGGGAGCGGCCACGGTTCCCGGATTCTACTGCCGTCGCCCCAAAACGCCCCGGCGCCACCGGCCCGCGGGCTAGAATGGACTCATGGGCGAGGTCGAAGAGCTACGGGACGCGAACGAGCGCTTCTACCGCGCGCTGGAGGAGCTGGACCTCGACGGGATGGAGCGGCTCTGGCTCCACGAGCCGTGGGTGCGCTGCATCCATCCGGGCTGGGACGTCCTGGTGGGCTGGGAGAGGGTGCGCGAGTCGCTGGCCCAGATCTTCGCCAGCACGCACTGGATGCGCGTGACGCCGACCGACTGCGGCGTCCAGGTCTTCGGGCAGGTCGGGATGGTCGCCTGCGCGGAGAACATCACCGCCTCCCGCGACAGCGACGTCGGAGTGGCGGTGGCGCAGGCCACCAACCTCTTCCGACGCACGCCGGAGGGATGGCGGATGTTCCATCACCACGCCTCCCCTGCACCCGTCCGGGTCACCCAGCCCTTCAGCGGGACGGTTCAGTAGTCGGGGGGGCGCGGAGCCAACGGAGGCGCCCCCCCGCGCGCATTCGCGCTCCCCCCCAAGTCGCTCGCGGCGGAGTGAATCCGCCGCTCGCTGCCCCAGGTTGACGGCAATAGGCCAAGGCTGCGAGCGAAGCGCGATTTACTCGCGCGCAGCGAGCGGGGGTTCAAGGGGGCGCGCCGCTAGCGCCCCCTTGCTCAATGACTTGGCGGGCCCTTCTTGACCGCGGCCTCGAGGCTGTAGCGGCCCGACCCGCGGCTGGCGATGTAGAGGAAGACGAAGCAGTACACCACCGCCAGCTCGCCCCGGTTCACGACCGGCCAGAATCCTCCGTGGGCGTGGACCATGAAGTAAGCCACCGCCATCTCGCCCGAGGCGATGAAGGCCACCCAGCCTGCGAACAGGCCGACCGCGATCAGCAGACCGCCCACCAGCTCGATGATCCCCGCGACACCCGGCATCGAGCCCAGGGGCATCTTCTGGCCGCCCAGCAGTCCGAGCAGCTTCTGCGCACCGTGCTGCGCGAAGGTGAGGCCCACCATGAGACGCATCACGCAGTAGATGGCCTCCGAGTAGCGTCCCAGGAAGCGTTCCATGTCGATCCTCCGTCGCTATTGGTCAGGAATCATCGCCGGGCGGGGCTAGCGAAGGTGGCCGATCTTCGACTGCAGGAACGCGCGCGCCCGCTTGAACTCGGCCAGGTCGCCCCGCTGCAGCGCGGCCACCGCTTCTCCCGCGCGGTCCGCGAGCGCCGGCTGGTCGAGGCCCCGCAGCTCCTCCTGGACCTGGCGCAGCTTGTCCGCCACGCTGTCCAGCGGGCCCACGTCGGTGGCGTTGAGGACGGAGAGCAGCACATCGATCCGCGCCGCGGTGGGCATTTCGAGACCGTATCCGCGCCCCCCGGCGCTGTCAAGGCTCGGGGGCCGGGCCGGTTATACTGTCTGCCCGGCCGCCTTCGGCCGAGGGACGTCGCCCATGAAGAAACCTCAGTACCGCGTGGCCATCCTGGGGTCGGGCCCGGCCGGCCTCACCGCGGCCCTCTATGCTTCGCGCGCCAACCTGGAGCCCCTGGTGATCGAGGGCGGGGGCGAGGACCCCACCGACGTGCCGGGGGGGCAGCTCATGCTGACCACCGACGTGGACAACTACCCCGGCTTCCCGGAAGGGATCCTGGGGCCCGAGATGATGGACCGCTTCCGCCAGCAGGCGGCGCGCTTCGG
The DNA here is from genome assembly GCA_003223555.1 of Acidobacteriota bacterium. Taxonomy (GTDB): domain Bacteria; phylum Acidobacteriota; class Vicinamibacteria; order Fen-336; family Fen-336; genus AA32. The sequence goes on along the minus strand of QHVM01000087.1, from coordinate 137,246 downwards.
GACCGAGTTCGCCTCCGGCGCGGCCCAGAAGGCGGACCTGTCCCGCCGCCCGTTCACGATCACGCTCGACGAGGGCGAGGTCCGGGCCGAGACGCTCATCATCGCCACCGGCGCCCGGGCCCGCTGGCTCGGCCTGCCCGAGGAGCTGGAGTTCCGCACGAAGATCGGCGGCGTGTCCGCCTGCGCGACGTGCGACGGGTTCTTCTACAAGAACAAGGAGGTCCTGGTGGTGGGCGGCGGCGACACCGCCATGGAGGAAGCCACGTTCCTCACCAAGTTCGCGACCAAGGTCACGGTCGTGCACCGCCGCGACATCCTGCGCGCGTCGAAGATCATGCAGGACCGCGCGTTCGGCAACCCGAAGATCGCCTGGATCTGGGACAGCGTCGTGGAGAAGATCCTCGGCGGGCGCGGGCAGGGGGTCACCGGCGCCATGCTGCGCAACGTCAAGACGGGCCGGGCGCAAGAGATCGCGGCGGGGGGCATCTTCATGGCGATCGGCCACGAGCCCAACACGGCGCTGTTCCGCGGCGTGCTGGAGATGGACGCCACGGGCTACCTCGTCACCCGGCACGGCACCACGGCCACCAACGTGCCGGGGGTCTACGCGGCGGGCGACGTCGCCGACCACCGTTACCGCCAGGCGGTCACCGCCGCCGGCAGCGGCTGCATGGCCGCCATCGACGCCGAGAGGTTCCTGAGCCACCAGGCCGAGGAGGCCGAAGACGGCCGCCATCAGCCCGCCGCCCGCGCCTAGCCCGCGCCGACTCCGCATCCTGCTCCTGGCCCCGCAGCCGTTCTTCGAGGTGCGGGGCACGCCCCTCGCGGTCCTGGCCATGGTCCGCGCGCTCACCGCTCTCGGGCACCGCGTCGAGCTGCTCACGTACCCCCAGGGCGAGGCGGTCGACCTGCCTGGCCTCCTCCACCGGCGCAGCCTGGGCCTGCCGGTGGGCCGGGTGAGGGCCGGGCCCTCGCTGGTCAAGCTCCTCCTGGACGCGCCCTTCATGGCCGAGGCCGCCTGGCTCATGGTCAGGCACCGCTACGACGTCGTCCATGCCGTCGAGGAGGCCGCCCACCTGGCCGCGCCCCTCGCCCGCCTGCTCGGCGTGCCGCTCGTCGCCGACGTGGATTCCTGCATCCCGGAGCAGCTCCGTCGTTCGCCGCTCGGGCGCCGAGGCATCCTGCCGTGGCTGGCCAGGGCTCTCGAGGGGCATGCCCTGCGTCATGCCACGGCCGCCATCACCGTGTGCCGCAGCCTCTCCGAGGGCGTCCGGGCGCAGGCCCCCCGGACGCCGGTCTTCCAGGTCGAGGACCCGCCGCTGGTCGCGGCCAGCATGTCGCCGCGTCCCGAGGAGGCCGGCCGCCTGCGGGCAAGCCTCGGGCTGGGACCGGGGCCGGTGGTGCTGTACTCGGGCAACTTCGAGCCCTACCAGGGACTGGACCTCCTGCTCGACGCGGCCGGCCAGACCAAGGGCGCCCAGTTCGTCTTCATGGGCGGCGAGCGGCGCGAGATCGAGGCCCTGAAGGCGCGCTCGGTGTGGGCGGGGGCGGATGAGCGATGCATCTTCGCCGGCAAGCGGCCTCCCGCCGAGCTGCCGCTCTTCCTGGCCCTGGCCGACCTCGTCGTCTCGCCGCGGCGGGCGGGCGAGAACACGCCGTTCAAGGTATACACCTACATGGCCTCCGGGCGGCCCCTGGTCGCGACCCGGATCCCCACGCACACCCAGCTTCTCGACGACTCGTTGGCCTTCCTCGTCGAGCCCACGCCCGAAGGACTGGCCCGCGGCATCGAGGAGGCACTCGCGGATCCGGGAGCAGCCCGGCGGCGCGCGGAGAAGGCGCGCGCCCTCATCGAGCGCGAATACTCGCCGGCCCAATATGCAGAAAAAGTGGCGCGTGCATACGAGAGTGTGGTTTACGCTATAAGGTGACATGCGCCGCAAGTCGATCCTCCTCGTCGAGGACAACCCCGATGACGAGGCGCTCACCCTGCGTGCATTGCGCAGCCACGACGTGGCCGGAGAAGTGGTGGTGGTGCGGGACGGCGCCGAAGCGCTGGCCTTCTTCTACGAGGCGACGCGCGCCGGTGACGTCGAGCGGCTGCCGGGGCTGGTCCTCCTCGACCTGAAGCTGCCCAAGGTCGATGGCCTGCAGGTGTTGAAGATCCTTCGCGAGGACGAGCACACCCGCCGCATCCCCGTCGTCGTCCTCAGCTCTTCGAGCGAGGAGCGCGACATCGTCCAGAGCTACGACCTGGGCGCCAACAGCTACGTGCGCAAGCCCGTGGACTTCTCGGTCTTCTCGGAGACGGTCCGCCAGCTCGGGATCTACTGGCTGTCCCTCAACGAGCCGTCGCCGCGCTGAGTCGCGCCGTTCCGGCCCGCGGCGTCCGCGGGCGTCAGCGCGCCCGGGCGGCCAGCAGCGTCCGCCAGTACCAGTCCTCGCGGTCGCGGCGAGGGGTGGCGGAAAGGGCCCGGCGCCTTTCCGCCCATGAGAGACCGGGGTCCAGCCACTCGTCCCACGCCCCGCGGCCGGAGGGCTCCTGGGCGGAGTGGATGAGGACCTCGGCCAGCCCCCAGGCATCTCCCGAAGCGACCGGCGTCACCCGGACCGCCGCCACGAGCCGGCCGCCGAGGGGCACCGCGACCAGGTCGTGGTCGATGACGTACTGCGGCTGGCCCCCGACCCACCGCAGGTCGCTGCGCTCCTCGCGGCGGCGGCGGCTCGCCACGGTCTCGAAGGTCGTCCCGTCCGCGCTCACCTCGACGTCCATGCTCCGCAGCAGGCGCGGTCCCTCCGTGCCTGCCATGAGCGTCACGGCGTCGAGGGCCCTCGGTGACGGCAGGACCCAGGTCGTCGGCGAGGTCGGGGAAGGCGTGAGCACCGTCGCCAGGTCGCCGTCGCCCGCCGCGCCCGCGGTGGCGAGGGGCTCCACCGTGGGCCCGAACGGGGGAACGAAGTCGTGGAAGACGACCGCTTCGCCGGCGGCCGTCCGGCGCCAGCGCCCGCCGGCGGCGCCGAGGGCGGACTCGAAGGCGGGGGGACCGGGAAGGTCCGTCGGGATGCGGGGCGTCAGGACCCAGGCCACGTTCTTCGCGAAGCGCACCTCGTCCAGGTACGGCAGCGGGTAGTGCAGGAAGCGCTCGTTCCAGGGCTGGGAGGCGATGATCTTCTCTCCGCTCTCGAAGGTCAGTCGATAGGAGGGCCCGTAGGAGGCGTAGGCGCGGCGGACCTGGCGGCTCTCCAGCACGACCCGGACGGGACCCAGGTCGGGCAGAAGGAACGGCGCCGCCGCCCGATCGGCCCCGCGCCAGGCGGCGAGGAGCCGGCTCGCCATCCCGAGGTGGAGACAGGCGAGGACGAGGACGAGGATCCATGCGCGCCGCGGATGGCCCAGGGCGAGGCCGGCCCAGGCTACCAGCGCGGCCAGGGGAAGGTAGAGCGGGGTCAGGAAACGGATGGAGTCGGGTCCGGAGCGAAGCGGGAACGGAAAGGCGACGATGACCAGCGCGGCGGCGCCGAGCAGGAGCCATGCCGGGGGCCGGGCGCGCGCCGCGCGGACCGCCACGACGAGCGATGCCCCGTAGAGTGCCACCAGGGCCGCCGCCACCCAGCGCGGAGCGGGCAGGACGTGATCGGGATCATCGGCGATCCACGGCGTGCGGATGCCCACGACGCCGGCCAGGGGGCGCGGCAGCCGCGGCAGGACCTGGAGCAGGTGCGGCGTGAAGCTCTCCTCCCGGCCCGACACGCTCACCACGCGCGTGGCCTGGCGATCGACGATCGCGCGGGCCCACCACGGCGCGCTCGTGAGCAGGAAGGGCACCAGCGCGTAGAGCAGCGCGGCGCGCCGCCCGCGGTCACGGAGGAAGACGTAGGCGGCGCTGGCGCCGATGACGGTCAGCGACATGAGATGGGTCCAGGCGGCCAGGCCGGCCAGCGCCCCCGCCAGCGCCAGCTCGGCCGCGGGCGCCGGCGCGGGCGGCCGGCGGTCGCCGATCCGCAGCGCGAGAAGCAGCACCAGGCCGCACAGGATGAGACTCGAGGGATACATGGGCGGCGGCAGCGCGGATAGAAGTAGGAAGTACGGCGGCGGGCAGGCCAGGAGCACGGCGGCGGGTAGGGCCGCCCGTGGATCGAGGCGCCGAGCGAGGAAGTAGGCCACCGGCACGAGACCGAGTCCGAGCAGGAAGTAGCCGAGGCGCAGGGCCCCCGGCCGGGCGCCCATCACCGCGAACACCGGCGCGATCAGCCAGGCCTCCAGCGGCGAGCCGTAGGGCTGGCCCCACAACGTGTTCCCGCGGCCGAGATGGCGGGCCATGAGGCCGACGATGGCGGTGTCACCGTCCACCGGCGTGCGCAGTGCCTCGGCCCAGAACGGCGCCCGCACCACGACGGCGAGGATCAGCGCGAGGGGAAGCTGACGGCGGACGGACGGGGCGTCCATGTGCCGTCGGACCATACCACGCCGCATGGCGGCAGTGAGCCGTCCATGCTAGGCTTCGATCCCCCTTGATCTTCTCCCCGCGCGTCAACTTGAAGCTGCTGGTGCCGTCGTACCGCACCCGCTACCTGCTCATCCGGGACCTCTTCGCGCGGCTCTCGCGGGAGGGCCCCATCCCGCGCGCCTTCAACCTCGGCACCGGCCAGGGGGAGTACGACTACATGGTCAAGGGCTTCTGCCGGGAGCTGCACGCCTGCGACATCAACGTCCGCGACATCGAGCACGCGAAGGAGCTGAACCGCGACCAGACCGGCATCGTCCATGCCGTGCAGGACGCGCAGGCCCTCAGCTATCCGACCGATTTCTTCGACGTGGTGCTGAGCGTGGACGTCATCGAGCACGTCCAGGACTGCCGGAAGGCGGTGCGGGAGATGAGCCGGGTCTGCAAGCCGGGCGGCTTCGTCATCGTCACCGCCCCTTCGCTGCGGTTCCCCTTCGCCTACGACCCCGTGAACTGGCTCCTCAACCGCTGGCACCGCCACGCCGGCATCGGGGCCTGGGCCTACGGCCACTTCCGGCTCGTCGACGAGGACGAGATCCGAGCCTGGTTCGCGGAGGAGGGCCTGGCCGTGATGGAGTGCTTCCACCTCTCGAAGCACCTGGTGGGCCTGCTCGAGATGTACTGGATGGGGATGCTGCGCTCGCTCGTCCGCTTCCATACCCGCACCGCCGGCGTCGAGCCGTCGCTGGTGCGCCTGACCGATCTGCTCGTGCGCCTCGACGACGGCCTCTTCCGCTCCTCGCGCCGCTCGGTCGGCATCGCCTTCCTGCTCCGCAACGACAAGCGTAGCCAGGAGCCTCCTTCTCCCTCTTGACGGAGCAGTCGTGGCCGTGGTAGCCGTGTCGTCAACGGCGCCCTCAGCATTCTCCTCGGGACCTTCGTGGCTCGGCGTGCGAGACGGAAGGGGGTTCTCGTGCCGAACCCGACGTCGGGAGCCAACGAGCAATTGAACCTCGCATCGTCATCGCGCTCGAGCTTCCGTCGGGCCGCCGCCGGAGTGGCCATCGCCGCCTGGGCGGCCGCCGCGCCCGCCGCCGAGCGCCCCTGGATCGAGGTCCGGACGCCGCATTTTGTCGTGGTGGCGAACACCGGCGAGGGCACGGCCCGCGACGTAGGGTGGCAGTTCGAGCAGGTCCGGTACGTCTTCGAGACGCTCTGGCCGTGGGCGCGGCACGAGCGCGGCCGTCCCTTCGTCGTGTTCGCGTTGAGAGGCGAGTCCGACATGAGGGCGCTCGCCCCGAAGTTCTGGGAGAACGGGCGGGAGGGCACGGTCGGCGTGGCTGTCTCCGCGCCCGACAAGGACTACGTGGCGCTGCAGGCGGGCGTCGCCCTCCCGGACAATCTCCGCACCAACCCGTACTTCTACGCGTACTGGGGATACGCCAATCGCGCGCTGGAGGCGTCGTTCCCGGTCACGCTGCCCCCCTGGTACCAGCGCGGGTTCTCCGACCTGTTCGGCAACACGCTCGTGCGCGGGAAGGACGTCCACGTCGGCCGCCTGATCGAGCATCACCTGCGGCGTCTCGGCGAAGCCAGCCGGGTCTCGCTGCCGGAGATGCTGGCCGCCGACTGGAAGTCGAAGTACGTCACGGACGACGGTTGGAGGCGAACCTTCGACGCCGAAGCGTGGATGTTCGTCCACTACCTCGTTTTCGGCGAGAACGGCGCCCTGCGGCCGAAGCTCAACCGCTACGCGGAGCAGCTCCGTCAGGGACGCCCCTCCCCGCCTGCCTTTGCCGAGGCGTTCGGCGAGCTGGCGCCGCTCGCCAGCGGCTTCAGCCTGTACATCAGCCGCCAGCTCTACGGGTACGTGGCGATCAAGGCCGATCTCAACATCAAGGCCGAGGGCTTTGCCGCCCGGGCGCTGTCGCCCGGGGCGGCCGCCGCGCTGCGGGCGGGTTTTCACGCGGCGATGGACCGGCCGCGGGAGGCCCGCGCCTTGCTCGAAGAGGTCCGGCGCGTGGAGCCCTCCTCCGTGCTCGCGGACGAAGTGGAGGCGCTGCTCCTCGATCGCGAAGGCGAGAAGGAGAAAGCGCGGGCGGCGTATGCGCGCGCCTCCGATCGCGGTTCCGAGAGCTTCTACGTCCATTACCGTCGCGCGTCGCTGATGCGGCAGCCCGGAGCCTCGAAGGAAGCCCTCACGTTGATGGCCAAGGAGCTCGACCAGGCCGTGCGCCTCAATCCCGACCACGCCTGGGCCCACGGGACGCTGGCCCGGGTGCTGTCGGACCTGGAGCCCGGGACCCGGGCGATCGAGGAGGCGAAGCGGGCCGTCGCACTGGAGCCGAGCGTGGCGGCCCATCGGCTCGCCTTGACCGGCGCGCTCTGGAGCGCGTCGCGGAGCGAGGAGGCGCGGCGGGAGGCGCAATCGGCCCTGGCCCTGGCCGCCGACGAGTCGGATCGCAAGAACGCCCAGGAGTGGATCGACTTCATGAACCGGCCGGACGCCGGGTCGGGGCGGACGGGAGGAGCCGCAGACTCGACGGCCGGTGCGGCCGGCGGCGACGCCGGCTTCCAGAAAGACTGGATGCCAGGGGCCGCCCAGGCCTGCGAGGCCGGCCACGGGGACGCCTGCGCCGCGCTGGCCGCCGTATATCAGTCGGGAGACGGGGCGCCGAAGGACGTCCCGCGCGCGCTGCTCCTCTTCGAGAAGGCCTGCACGGCGTCGGAGCTGAAGGCCTGCGTCATCGCCGCCTACCTCAAGCTCCGAGGTCACGACGTGCCGAAGGACGAGGCCGGGGCGAAGAAGCTGGCCGCCAAAGCGTGCAGCGGCGGCGAGGCGAGCGCATGCCAGCTCCTAAAGTCCATGCCCAGGTGAGGACGGCACCTCGACGTCCGGTAGAGGACCCCGCCCCGGGTCGTGTCGGCGGGCTGGCTAGTCCGAGGCGATGTGGAACGCGGGATGCGCGACGTTCTCCGCGTAGCCCGGGATGAGCGCGGCGGCGAGGGCCCCGGCCAGCGCCAGGGCGAGGATGCGCCGCCCGCGGCCCGGCCGGAGCGACCTGTCACGCCACCCCGTCCATGCCGCGGCCGCGAGCAGGAACACGCCGGGGAGAATGGGCAGCCGGTAGCGCGGGAAGCCGTAGGCCACGACGTGGAGAAGGACGTAGTAGCCGACGAAGCCGACGATGAGGGCGCGCCGGCGGTCCATCGAGAGGCACGCCAGGCCCAGGGCGAAGAGCCCCAGCGCCGCCACGTAGGGCAGCACCGCCACCGCCGCGACCGCCCACGTGAAGGCCGGCGGCCGCTCCCCGTACGCGCGGCGGCGCAGGTGGATGAGCACCTGGCTGTCGCCCCAGAACCGCGGCATCTCGGAGACGACCTTCTCGAAGATCCACCAGGGCTGGCGGGCCAGGACGGCCTCGATCCCCCGCCGGGTCGCATAGCGGTATTGCGAGATGCGCCCATCCACCGACTCGTACTCTTCGTAGACCTCTTCCCGCGTCAGGTGCGCGTTGCCTTGCCACAGGTTGAGGCCGGCCGAGGTGGAGACCGGGATGAACGTGTGGAACACCCGCCAGTTCCGCCACGTCCACGGAGCGACGGTCACGAGCACGGCGGCGAGGAACGTGGCCGCTCGCCGCCGGCCGCCCGGCCGAGTGGCTCGCCAGGCCAGCCACAGCGCGGCCAGGGGCGCGAAATAGAGGACGGTCTCCCGCGTGAGCACGGTGAGGCCCCAGAGCGCGCCGGCCAGCGCGACCGGGGTCGCCCGGCCGGCCGCGTCGCCCTCCAGCAGGCGCTCGAAGGCCCACCACAGCAGGAACAGCATCAGCGTCTCCGACCAGAAATGCGCGGCGAACCAGACCAGCTCCGGGAACACCGCCGTGATCCCAGCCGCGACGAGCCCCGCCCGATTGCCGTAGGCGCGCGCGCCCACCCGCCCGACCGCGGGAACGAGCAGCGCTGAAAGCGCGACCTGCACCCACTGCACGGCGGCCAGGCCCCCGGTGAGGCCGTAGAGGCCGGCGATGAAGAACGGATAGAGCGGGGCGTGGAAGATGAGGTGCATGCGGAACGGCGAGTAGCCGACGCGGGCCGAGGGCAGGTACTGGGTGCCCCAGGTCAGGTAGGTCCGCTCGTCGCCGACCGGGAAGGTGGGCGGCTCGAAGAGGACGAAGGCCGCCCGCAGCGCGAGGCCGGCCAGGAACAGGAGGAGGAGCCGCCGACGGAACGACCGGCCCGCAACGAGCGTGGCCGGAGACTGCGGGTCGTCCGTCGCGGGCACCGCGGGCAGGATAGCACGCCCCCTCGGAGGGCCCGCCGTGGTTTGGTCCGTCGCGCGGCCCCGTGCTACGGTGGCGCTTTGCGCCGGACGCCGCCGGGGCGGTGCGGCCGCAGAGGCTCTCTTCTTGCGATTGCAAGCGTCGATCGCCGCCGCCGGCCTGCTCGCCGTGCTCTCGCAGTGCCGATCCGCCGGATCACCGGTCGACCTGGTCGAGGTCGCGGCGGCGCGGATGAGCGAGGGCTCGGTGGCCGGGCGCGACCGCGGCTGGGTGATGGGCCAGACCGGCAAGCAGATCCGCATCAACGACGTCGTCCGGCGGACGCTGCCCGCGTCTCCGCCCGGGAGGCTCCTCTTCACCCTCGACGTGCCCCGGGGGGCGCGGCTCGCTCTCGCTTGCGGCATCCCGCCCGAGCGCCACGACCGTCCCGGCGTCGAGTTCTCGGTGAAGCTCCGCCGCCGCGGCAAGGAGCAGGCGCTCTGGACGATGCTCCTCGACCCCTTGCGGCGAAAGGAGCACCGCCGGTGGGTGCCGGCGGAAGTCGACCTCTCGGGCTACGCCGGACGCGACGTGGAGCTGGTCCTGGAAACGCGCGGCTTCGAGCGGGACGACGACCCGCGGCGGGCCTTCTGGGGCACGCCGGCCCTGATCACGCCCGCGGCGAAGGCGCCGCTCGTGATCGTCTATCTCGTGGACACCCTCCGCGCCGACCACACCCAGCCCTACGGCTACCGCCGCGACACCACGCCCGAGCTGGGCCGGTTCGCCGCCGATTCGGTCGTCTTCGACACCGCCATCGCCCAGGCGTCGTGGACGAAGCCCTCGGTGGCTTCGCTCTTCACGTCGCTCCTGCCCGGCCAGCACCGTGCGGTGCAGCTGCGCGACACGCTCGACTCCGGCCACGTGACGATGGCCGAGATGCTCCAGGCCAAGGGCTTCGCCACCGGGGCCGTCATCGCGAACTCGGTGATCTACTCGGCGGGGTCGAACTTCGAGCAGGGCTTCGACCTCTTCGCGGGCATGCACGGCGCGGGCAACCGGCCCTCGAAGGTCGTGGAGGCGGCCCCGGTCGTGGACGACGCGCTCTCGTGGCTCGAGGAGCGCCGCGGCTTCCCCACCTTCCTCTACGTCCACACCATGGACCCCCACGTGCCGTACACGCCGCCCGCGCCCTTCAACATGAAGTACGAGCCGCACCCCACTCCCGACCACCCCGCGGTCGACCCCCGCGGCGACTACAAGGAGCCGCTGGACCTCGACCGCCTCATCGCGCAGTACGACGGCGAGATCGCGTACGGCGACCGGGAGTTCGGCCGCTTCGTCTCCGAGCTGAAGCGGCGGGGTCTCTACGACCGCGCGCTCATGGTCTTCCTGGGCGACCACGGCGAGGAGTTCCTCGACCACGGCCAGTTCACCCACGGCAAGACCGTCTTCGACGAGCTGATCCACATCCCCCTCATCGTGAAGTTCCCCGGGGGGCGCGGAGCGGGCACGCGCGTGAAGCAGCAGGTGCAGGAGGTCGACGTGCTGCCCACCGTGATGCAGGAGATGGGGCTGCCCGTCCCCGCGCCACCCGTCATCGCCGGCCACCCGCTGCAGCCGGTGTTGGCGGGTGGCGTCCCGGAGCCGCCCGCGGTGTCCGAGATCAGCCATCGCGGCTACGTGGCCCACGGCATGCGCACCAGCCGGGACAAGTACGTCCAGCGCTTCAGCCCCGAGGAGGACGAGCTGTACTTCGATCTCGGACGCGACCCGAAGGAGAAGGACAACCGTCTCGCGGAGAACCGCGACCGGGCGTCGAAGCTGAAGGCGGCGGGAGAGGCGGCGATGGTGGCCGATCCCTTCCGGCACAACCTGCGCGCGGAGGGCGGCGGCCAGTACGTGCTGAAGCTGCGCACCGGGGGCTGGATCGAGGGCGTGGAGCCCAGGGGCTTCGGGCCGGACGACCGATACGAGATCCAGGGCAACGGCCGCAAGCTCGCGCTCGCCCTGCGACCCCGTCCGGGCCGTCCGCGGGAGGTGGTCTTCGGCATCCGGCCGATGGGCGCGCCGGTGTACCTCGAGGGCACGCGCGACGGCCGCCCGCTGCGGCCGTCCGATGTGGCGATCGCCGAGGAGGCGGAGCATCCCGCCGAGGTGCCGTTCCGCCTGCCCGAGATCGAGCCGCGGGGCGACAGCGACGAGGAGCGCTTCGACAACGTCTTCGCCCCGCCCCGCGGCGACCCACCCGGCCTCCAGCTCTGGCTCACCATGGCCCCCAGTGTCAAGGTTCTGGCCATGGACAAGGAGACCCGCGAGCGGCTGTGCGCCCTGGGCTACATCAACTGCGGGAAGCGCTGACGTAACGGATTCAATGCAGTGAGCCGCAGAGGGCGCAGAGGCGCACAGGATGCGGAGAACGGCGCGCGTCCGAGGCGGCAATGGTGGGCGCGAGCGTCGTGCAGAGCGCGCGACTCGTTGGTGGACCCGATATCACCCGCGTCGTCCGGCGACGACGCGGGTGATCAGGACGGAGCGCGCGGGCACGACCTCGCGCCCTGCCCGAAGTGAGCCGCGCGCGCACTCCGGGGTGTTAGCATGGGCGAGTGGACGAGAAGATCCGGGAGGTGGTGGATCTGTTCAACGACGGCCGCTTCTCGGACTTCCAGGACGCGCTGGAGTCGCTCACCTCCACCACCCGCGCCGCCTCCGAGCGCCAGTTCTACACGCTGCTCAACAACCTGGCCGAGGCGCTCCTCCAGCTGAGCGACGGCGACGTCCAGGACGCGGAGCAGATGGTGGCCGCTTCCCTGCGCAAGCTGGACGACTTCATGCCCCGCTTCCGGGGCCTCAACGTCGAGGCGCTGCGCGAGGACTTCCGCCGCGTGCTCGTCGAGCTGCGCGAGGTCCGGGCCGGCCGCAAGGCCGACGTGGCCCCGACGCGCATGCCCCGCCTGCGCATCCTGCCGGAGTGAGCCGGACCGAGCTCGTCGTCTTCGACCTCGACGGCACGCTCATCGACTCCGCCCGCGACCTCGGCGCCGCCGTCAACGAGGCCCTCCAGCGCCTCGCCCCCGGGACGGCGCCGGTCCCCCTGGACACGGTCCGCACGTTCATCGGCGAGGGGGCCGGCATGCTGGTGTCCCGCGCCGTGGCCGCCACCGGCGTCGCGCTGTCGACCGATGCCGTGCGGCCGGTCTTCCTGGACTGCTACTCCTCGCGCCTGCTCGACACGACCACGCTCTATCCCGGCGTCGCGGAGGCGCTCGACGCGCTGGGCGATCGCACACTGGCCGTCCTCACCAACAAGCCGGGAGGCATGAGCCGCCGGATCCTCTCCGGCCTGGGGGTGGCCGGCCGCTTCGCGTGGATCTGCGGCGCGGGCGACGTGCCGACCCGCAAACCCGACCCCAGCGGGCTGCGACTGCTCCTCGACCGGGCCGCGGTCGCCCCCGGGGCGGCGGTCATCGTGGGGGATTCGGCCATCGACGTCCGCACCGGCCGGGCGGCCGGAGTCCGCACGGTGGGAGTCACTTACGGCCTGGACCCGGCGAGCCTGCACGCAGCGCCTCCCGACCTGCTCATCGACGACCTGCGGGAGCTGCCGGGCCGGCTGGCCGCGCCCGAGCCGGTCTGACTGTGCTACCCTGAGCGGCGCCCGGCCATGTCCAGCATCCTCGTCTGGGGCAAGACGCGGGAAATCGTCGCGGGAGAGCTGCCTCCGGGCATCAGCACCGAGGAGGTCGCGACCCTCTCCGAGCTGAAGGCCGAGCTGCACGGCAAGGGCTCCATCCTGGTCCTGGCCGACGCCTCCCACCTCGACGCGGAGCGGGCCGCGGTCGCCGACTGGGTTGCTCGTGGTGGTGGCCGGTGTCGACGAATCGGACGAGGTGTTGCGGCGCTACCCCTTCGTCGACGACCTGCTGGTGAAGCCCGTGACCATCCCCCGCCTGCGGCTGTGCCTGGACCGCGCGCTCGACACCTTCAACAGCCGCCGCGTCATCCAGCAGCTCGACGAGGCGGTGGCCCGCAAGAGCCAGGACCTCCACGAGCTGAACAGCATCGGCGTGGCGCTCTCCGCGCAGCGGGACATCAGCAAGCTGTTGGAGCTGATCCTGGCCAAGAGCCGGGCCATCACCGCCTCCGACGCGGGCACGCTGTACCTCGTCGTGCGCGCCAAGGAGCAGGACTCCCACACCGAGGACCGCCTGCGGTTCGAGCTCGCCCAGAACGACTCCGTGCCGGTGGCCTTCGAGCAGCGCACCGTGCCCCTCGACGAATCGTCGATCGCGGGCTACGTGGCCCTCTCGGGCCGGATCGTGAACCTGGCCGACGCCTACCAGCTCCCGTCCGGCACCCCGTTCACGATCAGCCGCTCCTGGGACCAGCGTTCCGGGTACCGGACGAAGTCGATGCTGGTGGTGCCGATGCGCGACCATCAGGGGACGGTCATCGGCGTGGTGCAGCTCATCAACAAGAAGCGCGACGCCAAGACCGTCCTGCGCCCGGTGGCGCTCGTGGACGAGGCGGTGGTGCCGTTCACATCCGTGGACGAGGAGCTCGTCAACTCGCTGGCCAGCCAGGCCGCGGTGGCGTTCGAGAACACCCGCCTGATCCAGGACATCCGCAACCTCTTCGACTCCTTCGTGCGCGCCTCGGTGACGGCCATCGAGAGCCGGGACCCGACCACCTCGGGCCATTCCGGCCGCGTCGCCATCCTCACCGTCGGCCTGGCCGAGAAGGTGGACGCGCTCGAGGCGCCTCCCTTCCGCGACGTGAGCTTCACCCGTGACCAGCTCCAGGAGATCAAGTACGCCAGCCTGCTCCACGACTTCGGGAAGGTCGGGGTGCGGGAGAAGGTCCTCATCAAGGGCAAGAAGCTCTACGTGGGCGAGCTGCTGCTGCTCCGCCAGCGCTTCGCCTACATCAAGCGCACCATGGAGGCCGAGCACCTGCGGGCCAAGCTCGAGCAGCTCACCGCCGGCCACGCCTCGCCCGAGCTGCTGACCCAGATGGACCGGGCGCACGAGAAGGGCCAGGAGGACATCGACCAGATCCTGGGCATGATCCTCCAGGCCAACGAGCCGACCATCCTCGAGGAGGAGAGCTTCCGCGCCCTCATGGACCTGCCCAACCGCACCTACACCGACGGCGAGGGGAACCGGCAGCCCTTCCTGAGCCCCAACGAGCTGTCGGCCCTCTCGATCCGGAAGGGCAGCCTCTCCGAGAAGGAGCGGCGCGAGATCGAGAGCCACGTGACCCACACCTTCCGCTTCCTCTCCGAGATCCCGTGGACGGGTGAGTTCCGGCGCGTCCCCGAGATCGCCTACGCGCACCACGAGAAGATGGACGGCACCGGGTATCCGCGCAAGCTGGCCGCGGGCGACATCCCCATCCAGTCCCGCATGATGACGATCTCCGACATCTTCGACGCCCTGGTCGCGTGGGACCGGCCGTACAAGAAGTCGGTCCCGGTCGAGAGGGCCCTCGACATCCTGCGGGACGAGGCCCGGACAGGCAAGCTCGACACCCAGCTCCTCGACGTCTTCGTGGCGGCGAAGGTGTACGAGAAGACGCTGCCCCGGGCGGGAGCACCGGCCGAGCTGGCGCGCTGACCGGTCCCCTTCTCGATGCCCCCCCTCATCATCGCCCACCGCGGCGACTCGGCGCACCTCCCCGAGAACACCCTGGCCGCCTTCGCGGGCGCGCTGGAGGTGGGGGCGGACCTCGTCGAGTTCGACGTGCAGCTCACGCGCGACGGCCAGGTGGTGGTGATCCACGACCCGGCCGTCGAGCGCACGACCGACGGCCGCGGCCGGGTGGCGCAGCTCGACCTCGCCCAGATCCGGGCCTTCTCGGCCGGCTATCCGGCGCGCTTCGGCTCGGTCCATCGCGGCGAGCGCGTCCCCACCCTGGGCGAGGCGCTGGCGCTCATGAAGGACCGGGCGCGGGTGATGGTCGAGATCAAGCCCGACTCGGTGACCGAGGATGCCGAGAGCGGCATCGAGGCCCGTTCGATCGAGGCGGTTCGCAAGGCGGGCATGGAGAAGGACGTGGCGCTCATCTCGTTCTCCCGCCGGGCTCTGCTGCGCTGCCGCAAGCTCGCGCCGGAGATCGTGCGGGGGCACCTGTTCAACCGGGCGGAGCCCGGCGAGGTGCTGGCCGGGGCGCGGGAGGTGGCGAGCGAGCTGGTCATGCCCGAGAGGCGGATGCTCTCGGACGAGCTGCGCGACCGGACGCGGGAAGCCGGGCTGAAGATGGCGACCTGGGTCGTGGACGACCCCGAGGAGCTGCGCCGCCTCGCCCGGTTCGACCTCTACGGCGTGGCGTCCAACCGCCCGGGCGTGCTGCTCGAAGCGATCCGCGAAGAAGAGTAGCGAACGGCGCCGCCCCTAGCGCCGCGGGAGCCCAAGCGCGTCCGGCGATGAAACGGGCCGGGCGGATGCGCCCGGGAGAAAGCTACCCGGGGAAGGATCACCGAGGCCCGGGGCGCCCGCAAAAGCCGCGAGCGCAGGCGAATTCACTTCGCCGGAGCGAGGTCTGGGGGGTGCGCCGCTAGCACCCCCCAGCTCCAACAAGAGGATGGATGACGAGGCCCGACGGCAGCTTGGGATGGAAGAACGTGCTCTTGGCGGGCATCGATTCCCCCGCCTCCGCCACCGCCATGATCTGCCTCGGCGGAGTCGCGCGCAGGAGGAGGGCGAGGCGGCAGGCCCGGGCGGCCACCGCCTCTTCGGCCTCCGCCAGCGAATGGACGTAGCGGATGGCCGCGTCGTTGATCGCGAGCAGCTTCGGCAGCACCGCCTGGTGGAGGAAGTAGGGGTCGAGGGCGCGCAGGCTGGGCGGCGTCTCGGGCGGCAGCAGGTCCTCGGTCTCCGGCGTCGCCTCGGCCACCAGCGCGCCCGCCCCCGGCTCCGCGAGGCCGAAGGCGTGGGACATCGTGGATTGGCCGGCCTGTCGCGCCGCTTCCCGCACGCCCGCCGCCGGGTTCAGGAGGAAGCGGCCTTCGAGAGCTTGCCGCGCCGCTTCGAGGGCCGGCCCTTCGCTCAGGATGCGGTGATAGGGCAGGACCACCAGGCCCGGGGACTCGATGGGTGTGAAGTAGCCGAGCGTCCACGCCCCCTCGGGCCCGTTCTCGTCGCGGTACCGCAGCGCGGTGGCGTAGCGGTGGTGGCCGTCGGCGATGTAGGCGGTCGGCCGCGCCAGCGCCTCGGTGAAGGCCGCGATCGCCGCCGGGTCGGCGATCCGCCACAGCCGGTGCGCGACGGCCCCGTCGTCGGCGAAGGCACAATCGGGAGCCGCGACGGTCGCCGCGGCGGCGAGCGAGGCGAACCGGCCCTGCTCGTCGGGGAACATCAGGAAGATCGGGCTGAAGTTCGCGCGCGTGGCGAGGAGGACCCGCCAGCGGTCTTCCCGGGCGACCTTCCGCGTCTGCTCGTGGGGCAGGATGCGCCGGGTGACGGCATCCTCGGCCCGGAAGCGGGCGATGAGGCCTCGTCGGACGAGTGGCCGTCCCTCCACGGTGAAGGATTGCTCCAGCAGGTACAGCGAGGGCTCCGGATCGGGCGCGAGCACGCCTTCGGCCAGCCAGCGCCGGTAGGTCGCGCCGGCCTCCTCGTAGGCCGCTTCCCCGGGGCTCCGGTTGAGGACGATGCGAACGACGTTGCGCGGGTCGCGCGCGTAGAGCGCCTCCTGGTAGGAGGGCGAGATGACGTCGTAGGGCGGCGCGAGGACGCGGGCGAGCCCGGCATCGCTCACGTGGTATCGCACGCCGGCGAACGGTCCGATCTGCGCCAGGGGGACCTCCGTCTCCTCAGCTCGAGCTGATGTAGTCGACCTTGTAGGCCAGGCGGGCGGTGCCCAGCCGGATCTCGTCGCCCGTGCTGAGCTGGGCGCTGTCGATCCTCTGGCCGTTCACGTAGCTGCCGTTGCGGCTCTTCAGGTCGACGAGCACGAAGCCCTCCGGCGAGCGGTCGAGGCGGGCGTGGAAGGAGGACACCTTGGGGTCCGAGATCACGATGTCGTTGTTGCGGTGGCGACCCAGGGTGTAGGTGTCGCGGGTGAGCGGGAAGGAGGTCTCCTTGTCCCCGACGAGGAGCGTGAGCCGGCTGACCGTGACCTTGCCGACGTGGCCAAGGTACTGCACCGCCTTGGGCGTCACGATCTCCCGCGTGTCGTCTTCCGGGCGCGGCCGCACGACCGCCGCGAACTCCACCGCCACCGGCGCCGAGAGGGCCGCGGGCCGGCCGTCCTGGAGCCGGGAGGTGCCACGTCCATCCACCGCGGCGGCCTCCGCCGCCCCGGGGGGAACGGGCACGGGCGGCGCCACCGCCACGAACTTGGCCAGCACCAGGTTGTGGAGGATCTGCAGCGTGGCCAGCTCGTCCGGGTTGCCCACCAGCCGGCAGATCTCGGAGAGGCTGCGCCGGCCGTCCACCAGGAAGAAGACCTTCCACTCGTCCGGCGTGAGGGTCACGCTGTGCTTGACGCGCTCCGGGTTGGCCACCGCCTCCACCGCCATCTCCAGATCGGGGAAGATCTCCGAGACGCGGTGCCGCTCGTCGAGCCGCCGCACGCCTTCCATGAGGAGGTTCTGCAGGTCCATGTCCAGCATGACGGCCGTGGCCGGAGGGGGCACGCCGTCCCAGAAGCTGAACACGCCCATCCGCCACGCGAAGGTGTCGAAGATGACCTCCGAGACCTGGACCTTGAGGAAGGAGGCCAGCTCGCTTTCGCTGAGGACGTTCTCGGCCAGCAGCGCGTGGCCGATGCGGCCGGGCGACTTCGGCCGCGCGAGCACTCGCTCCAGCACCTCGGGCTCGACCTTTCCCAGGCGGACCAGCATCGATCCCAGCCGCAGCTCGTCCCGGGTGGAATTGGCGAAGACGGCCCGACCCTCGCGGAAGAAGAGCTTGGTCTCCTGGTCCGCGCGCTCGAGGGAGAGCACCCCCGTCCGCCGGCCCATGTTCAGGAGCGTGAGCAGGTCGGGCACTTCGATGCGTGAGAGGTCGCCCTCCAGTACCTTCAGCAAGGGTGCCTCCGCATCGGGCGCTCCATGGCCTCCGGCCTACGCCGCCCCCATGCTATACTGCCTCTCGGCCCGCCGCACGGGACTCTCCTCGCGAAGCTTGCCTGCCCTGGCGACCTCTCCGGACCCCCGGGAGGAGTCATGACCACGTTCAAGGATCTGATCCGCCGCGTGAAGTCCGAGGTCCGCGAGGTGTCCCCGGACGAGGCGCGGGAGATGGCCCGGCAGGGCGCGGTGATCGTCGACGTGCGGGAGGCGGACGAGTGGGTGCAGGGGCACATCCCGGGCGCGCTCTTCATACCCCGCGGCTTCCTCGAGCTGCGGATCGAAGAGAAGGTCCCCGACAGGTCGCAGGAGCTCGTCCTCCAGTGCGCAGGCGGCACGCGGAGCGCTCTCGCCGCCAAGGCGCTGCAAGAGCTGGGCTACACGCGCGTGTCGTCGATGGCCGGCGGCTTCGGGAAGTGGAAGGAAGCCGGCCTGCCGATCGAGGTCCCCCGCACGCTCACCCCGGAGCAGAAGAGCCGCTACAGCCGCCACCTGCTGGTGCCCGAGGTGGGCGAAGCCGGGCAGACCAAGCTCCTCGCCGCGAAGGTGCTGCTGGTGGGAGCGGGCGGTCTCGGGTGCCCGGCCGGGCTGTACCTGGCCGCGGCCGGCGTGGGGACGCTGGGAGTCGTCGACTCCGACGTCGTGGACCTGTCGAACCTCCAGCGCCAGGTCCTGCACACGAACGCGTCGGTGGGCAAGCCGAAGACCGAGTCCGCGGCGGCGACCATCCGCGCGCTCAACCCCGACGTGCGGGTCGTGCGCCACGACCTCCGGCTCGACGCCAGCAACGTCATGGACGTCATCGCTCCCTACGACGTGATCCTCGACGGCTCGGACAACTTCTCGACCAAGTACCTCGTCAACGACGCCTCCGTGCTCTCCGGCAAGCCGAGCGTCTACGGCAGCATCTTCCGCTTCGACGGCCAGGCCTCCGTCTTCCTCCCCCGCCAGGGACCCTGCTACCGCTGCCTCTTCCCCGAGCCCACGCCGGCCGAGATGGCGCCCTCGTGCGACGAGGCCGGCGTCCTGGGAGTGCTGCCGGGTATCGTCGGCCTCGTCCAGGCCACCGAGACGATCAAGCTCCTCCTCGGCCGCGGCCAGTTGCTGGTGGGCCGCCTGCTCACCTACGACGCCCTCACCATGCGCTTCCAGGAGTACCGGGTGCGCCGCGACCCGCGCTGCGCGGTTTGCGGCGACGAGCCCACGATCCGGCAGGTGGCCGACCTCGCCTGGTCCTGCCACTTCGAGCCCCGGCAGCCGGCCCCGGCATGAGCCTGACCCTGTCCCCGTCGCCGGTGCTGGCGAGCATCCTGGAGGCGATCGGCCATACCCCGCTCGTGCGCCTGCGCCTGCCGGGGGTCCCCCAGCGCGTAGAGCTGTGGGGTAAATGCGAGTGGTTCAACCCCGGCGGCTCGGTCAAGGACCGCGCGGCCCTGTCCATCGTCGAGGAAGGCGAGCGCAGGGGCGCGCTCCGCCCCGGCCGCACGATCATCGATTCCTCCTCCGGGAATACCGCGGTCGGGCTGGCCCTGGTGGGGCGGGCCAAGGGCTACCCGGTGGAGCTGGTGATGCCGCGGAGCGTCGGCGAGGAGCGCCTGCGCCTGTGCCGCGCCTACGGGGCCAGGATCGTCTTCACCGACGCCCTCTCCGGCTCCGACGGCGCGATCGTCAAGGCCCGGGAGATGGTCTCGGCCGAGCCCGACCGCTACTTCTACGCCGACCAGTACCGCAACCCGGCCAACGTCCTCGCCCACTACCGGACGACCGGGCCCGAGATCTGGGACCAGACCGGCGGCCGGGTCACGCACTTCGTCGGGGGGCTCGGCACGAGCGGGACCGTGGTCGGCGTGTCGCGTTTCCTGCGCGAGCGCAACCCCCGGGTGCGGGTGGTGGCGGCCGAGCCCGACCACGCACTGCACGGCCTGGAAGGGTTGAAGCACATGGCGAGCGCCCTCGTGCCGGAGATCTACGACCCCCAAGCGCACGACGAGAAGCTCGCCGTCGTCACCGAGGACGCCTACGCCGTGTGCGAGGAGACGCTGCGCGCCGACGGCCTGCTCGTCGGCCATTCGGCGGGCGCGGCGCTCTGGGCGGCGCGCGAGGTGGCCCGCACGCTGGGCTCGGGGACGGTGGTGGCGTTGCTGCCGGACGGTGGCGAGCGCTACCTGAGCGCGCGAGAAACGAGCCGGGGGGGTCGGGGGGGACCGCAGGGTCCCCCCAGCTCAGAGAGCGAGCGAGGGATTCATTCCCGAGCGAGCGCATGAGAATCCCGCGCGCCCTCATGGACGTGATCCTCGCCCACGCCCGGTCCGGCTATCCCTATGAGGTCTGCGGCGTGCTCCTGGGCCGCAACGGGGCCGGCGACCGGCGGGTCGACCGCGTCGTGCCGGTGGTCAACCGGGAGCAGGATTCCCCCCAGGTGCGCTACGAGATCGCCCCCGAGGACCTGGTGCGGGTCCAGCGCGACGGTCGGGACGAGGGACGTGAGATCCTCGGCTACTATCACAGCCATCCCGATCACCCGGCGCGCCCGTCGGAGACGGACCGGCGGATCGCCGCCGAAGGACTTTCCGACGGCGTGGTCCACGTCGTGGTCGGCGTGGAGGGCGGAAAGCGCGCGGCACCTTCGGCCTGGGTGTTCCGGGACCGCGCGGCGGCCTTCGAGCCCGAGCCGCTGGACATCGAATAGGAGGAGCAAGCGATGGCAGTCAAGGTCCAGATCCCCGCCCCCCTGCGCTCGCTGACCGGCGGGCAGTCCGAGGTCGAAGTGGACGCCTCCGACGTCAGCGGCCTCATCGACCGGCTGGACAGCCGGCACCGGGGCCTGAAGGAGCGGCTGTGCGACGCGGACGGCAACCTGCGGAGCTACGTCCGTATCTTCGTCAACGACGAGGACGTGCGGTTCCTCAAAGAGAAGGCCACCCCCCTCAAGACCGGGGACACGGTGGCGATCGTGCCGGCGATCGCCGGGGGGCGCGGCTAGGCTTCAGCCAACGCTCACCCGGTCCTCACCGCTCTCATTTCTTTCCCGCGCTCCGGCCGATCCTTCCCCGCCCGAAGAGGAACCATGGCCGTGAAGCGGCTGCCGTGGATCCTGGCGCTAGGGTTGCTCGGGGTTGCGTCGGCCAGCACGCGCTGACACGGTCCAGGCGGGCCGCCGTCGCCGCCTATCGGGGCGCGGGCGCGGGCTGGCTCCTCCGGCGCGCGGTCCGGGCCGGCTGAGCCGGCGCCCACGCCAGTGCGAAGCCGAACGCCGCCACCGCCAGCTCCCACCCCTCCATCCACATTCCGCTCACGAAGCCGCGCAGCCAGGCCGCGCCGCCCAGCGCGGCCAGGGCCAGGGCCGGCATGACCGCGATCGCCGCCGCCGAGCGCTTGCCGGAGAGGGCCCCGCGGAGGTTCGGCAGCAGGAAGACCCACAGCGCCGGCACCGGATGCCGCCAGAAGAACACGCCGAAGAGCGCGGCCTGGAAGAGGCGCAGCCCGAAGGCCCCCCCGCCCGCCGAGGACGCGGCGGCAAGGCCGGGCAGGAGCGAAGCGATCGCCAGGACGGCGAGCACCGGCCACGACATGACCACGCCGAGGGCGGCGAACCAGTCGGGCTCGGTGGCGGGGCCTCGCTTCCCTTGGTCCAGCTCGTGCGCCACGGCGAGGACGGCCTCCCCCATGCGCGCGAGCGAGGAGGCGTCGATCCTCTCCGCGGTGTCGGTCGGCTGGTGGTACCAGGGATAGAACGCGGTGAACGAGGAGTCCGAGAGGAAGAGGGCGGGCAGCCCGGCCTGGATGAAGGAGAGATCATCGCCGTAGAACCTGACCCGGAAGCTGCGCGCCGCCGGCTGATAGAGCCACGCCAGGTGCGGGTCGACGAGACCGAGGTGCGCTCCGGCCGCTCGGGCGCCGCGCTGCGCCGACGACACCAGCCAGCCGGGGACGACCCGGTATCGTCCGGGCTGGAGCGGGTCGGCGTAGGGCACGGGGTGGACGACGGGCGTTCCCCCCTTCCACCCGCACATCTCCACGTCCACGGCCGCCACCAGGTCCCGCGCCGCCGCGCCGAGCAGCTTGATGAAGGCGCGGGAGCCGGTCGTCGTCGCGCGGCCGGTCGACCACGCCTCCTCGCCGTCCCAGGAGACGAAGACCAGCGCGCGTCGGCGCCCCCGCCCGCGGGCCAGGACGCGAGCCGCCTCGATCACCACCCCCACGCCGCCGCCGTCGTCGTAGGCGCCCGGCGCTCCCGGCGCGGTGTCGTGGTGGGCGCCGATCACGACGAACTCCCCGCCCGGCTCGCCCAGCCGGCCCACGACGTTGACACCGTGCACGCCTGCGGTGTCGAAGTCCTGGAAGCGGACGTCGGCGAGCCCGGCCGCGCGCAGCTGGGCGGCCACGTATTGCGCGGCGGCGCCGGCGCGGGGCGAGCCCCACGGGTGCGGGCCCAGGGCGGCGAGCGCGGACGCGTGGCGCAGGGCGGCCTCACCGTCGAAAGCGGCCGCGAGCAGCAGGGCCGGCAGCAGCGTGTTCACGCGCGGCGGCGATTATAGGTACAATCGCGCCCGCTCGGTCGGAGGTGCGCGTGCGCAGCGCCGTGGCGGCCGTCGGCCTCGGCCTGGCCGCTCCCGCCCTGGCGGGGACGGTGGTCGGCCGGGTCGACGTCCTCGACAGGGGAGGCCGCAGGCTGGGCGATCTCTCCGACGTGGTCGTCTACGTGGAGGGCGTAAAGGCGAGGCCGAGGCCCGGCCACGCCACGGTGACCATGAAGGGCAAGGCCTTCACGCCCCGCGTGCTGGCGGTGGGCGTGGGCACCACGGTGGACTTTCCGAACGAGGACCCGATCTTCCACAACGTCTTCTCGGTGTCCGGGGACAACCGCTTCGACCTCGAGCTCTACAAACGCCCCCGGAGCGGTTCGTGGACGTTCCAGCATCCGGGCATCGCGCGCGTCTACTGCAACATCCACCCGCAGATGAGCGCGGTCGTGCTGGTGCGCGACAACCCGTTCTTCACCAAGGCGGCGCCCGACGGCACCTTCACGCTCGAGGGCCTGCCGCCAGGAAGGTACGTGCTCAAGGCCTGGCACGAGCGGGGCGGCGAGACGGCCACCGAGGTGGCGGTCCCCGCGGACGGCCGGGCCACCGCG
The DNA here is from genome assembly GCA_003223555.1 of Acidobacteriota bacterium. Lineage (GTDB taxonomy): Bacteria > Acidobacteriota > Vicinamibacteria > Fen-336 > Fen-336 > AA32. Next base: position 114,332 of record QHVM01000087.1, on the reverse strand, counting down.
GAGCTGCACCTGGACGCGTCGACCTACAAGCAGCTTCCCCACAAGAACAAGTACGGCAAGGACTACACCTCGGATGAGAAGTACTGATGGGGCTCACCCAGAAGATCCTGCTCTTCGCCAGCCTGCTGGTGGTGGCCCGACCGCCTCGCTCAGGGGACGATCCAGCAGGGGCTCTCCGAGACGCGCGAGGTCTGGGAGACGTTCCAGGCGGACCGGTACAACAAGCTTAAGCTGGGCATCCGGGTCCTCGGCAACGACCCCGCTTTCAAGTCGCTCGTCGAGACGAGCGACCAGGCGACCATCCTGGACACGCTCCGTGAGCGCGGGCAGGAGCTGAACGCGGATTTCTTCATCGCCACCAGCCCCTCTGGCGTCGTCATCGCCCGCACCGACCGGCCGACCGCGCAAGGCGAGGACCTCTCGAAGGATCCGGTGGTGACGAAGCCGCTCGAGGGCGAGGAGTCGGCCACCGTCTGGCGGCAGGGCGACAAGCTCTACCACGCGGTGTCCGTGCCCATGCAGACCGGCCCCGACCTCAAGGGCGTGCTGGTGGCCGGATACGGCATCGACGAGGCGCTGGCCAGCCAGATCCGCAAGCTGACGCACAGCGAGATCGCCTACCT
>QHVM01000087.1:100179-113683 GCA_003223555.1 Acidobacteriota bacterium | reverse complement strand
GGGCGGCCCTCGGCCAGCCGGGCTTCACGGGGGCGGGCGGCGAGCCCTTCAACGTCGACCTGGGGACGGACCGGTGGGTGGCCGTGCGCGTCCCGCTCAAGTCTGCGGCCGGCGAGACCGTCGGCTGGGTCGTAGCGCTCCGCAGCCTGAACCAGGAGATGGCCTCGTTCCTCCGCTTCCGCAACAGCCTGGTGATCGTCTCCCTGGTCATCATGGCCCTCGCCCTTCTCCTCGCCTATCTCATCGCCTCGCGGATCACCGGGCCGGTGCGCCGGCTGGCCAGCGTCGTGGAGCGGGCGCGGGATGGCTCGTACTCGGGCGCGGTGGAGGTGGCCTCGCGCGACGAGATCGGCGTCCTGGCCCGGGCCTTCAACGGGCTCCTCGCCGACCTGCGCGAGAAGGAGCAGCTCATCGGCTTCCTGCGCGTGGGCATGACGGCGGTGAAGAAGGGCGGCCCGGCCGCCGCGCCCACGCTCGGCGGCGCGTCCACCGCGGCCCTGGACGCAATCACCCTGCCGGGACCCGAGATCACGCGCGGCGGCGTGTTCGGCGGACGCTACGACGTGCTGGGCACGATCGGCAGGGGCGGCATGGGGGTCGTCTACCGGGCCCGCGACCGGCAGCTCGACGAGGTCGTGGCCCTCAAGGTGCTGCGCAGCGAGGTGCTCAAGGACGATCCCACGCTCCTCGACCGCTTCAAGCAGGAGATCAAGCTCGCCCGCCGCATCACCCACCGGAACGTGCTCCGCACCCACGATTTCGGGGAGGCGGACCGGACGCCGTACATCTCGATGGAGTACCTGGAAGGGGTCACCCTGAAGGACCTCATCCGCAGCAAGGGCGCCCTGCCGCTTCCGGTCGGCCTCCGCATCGCCAAGCAGATGTGCCTGGGGCTCGAGGCCGCCCATCAGGAGGGCGTGGTCCACCGCGACATCAAGCCGCAGAACATGCTGATCCTCCCCGAGACGGGCGAGCTCAAGATCATGGACTTCGGGATCGCCCGGGTGTCCGAGATGAAGGCGGGCGCGGCGGGGCTGACCTCGACCGGCACCGTCATGGGCACGCCCGACTACATGCCGCCCGAGCAGGCGCAGGGGCATCCGGCCGACTTCCGCTCGGACATCTACTCGCTGGGTGTCGTCTTCTACGAGATCTTCACCGGCCGCCTTCCCTTTGCCGGCGATAGCGTCATGGCGGTCGTCCTCAGCCACATCCAGCAGCCGCCCCCCCCACCCCGCCAGGCCAACCCGGCCATCCCGGGGGAGCTGGAGGCGATCATCCTGCGCTGCCTGGAGAAGGACCCGGCCCGGCGCTACCAGCGCGTCGAGAGCGTGCTGGAGGACCTGGGCGCCGTCTCCACCCGGCTCGACGCCACGGCGGCCTGAGCGGTCACGGTCGGCCTCCCTCGCGCCTATAGGTCCCGAGGCGCCGTCGGCAACGGGCGCCCGAGAGGAGCAAGAGATGATCAAGCGACTGGTCGGCCTGGCGTTGCTGACGGCCGCCCTGGCGGCTCCGGTGGCCTACGCGGCCACCTCGGCCGTGCGGGATTGCCCGCCCGACTGCCCGATCTGCCCCCACTGTCCGGGCTGCTAAGCATCATCGACGGAATGCGGCGCGCTTCGCTCCGCGCAATGCTTCCCCAGCGGTGCGCTACGGGCGCCGAACGCTGATCCAACTACACTGGCCGGATGGACGCATTACAGCATCGGGAGCTGCAGGAATTGCTGGCCCGTCTCGCCGACGGCGACCGTGCGGCGTTCCCTCCGGCCTTCAGGCTGCTGTGGCCCGTGACGCGGTCGTTCGCCGGCTCCTTCCTGGGAGACGCGGCGGGCGCGGAGGATGCAGCCCAGCAGGCCCTGGTGCGGCTCTTCCTGCGGGCGGCGGAGTTCGACGCCACCCGCGACGCGCTGCCGTGGGTGCTCGGCATCGTAGCCAACGAGTGCCGGACGCTGCGGCGCCGGACGCAGCGGCGGCGCGAGGGGCCGCTCGACGCCGCCGCCGCGCGGCCCGCGCCCGGACCGACGCCCGAGGACGACGCCACCGGCCGCGACCTGGAGCGTGCAGCGCTCGAGACCCTGGCCGGGCTTCCCCCCGCCGATGTGGAGGCGGTCCTGGCCCACATCGGCCGCGGCGAGCGTCCCGACCTGCCCGCGGCCACGTTCCGCAAGCGGCTGCAACGGGCGCTGAAACGGCTGCGGCGCGCGTGGAGTGAGAGACATGGAACGCTCTGAGACGGCCCTCGCCCGACGCGCCCGACGGGCCTACGAGCGGGGCCGCCTCATCCGGGGCCTGGCCCGCGCCGGCCTCCTCGTTCCCGTGGTGGTGTGGACGGGAAGCTGGTGCCCGCATCCGGTCCTCGGGCTGGTCTGCGGGGCCGCGCTCGTGGCGTTGACCGCCGGCTTTCTCTGGCGGGGCCAGGTCTGGAGACGGGCGGTCGGGCCCGGCCTGGCGGCCGGCCTCGCGCCTCTCTTGCTGCCGCTGCTGATGCGGGGAGCGGGCGAGGTCTGCATGGGCGAGGCGTGCTGGCCGCTGTGCGCCGTGTCGTGCGTGGGCGGAGGGCTGCTGGCCGGCGTGCTCGTCGGGCGCCGCGCGGCGGCGCTCTCCGAAGGCCGCGCCACGTTCCTCGCCGCGGCGGGGATGCTGGCCCTGCTCGCGGGGGCTCCGGCCTGCGCCTTGGCGGGCGCGGTCGGCCTCGGCGGCCTCCTGGTCGGGTTCGCCGCGGGCACCACGCCCGCCGTCCTGGCCCGCGCCTCGGCATGAGTTAGACTCCGCCTCAGGAGATCCTCGAATGAGAGCAAGCGCGAGCTCGATCCTTGCCTTCGTGTGCCTCGCCCCCGCTGCGCTCTTCGGCGGCTCGGCGCGGACGTCGTACGAGGAAGCCCGGCCGGTGCTGGACGCCGGGATCAAGGCCATGGGAGGCCTCGAAGCGCTGCAGGCGGTGAAGGACGTCCGGCGCATCGGCGCCGGCACCGGATACAACCTAGGCCAGAGCCTGCGGCCGGATGCGCCCTTGACGACGCGGACGATGGAGGTCACGAGCCTCCACGACTTCGCCGGCGGGCGCAGCGCGACCGAGACGGTCAACGTCCCCACCGGCGGCGTCACGACGAAGGTGCGGGCGGTGCTGAGCGGGGACTCCGGCTTCGGCTACAGCCTCGTGACGAAGGTGCTGACGCCTTCGACACCCGCCGGAGTGGCGGCGGCGAAGGCGGCCCTGCGCCGGGACCCGGCGGCGCTGCTGCTGACCGCGCGGGCGCGCGGCGAGACCCTGCGCTCGCTGGGAGACGAGACGATCGACGGGAAACCGCACCACGTGATCACTTTCGCCGACGGCGACGGGACGCAGATCGGCCTCTACTTCGAGGCGGCGTCGGGCCTGCTCGCGAAGGTCGACACGCTGGCGGACGACCCCGTCCTCGGCGACGCGGTGACGGAGAACGTCCTGTCGGATTACCGCGACGTGGCGGTGGGCTCGGCCCGGGTCCGCCTGCCCGCTCGCGTGGTCACCCGATTGGCCGGCCAGGTCACCCAGGACCTGAGATACTCCGTGATCGAAGTGAACACGGGCGCACGGGACGACGCCTTCGCCGCTCCCCCCGGCGCCCAGACGATCCCGCCGGCGGCGGCTGCCGGCGTCACGATCACGAAGCTCGGCGACGGCGCCTACTTCGCCTCGGGCGGCTCGCACAACAGCCTGTTCGTCGTCTTCGACGACCATGTGGTCGTGGTGGAGGGGCCGCTCAACGAAACCCGGTCGCTCGCGCTGATGGCCAGGATCGCGGAGACGGCGCCGGGCAAGCCGATCAAGTACGTCGTCCCCACCCACTATCACTTCGACCACTCCGGCGGCCTGCGCACGTTCATGGCCAGGGGCGTCACGGTGGTGACGACGCCCGGGAACAAGGCTTTCGTCGAGCGCCTGGCCGCTACGCCCCACACCATCCGCCCCGACAGCCTCTCCCGCGCGCCCCGCCCGCCCGTCGTCGAGACCTTCACCGGGAAGCGGGTCTTCACCGACGGGACGCGCATCCTCGAGGTGATCGACATCGGCCCCAACCCGCACGTCGCCGAGGCCGTCGTCGGCTACCTGCCCCGGGAGAAGGTCGTGTTCGTCAGCGACCTCTTCACCATCCCGCCGGAGGGCCCGTACCCGCCCGCGGGCCCCGCGCTCGGGGAGTTCAGCGAGAGGATCAAGTCGCTGGCGGTGGAGAAGATCGCCCCCGGCCACGGCCGGATCGGCACGATGGAGGACCTGAAAGCGGCCCTCGCCGTGCGCGCGCCCTAGCTCACCAGCCGACGCCGGGCTTGAGGGGCGGCAGCGCGATGTGGTGGTCGGCGTCGACGAACTTCACGATCATCCGCCGCACGGCGTCCTGGTAGCCGGCCGGCCCGCGTCCCCGCAGCGCGAGCTGGTCCGCCCCCACCGGCTTGTAGACCTCCAGGCTGCCCGTCTGGCCGTGGAGATTGGCCTTGATCTCGCGCAGCTCCTTGCGCTTGCCGGTGCGGTCGGAACCGATCGACACCGGGTGGGCGAGCTTGAACCACAGCACCCAGTTGCCGGCCTTGATCTCCCGCACCTCGGACCACGGCACGTCGGCGTCGGGGCGGATCGACGGGTCGAGGCAGCCCGCCCAGGCCGCGTAGAAGCGCTCGTTGTCCTGGCCGGGGAACTCGGGAATCCCGTAGAAGCCGCGCTTCACCACCCCGGCCAGCTGCTCCATCCGGTAGACCCGCAGCGCGCGCCGGTCGAACGCGAGGAAGAAATACGTCCGCGCATCGACGTCGTAGAGGGTCGCGCTCCACACCACCGCGCCGCCCCCGTCCAGCACGCGCGCCCAGGCGGCCTCCGCCCGTTCGGGCTGTCCGAGGGCCAGGCCCACGCGGGCCAGGATCCCGTAGCCCATCAGGTTGCGGGGGTCGATCTCGATGGCGCGCTCCGCCGCATAGGCGGAGGCGTCGTTGAGGTCGGCGAGCTGCTCCTCGTGCTTGCCGAGCTGGAAACCATCCCACCAGCTTCCCCGCGGGTCGTTGATGATGAGGGCCTGGGCGCGGGTCGTGAGGCGATAGCTCCGAGCGTCCAGCTCGGCCGGGTCGCAGGTGAGGGTCTCCGCCGTGGCTCCCGCGGCGATCAGCGCCAGGGCCACGGCCCCGGGACCGCACCGTGTGGCCTTCATGTCATCCTCCAGCCGGGGCGGCGGCGCCTCTCACACGGCGGCCGCGGTGACGTGCTGGGCGAGCGACTCGAGGGCCTGGCTCAGCTCGACCGGAAGCCGGTCGCCGAAGCGCTCGAAGAACGCCCGTATCTCCGGCACCTCCGCCGCCCACTCGTCGCGGTCGACTCTCAGCAGCCGCTCCACGTCGGCGCGGCTGAGGGCGAGCCCGTCCACGTTGAGGGCCTCGGGGGCGGGGACGAGGCCGATCGGGGTCTCCGCCGCGGCCGCCCGGCCCTTCACGCGGTCGATCATCCACAGCAACACGCGCAGGTTCTCTCCGAAGCCGGGCCACAGGAAGCGGCCGGCGGGCCCGGTGCGGAACCAGTTGACGTGGAAGATGCGCGGGGGCCGGCTGAGCCGGCGGCCCATCGCCAGCCAATGGGCGAAGTAGTCCCCCATGTTGTAACCGCAGAAGGGGAGCATGGCCATGGGGTCGCGCCGGACCACACCCACCTGGCCGGTGGCGGCGGCGGTCGTCTCCGAGCCCATGGTGGCGCCCACGAACACGCCGTGCGTCCAGTCGCGGCTCTCGAAGACCAGCGGCGCGAGACGCGCCCGGCGGCCCCCGAAGACGAGGGCGGAGAGCGGAACACCCTGGGGATCCTCCCACCGCGGCGACATGCTCGGGCACTGCCGGGCGGCGGCGGTGAACCGGGCGTTGGGATGGGCGGCCTTGCCCTGGCCGTCCCAGGGCTTGCCCTGCCAGTCGATGAGGCCCGGCGGCGGCGTCTTGTCCTTGCCCTCCCACCATGGAACCCCGCCCGGCGTCACCGCCACGTTGGTGAAGATCGTGTCGTGGCTGATGGTGGCCATCGCGTTCGGGTTGGTGTCCGGCCCCGTCCCGGGCACGACACCGAAGAAGCCGGCCTCCGGGTTGACCGCCCACAGCCGGCCGTCGGGACCCGGCCGCAGCCAGGCGATGTCGTCCCCCACCGTGCGCACCTTGTACCCCGCGCTCTCGAAGGGCGAGACCATCATGGCCAGGTTGGTCTTGCCGCACGCCGAGGGGAAGGCGGCCGCGACGTAGTGCGTCTCGCCCCCCGGCAGCTCCAGCTCCACGATCAGCATGTGCTCGGCCATCCAGCCCTCGGCGCGGGCCATCACGCCGGCGATGCGCAGGGCGAAGCACTTCTTGCCGAGCAGGGCGTTGCCGCCGTAGCCGGAGCCCACGCTCCAGATGAGCCGCTCCTCCGGGAAGTGGACGATGTAGCGGCGCTCGGGCGAGAGGTCGCCCGTGGAGTGCAGCCCGGGCACGAAGGCCTCGCTCGAGCCCAGCTGCCGGCGGGCCGGCGCGCCCATGCGCGTCATGAGGCCCATGTTGGCCGCCACGTAGGCGCTGTCGGTGACCTCGACCCCGATCCGGCTGAAGGGCGAGCCGAGGGGTCCCATCACGTAGGGGATCACGTACATCGTCCGGCCCTTCATCACTCCCTCGAAGAGCGGGCCGACCTTCGCGCGCGCCTCCGACGGCGCCATCCAGTTGTTGGTGGGGCCGGCTTCGCGCTTGTCGCGGCTGGCGATGAAGGTGAGGTGCTCGGTCCGCGCCACGTCGGAGGGATGGCTGCGGTGCAGCGTGCACCCCGGGGCCGCCCGGGGATCGAGGGCGAGCAGCGTCCCGTCGGCGAGCATGCCGGCCACGAGCCGCCGGCTCTCTTCCTCCGAGCCTTCGCACCAGACGACGCGTTCCGGTTGCGTCGTCCGGGCCACCCCTTCGACCCACCTCTCGGCCGGGGTCATCGTCATTCTCGCGTCCTCGGCGGCGCGTCCTTCATCAATACGTCCTCGCGGGAGTGGATCCCGCTTCGGACGCCAGGGAGACGCCGCCTGCGGGTCTCATAGAGGGAGCCATTCTAGTAGACTCTCGACCCGGCGCGACCGCCCGCGCCAGGGGGTCCTCATGAGATTCGTCTTCCTGCCCTTGCTCCTCGCCATCGGGGCCGCCCCGACCGACCGCCCGGAAGGCCTAACCGCGGAAACCGCCGTGGTGATCCGCGCCGGGACGCTCATCGACGGCCGCTCCGCGGCGCCCCGCCGCAACCAGGCGGTCGTCGTGCGTGGGCGGAGGATCGAGGCCGTCGGCGACGCCGCCACTGTGGCCATCCCGCCCGGTACGACCGTCATCGACCTGTCGGAGGCCACCGTGCTCCCCGGCCTCATCGACTGCCACACCCACGTCTTCCTGCAGGGAGAGGACCCGAAGGAAGGCGGCTACGACGCGCAGCTCCTCCTGGCGCCGCTCGCCCTGCGGGCGGTGCGGGCGGGCGTGGCGGCCCGCCGCGCCCTCGAGCAGGGCTTCACCACGATCCGGGACGTGGAGACCGAAGGGGCGGGCTACGGCGACGTGGGCATCAAGCAGGCCATCGAAAGGGGCTACATCCCGGGGCCGCGGATGTTCGTCTCGACCCGCGCCATCTCCACGACCGGCGGCTATCCGCTCGAGGGCTACGCCCCGGAGATCGAGGTGCCGAAGGGCGTGCAGATCGTCGACGGCCCGGTGGAGGCGCGCAAGGCCGCCCGCGAGCAGCTCGACCACGGCGCCGACTGGATCAAGGTCTACATGACGCACCGCTCGTGGCTCGACGAGCGGGGCAGCCTGGTCTCCCAGCCCACCCTCACCGTCGAGGAGCTGAAGGCGATCGTGGACGAGGCGCACGGTTGGAAGCGCAAGGTCGCCTGCCATGCCTACGGCGGCGAAGGCCTGCACCGGGCCCTCGATGGCGGGTGCGATTCGATCGAGCACGGCCTCGACCTCGACGACGCGGCGGTCGCGCAGATGGCGCGGCAGGGGACCTGGTACTGCCCGACCCTCAGCGTCTACTACTACCAGTGGGCGCCGGAGACGACGCCGGCCGGCCGCCGGGACCGCCAGCGGGCCGAGCTGCACGGGCCGTCGTTCCAGCGCGCCCTGAAGGCGGGGATCAAGATCGTGTTCGGCACCGACGTGGGCGGCTTCCCCTGGACCGACCCCATCGCCCAGGAGTTCTCGCGCATGGTGGAGCTGGGCATGCCGCCCGCCGCGGCCATCCGTTCCGCCACCTCGACGCCCGCCGAGATGCTCGGGATGGCCGGCCAGCTCGGCGTCGTCGCCCCCGGCGCCTACGCCGACCTCGTGGCCGTCCGCGGCGACCCGCTGAGGGACGTGAAGGAGCTGGAGCGGGTCGCGTTCGTGATGAAGGATGGGGTGACATTCAAGAACGAGCTGCCGAAGTCAGGGCCCTGAGCTTCCGGAACCAGCGCCGGCGCTCGGCCCAGGGCACGGCGGCGTTGGCCGGAGACGTGGAGGGGAGCACGAACAGCCGCGTGTCTCCCAGCCGCCGCTTCTGCAGCCCCAGCGACGGGCGCTCTCCGAACGCGCCGCGGTAGGCTTCCTTGCCGACGAAAGCGATGACGGCGGGCCGCCGCTCCGCGGCCAGGGCGGCCAGGCGCTCGGCCGCTCCCGCGAAGTCGGCCCGCCGCAGCTCGCCGGAGCCGCGGGTCGTGCGGGAGGCGGCGTTGGTCAAGCCGCAGCCGTAGCGCTTCAGCTCCCGCTGCTCGGACGGCGCGAGCAGGCGCGGCGTGAATCCTGCCACGTGGAGCAACCGCCAGAAGTCGTTCCGGGGATTCGCGAAGTGAGCGCCGGCGGCGGCCGAGATGCGTCCGGGGTTGATCCCGCAGAAGATCACCCTCAGCCCGGGGGCCAGGACTTCGGGGACCGCGCTGCGCGCCGCGGGACGCGACGCCATCCGGCCGCTCAGGCCCGGGTTCGGGCCGCGGCCGGCACGGCGGCGGCCAGGCGATGGGCCAGCTCCGCCGCGCTGGGCCGCTTCTGGGGGCGCTTGGCCAGGGCCAGCATGACCGCCTCCTCCAGCGGGCCCGGCACGGCGGGGTTCACCGAGCGCAGTGGCGGGGGAGGCTCGCTCACGTGCATGCGCGCCAGCGCCATCGGCTCGCCGTCGGTGGGCTCGAAGGGCAGTCGCCCCGAGAGCATCTGGAACAGCGTGACCCCCAGGCCGTAGACGTCCGCCTTGCCGTCGCAGGCGCCGGTCTCGAAGCGCTCGGGGGCCATGTACGAAGGCGTCCCGACGATCCAGCCCTCGAGCGTGAGCTGGTGCCGGTGGGCGGCCTGGCCGAGGACGCGCGCGATGCCGAAGTCGAGCACCTTGGGAACGATGCGCTCGCCCGCGTGGTGGAGGAAGATGTTGGCCGGCTTCACGTCGCGGTGGACGATGCCCTCCCGGTGGGCCTCGGCCAGGGCCTCGCACACGGGCACCGCGATGCGCACCGAAGGCTCGACCCCCAGAGGCGTGCCCGGAGCCAGCTCGCGGTCCAGTGACTGGCCCTCCAGCAGCTCCATGACGAGGTAGGCCACCTCCCCGGCGGCGGCGAAGTCGAGGACGGCCACCGCGTGGGGGTGGCGGACGCGGCAGGCGGCCATGCCCTCGCGACGGAAGCGCCGCCAGGCGTCGGCGTCGCCGCTGCCCGGCGCCCCGGTGCGGAGCACCTTCACGGCCACCGGCCGGTCCAGCTCCAGATGGCGGGCACGGTAGACGGCGCCGTGGCTCCCGGCGCCGATGCGCGACTCGAGGCGGTAACGGCCGCCCAGCACGGTACCGATGCCGATCTCGGCCAGGGTCGGCGCGGGCGCGGCGGCCTCCCGCCGCGTGCGCAACGCCGCGCGTATGCGGGCCACCGCCACCGGGAAGTCGATGGGCTTGGTGACGTAGTCGTTGGCGCCCTGTCCGAGCGCCTTCACCACGTCCTCGCTGTCCGAGGAGGCGGTGACCATGATGACGGGCAGCTCGGCCGCGGAGCGCAGGAGCCGGAGCGCCTTCAGCACCTCCAGGCCGCCCAGGCCCGGCATCAGCAGGTCGAGGAGCACGAGGTCGACCCCGCCCGCCCGCACCGCCTCCAGCGCCCGCTCCCCGCTCTCCGCCGGCCGGGTGGCCCAGCCCTCGCGCTCGAGCCGGCGGCAGATGATGTCGCGGTTGTCCGGGTCGTCATCGACGACGAGCAGCGTCTCCGGGCGCCTCATGCCATCCCAACCGGGCGCGATTCGCGCGCCCCCCGCTCCGCGTCCTCAGCCTATCACCCGGCCGGCCGTCCCTGGCTCCGCACCTTCCGCTCGAAGAGCTTCAGGATCCGGTCGTACTCGTCGGCCCAGCTCGTCTCCTCCTCGAAGGCATGGCTCTCCACCGGGTACACCGCCAGCTCCCAGTCCTCCTTGCGCAGCTCGATGAGCCGCTGGACGAGGCGGACCCATCCTGGAAGTGGACGTTGGTGTCCACCATGCCGTGGCAGATGAGCAGCGCGCCGATGCGCCGCGGGTCGACGTGCTGCTCGGAGACGAGATACCTCGCTCCGTCCACCACGTCGTCCAGGTCCTGCCCGCCCATGTGGCGGTAGATGCCGACCCGACACATCGGGCGGCTGGTTGGCCTCGGAATGGACGAGCGCGAGCGTCTTCTCGTCGGGAGAGACCTCGGCCTCGTTGGCGCCGGCCGCGCCCGTCAGCCGCCCGCGAGGGCCGCCGTCGATGGAGACCGAGTAGACCTGGCGCTCGGCGCACCAGCACGAAGACGTGGTCGGCGTCGGGGCTGAGGAGACCGTCGGCCACGCTGTGCCGGTCCTTGACGAAGCCCTCCAGCTTCGGCAGCGCCGCCTTCTTCTTCTCCTCTTCTTCTTCTTCTCGGCCGCCTCCCGCACGTGCCCGATCAGCTTCTGCTCCTCGCCCTTGAGGAAGGTCTGGCTCTCGGTGAGCTTCGGCTCCGGCTTGGCCGGCTCGACGTCGGTGAGCTGGACGACGAGATCGCCCTCCCCCGCCAGCCGGACGAGGAAGACGTTGTTGTCGCGGACGAAGGTCGCCTGGCTCTCCTGGCCGGCCCAGCGCGGAGCGCCCTCCTTGTCGCTCGTCCGCGTGAGCTGGCGCCAGGCGCGCGCGACGGAGTCCACCATGCCACGTCGCCGTCGTCGACGAACAGGACGCGACGATGGGCTTCGTCCCAAACGCCGTCCGGCGCGGGCGCGGCCGAGACGGCCAGCGATGCGAGCAGGCCGGGAGCGGCCCGCGCGAACGGCGCCCCCGTGGCACCTCCGGCGCCGACGCTCAGCGGCCGGCCTGCAGGTAGCGGCTCGGCAGCGGGTGGCCCAGGCGGGGAGCGATCGCGCGGGAGGCTGCCGCGACGCGGGACAGGTCCACGCCGGTCTCGATGCCCATGCCGTGGAGCATGTACAGGAGGTCCTCGGTGGCGAGGTTCCCGCTCGCCCCCGGCGCGTAGGGACAGCCGCCCAGGCCGCCGGCCGAGCTGTCGACGATGGCGATGCCCGTCTCGAGGGCGGCCAGGACGTTCGCCAGGGCCGTCCCCCGGGTGTCGTGGAGATGGACGGCGAGCGCGCTGGCGGGCGCGGTCCGCTGCAGCCGGCCCATCACCTCGGCGACCTGGGAGGGCACGGCCACGCCGATGGTGTCGCCGATCGAGATCTCGTGGCAGCCCACCTCCCGCAGCCGCTCCGCCACCTCGACGACCCGGGCCGGGTCGACCTTGCCTTCGTAGGGGCAGCCGAAGCAGGTGGAGACGTAGCCGCGCACCCAGAAGCCTTCCGCCACCGCCTGGGGCACGAACTCGGCGAAGCGCGCGAAGCTCTCGTCGATCGTGGCGTTGATGTTCTTCCGGTTGAAGGTCTCGCTGGCCGCCGTGAAGACGGCGATCTCCCTGACCCCCGCCTCGCGCGCCTGCTCGAAGCCCTGGCGGTTGGGCACGAGCACCGGCGTCTTCACGCCCGGCCGGCGCCCGACCCGCCGCGCCACCTCGTCCGAGCCCGCCATCTGGGGAACCCATCGCGGCGAGACGAAGGCGCCGACCTCCACCACGGCCAGCCCGGCGTCGAGCAGGCGCTCGCAGAAGGCGACGCGCTCGTCCACCGTCACCGGGGCAGCCTCGTTCTGGAGGCCGTCCCGGGGTCCCACCTCCACGACCGTCACCCGGCCGGGCAGGGACCCGAGGCTCACTCCAGCTCCACCAGCACCGCCCCCGGGCTCACCATGTCCCCGACCGCCGCCGCCACCGCCTTCGAGCAGCTCCTGCCCCTTCGTGACGCTCTAGCCGGGCGCGATCCGGACCGCGATCACCCGTCCGGGCATCGGCGCTTCCAGCGCGCCCGGGACCGCGCGATGGGCCGAGCGCGAGCTTTCGCTGTCCTCCTCCAGCCGATAGGCCGCGCCACGCCAGAAGAGGTGGACGAGATCACCGTCGCGGACGCAGTGGAACGTCTCGACCCGGTCTCCTTCCCTCCACAGGAACGTCCCCGGTCCGGCCGGTTGCACGTCCACCGGGATCGGCCGGCCGTCGACCACCGCCACCAGGCCCTCCGGCGTCTCGCGCAGGTCGACCTCCCGCACGTCGCCACCGCAGACCAGCCGGATCAAACGAGCCTCCAGCGACCGAGCCTCTCCCAGGGGTCGAGAGGGACTGCTTCGGCCGCGCTCGCGGCCGCCGGCGTATGACGCAGGGCGGCCACGGCGGCGGCGACGGCCTCGGGAGGCGGGCAGGCGGGGGCCTTCTGGCCGGCGAGGTGTTCCTCGATGAAGCCGGTGTGCAGGTCTCCGGCCCGGAAGGCGGAATGGCCGACGACGGCCTGGAGCCGGGACAGGTTCGTGGTCACGCCGAGGACGACCGTGCGGCGCAAGGCCGCGCCCATGCGCTCCACCGCCTCCTCACGGTCACGGCCCCACGTCACGAGCTTGGCCAGCAGCGGGTCGTAGTGGACGGTCACCTCGGAGCCCACGGTCACTCCGCAGTCGAGGCGGACGCCGGGGCCAGCCGGCGCGACGAAGTGAAGGATCCGGCCCGGCGCCGGCCGGTCGTCCTGATCGGGATCCTCGGCGTACAGCCGGCATTCGAGCGCGTGGCCCCGGGCCTTCACGTCCTCCTGGCCGAACGGCAGCTCACCTCCCGCGGCGATCTCGATCTGGAGGCGGACGAGGTCCAGCCCCGTCGTCGCCTCCGTCACCGGATGCTCCACCTGCAGCCGGGTGTTGACCTCCAGGAAGTAGAACGCCCCGTCGGGGGCCAGGAGGAACTCCACCGTGCCCGCGTTCACGTAGGCGGCGGCCCGGGCGGCGGCCAGGCCGGCGCCGAGGAGCGCCTCGCGACGCTCCGGGGTCAACCCCGGGCTCGGCGTCTCCTCGATGACTTTCTGGTGGCGGCGCTGGATCGAGCACTCGCGCTCGAAGAGATGGACGAGGCCGCCGTGCGCGTCGGCCAGGACCTGGACCTCCACGTGGCGCGGCCGCTCCAAGTAGCGCTCCAGGATCA
>QHVM01000087.1:0-100114 GCA_003223555.1 Acidobacteriota bacterium | reverse complement strand
CTCGGGACGGCTTGAGGATCACGGGCCAGCCGATCGACCGCGCGGCGGCGAGCAACGCGCCATCGGACTGGTCCTCGCCGTCGTAGCCGGGAACCACGGGCACGCCGGCGGCCGCCATCAGGCGGCGGGCCGCCCGCTTGTCGCCCATCGCCCGGTGCACCGCCGGCGGCGGTCCGATGAAGGTCAGGCCGGCCCTCTCGACCGCCTCGGCGAAGTCGGCGCTCTGGCTCAGGAACCCGTAGCCGGGATGGACGGCGTCGGCCCCGGTGCGGCGGGCCGCCGCGACCAGGGCGTCGACGTCGAGGTAGGAGCGGGCGGCGTCGGCGGGAACGAGCCGCACCGCCTCGTCCGCCTCCCGCGGGTGGAGCGCGTCACGGTCGGCCTCGGAGTAGACGGCCACCGTCGCAATGCCCATGGCGCGGCATGTCTGGGCCACGCGCACCGCGATCTCGCCTCGGTTGGCGATGAGGATCTTGCCAAACAAGCCTGCTCCCGGCCCATGCTACCATCCGCGCACATGCGGGCGCTGCGCGCCGCGGCGGCCAGCTTCTTCCTCTTCTTCCTCGTCGGGCTCGTCCTCGCGTGGCCGGCGCTCCGCTGGCCGATGGTCTACGACGACCTCCACCTGCTGCGCGCCTTCACCCCCGCCGAGAAGGCGGCCGCGTGGCGAGGATCGTGGGACCCCGACGGCATCGAGCACCCGGGTCTCCGGCCGCTGACGCTGCTCTTCAACGACCTGCGCGGCCGGCTCTTCGGCGAGGACGTCGCGGCCCATCGCCTCTTCCTGATCGCCCTCTTCGCTCTCCATGCGGCCCTGCTCGTCCTCGCCGCCTCCCGCCTCGGTGCGTCCCTTCCGGCCGCAGTCGCCGCCGGATCGTTGATGCTCTGCTCGCGGTACAGCGTCTACCACTACGTCTGGCTCACCGACGGGAACCATCTCCTGCAAGGACTGCTCTTCGACGCGGCGCTGCTCGCCGTGCTCGCCGGGCTCGGTCGGTGGTCGTGGCCCTGGCTGGCCGCGTCGCTGCTGGCCTTCGCCGCCGCCGTGCTCGTGCGCGAAGACGGCCTGGCCCTGGTCCCGGTCCTGCTTCTCCTCGCCGGGCTCGCCGCGGACCGCCCGCGCCGTCGGTGGCTTGCCGCCTTCGCCGCCATCCTGGTTCCCGTCTCCGCGGGACTCTTCGCGTACCGGCTGCGCGTGGTGCCCGAGGCGGCCCCGCCCGGTGCCGACGCGAGAAGCTTCCTCGTCGCCGCCGGGCGGACGCTGAACCTGGTCGGTCCCGAGTCCTTCGATGCCGCGAGCCGCGCCTTGTCCTGGACCTGGACCGCCGCGCCGGCCGTGCTCGTCGCGCTCGTCTTGCTGTTGGGGCGGCGGCGGCCCGCCGAGGTGCGGCTGCCCCTCGCGTTCCTCGCCGCCGCCCTGCTCGCCTGCGCTCCGGCCCTCACGTTCCGGCGCGACGACATGCTCTTCTTCCCGGTGGCCTTCGCGGCGCTCTTCTATGTCAGCGCGCTGGGGACGCTGTGGCGGGGCGGCGCCGTCCTACGGGGGGCGGCCGCGGCCCTCCTCGCCTCCGGCCTGGCCGGCGGTGCCTACGTGTCGCGCGCCTTCGCCCTCAACTTCCATCCCGACAGCGCGCGAGCGGTACGCTGGAACGCGCAGATGATCTATGGCCCATACGCCGGGCGGGCGACCATTCCCTCCGACCGGCGCGCCGCGGTGGCGAGCCGGCTCGCCTCCCAGGGCGTGCGATCGGCGGAGGACCTGCCCCCCCTGGGTTCGCGCATTGGTCATGCGCGCAGCGACGGCCCCTTCCGACCGGGCCCGCCCGGCACGCTCTTCTTCCCGCCCCTGCCCGAGAAGGATTTCTAGGCCCGATCTCGGCCGCTAGCGGGGCGCCCAGCGCTCAGGGGCTGACGATCGGCGTCTGCTGGAACGCGACGGACTGCCAGCGTCCGTCCTTCTTGACGTAGACGCGAGTGAACAGGACCGGACCGCTGATGTCCCTTCCAGCCATGGTGCCCTTGGTATCGGTGCGCCCGGTCACGATCGCGGTGTTGCCGTAGACACGCACCTTCAAGTCGGAGACGTCGTTGGCGGTGATCTTTATGTCACCCGACTTGAGGGCGCTCATGGTCTCCGACTTGCCCGCCAGCTGGCCATTTCGATTGATGAAGGTGTAGTCATCGGTCGTCTGCTTTTCCAGCACGGCCACATCGCCCCGGACCACGGCGGCGGCGCGATCCTTCTCCATCTTCATGATCTGGTCCTCGGTGGCGGCGCCGGTGGATGCGGGGGTCCTGGTCGGCTTCTTCGCGGTCGCGGCTTGTGCATGCGCCCAGGTGGCGAGCGCGGTCGCCGCGGAGAACGCGGCGACGATGACGAGGATTCGTTTCATGGGACGACCTCCTTCCGGAGACAAGCCGGCTCGAAAGAGAGTCGGGAGTGCTGGCTAGCCTATGGCCGACGAGGTCCGCCCGTCAAACGCCTCAGCGGGTGTACGGCCCCAGCTGCGAGACGCCCGGAGGAAGCTCGGGGGCGAAGGACCGGAGGTGTTCGGCGAGGGGGGCGGCCTCGGCCGGGTCGACGGCGTAGAAGGAGACGGTCCGGTCGCCGAGGACGACGTTGCCCGACACCCGCCATCGCCCGGCCCGCGCCCACTCCGGCGGAACGCCGCCCGCCGCGTCCAGCCAGCGCTCGTACAGGACGGCCACCCGCACCCCTCGATCGCGGGCCTGAGAAGCGATCCAGCGTGTGGTGTACCGTCCCGACAGCTTCGCCTCCGCGACCTCGCGGCTGGCCAGCCCCCACAGGTCCAGCACCCTGAGGTCGGCCAGGTCGTCGATGGCTCCGATGTCGTTGGCCGCCACCGCCTGCTCCGGGTAGAAGCGGGCCAGGAAGCGGCCCATCTGGATCTGCTGCTCGTAGATGTTGCCCACCGCGCGGGGGGTCTCGACGAACGAGCGCGCACCGCGGATCGCACAGACTATCGTCGCTCCCGCCGCCAGGGCGGCCGGAAGCCAGGGGCGCCGAGCGCGGTTGCCGGGGCCGGCCAGGGCAGCCGTGAGGGCCACGATGCCGAAGGCCACCAGGTAGGCCTCGTACCGATAGAACCAGCCCGTCTTCGCATACTGCAGGTGTAGCACCGTCGTGCCGAGGAACAGCACCAGCATCGTCCCTTCTCGCGAGGAGGCCAGCCGCCAACGGGCCCCGAGGGCGACCGCGGCCAGCGCGGCCAGGGCGAGCAGGTGCGGAGTGCGGAGCAGCTCCGCCCAGCCGCCGAGGAACGGAACGAGGGCCAGCCGGCCCCGGCCGGCCAGGCCTTCGCCGAGAGCGCCCTTGAGGATGACCGGGTTCGGCAGCGGGTACCAGCCGTGGGCGACCGAGACGAGGCCGTAGATGACCGGCGGCACGAGTGAGGCCAGGCCGAGGGCCAGCGCGAGGCCGAAGCGGCGCCGGGCGGCGAGGACCAGGCAGGCGAGAAGGACGAGGAACAGCCCTTCGTACCGCGCTGCGGTGACGAGTGGAGCCACCAGCAGCAGCGCCGCCCGCGGCTCGGAGGCCATCAGGCCGGCGAAGGCGACCGTCAAGGTGGCGTGGAGGAGGTGCTCCTGGCCCACCATGACCAGCGCGGGCGCCGGCGTGAGGAGGATCAGAGCGAGCAAGGCGACCAGGCGGGTCCGCGCTCGCACACCATGGGCGGAGAGCACCTCGTCGGCCGCGAACAGCAGGAGGGCGGCGGCCACGACGTTCAGCCCGAGGGGCAGCCATGCCCGTGCGCCGAGCAAGGCGAAGCATCCAGCCAGGAGCAGCGTCCACAGAGGCGAGGAGGAGGACGAGGTGAAGCCGTAGCGGGTGACGCCGAAGACGCCGTGCTCGGCCAGGTTGCGCGCCATCGCCATGTGGATGTACGCGTCGTCGAGCGCGTAGACGAGCGCCCCGCCGCTGTGTCGGAGCGACCACGAGACCACGGCCGCCAGCGCGGCCCCGAGCACGGCGAGGGCGATGACGAGGGGCCCGCGGCCGCGGAGCGCGCCGGGCGCGGACGTGGTGCTCAAGGGACCCAGTAGGGCTTGCGCTTCTCCAGGAAGGCGCGCATGCCTTCCTGCCCTTCGGGCGAGGCGCGGACCTCGGCGATGCGCTCCACCGTGTACCGCTGCACGTCCTCCACCCGCCGGAAGGCCACCTCGCGGATGAGGGCCTTGGCCTCGGCGATCGCGCGCGGCCCCGCCTTCAGCAGCTCCTGCACGCGGCCTTCTACCGCCGCGTCCAGATCCGCCTCGGGCACCGCCGCCCGCACGAGGCCGATCTCCTGCGCCCGCACCGACTCGAAGCGCTCGCCGGTCAGGAACAGCTCGCGCGCCGAGGACTCGCCGATCTTGGCGATGACGTAGGGCGAGATGACCGCGGGCAGGATCCCCAGGCGCACCTCGGTGAAGCCGAACTGCGTGCCCAGGGCGGCGACGGGAATGTCGCACGCGGCCACCAGGCCCGCCCCGCCCCCGAGGGCGGCTCCGTGCACGCGGGCCACCACCGGCTTGGGCGATTCGTACACGGTGAAGAAGAGGTCGGCCAGCGCCTGCGCCTCCCGGAGGTTCTCCTCGAGGGAGAAAGAGGCGGTGGCCCGCATCCACTGCAGGTCGGCGCCGGCGCAGAAGGACGGCCCCCGGCCGCCGAGCACGACGACCCTGACCCCGTCCACCGTGCGCAGGTCGAAAAGCGTCTTGCGCAGCTCGGTGACCATCAGCCCGTCGAACGCGTTGCGGGACTGGGGCCGGTTCAGCCAGATCCGCGCCACCGGGCCGTCGAATTGCACCTCCAGGCGCTCGAGGTCCACGAACGTCCTTCGCTCGCGCGGAGTGAATCCGCGCTCGCTATTTGAGCCGGGGGGCACTCCGCGCCCCCCAGACCCCCTTCGCTCGCGCGGAGTGAATCCGCGCTCGCTATTTGAGCCGGGGGCACTCCGCGCCCCCAGGCCCCCTCAGTCGAGGGAGATCGCGGGAGTATGCCACGGGCCGTCGGCGCGCAGCCAGTCAAGCCGGGCGGGCGGTGGCCAGCGGGGGCTCGTAGCGCCGCACGAGCGGCGCCGCGGCCGCGACCCCGGCCGCGATGAGGACGGTCGCCAGGCCGCCCGAGACGACCGAGACGGTCACGCCCATGGCCGCGGAGGCGAAGAGCGAAGCCACCAGCCCCGCCTCCATCTCGCCGAGCTGCGGGCCGCCCATGAAGAAGATCATGTTCACCGAGGTCATGCGCCCGCGGAGACGGTCGGGAGTGAGGAGCTGGCGCAGCGTCTGGCGGACGACGGTGGATACCAGGTCGGCCAGCCCGGTGCCGGCCAGGGCGACGAGCGTGAGGGGGTAGCTCCGCGACAAGCCGTAGGCGATCGTGGCTCCGCCGTAGGCGGCCACCGACCACAGGAGCACGACGCCCTGCCTCCGCGGCAGCGGCCATATCGAGGTGTAGATCGAGCCCAGCAGGGCGCCCACCGCCGGAGCGGCGACGAGCCATCCGTAGCCGGCCGCGCCGACCCGCAAGACCTGGTCGGCGAAGATGGGCAGGAGCGACATCGAGCCGGCGAAGAAGGTGGCGAAGAAGTCCAGGCCCATCGTCCAGACCATGATCGGCGTGGTGAGGACGAAGCGCAGGCCGGCCCGCAGCGCGGCCAGGGGCGGCTCGTGCTGGCCGCCGCCCTCGACCACGACCACGCCCGAAGTGCGCATCGTCATGAGGGCGACCAGCACGGCCACGAACGAGAGCGCGTTGAGGGCATAGATGAACGCGAGGGTCCCCGTGCCGCGGAGGGCGCCCGTCCCGGCCAGGCCAGCCGGCTCGACGGCGATGCCCGCGTGGCCGGCGATCAGCAGGCCGGCCAGGCCCGGGCCGACGATGAGCGCCGCGTGGAACATCGTGAGGTTCAGCGACAGCGCGCCCGGAAGGTCCTCCCGGGGCACCAGGCGGGGGACGAGCGCCTGCCGGGCCGGGTTGTCGAAGGCGGAGGCGGCGGCGAGAAGGGCGTTGAGCGCGTAGAGGGCGATGAGCGTCTCCCGCCCGGAGAAGGTGAGGCCGGCCAGCGCCGTGGAGAAGACGGCCATCACCGACTGCGCGGCGAATATGACCTTCTTGCGATCGGCGCGGTCGGCCACGATCCCGCCCCCCAGCGAGAACGCGATGACGGGCAGCACCCGCGTGAGGCCGACCAGGCCGAGCGCGAGCGGCGAGCGCGTGAGCAGGTAGACGTGCCAGTGGAGGGCCACCGACTGCATCTGGGAGCCGGTGAGCGAGACGAGCTGCGCCGCCCACAACGCGCGGAAGTCGCGGTGCCGGAGCGCGTGGTACGGGCGCGGGGTCATGGGCAACGGCCACGCGGCGTAGCGGGATTCACTCCCGCGCAGCCGCGGGGGGGTCTGGGGGGCGCGCCGCTAGCGCCCCCCAGCTCAATGAGGACGAGCTGCGCCGCCCACAACGCGCGGAAGTCGCGGTGCCGGAGGGCATGGTACGGGCGGTGGGTCATGGCGGCGCGCCGCGTTCCCGCTGCGCCGCCTGGCCGCTGCCTACATCCGGAATATGCCGAACCTCGGCTCGGGGATCGGAGCGTTCAGGGCGGCGGAGATGCCGAGGGCGAGGACGGCGCGGGTGTCGTGGGGGGCGATCACGCCGTCGTCCCACAGCCGCGCGCTCGAGTAATAGGGGCTGCCCTCCTCCTCGTACTTGGCGAGGATCGGCGCCTTGAAGGCGTGGGCCTCGGCGGCGCTCATCCCCCGGCCCTGGCGCTCGAGCTGCTCCTGCTTGACCTGGGCCAGGACCGAGGCCGCCTGCTCTCCGCCCATGACCGAGATGCGGGCGTTCGGCCACATCCAGAGCTGCCGCGGCTGGTAGGCCCGCCCGCACATGCCGTAATTGCCCGCCCCGAAGCTGCCGCCGATGACGACGGTGAACTTCGGCACCTGGGCGTTGGCCACCGCGTGCACCATCTTCGCCCCGTCCTTCGAGATGCCGCGGCGCTCGTACTCCCGGCCGACGATGAAGCCGGTGATGTTCTGGAGGAAGACGAGCGGGACCTTGCGCAGGCAGCACATCTGGATGAAGTGGGTGGCCTTCAGGGCGCTCTCCGAGAAGAGCACGCCGTTGTTGGCCAGGATCCCGACCGGGTAGCCCATGACCTGGGCGAAACCGGTGACGAGAGTGGGGCCGTAGAGGGCCTTGAACTCGCTGAAGCGGCTGCCGTCCACCACCCGCGCGATCACCTCCCGGACGTCGTAGGCCTTGCGGGGGTTCTTCGGGACGACCCCGCCCAGCTCCTTCGGGTCGCAGGCCGGCTCCTCGGCCTCCCGCACCGCCCACGGGACCTCCTTGCGCGCGGTGAGGCGGGAGACGATGTCGCGGGCGATGTCGAGCGCATGCTCGTCGTCGACGGCCAGATGGTCGGCCACGCCGCTGATCCGGGTGTGGACCTCGGCGCCCCCCAGCTCCTCGGCCGTCACCTCCTCGCCCGTGGCCGCCTTCACGAGCGGCGGACCGCCGAGGAAGATGGTGCCCCGGCCCTTGACGATCACCGCCTCGTCGCTCATGGCCGGGACGTAGGCGCCCCCCGCGGTGCAGGAGCCGAGCACGACGCTGATCTGGGCGATCCCGGCCGCGCTCAGGCGAGCCTCGTTGTAGAAGATGCGGCCGAAGTGCTCGCGGTCGGGAAAGACCTCGGCCTGGAGGGGCAGGAAGGCCCCCCCGGAGTCCACCAGGTACACGCAGGGCAGGCGGTTCTCGCCCGCGATCTCCTGGGCCCGGAGGTGCTTCTTCACCGTGAGCGGAAAGTACGTGCCGCCCTTCACGCTGGGATCGTTGGCGACGACCATCACCTCGCGCCCGCTGACGCGGCCGATGCCGGTCACCAGGCCGGCCGAGGGCGCGGCGCCTTCGTACATCCCACCGGCGGCCAGGGCGCCGATCTCGAGGAAGGCGGTGCCAGGGTCGAGGAGCCGCTCCACTCGCTCGCGCACCGGGAGCTTGGCCTGCTCCCGCTGGCGCCGCTGGGCCTCTTCCCCGCCCCCCGCCCGCGCCACAGCCAGGTGGGCCTTCAGCTCCGACTCCAGGGCGTCCATGTGGGACCGGTTCTCCCGGAACTCGGCCGAGCCGACATCGATCTGGCTGGCGATCACGGGCATGGCGCCGGAGCGCAGTATGCCACGGGGGTCGTCCATCGAGGCGCTTGACAGCCGGCAACGAAAAGAGACAGGCTCACGCTCGTTCCCTCCCCCGAGAAGCAGAGAAGAGCCATGACACTGCTCGTTGCCGCCGCGCTCGGCGCGGCCCTCGCCGGCGCTCCCGCTCCGTCCTCGAGCGCCGACGGCGCCACCGACACGCCTCCCGCCCCCATGGACCTCGTCTGGGACGAGACCGACGTCAACGGGCTGGGCCTCGACCCGAAGTGGGGCCTGCAGGTCACCGAGCCGGGTTCGCTGCCCGACCCCACGGCCTGCTTCGACCTGCCCGAGTGGTTCGACGACCCCCTCTGCAGCACGCAGCACCCGACCCTCGACACTCCGGTCCGGATCCGCCGGCTGATCTGCTCGATCGGCAAGACGACGCCCATCGCCGGCCACGTCAACTGGTATCCCGGAACATTCGGGGGACCCATCTACTGGGACTCCCTGTCCACCGTCGACCGCGACTACAACGTACGGCTCGTCCCCCCCGCCCAGAACGCCTTCACCGTCCACAACCCGGACAACATCAAGGGGGAGTTCGACTCACGGGAGACCGTCATCCATTTCGCCACCCCGTGGTGGACCGACTTCCGCAAGGCGACGAGCCAGGCCAAGCAAGGCATGATCGATGGCAAGGACGCCATCATCTCCGGCTTCACCAGCGTCGACTGCGAGCATAACTGCGTGAGCGAGCTGCACCCGGTGTGGGTGCTGGCCATCCACGTCCAGGACGATCCCCAGGACGACATGTGGGCCGTGTTCATGCGCAACTGGGGAGACGAGGGGTTCTGCAGCAGCCAGCAGCACTTCGTGAGCTGGCCGGGCGACCGTTTCACCCTGACCCTGCCCTGGCGTGCGGGGGCGAGCGCGGTCGAGCTCGTCCAGCCGGCCACGCAGTTCCTGGCCAACATGGAGGGCGTCGGGGGGACCTGGAGCGGCGCGGCGGACGGGAACATCAGCCTCACCTTCGCGCTCCCCCCTCCCTCGGTGGGCGCGCGTGTGCATGGCGAGCTGCACTTGCAGTGGACGGGATCGCCGGCGATGGCGTCCGGCCCCGTGGCGGCGGCCCGGCCGGCGGGCCTGGAATGGGAAGCCCAGGGCGGAGAGGCCGAGCGGATGCTGGCCGAGCTTCTCGAGGGCGTTCCGACGGCCCGGCGAAAGGCGCTCGAAAGCGGGCTGACCGACGCGCGATCCTTCCTCGACAGCGTGCCCGTGACGCTGGTCCGCGTGCCGCCGGAGGCAGGCGCCGCCCCGGCGGGGACGGCGTCGGTCACGTCGGTGCCCGACTCCCCGAGGGCCGCGCAGTACGAGCGCTTCCTCCGGGCCCTCATCGAGGCCTATGGCGGCCGGCTTCCGGGGCCGGTGGGCGACGCGCTGAGAAGCGGCATCCGCGAGCGGTAGCGGCAGGCTTCTCCGGCGCGCTGGCACGGAGCGTGCTCTGTTGCTCGGTAGGAGGTGTGCGCATGGGAGCCATGAAGCAACAGGCGAAGGGCGCAGGCCAGCGGGCCAAGGGAAAGGCGAAGGAGACGGTCGGTCGGGCGGTCGGCAACCCGCGGCTGGAGATCGAAGGCAACGTCGAGAAGAACGTCGGAAAGGTCCGTCAGTCGACGGCGCGTCCCATGGAATTGCTGAAGGGCTCGGCCCAGGAGGCCAAGGGCAACCTCAAGAGAGGTGCCGGCGAGGTGGTCGGCAACCCCGGCCTGGCTGGCGAGGGCGAGGCCGAGAGGGTGGAGGGCAGGCTCCGGCGCAAGCTGAACGAGTAGACCAAGATCGTCGTATCCTGTCCGTGCGATGAGCCTGGAGGCGGTGTTCCTGGACGCGGGCGGGGTCCTCGTCAACCCGAGCTGGACCCGGGTCAGCGAGGCCCTCGCCCGCCGCGGCGTGCGCGCGGAACCGGCCCGGCTGGAGGCGGCGGAGCCGCGCGCCAAGCGCGACCTGGACACGGCCGAGCGCATCCGGACCACCGACGACCGTAGCCGCGGCTGGGACTATTTCAACCTGGTCCTCCGCCATGCCGGCATACCGCTGTCCGAAGCCACTGACGAGGCGCTGGCCGAGCTTCACGACTATCACCGCCGGCACAACCTGTGGGAGAGCGTGCCGGCCGAGGTGCCGGCCTCGCTGGCCGCCCTGAAGAGGCTCGGCTTGCGGCTGGTGGTCGTCTCCAACTCGAACGGCACGCTGCGCGCGAAGCTCGAACGGCTGGGCCTGGCCTCCGCCTTCGACCTCGTGATGGACTCCTTCGAGCTGGGCGTCGAGAAGCCGGACCCGGCGATCTTCGCTCTCGCCCTCGCGCGCCTGGGCGTTGGCCCGGCCTCCGTCCTCCACGTCGGGGATTTCTTCCACGTCGACGTGGTCGGGGCGCGGGCGGCCGGGCTCCACGCCTGGCTCATCGACGCGGGCGGCCTCTACGCCGACCTCGACTGCCCGCGCTTCGCCACGCTGACCGCGGTCGTGGAGGCCGTCAGAGAGCTCTCATCGCCCGCGACGGCCCCCTCCGTCACACCCCCAGGGCCTTGGCCGCCTTCGCCTGATCGCCCACCGCGACCCAGATGATCATCCCGTATCGCCCGCCCCCCGCCGACGTCGCCGCGGCGGCCGTGATGTTGATCTTGGCGTCGGCGAGCTTCCGGGTGACCTCGGCGACGGCGCCCACCCGGTCGTCCCCCTGGACCAGGAAGGCCTTGCGCGGGCCGGTCAGCCTCACCCCCGACTTGCCGGCCGCCTCCTTGAGCGCGCCCACGTTCTCCGGGACCAGGTCGATCTGCGACTTCGATTTCTCGCTCGGGAACGCCAGGTAGGCGACCAGGTTCACTCCCGCCTGCTGGAGCTGGGACAGGACCTTGGACGCGGTCCCCGGCTCGTCGGGGACGGTCGTGTAGTAGTACTCGACCTGCCGGATCTTTTCCGCCACGGCCCACCTCCTCGTTTTCCGACCAGCATACTCCCGCGCGCGCGGTGCTTTGGTAGCCGACGGGTTATTGAAGCCCATAGCAGCGAGCGCGGGGGTTCCCCCCGATCGCGACGTGGGGAGGAGCGCGAATGCGCGCGGGGGGTGCTCCCGTTAGCTCCGAAGTCTGCAGGCACGTAGCAGCGAGCGAGGGGTCCCCCCGAGCGAGCGACTCGGGGGGGAGCGCCGAATTGCCTAAAGAACCGTCCGTCGCTCGAAGGATCTCGCGCCGAGCAGGGTGAACAGGACCGCGAAGCCCAACGTGCCGACGAGGAGCAGCGGCGCCGGCATGTGGGCCACGTCGGGCGTCACCGCCAGCCGCATCGACTCGCTCATGAACACCAGCGGGTTGAGCAGGAACACGTACTGGAGCGGGCCGATCACGGAGAGGCCGGACCAGGGATAGTAGGCGCAGCCGAACAGCATCATCGGCCCCAGGATCACGGCGAAGAGCAGGCCGGAGAAGCGCGGCTGGACCTGGCTTCCGATGGTGAGCCCGAAAGCGGCCGAGAGCAGCCCGCACAGGATCACCAGCGGCAGCAGCGCCACCCACCGCGGGTGCACCTCCACGCCCGTGACGCGATGCATCAGCAGCATCATGGCCGGGAGCGCGACCAGGCCCGCCACCGCGGCGTGGATCGCCCCCGCGGTCACCTTCTCGAGCGCGACCCCCAGGACGCTGATCGGAGCCAGCAGCCGCTCGTCCACCTCCCGGCTGCCCGACAGGTCCACGGTGAGCGGCATGAGGACTCCCTGGACGCCGGCCATGAGCATCGTGATCGACATGAGGCCGGGGACCATCACCGTGCGGAACTCCGCCGCCACTAGGTGCAGGCGGGGCAGGATGTTGCCGAAGACCAGCACGACCAGGATCGGCTGGGTGAGGGTGGCCATGAGCAGCGGAATCGCGTTGCGCGAGGCCACCTTCAGGTCGCGGCGCAACAGGGCCAGGAAGGCAGTCATTCCCTCAGCTCCTTTCCCGTGAGGTGGATGTAGACGTCCTCCAGGCTCGGCTGGGTCAGGCTGACGTGCTGGAGGTCCGCCTCACCGGCCTGGACCGCCTGGAGCACGCGGTCGAGCAGGCCGTCTTTCGGGTCCACGAACAGGCGCAAGCGCTCGAAGCTGTCGTCACGGCCCTCGGTCGTGACCTTCTCCAGCCGCAGCACGCCGGGGAGCGCCTCCAGCCGCGGCCCCACCGGCGCCGCGCTGCGGACCCAGAGGTCGAGGATGCGTCCCCCGGGCAGCGCCTTCTTGAGGGCGGCCGGCGTGTCGAGCTGGAGGATCTTCCCGTGGTCGATGATGGCCAGCCGCTGGCAGAGCCGGTCCGCTTCCTCCATGTAATGGGTGGTCATGATCAGGGTCAGGCCCCCTTCGTGCAGGCGGCGCAGCGTCTCCCACAACATACGGCGGGCCTGGGGGTCGAGGCCGATCGTGGGCTCGTCGAGGAGCAGCACCTTCGGGTCGTGCATCAGGGCACGGGCGATCAGTAGCCGCTGCTGCAATCCACCCGACAGGCTCAGCGGCTTGGCGGCCGCCTTCTCGGTGAGCTGCATCTCGGCGAGGAGCCGGTCCGCCCGCGACTCGCGCTCGGCCCTGGGCAGCCCGAAGTAGGCGGCGTGGAACGTGAGCACCTCCCTCACGGTCACGTCGCGGTCGAGGTTGCGCGTCTGAGGCACGACCGCGATGCGCCGCTTGGCCTCGCGCGGCCGACGTACGACGTCGATCCCGTCCACCGCCACTCGCCCCGCCGTGGGCCGCACCAGGGTCGTGATGCAGCCGAGGGTCGTGCTCTTGCCGGCGCCGTTGGGCCCGAGCAGGCCGAAGAACTCTCCCGGCGCGACCTCGAACGAGACCCCCCTGACCGCCTCCACCGCGGGCGTCTTGCGCGTACCCGGGTACGTCTTGACCAGGCCCTCTACGGACAAGGCGGCGCTCACGGCATCATTCTGCCATCGCGGACGACGACCCGTCCGTCCTTGATCACCACCCGGATGGCGGCGACGCCCACCCGGACGAGGTCGAGCAGCCGCGGGGAGCGCAGCACCACGAGGTCCGCCCGCTTGCCCGTCTCGAGGGTGCCGGCCTCGTCGTGCACGTCGAGCGACCAGGCGGCGTTGACCGTGGAGGCGGCGAGGGCCTCCTCCAGCGAGAGTCCCATGGCGAAGCACGACAGCGCCATGGCGAACGGCATCGAGGGCGAGAGGCCTCCCCCGGGGTTGGCGTCGGTGGCCAGGGCGACCGGCACGCCGGCCTCCACCAGCGCCCGGGCGGGCGCTAACCGGGGCAGGCGCAGGTAGAAGCTGGCGGCCGGGAGGAGGGTCGCCGCGCAAGGCGCCGCGGCCAGGCCCTTCATCCCCGCCTCCGAGACGTGCACCAGGTGATCCGCCGAGCGGGCGCGCAGCTCAGCGGCCAGCTCGGCGCCCCCCGTCCAGGCCAGCTCGTCGGCGTGGATGCGCAGCTTCAAGCCGCGATCGTGCGCGGCAGCCAGGATGGTGCGGCTCTCGGCGACGCTGAAAACGCCCTGCTCGCAGAAGACGTCGGCGAAAGCGGCCAGGCCCCGCCGCGCCACCTCGGGGATCATCTCGTCGACGAGCAGCCGGACGTAGCGGTGGCGCTCGCCCCGGTGCTCCAGCGGGACCTCGTGCGCGCCGAGGAAGGTCGGCACGACCGTGACCGGGTGGGCCGCGCCCGCGTCGCGGATCGCCTCCAGCGAGCGCAGCTCGGCCGCGGTGTCGAGGCCGTAGCCGCTCTTCACCTCGGCCGTCGTCGTGCCCTGGAGCAGCATCTCGTCGAGACGCGCGCGGATCGCCGCCGCCAGCTCCCCGCGCGACGCCTTCCGCGTCGCCTCCACGCTGCGGACGATCCCGCCTCCCGCGGCCGCGATCTCCCGGTAGCTGGCTCCGGCCAGCCGGCGGCGGATCTCCTCGTCGCGGTCGCCGGCGAAGGCCAGGTGGGTGTGCGCGTCGACGAAGCCGGGCACTGCGCAGGCGCCGCCGGCATCGACGACGGTGGCGCCTGCCTCGGCGGCCGCCGCGGCGGGAAGGCCGGCCTCGGGCCCGGCGTACACGATCCGCCCGCGATGGGCCGCCACCGCCGCGCTGTCGACGAAGCCCGGCTCGCGCAGCGCCGCGCCCGTGCGCGGGACCGGCCCGGCCATCGTGGCCAGCCGGCCGATGTTGCGGACGACGAGGTCGGCCGGCCTCAAGCGCGCCCCGGCCGGACCGCTTTGAGCCGGGCGCGGACGAGGGCCACGCTCACCCCGTCCACCGACAGCAGCTTCTCTCGCCCGGACGCGCCGCGGAGGATGCGCACGGCCGAGGGTGGGACGGCGAGGACCCGGCCGAGGACGCGCAGCAGCGCGGCGTTGGCCTGGCCGTCCGCCGGAGGCGCGGTCACCCGGACCACGAGGGCGCCGTCGCGCACGCCGTCGACGGCGTCACGCGCCGACCGCGGCTTCACGAACACGCGCAGGGTGACGTTCCCGCCGGCCTCCCGCACGTCGAGGTCGCCGGGGATGGCGAGGCCTACTGCGCCTCCTCGCGCCGCTTGAGGAAGCGGAGGTTGTCCTCCACCTCGGCCTCCTCCTGCAGGTCCAGGATGTGGGTGAGGCGGGTGATGAGGGCGCGGACGTCGGTGCGGAGCGAGCTGCGGTGGGCGCGCAGGTCGAGGATGCCGCGCTCGACCTCCTGGGCCCGGCTCTGGGCCAGCTCCAGCAGGCGGTCGGCCTGGATCTCGGCCTCCTTGACGACGCTCTCCGACTGCTTGCGGGCCGCGTCCCGGATCTCCTCGGAGAGACGCTGGGCGGTCAGGAGCGTGTTCTTGAGGATCGTCTCCCGCTGGCGGTGCTCGTCGACGAGCGCGCGCAGCGACTGGACTTCCTGGTCGAGGCCGTCCCGCTCCCGCTGGAGCGCCGCCACCTCCTCGGCCACGATGTTGAGATAGGTCCGGACCTCGGCGGTGTCGTAGCCGCGCAGCCGGCGGGCGAAGGTCTGCCGCTGGAGGTCCATCGGCGAGATTTTCATCGGCCGTCCCCCATAATGGCGCCTAGGGTCGCACGATCACGCCCGGCGCTCAAGGGTTTCGTGCGGCGCTGGGCGCGGTCGTGGCCGGGGCCGCCGTCGGCACGGTCGCGGCCGGCAACGTGGGGTTCGGGACGTCGCCCGCGGGCAGCGGCGCGTACGCGGTCGGCACCCGCAGGCGCTGCCCCACGTCGACGAGCGTCTGCACGAGAGCGAACTGGGCGAAGATCACCAGCCCGAAGAGGACGAGGAAGGCGATGTCGAGGGGGAAGTAGCGCAGGCTGCTCGGCAGCATCCGCCGGATGACCCACAGCGGTGGATCCGTGACCATGATCAGGAAGCGGACGATGGCATTGCGCGGATCGGCGTTGACCCAGGAGACGATGGCGCGCCCGATGAGGAGCCACATGTAGATCGTCAGGACCATGTCCAGGACCCGGGCGAAGCCGATCAGGATGTTCCCGAAGACGAACACGATCTGCCTCCTAGCCGTGCCGCTCGCCGAAGATGGCGGTGCCCACCCTGACCAGCGTCGCTCCCTCCTCCACCGCCACCTCGAGGTCGTGGCTCATGCCCATGGACAGCTCGGCCCCCTCCAGCAGGCCCTGCTGCCGCGCCCGGTCGCACAGCACGCGAAGCTGGCGGAAGTAGGGCCGGACGCGCTCGGGCTCCTCCTCGTAGGGGGGCAGGGCCATGAGCCCCAGCACGCTCACCGCGGGGAGGCCGCGCAGCGACTCCAGCGTGGGGAACAGCTGCGCCTCGTCGAGACCGGACTTCGTCGGCTCGGAGGCGAGGTCCACCTGAACGAGGGCGCTCAGCTTCCGGTCCTCCGCCGCGGCAGCCTGGCCGAGCCGGCGGGCGATCGGCGCTCCGTCGAGCGAGTGCACCCAGTCGAACAGCGCCGCCGCCTTCTTCGCCTTGTTCGACTGCAGGTGCCCCACCAGGTGCCAGCGCAGGCCCTGCGGCCGCAGGTCGGCCAGCGCCGCCGCCTTGCCTTCCGCCTCCTGGACGCGGTTCTCGCCGACGTCCCGGACGCCGGCGGCGAAGGCCTCCCGCACCGCTTCCGGCGGATGGGTCTTGGCCACCGCCACCAGCGTCACGTCGCCGGCCGGGCGGCCGACCCGCGCCGCCGCCCGGGCGATGCGCTCCCGGACGGCGGCCACGCGGTCGGCGATCACTTCTTGGGCTTGAGCGCCTGCAGCAGGCCCTGCGCGGTGGCCACGTTCTGCGCGTTCGACGGGTTCATCGAGAGGTACTTCTCGAGGCTGGCCACCGCCTCGGGGACCTTGTTCTGGCCGACGAGGATCGTCCCCATGTAGAAGTAGGGCTCCGGGTTGGACGTGTCGGCCGCCGACGCCTTCTGGAAGGCGGCCAGGGCCTCTTCGCCCTTGCCCGAGTTCAGGTACGACACGGCCAGGTTGAACTGGACCTTGGGATCGGATCCGGCGGAGGAGGCCAGCTCGGCGACCTTGTCGGCCTGGCCGCTCTCCTGGTAGACGCCGAGCAGCGCGGCGTTGGCCTCGCTGTAGCCGGGCTTCAGCTCGAGCGCCTTCTTGTATGCGGCTTCGGCCGCCTTCCAGTCCTTCCTCTGCCGGTAGATGTAGCCCAGGTTGAGCTGCACCTCCGGGATGTTCGGGTTCTTGGCGACGATCTCGTTGTAGGCGGCGATGGCCTCGTCGTACTTGCCTTCCTGGGTGAGGTCGGTGGCCTTCTTGAAAGAGGCCACCAGCTCCTCCCGGCCCTTGTCGCTGCCGGCGGCCGCGGCCTGGGCGGCGGCGCGGGTCAGGAGCTTCATGTCGGGCAGGTAGGTCGGCTCGCCCAGGCTGATGTGCGACTCGAGGAAGCCGCCCTGGTAACCCTCCTTGTTGACGGTCACCTTGTAGTTGCCGGGGTAGATCCCGACCTGGGTGTACTCGCCCTTCTTGTTGGTCTTGGTCTCGTACTTCCGCGTCACCCCGCCCTGGTACTCGAGGGTCACCACGGCGTCCTGGATGGGCTGGCCCTTGTCGTCCATGATCTTGCCGCGGGCGGTGCCGGTCTGGGCCCGGGCCTCGGACCCGGCGAGGGCGAAGGCCAGGAGCAGCCCGCCCGTTACAAACAAACGCTTCATCGCATGGTCCTCCCGGGGGGCCCACCGCCCCCGCAACCCTTCCATTCTGTCATGCCGCCGCGGCGGCCGGCTAGCGCCGGCTCCGGTACGGGATCGGATCCGGCGCCCCGGCCTCCGCGAAGCCCTTCAGGCGCAGCCGGCAGCTCTCGCACGCTCCGCAGGCCTCGTCCTCGGCCTGATAGCACGACCAGGTCTTCTCGAAAGGGGCCCCGAGCTCGAGCCCCCGCCGCACGATCTCGCCCTTGCTCATCGAGATCACGGGGGTCACGATGCGCAGGTCCGTCTCCGGCCGCGTGCCTCGCCGGATCGCCTCCTCGAAGGCGCGATAGAACTCCGGCCGGCAGTCGGGGTATCCCGACGAGTCCTCCCACACCGCCCCCACGAAGATGGCCCGCGCCCCCAGCACCTCGCCCCACGAGGTGGCGGCGGCGAGCAGGTGAGCGTTGCGGAAGGGGACGTACGAGGTCGGGATCCCGCCCGTCGCGGGCGGCGCTTCCCGGACAGGGATGCCGGGGTCGGTGAGGCTGCTGCCCCCGATCTCCCGCAGGTGCGCGAAGTCCACCACCAGCGTGCGCTCCGCCCGGAAATGCTCGGCCAGCCGCCGGAAGCAGGCCAGCTCCTTCGCTTGCGTGCGCTGGCCGTAGTTGGCGTGGAGCAGCGCCAGCCGGTGGTCGCCGGCGGCGATGGCCGCGGTGAGGCAGGAGTCCATCCCGCCGCTGACGCAGACGACCGCCAGCGGCTTCATACGCCCCTCTCCACCCCCGGCCAGAGGTACTTGTGGAGCTGGATCTGCAGCCGCGCCGGCACCCCGTCGTCGAGGATCCAGCGCGCCAGCTCCGCCGGCGGCAGCACGCCGTGCACGGGTGAGAACAGCACCGGCCACCGGCCGAAGAGGTCCCGCGCGCGCGCGACGTCGCGCGACCACTCGTAGTCGGCGCGGTCGGCGATCACGAACTTCACCTCGTCCCCCGGCCGGAGCAGCTCCAGGTTGCGCCACTCCATGCGGTGGCTCTCGCCCGAGCCCGGCGCCTTGACGTCCACGATGGCCACCGCCCGCGGATCGAGGCCCTCGAGCAGCACATGGCCCGAGGTCTCGACGAGCACCTGCCAGCCCGCGTCGGCCAGGCGGGTCACGAACGGGAAAGCCGCCGGCTGGGCGAGCGGCTCGCCGCCGGTCAGCTCAACCAGCCGGCAGGGATGGCGCTCGATCTCGGCCAGCACGTCCTCTTCGGAGCGCTTCGTGCCCTCGTGGAAGGCGTACGCGGTGTCGCACCACACGCAGCGCAGCGGACAGCCGGTCAGGCGGACGAAGACGCACGGCTGCCCGGCCCGGGTGCCCTCCCCCTGGATCGAGAAGAAGACCTCGTTGACCGTCAGCACGTCGGGGGCCGCCTGAGGCTCACTCGGAGTACGTGGCGCTGCAGCCGGGGGCTTCCCACACCCGTACCCGGCGCAGGCGGGAGCCGTCCCCGCCCAGGCCCTTCCGCACCTCGAGGAAGAAATAGCGCGCCACCGCCTCGGCCGAGGGGCTCTGGCCGGCGAAGGCGGGGTGCTCGTTGACGTCCTGGTAGTGGAACCGCGACGCCACCTCGCCCAGGACCTCTTTGAGGCGCTCGAAGTCGATGACCACCCCGATGCGGTCCAGGCTCTCCCCCGCCGCCACCGCCTCCACCCGCCAGTCGTGGCCGTGGACCGGCTCGATGGGCTGCCCGTCCTCGGTCAGCCGGTGGGTGGCGCAGAACGTGGTCTCGTAGGCGACCTCGAACATTGCCTCTCCCGCCACGTTCTAATCTAGCACCGGAGCCTTGACGCCCAGCAGCAATGGGTAACAGCCACAAGCGGAGGCGAATTCACTTCGCCGAAGCGAGGGGGGGTCTGGGGGGTGCGCCGCTAGCACCCCCCAGCTCAGTGAAGAGCGGAGGCGAATTCACTTCGCCGCCGCGCGCGGGGGTTCAAGGGGGTGCGACGCAGCACCCCCTTGCTGATTGAAGAAGTCTCGCACCTCGTCCAGGTCGTGGACCAGGCGCGCACCGGGCAGGCTGGCCAGGAACCGCCGGCCATAGCTGCGGTGCACCAGGCGGCTGTCCAGCACCGCCAGCACGCCGCGGTCGCTGGAAGCGCGGATGAGACGGCCCAGCCCCTGCTTCAGCATGAGGATGGCCACGGGGACCTGGTACTCGCCGAACGGGTTGCCGCCCCGGTGGCGGAGCCGGTCGATGCGGGCCGAGACCACCGGGTCGGCGGGGGAGGCGAAGGGCAGCTTGTCCACGATCACGCACGAGAGCTGCTCGCCCACCACGTCCACCCCCTGCCAGAAGGAAGCGGTGGCGAGCAGGACCGCGTTGGGCGTGGATCGGAACGCGTCGAGGAGCACCGCCTTGGGGGCCTCGCCCTGGATGAGCAGGGGATAGGGAACCTCGCCGGCGATGCGCTCGGCGACCGCGTTCATGTTCGCGTAGGAGGTGAACAGCACGAAGGCGCGGCCGCGGGTGAGCGAGAGCAACCGGACGATCTCGGCCGCGGCGCGCTCGACGAAGCCGGGCGACGCGGGGTCGGGCATCCCGCGCGGCACGTAGAGCACCGCCTGCTCCGCGTAATCGAACGGCGAAGGCAGCAGCAGCTCCTCGGCCGTCGCCAGGCCCAGCCGCTGCTTGAGGTAGGCGAACCCCCCGTCGACGGCCAGGGTGGCCGAGGTGAGGACGCCCGCCCGCAGGCCGTCGAAGAGCAGCTCCCCCAGCCGGACCGAGACGTCGATGGGCGTCGCCTTCAGGAACACGCCCCGGCCGCGGGTCTCCACGAAGTACACGTGGCCGTCGTCGTCGGCCGACACGACGAAGCCCAGCTCCTCGTGCAGCGCACGGGCGCGCTCGGCGAGGGCGGTCAGCGGCTCCGGCCGCTCCTTGAGCGCGAGCAGCGCGGTAGAGAGCCCGGCCATCCGATGCGAAAGCGCCCGGACCTCTTCCTCCGTCGCCCCCGACGTCCAGCCGGCTTCGAGACGGCGGCCTCGTTCGAGCGCCAGGAGCTTGAAGAAGCGCTCGCTGCGGTGGCGCATGCCCTCCACTTCCGCCCGCACCTCGGGGGCGTCGAGCCGGCCCGCCTTCAGCTCGCGCTCGACGTCCCGGGCCAGGTCCTCCACCCGGTGGGAG
The DNA here is from genome assembly GCA_003223555.1 of Acidobacteriota bacterium. GTDB lineage: Bacteria > Acidobacteriota > Vicinamibacteria > Fen-336 > Fen-336 > AA32. The sequence goes on along the minus strand of QHVM01000087.1, from coordinate 79,690 downwards.
GAGACCTGCACGCCGAAGTACTGCGTGGCCACGTCCTCCAGCAGGTGAGCCTCGTCCAGGATGACCGTGTCGTAGGGCGGGATCACCTCTCCGTAGCTCGACTGCCGGACCGCGAGGTCCGCGCACAGGAGGTGATGGTTGACGACCACGAGGTCGGCCTCCAGCGCGCGCTGGCGCATGCGCGTCACCCAGCACGGATCGAAGTCGGGGCAGGCCTGGCCGATGCAGTTCTCGCTGGCCGCGGAGACCTCGCGCCAGAAGTCGACGCTGTCGGGCAGGTCGGCCACCTCGGCGCGGTCCCCGGTCTGCGTCCGCGGAGCCCACGCCTCCACCGCGCGGAAGAGCGGGATCTCGTCGAGCCGGCGGATGCTGCCCGCCTGCGCGAAGGAACGGAAGCGCATCAGGCAGAGGTAGTTGCCGCGTCCCTTCATGACCGCCACCCTCAGGTCCCGGCCGAGCGCGCGGGCGAGGAGCGGGATGTCCTTGTCGAGAAGCTGCTCCTGCAGGTTCTTGGTGCCGGTCGAGACGACGACGCGCCGGCCCAGCTCCACCGCCGGCATGAGGTAGGCGAGGGTCTTGCCCGTGCCGGTGCCGGCCTCGGCCAGCAGAAGCCCTCCGTCGCGGAGCACGCGTGCGACCGCTTCGGAGAAACGCTTCTGCGCCGGCCGCTCCTCGTAGCCGGCGAGGGCCCGCGCAAGCAGGCCGCCCCGCCCGAAGAAACGCTCTTGCGCGCGATCTCCGCGCCCGTCCGTCACGAGGCCGATATTAGCGCGGATCCCGCCCGCGGCCGGTCTCAGACCCGGGCCAGCGACCGGTCGTACTTTCCCAGGCGAGCGGCGTAGAGCGGGAAGCGGTCGCAGAGCCTGCCGACGTCGCGCTTGACCTCGGCCAGCGCCGGCTCGTTCTCCACCCCGGCCAGGGCGCGGGCGATGAGCCGGCCCACCTGCTCCATCTCCTTCTCCTTCATGCCGCGGGTGGTGAGGGCGGGGGTGCCGATGCGGATGCCGGAGGCGACCATCGGGGCGTTGGTGTCGTAGGGGATGGTGTTCTTGTTGACGGTGATCCCGGCCCGGTCGAGCGCCTTCTCCGCCACCTTGCCGGTGATGCCGCGGGTAAAGACGTCCACCAGCATGAGGTGATTGTCGGTGCCCCCCGACACCAGCCGCCAGCCTTCGTCCTTCAACGTGGCGGCCAGCGCCGCGGCATTGGCCACGATCTGGCGCTGGTAGGCCTTGAACTCCGGGGCGAGGGCCTCCTTGAACGAGACCGCCTTGGCCGCGATGACGTGAACGAGGGGCCCGCCCTGCACCCCTGGGAAGACGAGCCTGTCGAGCTCCTTCGCCCATTTCTCCTGGCACATGACGATCCCGCCCCGCGGCCCGCGCAGGGTCTTGTGGGTGGTGCTGGTCACGAACTCGGCGTGGGGGATGGGGCTCGGGTGCAGGCCCGCGGCCACGAGGCCGGCGACGTGGGCGATGTCGGCCATGACCACCGCCCCGGTGTCGTCGGCCGCCTTCCGCACCGCCGCGAAGTCGAGGGTACGCGGGTACGCGCTCGCCCCTACCACGATGACCTTCGGCCGGTGCTGCTTCGCCAGCTCGCGGAGCGCGTCGTAGTCGATCCGCTCGTCCTCCTTGCGCACGCCGTACGCCGCCACGTTGTACATGCGGCCGGAGAAGTTCAGCGGATGGCCGTGGGTGAGGTGCCCGCCGTGAGAGAGGTTCATGCCCAGGATGGTGTCGCCGGGCTTGCAGACGGCCATGTACACGGCGGTGTTGGCCTGGGCACCCGAGTGGGGCTGGACGTTGGCGTGGTCGCAGCCGAAGAGCTGCTTCAGGCGCTCGATGGCGAGAGTCTCGACGACGTCGGCGTACTCGCAGCCGCCGTAGTAACGCCGGCCCGGATAACCCTCTGCGTACTTGTTGGTGAAGACGGTGCCGAGGGCCTCCAGCACCGCCTCGGAGACGAAGTTCTCGGAGGCGATCAGCTCGAGCTGCGCACCCTGGCGGCGGGTCTCGTTGCGGATGGCGTCGGCCACCTCGGGGTCGGTCCGGACCAAGTCATCCATGCCCGGCATCTTACGGCCCGGGCCGTCCCCTGTCGAGGTCGGCGGAAAGCGTATCAGGCGTGACCGTCGTCACGACCCCCGGGGCTCGCCCGTGAGACCCTCCGGGCATGCATACGCCTGACGCTTCCGAGTCCACCATCACCGCGGACCTGGCCGTCACCGGGACGATCTCCGGGCAGGACCTCGCCGTGCTCGGGAGGTTCGAGGGTGAGCTGCAGCTCGCCGGCCACCTCCGGACCGGCGGGTCGAGCCGGGTGAAGGCCATCGTGAAGGCGCGGGCGGTCGAGATCGAAGGCGAGTTCGAGGGCGAGGTGCGGGCGGAATCGCTGCGGCTGAGGCCCACCGCGCGCGCTCGGGGCACCTTCGTGGCCGACCGACTCGTGATCGAAGAGGGCGCGCTCGTCCACGGGGCGGTGAACCGCGAGCCGCCCGCGCCAGAGACCGCCGCGCCCCAGGACGCCGCGCCCGCCTCCCCGGCGCCCGCGGAGACGCAACCCGCCACCACCGCCGTGTAGAATCCCCCCCACCGGGGGGGAATTGGCCGAGGGACCCGTCGTCGTCAACCGGAAGGGCGAAGCGCGCGTCCTGCGCGGCCATCCCTGGGTGTTCCGCACGGACGTCGTGCGCGCCCAGGGCATCGCCCCCGGCGCGGTGGTGCGCGTGGAGGGGCCGCGCGGGCGGCATCTCGGCTTCGCCTTCTATTCCAGCCGTTCCGAGATCCGCCTGCGGATGATCGATCGCGGCGAATCGCTGCCCGAGTCGTTCCTGCGTGAGCGGGTGGAGGCGGCCGTGCAGTGGCGGGAGAGCATCGCGCAGGGCGCGACGGCCTGCCGGCTCGTCCACGGCGAGGGCGACCGCCTGCCCTCCCTCGTCGTCGACCGCTACGGGGAATACCTCGTCGTCCAGACGCTTTCCCAGGGCACGGAGGACCGCAAGGACGAGCTGGTGCGGATCCTCGTCGAGCGGCTGCATCCGGCCGGCATCCTCGAGCGCAACGACCCCAAGGTGCGAGCGTTCGAGGGCCTGGACCAGCGGGTGGGGCTGCTCCACGGCACGGTGCCGGAGAGGGTGGAGGTCGACGAGGGCGACGTGCGCTTCGAGGCCGACCTCTGGCGCGGGCAGAAGACCGGCCTGTTCCTCGACCAGCGTGAGAACCACCTGATGGCTCGCGGCTACGCGCGCGGACGGGTGCTGGACGGGTTCAGCTACCACGGTGGGTTCGCGCTCCACGCCGCCCGCGTGTCGAGCGAGGTGATGGCCGTCGACGCCTCGGCGGAAGCGGTCGCCCAGATCGCCCGCAATGCCGGCCGCAACGGGCTCGGCAACGTCGTGGCGCGCGAGGCCAACGTCTTCGACCTTCTCCGCGAGCTGTACGACCGGGGCGAGCGCTTCGACACCGTGATCCTCGATCCCCCGGCGTTCGCCAAGAGCAAGGACGCGGTGGAGAAGGCGGCCCGCGGCTACAAGGAGATCAACCTGCGCGCCTTGAAGCTGCTCCAGCCGGGCGGCTGCCTCGTCACCTGTTCCTGCTCCTACCACATCCACGAGGCCGACTTCGAGGAGATCCTGGCTTCCGCGAGCGCCGACGCTTCGGCTACGGCCGTGGTCGTGGAAAAGCGCCGCCAGGCTCGGGACCACCCGGTCCTCCTCGGCGTGCCCGAGACCTATTACCTCAAATGCTTCGTCCTGCGGAAGCTACCCTGAGGTTCGGCCAGGCTCGTCCCCCCTCTCGCAATCTACTCAAAAAAGTTGACAGTGATCGACTAAGGGCCTAGATTCCAGCCTGGAGGCCGTTTTCATGCGAATGGACCAGTTCACAGTAAAAGCCCAGGATGCAATTACTTCCGCCCAGACCCAGGCGGAGAAGAGAGACCATCCGGAGGTCACCCCGGAGCACTTGCTCCAGAGCCTCCTGACCCAGGAGGGAGGCGTGGTCCCGGCGGCGCTCGGCAAGATGGGCCTCAACATCGGCGCCATCGGACAGGACCTGGCGAGGGCCCTGGATGCCCTGCCTCACACGCAGGGCGCGGCCACCCACCTGTCGCCCAGGCTCGACGCCGTCTTCAAGAGCGCGTTGCGCGAGGCGGAGGCGCTCAAGGACGAGTACGTCTCGACCGAGCACCTGCTGCTCGCCCTGATCGACGCCAAGACGGTCGCCGGCGACGTGTTGAAGCGTCATGGCCTCACGCGGGACGGCCTGCTCCAGGTGCTGCGGGAGATCCGCGGCAACCAGCGCGTGACCGATCCCAACGCCGAGGAGCGCTACCAGGCCCTCGAGCGCTACGGCCGCGACCTCACCGAGCTGGCTCGCAAGGGCAAGCTCGATCCGGTCATCGGCCGCGACGACGAGGTGCGCCGGGTGGTCCAGGTCCTCTCGCGCCGGACCAAGAACAACCCGGTCCTCATCGGCGAGCCCGGAGTGGGCAAGACGGCGATCGTCGAGGGCCTGGCCCAGCGCATCGTCTCCGGCGACGTGCCCGAGTCCCTCAAGAACAAGAAGCTCGTGGCCCTCGACCTCGGCGCCCTCATCGCAGGGGCCAAGTACCGCGGCGAGTTCGAGGACCGGCTGAAGGCGGTGCTGAAGGAGGTGCAGGAGTCCTCGGGTGAGATCGTCCTCTTCATCGACGAGCTGCATACGGTCGTCGGAGCGGGCGCCGCCGAGGGGGCGATGGACGCCTCCAACATGCTGAAGCCCATGCTGGCCCGGGGCGAGCTGCGCTGCATCGGCGCCACCACCCTCAACGAGTACCAGAAGCACATCGAGAAGGACGCCGCCCTCGAGCGCCGCTTCCAGCCCGTCTACGTGGGCGAGCCCAACGTGGAGGAGACGATCGCCATCCTGCGCGGGCTCAAGGAGCGCTACGAGGTCCACCACGGCGTTCGCATCCAGGACTCGGCCATCATCGCCGCCGCCACCCTGTCCAACCGCTACATCACCGACCGCTTCCTGCCCGACAAGGCCATCGACCTCATGGACGAGGCGGCCAGCCGGCTTCGCATCGAGATCGACAGCCTGCCCATCGAGATCGACGAGGTGGAGCGGCGGATCGTCCAGCTCGAGATCGAGCGGCAGGCCCTGAAGAAGGAGAAGGACAAGCCCTCCCGCGAGCGGCTGGAGAAGCTGGAGAAGGAGCTGGCCGAGCTGCGCGAGCGCTCCTCGGCCATGAAGGCCGACTGGCAGCGCGAGAAGGCCGCCCTCAACAAGGTCAAGGACATCAAGGAGAAGATCGAGCGGGCGCGCTTCGAGGCCGAGCAGGCGACGCGCAACGGCGACCTCAACAAGGCGGCCGAGCTGCGCTACGGGACGCTGCCCGCCCTGGAGAAGGAGCTGCAGGCCGAGGAGGCGCGGCTGAGCGAGAACAAGGGCGGCCGGATGCTCAAGGAGGAGGTGGACGCGGAGGACGTGGCGGAAGTGGTCTCGAAGTGGACGGGCATCCCGGTCACGAAGATGCTGGAGGGGGAGCTGGAGAAGCTGCTCCGCATCGAGGACCGCCTGCGCCAGAGGGTGGTCGGCCAGGACGAGGCGCTGTTGCTGGTGGCCAACGCCGTCCGCCGCTCCCGGGCCGGCCTGGGCGATCCCCGCCGGCCCATCGGCTCCTTCCTCTTCATGGGGCCGACCGGGGTCGGCAAGACCGAGCTTGCCAGGGCGCTGGCCGAGTTCCTGTTCGACGACGAGAAGGCCCTCGTCCGCATCGACATGTCGGAGTACATGGAGAAGCACACCGTGTCCCGGCTCATCGGCGCGCCCCCCGGCTACATCGGCTACGACGAGGGCGGCCAGCTCACCGAGGCCATCCGCCGCCGTCCCTACGCGGTCGTGCTCTTCGACGAGATCGAGAAGGCCCACCCCGACGTCTTCAACATCCTGCTCCAGGTGCTGGAGGACGGCCGGCTCACCGACGGCAAGGGCCGCACGGTCGACTTCCGCAACACCGTCCTCATCATGACCAGCAACGTGGCGAGCGATCTCGTCCAGGAGATGGCGCGCACGGACCGCGACAGCAAGGAGATGAGGGACCGGCTCATGGACGCGCTGCGGCGGACGTTCCGGCCGGAGTTCCTGAACCGCATCGACGAGATCGTGGTCTTCCGCTCGCTGGGCCCGGAGGAGATCGACAAGATCGTGGACATCCAGATGCGGGACCTGCAGAAGCGGCTCTCCGAGCGCAAGATCGCCCTCGAGCTGACGCCCGAGGCCCGCCAGGCGCTGGCCGAGCGCGGCTATGACCCGGTCTTCGGCGCCCGGCCGCTCAAGCGCACGATCCAGCGCATGGTGGAGAACCCGCTGGCGGTGGAGATCCTGGCCGGAAAGTTCAAGGAAGGCGACCACGTGGTGGTCAGCCTCTCCCGCGACCGGGAGACGTTCACGTTCCGCAAGGAGGCGGCAGTCGCCCAGCCGGCATAGCGACTGCCGCCTCCGGCGTCTGCCGCGCGCAGCGGAGCGTCTCCTCTGTGGCGGACGCGAGGATTTACTCCGAGCATTTGCCTTTGATGATGCGTGGCGCGGAGCGGAGCGCGGCACATCCGTATGCGCAGCCGCCATCGCCCAGCTGGCCTGAGGACCGCCACTTCGAGCACGGGTGAGGCCCCTCGTCGCAACTTGACACAGGATATGTGTGCACATATCCTGTGGGCATGAATCTCACTCTGTCTATTGATGAAAGAGTCGTCAAACGTGCTCGGAAAGCAGCGGCCAGCATGGGCATCAGCCTGAACCAGGCTGTCCGCCGGTTCCTCGAGGATCTCGCCGGTCACGACTCGGCCGACGCCGACATTGCGGAGATGAACGATCTCTCGGCGCGGTCTGGTGGCCGCTCCGGCGGATGGCGCTTCGACCGCGACGAGATCCATGAACGACGGCCGTAGCTTTCTCGACACGAACGTCCTCGTGTATACCGACGACCAGGACTCCCCCGAGAAGAAGCGGCGGGCGCTGGAGCTGTTCGCCACGCTGCGCCGCCGCCGCAGCGGCGTCGTATCCACGCAAGTGCTGCAGGAGTACTTCGTCACCGCCACCCGCAAGCTCCACGTCGGACCCGAGGTGGCGCGGCGAAAGATCGAGATCTTCGGGCGGCTCGACCTGGTCACGCTCGGACTCGAGGACGTGCTGGGTGCGATCGATCTCCTCCGGCTGCACCAGCTCTCGTTCTGGGATGCTCTCGTGGTGCGGGCGGCATTGGTATCCGAGTGCTCACGGCTGCTATCCGAGGATTTCCAGGCTGGGCGGCGCTTCGAGAGGCTCGAGGTCGTCAACCCGTTTGCTTGACGACGTGATACCGTGCCGCACCCGGAGGTGGCGCATGAGGAGCTTTGCGGCGAGGGCGTTGCTGTTTGTGCTGGTGGGCGGATCAGCGGCGGTCGCGACGGCGGAGGGCAATCGCCATGTCCGCCTGAAGTCGCGGGACGCGAAGGACGTGCGTCCCTTCGACGACGCGGTGCGGGTGGGCAACACCCTCTACCTGGCCGGGCGGATCGGCCTCGACGCGGCCACGCAGAAGCCGCCCGCCGATGCCGCCGCCGAGGTCCGGAACGTGATGGACCAGATCAAGTCGGTGCTCGCCCAGGAAGGCATGACGATGGACGATCTGGTCACGGTCACGGTCTACTGTACGGACCTGGGCCTGTACGGCACGTTCAACGACGTCTATCGCACCTACTTCACGAAGGGGTTCCCGGCGCGCGCCTTCCTCGGCACGGGGTCGCTCCTCGCCGGGGGCCGCTTCGAGGTGCAGGGCATCGCGGTCAAGCAGTAGCGGTGCGCCGACGACGCGTCTGGGGCTCGTCTCCGACCTGCACGGCCGCTTCGATCCGCTGCTGCCGAAGGTTCTCGCCGGCGTCGAGCGCATCGTGCTCGCGGGCGACACCGTGGACGAGACGCTTCTCGTCCGCCTGCGCGACATCGCGCCCCTGCACGCGGTGCGCGGGAACAACGACCGCAGCCCGGGGCTTCTCTGTCTGCCGGAGTTCCTCGAGCTCGACCTCGCGGGGACCAGGATCCTCGTCGCGCACGACCGGAAGGACCCGCGCCTTTCGGCGGCGGTCGCACGGAGCCACGCCAGCGTGCTGGTGGTCGGCCACTCGCACCAGCCCTTGCTCGTGAGGGAGGGCGATCTCCTGGTCGTCAACCCGGGAAGCGCCGGCCCACGGCGCTTCCGCCTTCCCCGCACCGCGGGCACGATGACCCTGGCGGCCGGCCAGCCCCCGCTCGTCTCGCTGTGGGACCTGGACCGCGACGCCCCGCATCCCCTGGTCGTGACCGCGTCATGAGGCCCGCGCCTCGTCGCGGGCTTGACGACGATCGTCTCCGCCGGCTAGGCTTTCTGCCGACCCCTAAGCGGAACCGAGCGGCAGGCCGGCCGCCCTCAGTTCCGTGCCCAAGGCGGGTCTCTCTCAGGCGCACCGCCCGGGCCGCGGCCCACCGCCGGCAAAGGAGCACGAAAGGACCATGAGACGAGCCGCAGGCGTCTTGATCGCCTTGATCGCGATCAGCTTCCCGGTCGTTGCGCAACAGGACCCGCAGAAGGCGGAGCCGCCGCCCTTTCTGACGTTCCCAATCCTGCTCCACGTCAATGACCATGCCCTCGTGAACGGACACCTCGTCTTCGGCGGCGACGCGGCGGCTCCGGCGCCGTTGGCGTCGAATCCCGGCACCGCCGCCTATCTGGCCGCGGACCCGAGCCTGTCGGCGGCGCTCTCCACCGGAAGTGATCGCGACGTCTCGAGCAGCCCCGACTCCTACGAAGGAGAGACCGGCACCCTCTCCGCCGCCGGCTTCGCGTCCCGCCTGGTCGGCGGCTCCAACCACATCTACCCGGGAAACTGCAGCGCCGCGGCGGCGTCCGGCACGCTCGGAGATTGCGCGCCCCTGGCCTACAGCTCGAGCGATGGCTCTTCCTGGTCGAAGACCGCGCTCCCGCGCACCTGGAACGGGACCACCTTCGGCATCGGCTTCGACCCCGGCGTCGACGTCGACAAGAACGGCACCTTCTACTTCACCTATGGGGTGGCGCCGCTGTCCAGGAATTTTCCGAACGCCATCGTGGCCGTGAAGTCCACCGACGGCATCAACTGGACGCAGCTCACTCCGGTCACCTTCAACCGCTCGCGCAACTTCGACGACAAGTACTACCTGGCCGTCGACCGCAGCAGCTCCGCCTTCGCCAACCGCATTTACGTGTCCTGGGACCGCAACTCCGGGAACAACCAGATCCTCCTGATCTCGTCGTCGGCGGACGGCGGCAACACCTGGAGCACGCCGGTCAAGGTCAACGACGGCACCAGCAGGTTCGAGCGCGTGATCGGCGCCTATCCGGCGGTGGACCAGAGCACGGGCGTCGTGTACGACTCCTGGCACGACTACGCCAAGGACGTCATCTTCGTCGACAGGAGCGCGAACGGCGGGGCGACCTGGGGCACCGACGTCGCCGCCGCCCGGACCCACACGGGCTTCGGCGTCGACATCGGATGCGTCGGCGGACGCGCCCAGGGCCCCGCGCATGCGCTGCGCGTGGGGCCAAGCGGGGCTCTCTACCTCGTGTATGCCGACCAGGTGACCGGACGCGGGTTCGACGTGCTGTTCACCCGGTCGACCAACGGCGGCGCGACCTGGTCCGCACCCGTGACGCTGAACGATGACGCCGGCTCGGCCGACCAGTTCCACCCGACGCTCAGTGTCGAACCCAACGGCGTGGGCGGCGACAAGGTCACGGTGACCTTCTACGACCGTCGAGACGATCCCGCCAATTGCCAGGCCAATGTCTACGCCACCCAGAGCACGGACGGCGGCGCGACGTGGGCCGCGAACGTGAAGCAGACCTCGGCCGCCTCCGACTTCGACGGCAACCCGAACGGGCCGGGCGACTACTCCTCGTCCGCTCCCTTCAGCTCCGCGGTGTGGCCGTTCTTCTGCGACCACCGCTCCACGAACCCCGAGACGAGCACCGCCGGAGCCTTCGAGATCTACACGGTCGACGTGCACTAGCCGCCCCTGGCGTTCGCTCGGGCGGGCGGGCTGCGCTCGCCCGAGCTGCCGCCTTCCGGTGACCCGCGGCTAGCGGCTGGTCTCCTCCTCCCTTCGCGGGTTCGGGCGAAACCGCCACGCCCTTGGTGTTCCATTTCATCACGACGAATCTCAGCGGCGCGGAGCCGGTGTTGGTGATGCCGTGCATGACCCAGGGCGCGGCGTAGATGGCGTCGCCCCTGGCCGCCGGGAAGTCCTTCCCGTCGAGGTGCCACCGCCCGGAGCCCTCGGTCACGATGAGGAACTCCTCCTCCGCGTGCCGGTGGGGCGGGTGGATCTGCTGCCCCGGTTTGAGCACCGCCGAGGCGGTGAGCATGTCGCGAAGGCCGTAGGTCTCGCCCTCGAAGTGGGCCCGCAGCTCGCCCCAGTCGCCGGTCGTCGGCTTGGCCTGCTGCCACGACACGCGCGCGGAGCCGAGCGGGGCGGTGCCCTGGGCCTCTCCGCCCCGCGTGGCGATCAGGGCCAGGACCGCCACCGCCGGCAGGGGCAGCGAGAGCCGTCGCTTCCGCATGGGACCTCCTCCCGGGACGGCTAGCTGCGCCGCTGCATCACCCCGCGGATGTACGCGAGGTTGGCGGCCATGTCCTTCTCGACCGAGCCGGTCGGGCAGTCGGTCTCGAGCTGGGCCCAGCCGCGGAAGCCGATGTCCGCCAGCGCGCCCACCACGGCCGGGAAGTCGATCGGACCCTGGCCGAGGAAGTGCGGGTTGTCCTTGAGGTGGACCTCGCAGATGCGGTCCGCGCCCAGCCACCGGATCTCCTCCACGACCGGGAAGCCGCCCCGGGTCGAGTTGCCCACGTCGTAGTAGGTCAGGACCGCGGGCGACTTCGTCCTCGACATGATGCGCGCGTTGTCGCGGGCCGAGATCGTGTCCTCCAGGCCCAGGACGACCCCCGCCTTCTCCGCCGGCGGGGCAAGCTCGCGCAGCAGGTCGCCGACGCGGTCCTTCTCGGCCTGGGTCTCCAGCGCGCCCTTGCCGAAGAACGGCAGCAGGACCACCTTGACGCCCAGGGCGCGGGCGATGGGTATCGAGTCGGCCACCCACCGCTGGCCCAGCGGGTCGGACTTGAGGACGTTCTTGTGCAGGACCTCCAGGCACGCCGAGGCGAGCGGGAGGCCCACGCGCGCCGATTCGGCGAGGTAGGTCTTCTGGAGCGTGGGATCGCTGAGCGGCAGGTCGTCGCCGGTGTGACCCAGGCTGATCTGCACGCCGTCGAAGCCGATCCGCTGGGCGAGCGCCACCGCTTCGGGCTTGTTCTCCAGCTTCAGGTTCCAGTCCGTGACCCCGACCCTGAACTGCGCGCCCCGTCCGGCGGTTTGGGCTCCCCGCCGCCCGAGCGCCGCCGAGGCCACGCCGGCTCCACAGAGACGGAGGGCATCGCGCCGCGTCAGGCTCATGGATCCTCCCTCAAAAGCTCAGCTTGGCGCCGAGCTGGATCTGCCGCGACGTCGTGACGGTCGACGTGATGCGCCCCCAGGTCGGGGCCAGGATCGGGGAGCCGTCCGGGTTCACGCCCGTGAAGGCGACGCGGCCCGAGGGGACGGCGAAGTTGGGATGGTTGGGCAGGTTGAAGCACTCGACGCGGACCTGGAGCGAGCGGCCCCGGCCCAGCTCGAAGGCCTTCACCAGCGACGCGTCGACGGACACGAGGCCGGGCCCGATGAGCGTGTTGCGCCCCAGGTTGCCCCGGGTGTTGGCCGGCTGGAGCTGGAAGCAGGCCACGTCCCAGTAGCGGTCGGGGCCGCCCAGGATCGGGTCGTTCGAGCAGCCCGGCTTAACGTCCGGACGCTCGTGCCGCGAGAAGCTCGTCGTGTTCAGGTTGCCCGAGCGGTTGAAGCCCTCCTCCACCGTGAAGGGATGTCCCGATCGCAGCGTGGTGATGTTGTTGAGCTGCCATCCCCTGAAGAGCCCCGCGGTGAGGCCCTTGGACGATCGGGCGAACGGCAGGTCCCAGGTCCAGTTGGCGGTCAGGTTGTGCTTGGCGTAGAACGCCGAGAGCCCCCGGTCCCGCTGCGGGTCGTACCAGTCCATCCCGTACTGCACGACGTTGCTGAAGTCCTGGGAGTTGATGCCGCTCGAGTCGTCCACCGAGCGCGAGAAGGTGTACGAGAGCTGCGCCCGCCAGCCGTGGGTGAACTTCTTCTGCACCGCGACCTGCGCCGAGTTGTAGAAGGACTGGGCGTCGGTCACCCGCTGCCAGATGCTGGCGAAAGCGGGGTTGCGCCGCCCGAGCGACGGCTGATAGACCTTCACGCCGTCGACGATCGTCTCCGGCGCCAGGTTGGCGTCGCCCAGCCGGAGGAGGTTCCGGCCCCGCGAGCCGACGTAACCGGCCGTCACGTCCCAGTCCCCGGGCAGCGCCCGCTGCACGTTGAGGTTGAACTGCGTGATGTAGGGGGTCTGGAGGTCGTAGTTCACGGTCTGGAGCTGGGCCTTGATCGGCGCGTTGGAGTCGAAGCTGGCCACCACGTTCGGGAACGGCGGGTTGGCGATCGTGGTCCGGGTCGTGAAGGGCGGGTTGAGGCTCCCGCTGAAGAAGTAGTACTTGGGCAGGATCTCGTCGTAGAAGATCCCGAAGCCCGCGCGCACCGAGGTCCGGCCTCCTCCGAAGGGGTCCCAGGCGAGCCCGATCCGGGGGGCGAAGTTCTTCAGCGAGGGGTTGCCGTGCCAGGGGCCGCCGACGGTGAGCTGGCTGTCGGTCACGCGGCGCAGGTTGGAGATCTTGCCGTCCGCCTCGGTGGGCACGGTGACGAACTCGTAGCGCAGGCCGAGGTTGGCGCTGAGACGGGGGCCGAAGCGGACGTCGTCCTGCAAGAACGCCCCGAACAACCACTGGCGGTAGCGGCGGTCGGGATCGATCTTCCCCGGCACCGCGAAGTCGACGTTGGAGGCCCGGCCCTGGAGGAAGTTCTGCAGGTTGGTGAAGGTCGCGATGCCGCCCACCTGGCTGGTGGTGTTCTGGTCGAACTGCATGTACTGCGCCTGGACGCCGGTCCGCATGGAATGCCGTCCCCGGGTCAGGATCAGGGTGTCCGCGATCTGCCAGTTGTTCAGGCGGTCGTTCCGGGGCAGCCGGAAGTCGCCGGCCATCTCGGTGACCAGCCCCTGGATCGTGAGGTAGCCGAACGGCTGGCCGGGGATCCAGGCCATCGAAGGCGGGATGTCGATGGTGCGGCGGTTGTCGGCGAGCGACACCGACCGGTTGAGGCCCGCCCGCGCGATGTTCAGCAGCGACGCCGAGAAGGTGTGCTGGTGCTCGAGCGTCACGTAGGTGTTGCGCGTGCTCTCGGGCTGGGTGGAGATGGGGGGCTTGCTCGTCGGGATGCGGTTCACCTCGCCCTTGTCGAAGGTGTAGCGGAGGAAGACGGTGTCGCCCGGGGCGAGGCGGTGGTCGATGCGCCCCTGGAAGAGGTGCTCGTCGGTGGGCTGGGTGTCCGAGAAGAGGTACTCCGCGGCGCCCCCGCCCAGGGAGCGGCCGTTGGCCCTCGGGAACAGCGTCTCCAGATAGGCCGGGATGGCCGGGTGCAGGGTGATCGGCCGTCCCCCGATGATGCCGCGCCGCGCGTCGTCGTCGGGCACCGCCGTCACCCCCGTCACCCCCAGCCGCTCGATGAGGCCTTCGTAGGCGAGGAAGAAGAACGTGCGGTCCCTGCGCAACGGTCCTCCCAGGACCGCCCCGAACTGGTTCCGCTTGAAGTCCGGCTTGGGCTGGGACGGCGGGTCGAAGAAGTTGCGGGCGTCGAGGGCCGAGTTCCGGTGGAACTCGAAGGCCGAGCCGTGGAACTCGTTGGCCCCGGAGCGGGTCACCGCGTTGATGACGCCGCCCGCCGAGCGCCCGAACTCGGCGGAGTAGGCGTTGGTGAGGACCTGGAACTCGAGCACGGCCTCGACCCCGAGGAGCACGCCGGCCGCCGAGCCGGGAGTCTTGTTGTAGACGTTGTTGATGTCGGTCCCGTCGAGCAGGAAGTTGTTCTGCTCGGGACGTGCGCCATTGATGGAGATCTTCGGCGTCCGGCCACCCACGACGTCGTTGCCCGCGGCCAGTGCCGCGCTCACCCCGGGCTGGAGCAGCGCGAGCTGCTGGAAGGAGCGTCCGTTGAGGGGCAGCTCCCGGATCTCCCGCTCCCCCACCAGCCCGCTCACCGCCCCCGAGGTGAGGTTGACCCGCGAGACGTCCGCCTGGACGACCACCTCCTCGGTCCTCTGCCCCAGCTCGAGGGACGCGTCGACCACCGCGTCCTGCCCGACGGCCAGGCGGATGCCGCGCCGGGCCAGGGGCCGGAAGCCGGTCAGGGAGAAGTGGACCTCGTAGTCGCCGGGCGGGAGCAGGGGCACGAGAAAGTGCCCGCCTCCATCCGCGATCCGCTCCTGTACCGCGCCGGTGCCCACGTTCCGGACCACCACCTGGGCCCCGGGCAGCACGTCCCCGCCGGCGTCCTTGACCGTCCCCTGGATGCTGCCGCCGACGTTCTGGGCCCGGGCCGCCCCGGCCCCGGCCAGCACGGCGGCCACGAACACGACGACACGCGCTTTGCTGGGCATCGCCGCCTCCTGACGTCGTAACAGAGGTTCTTAGGAGAGCCTAGGACGCGGCGGCGAGAAAGTCACGCGCGAAAGCTCACCGGCGCTTCCTGCGTGACCGGCGGCCGACGGCGCGCAGGGATGCGCTCATCTGGCGGCCGCGGCCGGCGGCTCCGCCGGCCGCCATGCTCCCCTCCCAGCGCTCCGCGAGGTCGAGGTGGACGTCGAACAGGTCGAGCACGCGCTGCACGGTGTGGTTGACGAGGTCGTCGATCGTCTGCGGGTGGTCGTAGAAGGCGGGCACCGGAGGGGAGATCACCACCCCGGTGCGCGAGAGCTTCAGCATGTTCTCGAGGTGGATGTCGGACAGGGGCGCTTCGCGGACGAGGAGGACCAGCCGCCGCCGCTCCTTGAGGACCACGTCGGCCGCGCGGTGGATGAGGCTCTCGGCCTCCCCGTGGGCGATCGCGGAGAGCGTCCGCATGCTGCAGGGAGCGATCACCATCCCCATGGTCAGGAAGGAGCCGCTCGATGGGGCCGCGCCCTGGTCGCCGTCGGAATAGGCGCGGGTGGCCATGCGCCGCACCTCCTCCACCGTGTGCGGCGTCTCGTGCACGAGCGTGCGTGCGCCCCAGCGGCTCAGCACGAGGTGGGTCTCGACGTCGGAACGTTGGAGGGCCTGCAGCAGCCGCACCCCGTAGATCGTGCCGGTCGCGCCGGTGATGCCGACGATCAGCCGCCGCCCGGCCGGCTCCGCCCTCGCCGGAGGGTTCATCGCGGTCTCACGACGAGCCGGCCCGACCGACGGCGCCCGCCCACGAATGGACCGCGAGCAGGTAGAGCCCGAAGGCCACGCTGACGCCGCCCGCGACCAGCTGCAGCCCCCGGTAGGAGGCGGCGTAACGCGCCTCCAGGTAGCCGAGGGGCAGGCTCATCAGGCCGCTCAGGATGAGCATCCCGGCGATCGAGCCCACGCTGAACACTGCCAGGTAGGCGAGGCCCACGGTGAGGCTGGGCGCGGCGCTCAGCGCCAGCAGCGCGAGCCCGGCGCTGCCGGCCAGGCCGTGGACCAGCCCGACCAGGAACGGCCGCAGGCCACCGCCGAGGAGATGAGCGTGATGGTGGGCTTCCGGCCGGCCGGGGGAATGGGCGTGGAAGTGGACGTGGACCTCTCCGTCATGGGCGTGAGGGTGGGCATGCAGGCGCCAGCGCAGGGCCCGCCGAACCGCCACCGTGCCCAGGGCCACCAGCATCAGCCCGACCGACGCCTCCAGCGCCTCGCCCATCGACGGCGGCACGCTCAGGCGCAGGGCCAGGATCGCTCCGCCCGCGAGGCCCAGCGAGAGCGCGTGGCCGAGACCCCAGAGAGCCCCGATCATCGAAGTGCGCCGCACGCCCGTCTTCTCGCTGGCCATCGTGGTGACCGCCACCACGTGGTCGGGGTCGAGGGCGTGGCGCAGCCCCAGCACGAACCCGACCCCGAGCACCGTCGCCAGCATGCCGTTCATGGAACTCTTCCGGCCGCGCCGCAGGTCACATCCCCGGTCCGCCCTTGAGCATCGGGTTCTCGACCCGGGTGTAGCCGGCCGGGAGCTGCCAGGCCGAGGCGGGAATGGGTCCGCGCTTGATCTCGACGACCTCGCTGGAGGTGGTCGAGGTGCGGCCCATCAGGCCGGCAGTGGTCTTCATGACGAGGGGGAACCCTTTCATGTCCTTCATCTTCTCCTGCAGGTCCGAGATGCCCTTCCCCATCGGCCCCATGGCCGCCATCATGTTGCGCATGCTCTCCGCGAACTCGCGGTACCTCTCCCACGACTGGGCGGGGAGCGGCAGGTCGCTCGTGAGGCACTCCTCCGTCTTCGAGATCTGGCCGAAGGCGATCGTCCAGTCCTCGCACGTGTAGCCGGCGACCTTGCGCGTCGTGCCGGCCTTCTGCACGGTCACCGCCCCCACCAGCCCGCCCATCGCCGCCTGCATCTTCTTCTGGACGTCAGGCGGCAGGTTCTTCATCCGCTCCTGGGCCTCCTTCATCTGCGGGTTGTTCATCTGCTGCTGGATGCGGGCCCGGGCCTGCTCCAGGTCCTGCCGGGTGACGACGAAGTACTGGCGCCGGCGGCCGTCCACGACCGTCATGTCGCCCGACTTGAGATCGATCATGAACTCCCGACCGTCCGCCTGCACGATGCGGACGTGGTCGCTCGTGAGGTAGCTGGTCGCGGTCGTCGGTGGGCCGCCGTCGCGGCTCACTTTCGAGACGATCGTGAGGTCTTCCGCGGCCGCGGGCAGGGCGGCCAGGAAGGCGAGCGCCAGCGCGCAGGTCGGCAGCCGCATGGATCCTCCTCGATGGAGATGGGTCCGGCGGGCGGCGGACCTCACCGCAGCAGCCGGACGACGATCAAGATCAGGATGATGACGAGAAGCAGGTGGATGAGGTTCCCGGTCCGCGGGATGGCGGGCACCCGGGCGGGACCGAAGTAGCCGAGCAGCCAGAGCACGATCAGGACGACGATCACCAGCTCGAGCATCGGGCGGCCCTCCTTCAGGGGTCGCGACCGGGAACGGACCGACGCTATCTTCCCCCGCCGCGGAAATCAAGCCCCGATCTACTTCCGCGGACGGCTGTCGAGGAAGCGGTGGCAGGCGGCCTCGAAGCGCTCGGCCAGGGCCCGCCCGGCCTCGCCCGGCACCGGACCCAGCCGCTTCCAGGCGGTCTGCGCCGCCTCGACCTCGGCCGCGGCGGCCTTCCAGCGCGCCTCGGCCTCACCGCGGGCGCCCATCGTGTTGGCGGCCAGCGCCTCCTTCAGCCGCTCGGCCAGCGAGGCGCCGGCGGCCTCCGCGCGGGGCAGCAGCGCTTCCACCCTCGCGCACAGCTTCTCCATGCGCGCGCGGTTCGCCTCCGGGTCCAGCTCCGTCTTGCGGAACGCCTCGGGGCGGGCCTCCACGACGCGGTTACGCGCGTCGGCGAAGCGGCGGGACAGCGCTTCGGCGCTCTCGCGCGGAGGCGGGCCGGCCTGACGCCAGCGGTTCACGATCTCCAGGACGCGCGGCCCCACGCCGGACGGCGCCGTCCCCGACGCCATCTGCTCCATCTCGAGGCAAAGGGCCTCGCGCTCCGCCACCGCGGCCGCGCGCTCGAGCTGTTCCCGCTGGGCATAGCGCTCGAAGAACGCGTCGGCGGCCTTGCGGAAGCGCTGCCAGACCGCCTCCGCCCTGCTCTTGCGCACGGGGCCCACCGTCTTCCACTCCGTTTGCAGCCGCTTCATCTCCGCCGCCGCGGGCTCCCAGTCGGCGGAGGTGGCCAGCTCTTCCGCCCGCGCGCACAGCGCCTCCTTGCGCTGCAGGTTGGCCGCCCACTCGTGCTTGCGCCGGTCCAGGTCCTCTTTGCGCCGGGTGAAGAAGCGGTCGGCGGCGGCGCGGAAGCGCTCCCAGAGCACCTGCGAGGTCCGGTGCGGCGTCGGGCCCACCTGCTTCCACTCCGATTGCAGCCGCCGGAACTGCTCGGCCGTCTTGAGCCAGTCGGTCGATCCGGCCAGCGCCTCCGCCCGCGCGGCCAGCTCCTCCTTGCGCTTGGCGTTGGCCCGGCCCTCTTCCTTCTTCTTCGCGAGGTACGGGTCGAGGCGGGCGTGGAGCTGGTCGCGCGCCGCCTTGAACCGCTTCCACAGGCTCTCGGCCTGGTCGCGGGGGGCCTGGCGGACCTCCCGCCAGGCCGCGTCGATCTCGCGCAGCCTGCGGAGCGCCTTCTCGAGGTCCTCCTCGGCGAGCAGGGCCTCGGCCTGCCGGCACAGCTCCTCCTGCTTGGCCGCGTTGGTCCAGCGCGTCCACTCGTCGGCCTCGCGCAGCTCCTGGGCCTTCGGGAAGAGAGCGGCCCGCCCCGCCCTCAAGCGCTCGGCCAGTGCCTCGCGCTCCTTCCTCTCCGGCAGCGTGGCCAGGGCGTCCAGCATGCTGCGTTCGTCGCGGAGCGCGCGCTCCACCTCGCGCAGGCCCGGCTTCTCGGCGTGCGCCAGGGCCTCCAGCCTGGCCGCCAGGGCCTGGGCCCGGGCCAGCGTCTGCTGGCGCCGGCGCAGCTCGGCCTCCCGGGCCCGGGCCTGCGCCTCCTTCTCCCTGGCCTCGCGCTCGGCGGCTTCCTTCTCGACGGCGCGGTGCGCGGCCTCATCCTGCTGCCGCTGCCGGCATTCCGCCAGCGCCCGCTGGAAGCGTCCGTTCAGCGCCTCCAACTCGGGGGGGTCGATGAGGGGAGCCATGCCCTCCCACGCGGCCCGCGCCTCTTCGAGGCGATCGAGGGCGTCCTCGCCCCGGAGCGACTCGACCTTCTCACACAGCGAGAGACGCTCCGCCCGCTCACGCTCCCGCGCGTCGGGCACGGCGGGCCCGGGCGCGGCCCGCGGCGACTCGACGGAAGGCGCCGGCTCGGGGGCCGGCGGCTCGGGGAGGGGCGGCTGGGCCGGCAACGGCGGAGCTTCGGCGACGGTCGCGACCGGAGCCGCCTCGGCAGCGGGCGGGGGCGGCGCCGGTTGCGTGTCGAGCGCGGCCCGAGCCCGCCGGGCGGCGGCGGAGTTGCGGGCGCGGGCGGCCACTGCTTCCAGGGTGTCCCGATCGTCGAGCCGGGCCACCGCCGCCACCGCCACGTCCTTGTGCTCGCTCTTCAGGGCGACCTCGGCCAGCGCGGCGGGGTCGCGGATCGCTTCGAGGGCCGCCTGGCGGGTGGCCGGATCGGCGGCGGCCTTGGCGACCGTGGCCAGCGCGCGCGGGTCGTCGAGCCGCGCCACGGCGGCGAACCGGATCGAGGACAGCCGGGCGGCCCGGGCCAGCGCCGAAAGGTGACGGGCGTCGCCGAGCCCGGCCAGCGCCGCCTCGGCGGTCGCCGGATCCTCGGCCGCCTCGGCCATGTGCAGCAGGCGGCCGGCGGCTTCCTGACGCACGGACTCGTCACCGTCCTCCCTCGCGCGCTCGGCCAGCGCCGTGGGGTCCTCCAGCCTCTGCACCGCCGCGCGTCGCACCCGCGGGTCGGCGTCGTCGCGGGCGATGGAAGCGAGCAGGTCGGACTGGTCGGCGCCGAGGTGCCGCACGGCGGCCGCCCGCACCTGCGGATCTGGACTCTGCCAGGCGGGGCGGGTGCGGAACCGGTCCAGGAGGGTCATCACGTCCCTCCGCGAGGATAACCCACTTCCGTGCTTCCTCGCCGGGATAGGGGAAGACCGCCCGCGAGCGAAACGACCGGTCTCGGGTAGGATAGTCCCCTCCCGAAGGGGGCCGTCCGATGTCCGCCCGCCTCATCCTCTCCGCGGCGCTGCTCGCCGTCTCCGCCGCTTCGGCCGCCGCCCTCACGCGGCCGATTGCCGAGACGGACCTGTTCCGCTTCGTGTGGGTCGCCGACCCGCAGATCTCGCCCGAGGGGAGTCAGGTCGCCTTCGTGCGGGTCGCGGTCGACAAGAAGAAGGACGGCTATGCGAGCGCGGTCTGGGTGGCGGCCGCCGACGGCAGCGCACGAGCGGCCCCCAGGACGCGTCGCCGCGCTGGTCGCCCGATGGGAAGTGGATCGTCTTCACCCGCGCGACGGAAAAGGAAGGGAAGCCGCAGCCGGCCCAGCTCTACCTGATCCCGAGCGCCGGAGGGGAGGCCCGGGCCCTGACCGACCTGCCCAAGGGAGCGGGGACGCCGGAGTGGTCTCCCGACGGCGCCACCATCGCCTTCACCTCGGGGACCAACGAGAAGGACCTGGCCAGGAGGTCGCGGCCGGAGCCGGCGAAGAAGGACGAGCCGGCGGAGGCCGACCGGGAAAGCGACGTCCGCGTGATCACGCGGGCGGTCTACCGCTTCAACGGCCGTGGTTACCTCGACCCGGAGCGGCCGAGCCACATCTGGACGGTCCCCGCCCGCGCCGAGGAGGCGGGTCTCCCGACGCCGAAGCGCATCACCACCGGTGAGTTCGACGAGGAGAACCTGCGCTGGGCCCCCGACGGAGCCGAGATCTTCTTCACCTCCGACCGTGAGAAGGAGCCCTACTACCAGTCTCCCGACGCCGACCTCTACGCCGTTCCCGCGGGCGGAGGCGAATTGCGACGGGTGGCCAGCATCGAGGGACCGATCGGCGAGTTCGCGTTCAGCCCCGACGGCCGGCGCATCGCCTTCCGCGGCACCCTCAACGGCAGCCCGGCCCGCTCGTACGACCAGCCCGACCTCTTCGTGGTCGAGCGCGCGTCCGGGTCGGCCGCGCGCAACCTGACCGCCGATTACGACTACGACGTGGGCGGCGGTCTCACCGGCGACCAGCGCGCTCCGCGGGGCGCCGGCCCGTTGGTCCTCGCGTGGACGAAGGACGGCCGGACGATCGTCGTGGTCAGCTCCGAGCGCGGCCGGGCGAACCTGCAGCGGGTGGACGCCGCGACCGGCAAGGTCGCTCCGCTCACGGCCGGCGACCAGGAGGTGATGAGCGCGACCGCGTCACCCGGCGCGTCGCGTTTCGCGCTCGTGATCTCCACCCCCACCGCCGTCGGGGACCTCTTCGTCCTCGACCCCGACCCGGGCCGGCGCCGGCAGCTGACCCGATTCAACGACGCGCTCTTCTCGGAGCTGAACCTCACCGCGCCCGAGGAGATCACCTACCCGAGCTTCGACGGGAAGAAGATCCAGGCCTGGGTCCAGAAGCCGCCCGACTTCGACCCCGGGAAGAGATACCCCCTCATCCTGAACATCCACGGTGGCCCGCACGCGGCCTACGGCTACACGTTCGACCACGAGTTCCAGTGGATGGCGGCGCGGGGCTACGTCGTGCTGTACCCCAACCCGCGGGGCAGCTCGGCCTATGGCCAGGAGTTCGGCAACGTCATCCAGTACCATTACCCGGGCGACGACTACAAGGATCTGATGGCGGGGGTGGACGAGCTCATCCGGCGCGGCTACGTCGACCCGAAGCGTCTGGGGGTGACCGGCGGCAGCGGAGGCGGCATCCTGACCAACTGGACGATCACCCAGACCGGCCGCTTCGCGGCCGCCGTCGCCCAGCGCTCGATCGCCGACTGGGCCGCGTTCTGGCTGACCGCCGACTTCACGCTCTTCACGCCGCGCTGGTTCCGGGGCGCGCCGTGGCAGGACCCGGGGGACTACGCCGAGCGCTCCCCCATCACCCATATCGCGAGCGTGAAGACGCCGCTGATGCTCATCGAAGGCGAGGCCGATTACCGCACGCCTCCGGCGGCGGGGGGAGAGCAGATGTTCCGGGCGCTCAAGTTCCTGAAGAAGCCGACGGTCATGGTCCGCTTCCCCGACGAGAGCCACGAGCTCAGCCGCTCGGGCAAGCCGTGGCACCGGGTGGAGCGGCTGCAGCACATCGTGGCGTGGTTCGACAAGTACCTCCAGGGCCGGAAGGTCGAGGCGTACGAAGGGCCATGAGCTCGTCACGGCTCGAACGGATGCGGGAGGCGGTGGGATCGCTCTACGACCGCAACCGCCAGCGCGGGACGGCAGAGTGGTGCGACCGGGAATACGACTTCGTCTGTCCCTCGATGGGCACCTATCCGTTCCAGTGGTTCTGGGACTCCTGCTTCCACGCGGTGGCCCTGTCCCATCTCGACCCGGAGCGGGCGCGGGCCGAGGTGCGCAGCCTCCTCGCCAACGCCCAGCCGGACGGCTTCGTGGCCCACGTGACCTTCTGGCAGCGCGAGCGCTACGAGGACATGCTGGCCACGTACTCGATCGCCTATCGGACGCCCTACCTGAGCGACTGCATCCAGCCGCCGGTGCTGGCCGAGGCGGTGCAGGCCGCGGCGCGCGGGGAGGGCGGGGCGGCGTTCCTCGCCGACGTGCTGCCGGCGGCGCGCCGCTACTTCGACTGGCTCGACCGCGTGCGGGACCCCGACCGCGACGGACTCATTGCCATCCTGCAGCCCGACGAGTCCGGGCTCGACCACGCGCCGAAGTACGACGCCTATCTCGGGATCTCCGTCCTGGCCCCGGAACAGTTCACCGCGGCCTGGGAGCGCGTGGCGGGGCCGTACGCGGAGGTGGGGCGGGACCCCGCGCGCATGTTCGGACTCGACCTCTTCGTGGTGGAGGACGTGCTCGTCAACACGATCTACGCCGAGAACGAGCGCGTCCTGGCCGACCTCCTCGACGGCGCCGGCGACCCCCGGGGGGCGGACGAGATGCGCCGCCGGGCCCGCCGCACGGCGACCGCCCTCGTCGACAAGTGCTACGACCGCGAGGCCGGCCTGTTCTTCGACCTGGCGGGCGCCGAGGAAGAGATGCTGCGCACGAACAGCATCTCCTCGCTCATGCCCCTCGTCCTGCCCGAGCTGCCGGGGCCCCTCGCGGCCTCGCTCATCGCCCACCTCGAGGACCCGCGGGAGTACGCGGCGCCCTTCCCGGTGCCTTCGGTGGCCATGAGCGCGCCGTCCTTCTCGGCCGGCCCGGTCGGCAAGCTCGTCTGGAGGGGCCCGGCGTGGATGAACACCAACTGGTACCTCTGTCGGGGGCTGCGCCGCCATGGGCGGGCCGACCTGGCGGCGGCGATCGAGGACCGCTCGGCCCGGCTGGTCGAGGAGCACGGCTTCCGCGAGTACTACGATCCGCTCACCGGGGCGGGAGCCGGCGCCCACGACTTCTCGTGGACGGGAATCGTCGTGGACATGCTCGCGAGACGCGAGGGGGAGGCATGAAGGCTCTCAGCTGGGACACGGTCCCCGTCGAGCCGGTGACGTCCGAGATCTCCCGCCAGGTCGTGACCGGGCAGAACGAGATGATCGCCCGGGTGCTGCTCAAGAAAGGGGCGGTCGTGCCCACCCACTCGCACGTGAGCGAGCAGATCACCTACATCCTGGAGGGCGCGCTGCGCCTGTGGATCGGGGAGCCGGAGCAGGAGGTGACGCTGGAGCCGGGCCGCTTCGTCGTCATCCCGCCCCACGTGCCCCACCGCGCGGAGGCGCTCGAGGATACCGTCGACGTCGACGTGTTCAGCCCCATCCGCCAGGACTGGCTGGACGGCACCGACACGTACTTCCAACGCAAGCCCGACCGCCGGTGAGCCGGTTGCTCGGCGCGCTGCTCGCGGCGGCCGCCGCGGTCTCGTTCGCGCCCTCGCCGGCGCCGCCGGAGAAGGCGCCGGAGGGCCGCCCGCTCCGGCTGCATTACACGCCCGCCCAGCGCGACGCCGGCCGCTACCAGTACGTGCCGGTGAGCGTGCCGGCCGGGTGCACGAGGCTGGAGGTCGGCTACCGCTACGACAAGGCGGACGGCGGCAACGCGATCGACCTCGGCCTGTTCGAGCCGGGCCCGCTCGACCTCGGCCGCGCCGGCTTCCGCGGCTGGAGCGGCGGCAGCCGGGAACACGTCGTCGTCGCGGTGGACGAGGCCACCCCCGGTTACTGGCCGGGCCCGCTGCCCGCCGGCGAGTGGCAGGTGGTGCTCGGTCTCTACAAGGTCGCCCCCCCGGGGGTGGATGTCGACCTCACGGTCGGGACGTCGAGCGCCGCCGCCGGGCCGACGCCCGGCCTGGCCCCGCGGCCGGCCGAGCCGCTGCAGCAAAGGGGGACGCTGAGCTGGTATAGCGGCGACCTTCACGTGCACACGCTGCACAGCGACGGGACGGAGACCGCGGCCGAGGTGGCGCGCGCGGCACGCGCGGCCGGCCTGGAGTTCATCGCCATCACCGACCACAACAACACGACGCACCAGCTCGAGCGGACCGAGGATCCCGAGCTGCTGGTGATCGCGGGAGAGGAGGTGACCACACCCGGCGGCCACGCCAACGTCTGGGGGCTGAGCGGCTGGCGCAGCGAGATCGACTTCCGCGTGCTTCCCGGCCGGGAACGGATCGACTCCCTGGTCGAGGCCGCCGCTTCGCGCGGGGCGCTCTTCTCGATCAACCACCCGTTCCTCGAGTGCGACGGCTGCTCTTGGGAGCATGCGATCCCGCCCGGCGTGGCCGCGCTGGAGGTGTGGAACGGGCCGCTCGGGCCCCAGACGCGGGCCATCGCGCTGTGGGACCGCCTGCTGCGCGAGGGACGCCGCATCACCGGCGTGGGGTCGAGCGACTGGCATCGCCCGCGCGCGCCGCTCGGACGAGGCAGCGTGAGGGTGAGGGCCAGCGAGCTGTCCAGGGCGGCGATCCTTCGCGCCATCCGCGAGGGCCGGGTCGTGGTCATGGGCGACGCCCGCACGCCGGCCCCCGGGATCACGGTCCGGGCGGGGGGCGCGACGGCCGGGATCGGCGATACGCTGCGGCTGAGCGCGGGGCAGACGGTGGAGGTCGAAGTGCCGGCGGTGGTCGGCGGGGCGGCCGGAGGACGGGCGGAGCTGGTCTGGAACGGCGAGCCGGCGGGCGAAGCGCCGCTCTCGACCGGCGCTCCCGCCCGCTTCCGCCGCGCGGCCACGGCCAGCGGCTACCTGCGCGTCGAGCTCCGGGCCCCCGACGGCGGCCTCGTCGTCCTGACGAACCCCGTGTACCTCGAGGTGTCCGGGACGGCGAGGAAGATCCGCTGACCCCGGCCGCGGTACAATCCGGCTCCCCCCTCACCCCTCCGGAGGCCAAGAAATGATCGCTCTCCTCCTCGCCGTCCTGGTTCCGGCCGTCCCCTCGCCGTCACCCTCCGCCGCCCGGGATCCCAACCTCCCCGCGCCCGAGGAGACCGCCAAGGCCGCCCTCGAGTCTTCGCCCCGGCACGGCGAGTACGTCGATGTGAGGGCGGCGGGCGGGGCGCCGATCCGGACGTGGATCACATACCCGGAGCGGAAGGACAAGGCCGGCGTCGTGATCGTCATCCACGAGATCTTCGGCCTGAGCGATTGGATCCGGGCCGTCGCCGACCAGCTCGCCCGGGAGGGCTTCATCGCGGTCGCGCCCGACCTCGTCTCCGGCCACGCGCCGGGCGGAGGGG
This sequence comes from Acidobacteriota bacterium, assembly GCA_003223555.1. Taxonomy (GTDB): domain Bacteria; phylum Acidobacteriota; class Vicinamibacteria; order Fen-336; family Fen-336; genus AA32. The sequence continues at coordinate 54,209 of QHVM01000087.1, read as the reverse complement.
GGACCGACGCCGCGGGCAGCCGCGACGACGTCGTGAAGCTGGTGCGCGAGATCACCCCTGGGGAGACGGTGACGCGCCTCGACGCCGTGCGGGACTACGCGGTCAAGCTGCCCGCCGCCAACGGGAAGGTGGCGACGATCGGGTTCTGCTGGGGAGGCGGGCGCAGCTTCGCCTACGCGGCGGCCCAGCCCGCCTTGGACGCCGCGGTGGTCTACTACGGCACCTCGCCCGAGAGCGCGGCGCTGGCCGCCATCCACGCGCCCGTGCTCGGCCTCTACGGCGGCGACGACGCCCGCGTGGGCGCCACCGTGCCGCCGGCCGAGGCGGAGATGAAGCGGCTGGGCAAGAGCTTCGAGACCCACACCTACGACGGAGCCGGCCACGGCTTCCTGCGCGCGCAAGCCGGCCGCGACGCGAACGCGAAGGCGACCGCGCAGGCCTGGCCGCGCACGATCTCGTTCCTGCGCCAGCACCTCGAGGGCCGGCGCTGACGCCATGGGCCTCGAGCCGGTCCTCTCCATCATCGTCCCCTGCCACGACGAGGAGGCCAACGTGGCGGAGCTGGTGCGGAGGACGCTGGCCGCCCTCATCCGCCACCGGATCGCGGCCGAGCTGATCCTGGTGGACGACGGCAGCCGCGACGGGACCCGGGCCGCCATCGCCGCCGCCGCCCGCGAGCACCCCGAGGTGCGCGGCCTCTGCCATGCCGAGAACCGCGGCATCGCGGAAGCGTGGAAGACCGGCCTGGCCGCCGTCCGCGGCCCGGTCGTCCTCATCATGGACGCCGACCTCCAATACGCGCCCGAGGACGTTCCCCGCCTCTACGAGCGGCTGCGCGACGAAGGGGCCGACGTCGTCCAGGGCTGGCGGATCGCCCACGACTACCGCGACACCTACCGGTACGTGCTGAGCGTGAGCTTCAGCTTCCTCCTCAACCGCCTCTTCGGCACGAGGCTGCGCGACATCAAGAGCGGGTTCCTCTGCGCGAGACGCGGGGTCTTCGGCCGGATGCTGGAGACCCGATGCCGCTACCGCCACCCCCAGCACTTCATCGTGGTCAACGCGGCGGCCAGGGGATTCCGCATCCGGCAGGAACCGGTCATCTTCTGGAAGCGGCAGGGCGGAGAGTCCTTCATCCGCTCTCCCTTCCGCTTCGGCCTGAGCGCGATGGCGGACGTGCCCAAGGCGGTCTGGGAGTTCCGGGTGCGGACGCGCCGGGGCCGGCGCGGCTGATGTGCGGCATCGCCGGGATCCACGGAGCGGGCGACGTCGAGGCGATGGTCCGGCGGATCGCCCATCGCGGGCCCGACGACGAAGGGGTCTACCGCGAGGGTCCCGTCCAGCTCGCGGTCAGGCGGCTGGCCGTCATCGATCTGGAGACCGGCCACCAGCCGCTCTCGAGCCCCAGCGGGAGGCTCTGGATCGCCTTCAACGGCGAGCTGTTCACCTTCCTCGAGCTGCGGCGCGAGCTGGAAGGCAAGGGCCACCGCTTCCGCACGCGGAGCGACACCGAGGTCGTGGCGGCGGCCTACGAGCAGTGGGGCGCCGACTGCCTCGGGCGCTTCGTGGGCATGTTCGCCTTCGCGATCTGGGACGGCCGGCAGCTCTTCCTGGCCCGCGACCGCCTGGGCGAGAAGCCGCTCTTCTACGCCCGCCAGGGCGGCCGGTTCCTCTTCGCCTCCGAGATCAAGGCCCTGCTCGCCGAGGTCCCGCCGGAGCCGAACCTGGACGAGCGCTTCGCGGTGCTGGAGGCGGCGGTCGAGCCGGAGACCCTCTTCAAGTCGATCTACAGCCTGGAGCCCGGCCACTGGCTCCGCTACGACGGGCGCGAGGTCGAGGTCCGGCGCTACTGGGACCTGCCCGAAGGGCCGGTCGACGCGCGGCCCGAGGCCGAGCTGGCCGAGGAGCTGCGCGCGCTCCTCGCCGAGTCGGTCCGGCTCCGCCTGCGCAGCGACGTCCCGATCGGGCTGTTCCTCTCGGGCGGACTGGATTCCGCGCTGCTGGGCGCGCTCGCCCGCCCGCGGGTCGTCTTCACCTGCCGCCTGCCCTACGGCTCCGCCTTCGACGAGCACGAGCACGCGCGCGCGGTGGCCCAGGCCCTCGAGGCGGAGCAGGTCTGCGTCACCGTCACGGCCCGGGACTTCGCGCGCGAGCTGCCCCGCATCGTCTGGCACCTCGACCAGCCGATCGCCACCGCCTCGAGCGCGGCCGAGTTCGCCCTCGCCCGCGCGGCCCGGGAGCACGTGAAGGTGGCGCTGGGCGGACAGGGCGCGGACGAGATCTTCGGGGGTTACGTCCGCTACGTGCTCCTGGCCGAGGAGCGCCGGCTGGCCGAGGCCGACCTGCTCCGCGACTACCATCCGCTGGCCCGGGCGCTGTGGGGACCCGACGCCTTCACCGATCCCGCCGCGCGCTACTTCCGGCTCCTGCGGCGCGGGCAGGGCGCGGAGGCGGGCCTCGACACCGTGCGGCGGCTCTTCGCCCGCCCGGGCTCGCTCGTCGACCACATGGGCGCGGCCGACCTGGCCCTCACGTTCCCGTCACTCATCCTGATGAACGACCGGGCGGCGGCCGCCTACGGCCTCGAGAACCGGACGCCCTACCTCGACCACCGGGTCGTCGAGTTCGCCTTCCGCCTGCCCGCCGAAGCGAAGGTCCGCGGCCTCACGACCAAGGCCGTGTTGCGCCGGGCGGCGCGCGGCCTGGTGCCGGACGCCGTCGTGGATCGCCGGGACAAGAAGGGGCTGGGACTGCCGGTGGGCCGCTGGCTGGCCGGCGAGCTGCGGCCGCTCGCTGACGAGCTGGCCGCCTCCCTCGGCCGGCGCGGCATCGAGATCACGCCCGCCCACGACCGGGGGGAGTTCGACCGCACGCTCTTCACCAAGGTGAGCCTGGAGCTGTGGTTCCGGACCTTCATCGACCGCGGAGGCGAGAGCCCGCTGTCGTGACCGGCGCGCGTCCGGCCCCGCCATGAAGCCCTGGCTGCTCGCTCTGCTCGCCTGCCCCGAATGCGCGGGCGAACTGGCCGCGCGCGCCGACCAGACGGAAGCCGGCGAGATCGAGACCGGCCTCCTGCGTTGCGCCTGCGGCGCGGAGTTCCCCGTCCGCGGCGGCATCCCTCGCTTCGCCCGGGGGCCGGCCCGGCCGGAAGCGCGATCGACGGTCGAGCGCTTCGGCTACCAGTGGCGGGCCTTCCGCGACCGTCTTCCCGGATACCGCGAGGCCTTCCTCGATTGGATGGCGCCGCTCGGCGAGGCCGACCTGCGCGGGGGGGTGGTCCTCGACGCCGGCTGCGGCGGGGGCCGCTTCACCGACGTGGCCGCATCCCTGGGCGCGCGGATGGTGGTGGGGGCGGACCTCTCGGAAAGCGTCGAGGCGGCCCAGGAGCTGGTGCGGCACCGCGCCAACGCGGGCATCGTGCAGGCGGACCTGCTGCGGCTCCCCTTCCGGCAGCCGTTCGACCTCGTCTTCACCATCGGCGTCCTCCATCACCTGCCCGACGGAGAAGAGGGCTTCACCGCGCTGGTGCGCCACCTGCGCCCGGGCGGACGGGTCCACGCCTGGGTCTACGGCCGCGAGGGCAACGAGTGGCTGCTGCGCTTCGTCGATCCCGTCCGGAAGCGCCTCACGTCGCGCCTTCCGCCCGCCGTGCTCCGGGTGGCGGCGCTCGCACTGGCGGCTCCGCTCCATCTCGCCCTCCGCGTCCTCTATCGACGGCGGTCCGGCGCCCGGCTTCCCTACGGGGCCTACCTGAGCTGGCTGGCCCGCTTCCCGTTCCCCCATACCCAGCAGGTCGTGTTCGACCACCTCTCGGCCCCGATCGCCCACTACTACCCGCGCGACGAGTTCCGCGGCTGGTTCGAGAAGGCGCGTCTCGAGGACATCGTGGTCAGCGCGCGCAACGCCAACAGCTGGCGGGGCACCGCCCGGGTCCCCGGAGGGTAGAATCCGGCGTGGTCGCCACGCTGCTCCTCCTCGCCGCCGCCGCGGCGGGGCCGGCCCTGGGTGACGACGCGCTCGTCACCCCGATGCGCGTCGGGCGCGCCGACGCGCCCCTGACGCTCTCGGTGTGGGCCCAGCAGGACTACTCGCACCTGGCCGCGCGGCCCGCCATCGCGGGCATCTTCCACGACGTGTTCCGCGAATGGGCCGCGACCCACCCCGGAGTGCAGCTCCGCGTGTCGGTCATGCCCGCCCTCGAGCAGCACAAGGCCAAGCTGCTCCTGGCCGCCGCCGCGGGCCGCCTGCCCGACATCGCTTCGGTCGACAGCTTCTGGATGCCCTTGTTCATGGCCGGCGGCCACGTCCAGGCCCTGAACGCCTGGTGGCCCGAGGCGGACCGGGCCGACTTCCTGCCGTTCACGATCCAGACGCTTTCGGACGGCGCGGGCAACGTCTACGGCGTCTGGCACGGCACCGATTGCCGTGTCCTCTATTACCGGAAGGACCTGCTCCCGGCGCCGCCCCGGACCTGGGCCGAGCTGCTCGAGGACGCCGGCCGGATATCCCGCGAGCGCAGGATCGCCGGCTACCTCTACAACGCGGGCCGCTGGGAGGCGGCGGTGTTCGACCACCTGCCCATGTTCTGGGCCCAGGGCGGCGAGCTGGTGGACGCGGCCGGCCGGCCCGTCTTCGGCGCACCGCCGAACCGGGAGCGGATGCTGAACGTCCTCGCCTTCCTCCGCGACACGATCCGCAGCGGCGCCTCGCCCCGCTCGGTGCTCGCCAACAACGACTACCAGCAGCTCACGTCGGCCGCGGTCGCCGGCGACGTGGCGATGTTCCTCGGCGGGAGCTGGCAGCTCCCCGACCTGAGGACGGGCCTCTCCGCCTCCGAGTTCGCGAAGTGGGACATCGCGCCGATCCCGCAGAAGGACGCCGGCCCGGAAGCGACCGGCACCGGAGGCTGGGTGTGGGTCGTCTTTGCCCGCGATCCCGAGCGGCAGAAGGCGGCGGCGGAGTTCCTGCTCACGGTCGAGTCGCCGACGAACGTGGGCCGCATCAGCCAGATCACCGGCCAGCTCCCGGTGCGGCGCAGCGTCTACCGCGATTTCGCCTTCTTCCGCGACAACCCGTGGTACGCGCGCTTCGGGCAGATGCTCGTCCACGGCCGGGCCCGCCCCGCGGTGCCGATCTACCCGGCGATCTCGGCGCAGCTCCAGCTCGCGGTCGGCTACGCCGTGTCGGGGGAGAAGACGCCCGAGCGGGCGCTCGACGATGCGTGGCGAGCGGTGCAGGAGGTCGACACGCGCCAGCGCGGCGCTCCGCCGCCGGGAAGACGCGCCTTCGACCCCGCTACCCTGTTGCCGGTCGCGCTGGCCATGCTCCTCGCCCTCTCCGTTCTCGCCCCGCTGCGGGGCCGCCAGTCGGGGCTGCGCGCCTGGATCGCCCCCGCGCTGCTGCTGGTGAGCGTGGCCCTCGTCTATCCGATGCTCGACCTCGTCCGCCTGTCCTTCACCGACACGCGCACGCACGGGACGGCCTACGCGTACACGCTGGCGAGCTTCCGCGACCTGCTCACCGACCCCGCCTTCTACGGCATGATCGGAGTGACCCTCGTCTTCGTGGCCAGCTCGGTCGTGCTGCAGCTGGGCCTCGGCCTCGCGATCGCGCTGCTCATCGACGCCGCGCGCCGGCGGGGAGCGGCCCGCGCCCTCGGCGCCCGGCTGGCGGTCGTGAGCGCGTGGGTGATCCCCGGAGTGCTGGTCGGGGTGCTGTGGCGGATCCTGCTCGTCGAGAACCGGGCCGGGATCGTGAACTACTGGCTGTCGCTCGCCGGTGTGGGGCCGCTGCCGCTCTTGTCCTCGGCGACGCTGGCCATGGCTTCCGTCATCGCCGCCAACACGTGGCGGGGCTGCGCGTTCAGCATGATCCTCCAGTTCGCCGGCCTGCAGCGCATCCCGCGCGAGCTGCACGAGGCGGCCGACCTGGAGGGGCTCGGGGCCTGGCCGCGCTTCCGCATGGTGGTCCTGCCGATGATCGCCCCGGTCGTCGCGCTGAACCTGGCCCTCATCACCATCCAGACCCTGAACACGTTCGACCTCATCCTGCCCCTGACCGCCGGCGGCCCCGCCCGCCGCACCGAGGTGATCTCGCTCTACATGTACCGATCGGCCTTCTACGAGCTGGAGGCGGGACGGGCGGCGGCGGTGGCGGTCGTGATGCTGGCCCTGAACCTCGCGCTGGCGGTGGCCGCGGCGCAAGCGCTCAGCCGGCCGCGCCCCGCCGCATGAAACTGTCCACGCCGCGCCGGTGGGGCTTCCGGCTCGGCCTGGCCCTGGTGGCCGCGGCCTTCCTTCTCCCGCAGCTCTGGCTCGCCTCCATCTCCGTCAAGAACAAGGCGGGCGTCTTCGAGTTCCCTCCCCGCTGGCTGCCCCGGGACGCGTCGCTGGCCAACTACCGCTTCGTCCTGACCCGGACCCAGGTCCCCTGGTACCTCTGGAACAGCGCCAAGGTGGCGGGGCTCGCCACCGCCCTCACGCTGCTCGCCGGGGTCCCGGCCGCCTTCGTCCTGTCCCGGGAGCGCTTCCCGCGCCGCGAGGCCGCCGTCCATGCGCTGCTCGCCGTACAGATGGTCTCGCCGATGGTGCTGCTGGTGCCGATCTATGGACTGGTGGCCGGGCTGCGCCTGCTCGACACCCACGCCGGCCTCGTCCTCGTCTATGCCTCGGTCCAGCTCCCCTTCACGATCTCGGTCCTCAAGAGCTTCTTCGATGCCCTGCCCGCCTCGGTACTGGAAGCCGCGCGCCTCGACGGGGCCTCGCGCTTGCGCACGCTGTGGTCGATCGTCCTGCCCCTGGCCGCGCCCGGCCTGGCCGCGGTCGCGATCTTCGACCTCGCTTCGTACTGGGCGGAGTTCTCCCTCGCCCTCGTGCTGCTCGACTCGCAGCAGCGCTTCACGATCCCGGTGGGCATCTTCAGCTTCCAGAGCGGCTACGAGACCGACTGGCACCTGGTGGCGGCGGCCAGCTTCATCGGCCTCGTCCCGGTGATGGCCGCCTTCGTGCTGCTCCAGCGCTACTTCGTGGCCGGCCTGACGGCAGGGGCGGTGAAAGGCTGAGGCCGGTGGCGGACGACCAGGTGGAGGTGCACGTCGTCTCCCACACGCACTGGGACCGCGAGTGGTACCTCACGCGGGAGCAGTTCCGGCTGCGGCTGGTGGACCTGGTCGACCATGTCCTCGACCGGCTGGACTCCGACCCGCGGTTCACCGCCTTCCACCTGGACGGCCAGACGATCGTCCTCGAGGACTACCTGGAGGTGAGGCCGGAGCACGAGGAGCGGCTGCGGGGGCACGTGGCCGCCGGCCGGCTGCTCGTCGGTCCGTGGTACGTGATGCCGGACCAGTTCCTGGTGAGCGGCGAGGCTCTCGTGCGCAACCTCGCCCTCGGCCACCGCATCGCCGAGCGGTTCGGCAAGGCGATGCCGGTCGGCTACATCCCCGATCCCTTCGGCCATGTGGCCCAGATGCCGCAGATCCTGCGCCAGCTCGGCCTCGACAACGCGGTGCTCTGGCGCGGAGTCGGGGGGTCGAAGGCCGAGTCTCTCTGGGAGGGCCTGGACGGCTCGCGCGTCCTGCTGCTGCATCTTCCGCGCGAGGGCTACGCCAACGCAATGCGGCTTCCATCGCTGCCGCCCGACGAGATGCGGTCGCGCGCGCGGGAGCTCCTCGCCCGGGAAGGCGCGCGCAGCTCGGTGGGACAGGTCCTCTTCATGGCCGGCGTCGACCACGTCGAGCCGCATCCGGGCCTGACCGATCTCGTGGATTGCCTGGCCGCCGAGCCCGGCGCGCGCGCACGTCTCTCGACGCTTCCGGCGTACGTGGAGGGCGTGCGCTGGGCCCTCGGTGCGCGGGGCGGACCGGACCTGCTCGAGACGGTTCGCGGAGAGCTGCGGGGAGGCCAGGACCACGCGTTTCTGCTGCCCGGTGTCCTCTCCGCACGGAGCCACCTGAAGCTGGCCAACGCGCGCGCCCAGACCGCGCTCGAGGTGTGGGCGGAGCCGCTCTCGGTCTTCGCCTGGATGCTCGGCGAGCCGTACCCTTCCGGCCTCCTCGCCTACGGGTGGAAGACGCTGCTCCAGAACCATCCCCACGACAGCATCTGCGGCTGCAGCGTCGACGCCGTCCACGCCGAGAACCTCACCCGGTTCGCCCGCGCTACCGAGGTCGCCGAGGGTGTCGCCGAGCGGGCCCTGGCCGCGCTCGCCCGCCGCGTGGAGCCGCCGCCGGAGGGCGCGCTGCGGGTCGTGCTCGTGAACACCGACGCCGCGCCTTACCGCGGCGTGGTCACCGGCACCGTCGACCTTCCCTTCGCGAGCGCGGATCCGGGGCGGACGGTGGCGCCCGAGCGGCTCGACCGGCCGGCCCGCCTCGTCCCGCGGGACGCGCGCCTCACCGCGGTCACGGATGCGGATGGACGCCGCGTGGCGTTCCAGGTCCTCGCCGAAGAGGACGTGCTCGTGCACCTCACGAGCCGCTTCGAGCCGCCGTGGCCGGTGCGCGCCCGCCGTCTGCAGCTCGCCATCTGGGTCCCGGCCGTGCCCGCCTGCGGTTACGCGGCCTGTGACCTCCGCCTGGCGGTCGGCGAAGCGGCGGCGGCGCCTCCCGCGCCGGCTCCCGTCGCATCCGGTGAGGACTGGATGGACAACGGCCTGGTGCGGGTGGCGGCGGGCCCGGACGGCACCCTGGAGGTCAGGGACCTCCGCAGGGCCGCCGTCTACTCCCGCTGCGGCGAACTGGAGGACGCCGGCGACGTGGGCGACGAGTACACGTTCTCGCCTCCCGTCTCGGACCGCCTGGTCACGAGCGCGGAAGCCCGCTTGCCGGTCGTGCGCCGGATCGAACCCGGACCGCTGCGGGCGACCCTGCGCATCGATCTCGAGCTTCCGGTCCCCTCCGCCGCCACCGACGATCGTTGCGGCCGCCGTGACGACACCGTCATGCTGCCGGTCTCGATCCGCGTGAGCCTGGAGGCCGGATCGCCGCGCGTCGAATGGACGATGACCGTCGACAACGCCGCCCGTGACCACCGGCTCCGCGTCCTCTTCCCGACGGCTGCGGCCACGGTCACCTCGGCTCGCGCCGCGACTGCTTTTGGTGTCGTCGACCGCCCGGCGCGACCTTCGCCTCCTCCGCCCGGCGCCCTCGAAGACCCGGTCGGCACGGCTCCTCTACAGGGCTTCGTGGACGCGGGAGACGGACAGGCGGGGGTCTTCGTCCTCGCCGAGGGGCTGGCCGAGTACGAGGTGGTCGCGGAGCCGGGTCCCGCGCGCGTCGCGATCACGCTGTTACGGTGCGTGGGCGCGCTGTCCCGCGACGGCCTCCGGACCCGGCGCGGCCACGCCGGGCCCGCGCTGCCCACGCCGGGCGCGCAGTGCCCCGGCCGTCACATCTTCCGCTTCGCGATGGTGCCGCGCGGTGCGCCCCCCGAGGCCGGCCAGCTCTACGCCTGGTCCCGAGCCTTCCTGGTCCCGCCGCGCATGGTCGCGGCCCCGGACGCCGCCGGCACCACGCAGGCCCCGCGGTCGTTCCTCCGCATCGAGCCCGAGCAAGCAGGAGTGGCCCTGAGTGCCGTCAAGAAGACCGACGACCGCGATTCCTTGGTGGTCCGGATCTTCAACCCGCAAGACACTGAAGCCCGGGTGCGGATCCACGCCGGAACAGGTCTGGCCCAGGCCTTCGCCCTCGACCTCCTCGAGCGGCGAGAGACAGAGCTGCTACTCGGCGGAGGCGCGGCCGAGGCGGTCCTGGGCCCCGCCCGTATCGCCACGTTCGAGCTCGTACCGACAAGAAGCCTGTAGCGGCGGAGCGCCGGGTTCACCCCGGCGCGGAGCGACGTGGGGAAAACTCAATGATCCTGCCAGTCGCGGCAGCGGCCGACCGCCTTCAGCCAATCGCGGTGCCGGCGATCGCGCTCGGGGCCGGCCATCGCGGGGGTGAACTCGCGGTCGAGGGCCCAGTTGCCGGCCACGTCGGCGGCGTCTTTCCAGTAGCCGACCGCGAGGCCGGCCAGGTAGGCGGCGCCGAGCGCGGTCGTCTCCGCCACGACCGGCCGGCGGACGGGCACCCCGAGCAGGTCGGCCTGGAACTGCAGGAGCGCGTCGTTGGCCGCCGCGCCCCCGTCCACCTTCAGGTGCGCGAGGGCCAGGCCCGCGTCGCGCTGCATCGCGTCGAGGACGTCGCGGGTCTGGTAGGCCATCGACTCCACCGCCGCCCGCGCGAGGTGGGCCGCTTTCGTGTTGCGCGTGAGGCCCAGCACGGCGCCTCGCGCGTAGGGATCCCAGTACGGCGCGCCGAGGCCGACGAAGGCGGGCACCACGTAGACGCCGTCCGAGTCGGGCACGCTCGCCGCCAGCCGCTCGACCTCCGAGGAGGAGCGGATGAGGCCGAGGCCGTCCCGCAGCCATTGCACCACCGCGCCGGCCACGAAGACCGAGCCCTCCAGGCAGTAGGTCACCTCGCCCCCCAGCTTCCAGCCCACCGTGGTGAGGAGGCCGTTGCGCGACGGCACGGGCTCCTTCCCGGTGTTGAGGAGCATGAAGCAGCCGGTGCCGTAGGTGTTCTTGGCGCTGCCCGGCTCGAAGCACGCCTGGCCGAAGGTGGCCGCCTGCTGGTCGCCCGCCGCGGCGGCGATGGGGATCCGGCCCCCGAGCAGACCCTCTTCGCACTCGCCATAGACCTCGCTGGAGGCCCTCACCGCGGGCAGCATCTTCCGGGGGATGCCCAGGACCTTCAGCAGCTCGTCGTCCCATTCCAGGTCATGGATGTTGAAGATCAGCGTCCGGCTGGCGTTGCTCACGTCGGTGACGTGGACGCGGCCGCCGGTCAGCCGCCAGATGAGGAACGTGTCCACGGTGCCGAAGAGGACCTCTCCTCTCTCGGCCCGGCTGCGCAGGCCGGGCACGGTGTCGAGGAGGTGCTTGATCTTGGTTCCCGAGAAGTACGCGTCGACCACGAGCCCGGTGCGGGAGCGGAACAGCTCCTCGTGGCCGGCCGCCTTCAGCGCGTCGCAGATCCCGGCGCTGATCCGGCTCTGCCAGACGATGGCGTTGGCGACCGGCTTGCCGGAGCGGCGGTCCCACAGGACCGTCGTCTCGCGCTGGTTCGTGATGCCGACCGCGGCCAGGTCGGCGGCGCCGATGCGGGCCCGTGCCATCGCGTCCCGCGCCACCTGGAGCTGCGACGACCAGATGTCCTCCGGGTCGTGCTCCACGTGGCCGGGGCCGGGGAAGATCTGGGGGAACTCCTGCTGGGCCGAGGCGACCACGATCCCCTCCCGGCCCAACACGATGGCGCGGCTGGAGGTCGTCCCCTGGTCGAGGGCGAGGACGTAGCGGGTCATCGAGTCTTCCGGCCCGCGGGCCTCATCGGATCTCCGGTCCTCGGCCGCGCGCTTCCAGAGAGTTCCGCCCTCGCGCGAATAGATCGCGCTCAGGCGGCAAGGAGGCGCGGCCTGCGGGCCTCATGCCACCTCCTTGGCCCGCTCCTGCTGCGGGTGGTGGCGCGTGATGAAGAGGTCGTAGGCCGCCGCCCCCACGACGGCGCCGACGCACGGGCCGACGATCGGCACCCACCACCAATGGTGCCCGGCCCGGAAGACCTCGCCGCCCCAGCCGGCCGCCGCGGTGAAGAGATCGCGTAGCCGGCGTTGTACCCGAAGGTCATGCCGATGAGCACCACCGCTAGTCCGATCAGCACGGGCGCCAGCGCCGCCTCGGGGGCGGAGTTGCGCCGGTCGACGAGGGCGAAGATCAGCAGGAGCAGCAGGGCCGTCCCCACCACCTGGTCCACCAGGCCGCCGGGAACGTTGCTCAGGAACTCCTGCGGGTAGGTGGCGAAGATGCCGGCTGTCGCGCGCGGACCGGCCACCTGCCGCACGCCGCCGTCGAAGCGGTCGAAGGCCTCCCGGTAGGTCACGAAGGTCACCGCCGAGGCGGCGAACGCCCCCGCCACCTGGGCCGCCCAGTACGGGAGCACCTTGCGCCAGGAGAATTGCCGGTGCACCGCCAGCGCCAGCGTGACCGCCGGGTTGAGGTGGGCCCCCGACACGCCGCCGGCCACGTAGACGGCCATCACGACCGCCAGCCCCCAGCCGATGTTGATGGACAGGTAGCCGCCGTGGCTGCCCCCGCTGAGCACGACCTGGGCCACGACGGCAGTGCCGAAGACGATCAGGACGAACGTTCCCAGGAACTCGGCCGCCGCCTCGCGGCTCGTCCCGCTGAGCATCACTTTCGCGTCCTCGGCGGCGCGTTCTTCGTCAATGCATCCTCGCGGGAATGCATCCCGCTTCGGACGCGAAGGAGACGCCGCCTGCGGGTCTCGTCACTTTCGCGTCCTCGGCGGCGCGTTCTTCGTCAATGCATCCTCGCGGGAATGCATCCCGCTTCGGACGCGAAGGAGACGCCGCCTGCGGGTCTCATCATTTTCGCGTCCTCGGCGGCGCGTTCTTCGTCAATGCATCCTCGCGGGAATGCATCCCGCTTCGGACGCGAAGGAGACGCCGCCTGCGGGTCTCATGGGGGCTCTTCTATATCACGGTCCGCGCCCGGCCGCCCCGTGCGGACGCTTGCCAGACCGCCCGTGGCCGGCGCAAGATGCGCGCGTGGCGCGCCTCGTTTCCCTCGCTCTCCTTCTCGCGTTGCCGCTCGCCCGCCTCCATGCGCAGGAGGCGAGCCCACGACCGGCCACCTCGCGCGTCGGCGCCGTAAAGATCGTCGTCCTCTCCACGATGCTGGCCGACGCGGGCATCGGCGAGTGGGGCTTCGCGGCCCTGGTCGAGGCCGACGGCCACCGGATCCTCTTCGACACCGGCGCCCGGCCCGACACGGTCCTCCAGAACGCCCGGGAGCTGAAGGTCGACCTCGCCGGCGTCCGGGACGTGGTGCTGAGCCACCACCACGGCGACCACACGGGAGGCCTCGTCACGCTCCGGCGCGAGTACGCGAAGGCGGACCCCGAGGCGCTCGGCCGGGCCTGGGTCGGCCGCGGCATCTTCCTGCCCCGGGCCGCCGGGCCCTACGTCGGCATGATGACGGCGGTGAAGAGCGGGTACGAGGCGGCCGGCGGCCGGTTCGTGGAGCTCGACCAGCCCCGGGAGCTGTTCCCCGGCGTGTGGATCACGGGCCCGGTCCCCCGGGTCCATCCCGAGCGAAACTGGCCCGCGGCCGGCCGGATCTCGACCGATGACGGGACGGTGGAAGACAACCTCCCCGAGGACCAGGCGCTCGTCTTCGACACCGACCGCGGTCTCGTCGCCCTCTTCGGCTGCGGCCACGCGGGAGTCGTCAACACGCTGGCCTACGCGCGGCGGACCGTCCGCGACGCGCCGGTCCTCGCGGTGCTGGGCGGGCTCCACCTGTTCCAGAAGGACGACGCCACGCTCGACTGGACCGGTGACCGGCTGCGCGAGTTCGGCGTGGCGGACCTGCTGGGCGCGCACTGCACGGGGCTCGAGGCGGTGTACCACCTCCGCTCCCGGCTCGGCCTCGACCGCCGCCACTGCATGGTCGGGGCGGTGGGGGCGTCGTTCACGCTCGACGCCGGCATCGACCCCCTGAGCCTCGCCCGCTGATCAGGGCGGGATCACGAAGCTTCGCGCATAGAATTCGTGTCCACCCATGGCCGGCCCGCCTGCCGAGCGCGAGAGCGATCTCGCCGCCGCTTTTCCGGGCCCGCTCGCGGCGGGCGGCCTCTACCTGGCGTACTTCCTCGCCCTCTTCTCGCAGTTCCCGCGGGCCGGCCGCCTGCCCGGCAACTGCGACACGTGGTACGCAGTCGCCTTCACCAACCTGTACCTGAACGCGGTCAGGGAGCTGCTCGGGCTGGGCCATTACGGAGGATTCCTGTACCCGTCGCCCCATCCCTTCGCCTACGGGGAGACCTCGGTCGCGCTCGCGCTCCTGCCCATGCTGCTGCGCGCCTGCGGGCTCGGCGAGATCGCCAGCCACTACGTGTTCATCTCGGCGGTCTACGCCGGCACCGCGCTGGCGACCTACCTCTTCGCCACGCTGTACGTGCGCAGCCGGCCGGCGGCCGCGCTGGCCGGCCTGGCGTTCGCCTCCTCCAACTTCCTCCTCTCCACGATCGACAGCCCCCACACCTCGTTCTTCGGGATCGCGTTCCTGTCGCTGTACTTCTTCAAGCGCTACCTGCTGCGTGGCCACGCCCGGGACTTGTGGTGGGCGGCGAGCCTGGCCGGGGCGCAGGCCTATTTCTCGTCCTACGTCTTCCTGCTGCTGGCCGTCGCCCTCGCCGTCCTCGGCCTGGCCAACCTCGGCGAGCTGCGCCGGCGCGGGGGCGCGCTTCTCCGGCTCGGGGCGGCCGGCGGCGCCGCCGCCCTCATGGTGGCGCCCTTCTTCCTCTTCTACCTGTTCCGTCTCACCGACCACTTCGATTGGCGGTCGCAGGCGGTGCTCTTCGCGGAGTTCAACAGCCTCGATCCCCAGGACCTCGCGAACGCGATGCCGGGCAACCTGATCTATCCCGAAGGCCACCGCTTCGATCACCGTGACGCGATGGCGCTGCAGAAGCGCCTCGGCCGCAGCGACCCCGCGTTCCGGACCGAGGACTTCGCGCTGATGGTGGGCGCCAGCCCGCGGGAGGGCGAGGAGTCGCTGTGGGTCTCGTCGCGGCGGCGCGCCTTCGTGGGCGTCCTTCCCTACCTGCTCGCGTTGGCGGGCGCATGGAATGCCTTCGCCGGGCGCCGGGAGCTGCTCTGGCTCTTCGTGGTCGGCTTCGTGCTCGCCCTGGGTCCGCTCATCACCGTGGGCGGCGTGATGGTGCCCATGCCCCTCTATGCCGCCTACCATCTCGTGCCCGGGGCCTACGTCTTCCGTATCCCGGGCCGCGCGTTCGCCCTCGCGCTGCTCGCCCTCGACGTCGGTGCGGCCCGGGGGATCGAGCGGCTGCAGCAGCGGTGCCGCGCGGGTTCGGGTCCGCGCGCGGCCGCCCTTGCGCTGCTCCTCGCGGCGGCGGTGGTGGTCGAGAACGTGCCCTTCCCCATGCGCTCGTTCGCGGGCGCCGCCTACGTCAGGCCGCCCGCCGACTACGAGCGCTTCTTCGCCGCCCAGCGCGGCGCGGTGATCCTCAACCTGCCGAGCGGCATCGGTTACGGCCTGGCCGGCTCCGCCGACGACCTGTACGTCTTCGACCGCGAGCTGATCTACATGAACTGGCAGACCTACCACGGGCAGAGCATCGTGAACGGCGTCAACGGCTACATCCCGTGGTCGCGGATCGGCGTGCAGAAGCTCACCGCGCGGCTGCCGAGCGAGGAGGCCGTCGTCGGCCTCGCCCGCCTGGGCGTGGGCTTCGTCGCGTTCAACAAGGGCCTCGTGCTGCCGGGCGAAGGGCCGTCGCTCGCCCAGCTCCGCCGCACGCCGCGGCTGGAGCCGGTGCTCGAATCGGCCGACACCGCGGTCTTCCGCGTGCGCCGATGAAGGGCGGCCCTCGGCCGGGGATCGCCGGCCTGGCCTACCTCGCCTTCTTCGCGCTCCTGCTCCTGCCGCCGGCGCTCCACGGCCGGCTCCCCGGCAACTGCGACACCTGGCTCAACGGCATCGCCCTGCCCAACTACATGCTGAGCCGGATCGAGGGGGCGGTCCGGCACGAGGACGTGGGCCGGCCGCTCTATCCGGCGACGGGCGTCTTCGGCTTTGGCGAGTCGGCGGTCGGCACCTCGGCCCTCTTCATCGGCTTCAAGCTCCTGGCGCGCGACGACGCCCGCGCGTACGGCCTATTCCTGTCCACCGTGCTCGCCCTGGACGCGCTGGGCGTCTTCCTGCTCGCGCGCCTGTACGTGCGTGACGCGGCCGCGGCGGCGTTCGCCGGCCTCGCCTTCCCGGCCTCCAACTACGTCCTGGGAAACATCGACAGCCCGCACACGAGCTTCTTCTTCGTCGCCCTGCTGGCGCTCGCCGACTGGAAGCGCTACCTGGCGACCGGCGAGCGCCGCCGGCTGACGATCGCCGCCGTCCTGGGAGCGGTCCAGGTGTACTTCTCGGCCTACGTCTTTCTCTTCGGCCTCCTCGCCGCCCTCGCCCTGCTCGGGGGCCATCTGTCGGCACGCCGGCCCCGGCCGCGCATCGACTCTCCGTCGCTCGCCGTCGCGGGACTGCTCTTCGCCGCGGTGGCCGCCCCCTTCTTCGGCTTCTACGCCGCGGCCAGGGCGAGCGCGAACTTCACCAACCCTTGGGACCCGGTCTTCCTGGCCGAGGTGCACAGCCTGGAGCCGGCGGACCTGCTGCGGACGCTCGAGAACAACCTCGTCTATCCCTTCAGCTGGCCGGTCGTGGCGGCCGAGATCGCCGAGCGCACGCGGCAGATGATCCACGCCGGCGCGGTGCAGCCGCAGAGCCTGCAGAGCGAGGACGCGGTGACCGTGTTCGGCCGCCTGTCGAGCCCGGACGACGTCAAATACTTCGTCTACACGCGCCGCTGCGCCTTCCTGGGGTTCGGCCTCTACGTGCTGGCCGGAATCGGTCTGGGCGCGGCCCGCCGCTTCCGGCTGGAGCTGCTCACGCTGTACCTCGCCGGCCTCGTCGTGGCCCTGGGCCCGTTCCTCTCCGTCGGCCATCGCCTGCTGCCGAACCTGATGTTGCCCGCGTACCGCTGGCTGCCCGCGGCCGGCGTCCTGCGCGTGCCGTGCCGCGCTTTCGCGCTCAGCGTCCTCGCGGTGGTGCTCGCGGCCGCCCTCGGCCTGGAACGGCTCCTCGCCTCTCCGGCGTTCCAACCGCCGTCCCGCCGCCGGCTCATCCTGCTCCTTGTCACGCTGGTGGTGCTGGCCGAGAACGTCCCGCTCCCCCTCAAGTCGTTCGTGGGCTCCCGCCTAGCCACGCCGGAGCCGCTGGTCAGCGTGTTCTTCGCCGGGCAGCGGGGACACGTGCTGCTCGACCTGCCCAGCCGGCCCGGCGGCGCCCTCTACCGGGACAGCCAGGACCTCTTCGAGTGGAACCGCGAGCTCGTCTACATGAACCGGCAGACCTACCACCGGCAGAACATCGTCAACGGCGTCCACGGCTACTTCCCCCGCACCCGGCTGCAGGCCCAGAGGCTCATCGACGCCCTGCCGGCGCCGGAGGCCTTCGCGGGCCTGCGCGCCTTCGGCGTGGACTACGTCGTCTATCACCGCTCGCTCGAGCTGCCGGGGGAAGAGGGCCTCTACGACAAGCTGGCCGGCTCGGCCGAGCTGGTCGCCCTGGCCTCGTCGCCCGAGGTGACGGTCTTCGGCTGGCCGCCCACGGCGGGAGCCGAGCGGTGAGGGTGAAGGCCCTCGAGCATCTCCGGCTCTACGAGAGCGGCCAGGTCCTCGTGCCCGGCGCGGTGGGGGTCCTGAGCCAGCCGGGCCTTCCCGCCCTTCATCTCCTGCTCCTCTACTCTGTCGCCTACGCCTCTCACGTTCTCTCGGTCTATTCCTTCAACGACCTGTGCGACTACGACACCGATTCGCTCAACCCGAGGAAATCGGTCGCCGGCCCCCGCCGCCTGCCCCGGTTGAGGAACCAGACGCTCGTCCTCACCGCGGTTTTCCTGGCCAGCGTGCTCTTCCTGCCGTCCCGCGTGCGCATCCTGCTCCTGGGAAGCCAGGTCGTGTGCATGGCCTACTCTCATCCGACCATCCGGCTGAAGCGGCGGCTTCTCGGCAGCGAGCTGGCCCACTTCACCGCGGGCTTCAGCTACTTCGCGGCCGGCGTGCTCGTGGCCGGGGGCGATCTTCGCCGCCACTGGCCGGGCGGCGTCCTCTTCGGGCTCCTCTACCTTTCGGGGGGCACCTTCAACGAGATCATGGACTGGGACGCCGACCGCAAGGCCTCGCTGCGGCACCTCGTCGTCCGCGCGGGGCGGACGCGGGCCCTGGGCCTCGTCGTCGCCATCCACTACGGGGCGCTCGCGCTGCTGGCCGCCTACCAGCCGTCCGTCGCGATGTGGGCCGCGTGCGCGGCTGCGGCCGCCGTCTACACCGGGCTCGTGGCCGGCCTGCCGCGAGCGCTCGACGACCCCGGCCTCCTCTTGCGCTTCCGCCGCCGTTACCGCCTGCTGTTCGCCATCCTGATCGTGACGCTCGCGCTCTCCCGCGCCATCGCGATGACCGGCCCGGCCGGCGGCTCCCCGGCCGCAGACCCCGATGTCACGTCCGCCGGCTGAGCCGCCCCGGCCCCTCGCCCGCGGCGGTGCGCCGCTGTTCCTCCTGCTCCTGGCCTGGCCGGTCGTGCTGGTGGCCCCCACCGGCCCATCGATGTCGGACTCGGTGCTGCGGGCCGCCATCCGGCTCGTCGACGACCACACCTTCGTCCTCAGCGACGAGCGCGACCCGAAGGTCGTCTTCCTGACCGAGGCCTACGACATCAGCGTCCGCGAGGGACGGGTCTACTCCGGAGTAGGACCGGGCGCGACCGTCCTCGCCGCGCCCTTCTACGCGGCGCTGAAGCCGGTGCTGTCGCGCTTTGACGACCGCGTCGTCGCGAACCGGAGGTTCCGCAACTACTACCTGAGGAATGCCGCGACGCTGCCGGGGGCAGGCCCCCGTCATCTCGCGGACGTCTACCTCCTGCAGATCCTCCTGGCCGCGCTGCTGGTGGCTCCGCTGTCCGCCTCCTTCGGCGCCCGGCTCGTCGGGTTCTTGACCGCCCATGGCGTCGAGCGGGCGCCGGCCACCGCGGCCGCCGTGGCGACCGGCCTCGGCAGCATGGTCCTCTACTACAGCGCGATGTACTCGCGCCAGGCGCTGGCCTACGGCCTGGCGTGGCACGCGATCCTCTGGCTGGCGGAGTCGGGTGGTCCGCGCCGACGGGCCTGCCTCCTCGGCGGCGCGCTGCTCGGCGCGGCGGTCGCGATCGACTACCCGAGCGCGATCCTCGTTGCTCTCTACGAGGCTGCTCGTGATGCTTCCGCTCCTGGCTCTCCTCGCTTTGCTGGCGGCCTACCATCAGGCCGCCTTCGGCTCTCCCTTCGCCACTCCCTACCACTTCCGGTTCTGGATCACGCCGGAGCCCCTGGCCCGCCAGGGCCTCGACCTCGCGGCGTTCCAGGAAGGCGCCGCGGTGGGCCTGAACGCGCCGAGCCCGGCGGTCATGGCCCGGCTGTGCTTCGGCCGCTTCAAGGGGCTGTTCCTCTACAGCCCGGTGCTGTTGCTGGGCCTCGCCGGGAACCTCAAAGGGCTCCGCGCCGCCGGGCACCGGAGCGTCCACCTCTTCTGCCTGGCCGTGTTCGCGAGCTATCTCGTCTTCAACAGCATGCTCGGGACGCATGTCCCCGGCTTCGGGCGGTACTTCTGGGGCGGGCTCAGCGTCCTGTGGGGGCCACGCTATCTCTATGCCGTCGTGCCGTTCCTCGCCATCGGCCTGGTGGAGTTCGACTGGCGGCGACGCGCGGCGAGGCTCCTCGCGTGGGCGCTGCTGCTGGTCTCGTGCGCCGTCAACGTGGCCGGCACGATGTTCAGCGACGTGGTCATGTCCACCTACGCCTTCGGGCCGGAGCTGCGGTTCCCGCTCGCCTACGTGACGAGGCTGCTCGTCTCCGGCGGCCCGCGCGTCCCGCTCCTCGACGTTTACGGGGTGTCGCGCGGCGTCCAGGACGCCGGGCTGCTCGCCCTGTCCGGGGTGTCCCTGCTTCTCCTGCGGCTCAGCGCGAGGGCGCCTCGAGGTGATAGATCGTCCACGGACCGGCGGCCTTGACGGCGCGCGCCGCTCGCGAGGCGACCCAGGCCTGCACCGTCGGCGCGACGGGCTCTCCGGGCCCGACCACGAACCAGGAGACGCCTTCTCGCCGCCACGCCCGCGGGTCCCGCGGAAGCTCCTTGAGGAGGACGCTCCGGCGGTCGATGCGGTCCTGCGGGACGCCGAACTCCAGGTCGATCCAGCGCGGCGGGCCCGCCCCGTTCAGGCCGGCGAGCAGGATCATCTGCGAGAGCCGGGGGTTCATGGCGTAGATCGTGCCTTCGAGGGACCGCTGCCCGCGCAGCCACCGGAGCACCTTTTCCCAGTCGTCGACGCGGGGCAGGTCGCGCTGCATGGCGAGCGGCTGGCCGATCTCCGGCGTCGGGCGGACCATCTCGCGGATCCAGTAGCCGAGGTAGCCGACCGGGCTCGCCACCAGCAGGATCACGAGCACGGCCAGGAGGGAGGCGCGCGGCCAGGTGGGCTTCTCGGCCAGCGCGGCCAGGACCGATCCCGCGGCCAGGCCCGCCGCCAGCTCGCCGATCGTCGCCAGCTTGACGATGTCCCACGAGTAGGGGTTCTCGAAGAACAGCGGCGCGCCGAAGCTGCCCAGCATGAGCAGCAGGAGCAGCGTGCGCAGGCGCCGCGTCGCGAAAAGGCCCGCGATGCCCAGCGGAAGCAGCAGCCCGCTCGTCAGGGCGTACCAGGCCAGGACCCCCCAGGGGTCGCCCTGGGCCGGCCAGAAGCGCACGCGGAGCAGCTCGCCGTGCCGCTCGGGCATCGGCGTGAAGAGCACTCCGCCCATCAGGACAGCCAGGGGCAACGACGCCGCCACGGGCACCAGGGCGCGCAGGTGCCGCTCGCGCAGCAGCTCCTGCGCGGCGAGGCTCAGGCCGACGGTCACGAACAGCTCTTCCTGCACCAGGTAGAGCGACGCGAGCAGGACGGCCAGGAGAGAGCTGCGCCGCAGCCACCCGAGACCGGGGGCTGGGAACGAGGCCGCCAGCATCACCGCCAGGGCCAGGGGGAAGCCGAGCGTGAAGGGCTTCTGGAAGAAGTACATGACCACCGGGAAGTTGATCCGGTTGCCGCCGATCACGATCCCGACCGCCCCCTGGCTCGCCCAGTGCGCGTGGGCGATGAGCCAGAAGAACGCGCCGCCTCCCCCCAGCGACGCGAGCGCGGTCCAGCCCCCGCTCCCCGACCGGGTCAGCCGCTCCCCCAGGACCCAGGCCAGGCACCAGCTCCACAGGAAGCAGACGATCACGAGGAGGTCGATCGCCCACGGCACGGACAGCCGGAAGAGGGCGGTCAGCGCCGCGGCCAGGAGGTTGAACCCGTAGTGGTAGCGGAACGGGTACTCGGGAAAGACCTGGTGCCGCGGAGGGAAGACGTCGTTCTGGAACTGCGCGATCAGGCTGCGATGGCCGATCGCGTTGAAGTCGTCGAAGAAGTCGCCGGCCAGGGTCAAGTACGCGACGGGCAGGAGCGCGACGAGGCCGCTCAGCAGCATCCATCGCAGAGAGCCGGGGCGAGGTGCCTTCGGCGCGGGCTCGGCCGAGTCCCTGGGACCGCTCGGCCGTCGCTGCACGCTCCACACCAGGCCCGCGACCGCCACAACCAGCGTGCCGGTCCAGAGGCCGATGAGGAACGAGCCCGAGGCGCGTCCGGAGATCGCCACCGCCACCAGGAACGAGGCCACCGCGGCCGCAGGGACGAGCAGCCACCGCGCGCGCGGTGGCGTCCCGAGCCCATCGGTGAGCCGACCGCCGAACAGGACGAGCCCCGGCAGGGCCAGGACCAGCAGCGCGCACGAGAGCGGCAGCGGGTTGGCCAGGGCGGCGGGCCCCTAATGAGGAGTGGCGGAGGGGCTGGGGGTGCCGGGACTGCGGCCCGGTTGGAGCATGAACGCGCTGCGGTGGTTGAGCAGCTCGCGATAGAAGACCAGCGCCTTGAGCGCAAACGATGTCGTCTCGGCCGGCGAGCCATCGTAGTAATGGGCCGTGCCGGGGGCGGCCAGCGCCCGCTCGACGTCGTAGGCGGCGCCGCCCCGCTTGCGGCGGATCACGAAGTCCCGCCGCTGCATGAACGCCTCGAGGGCCTGCTGGTTGATGTCGTATTCGTACAAAGGCGTCGCCGCCCAGGATCCGTCCGCCTTGCGGCGGCGCGCGAGCTGGAAGACGTTCATGTCCAGGTCCGGGCAAGGGGACTGATCGAGCAGGCAGGCGTGGCTGCGTGCCTTGACGTAGGCCGCCAGCTCCAGGGTCGGCATGTTCTCAGCGAAGGACGGGTCCTTGCCCGGGCCGGCGGCGAAATCGGCCAGCAGCTTCCGCTGCAGCTCGCCGGCCTCGGGGGCGCCGTGCTCGACGGCGTTGGAGGCGAGGCAGGCCAGGACCGCGAGCGAGTGATAGAAGGGCGTCTTCTCCCAATACCGGTCCGGCTGCATCGCGGAGCGCAGGCCCTCGACGAGGCTCGCCCGCGGCATCTCGTAGTTGCCGAAAAAACCGAGGATGTTGAGGTTCACTCCGGTCGATGGGACGTTGCGGTCGAGGACGAAGCCTTTCGTCCCGTGGAACCCGTCGAAGTACGTGCGGTAGAGACCGTCGGCCGTCCGGTAGCGATCGAAGAGTGTACGCAGCTTCTTGAGCTGGGGTGGTTTGACGTCGAGCCTTCCCGAGAGCATGGTGAGGGCGACCGCAGTGGTGTCGGCGTCGGGCTCAAGCCAGGACTCGGCCCCGAACTTGCCAGGCTCGTAGAGCGACCACACATACCCCTCCGTCATGCGCCCCCGGACGAAGTCGGCGCCCCGCTTGAAGGCCGACGAGGCCTCGAAGCCGGTATGCGTCATGTTCATGAGCGTGACGATGGTGCCGAAGAGGTTGGCGTGCGGCTCGGGGTTCGCGAAGTCGGGTGTCCGGCTGTGGAAGTAGGGCCAGGAGCCGTCCTCGGCCTGGGTGAAGACGAGGTATCCGCCCGCCTTGTCGATGTAGGTATCGAGCGGGTTCGCCTCCTCCGCCGAGGGTGAATGCCCCGGTTGGCCGGCTCCTTCGCCGGGAGAGGGCGGAGGCTCCGTGCGGCCGCGACAGGCGAGCAGTCCGAGCGCGGCCAGGATCGCGCAAGACACGATCCGGCGGCACGCGAGCGCAGCGGCACGGCTCCGGTCCGGCACGTGGCCTCCCATTTCTTGAAATAAATGTCGGGCGCGCCATAGCATAGTCCGACTCGGCTGGAGGCGGCGAGCCGTCTCGCGGCGCAACTCTCATGAACCGTCTGGAAACCGTGGCCCGCGTCCTGCTCGGGGCGGCGTGCGCGTACCTCCTGGTCCTCCTCGCCTACACCACCCTGTCCCGCATCCGCTTTCCCTACGAGCTGGAGTGGCTCGAAGGCTGGACCGTGGAGAGCGTGCGCCGGGTGCTGGCAGGAAAGAGCCTCTTCGTGGCCCCCTCGGTGGAGTGGATCCCCTACCCGTACACGCCGCTCTATACGTACTCGTCGGCCGCGCTGGCCAGCCTCATCGGCGTGGGCTTCCTGGCCCCGCGGCTCGTCTCGCTTGCCTCGGCGGTCGGGTGCCTCGGGCTGACCTTCTTGCTGGTGCGAAGGGAGACGGGAAGCGCTTTCTGCGGGCTCGCCGGCGCAGGGTTCCTGGCGGGCACCTACCCTCTCTCGGGCGCGTGGTTCGACATCGGGCGGGTCGACAACCTGTTCCTCTTCTTCCTGCTCGCCGCGTTCCTGCTCGTGCGCTCCGGAGATTCGATCCGGCACTCGGCGCTCGCCGGCGTCATGATGGGCCTCGCCTACCTGACGAAGCAGACCGCCTTGCTCCCGCTGGCCTCCCTGACGCTCTACGTCATGTTCGAGCAGTCCGGTTGGCGTCGCTTCGCGCTGCCCGCGGTGAGTGGAACCATCATCGCCGGCACCACGCTGTTCTTCAGCCTCCTCACCGGCGGGTGGTACTTCTTCTACACGGTCAGGGTCCCGAACGGGCACGGCCTCGGCCAGGAGGCGATGCTGGCCGGCTTCTGGCGCGACGACATCGGCTGGACGCTCGCCCCCGCGGTGGCCATGGGCCTCGTGCACCTCTCGCGCGCGTTACGCGACGCGTGGGGCGGGCGCGCGTCGGGGTTCGTCTTCTACTCGACCCTCACCGTCGGCATGCTGGGGGCGTCCTGGATCTCGCGCCTCCACGGCGGCGGCTGGCTGAACGTGCTCCAGCCGGCCCACGCCATGCTCGCCATCCTGTTCGGCCTGGCCCTCCACGACGCCGGTACGGCCCGCGGCCGCTGGCAGCCGGCTGGCCTCGCCCTCTATGCCGTGGCGGCCCTGCAACTGCGCCTCCTGGCCTACGATCCGGCCCGCCACATCCCCACCCCGCAGGACGTCAGGGACGGCGACGCCTTCGTGGCCGCTCTTCGCGCGCTGCCCGGGGAGGTCTACACGCCCATGCACGGCTACCTCCCGATCCTGGCCGGGAAGGTGGGCTTCGCCCACGACGGCTACCTCCTGACGACGCTGCAGAGCGGCATCCCGTCCGTGATCGAGACCCTCGTCCCCGCGTTCCAGGAGGCGTTCGCCCGGGAGCGCTTCTCGGCGGTCGTGATCGACTACGAGGACTACCGGTTCATCGAAACGCTGCGGGCGCACTACCGTTACGCGGGGCCGCTACCGGGCAGCTTCCGTCCCCGGGTCGGGCCCCGGGGCGCCCCCCAGAGGCTCTACCTGCGCAGGACCGCCCCGGCGGCGTCGGCCGGGGACGCCCCGAGCATTCCCTTCGCCCGGCCGTCGAGTATGCGCCGGTAGGTCGCGAGGCCGTCGAGCGCCAGCGCCGTCGTCTCCACCGCCGATCCCGTGGAGGACGGCTCGATCCCGCCGCCCTCGACCGCCGCGACGGCCGGGGCCAGCCACGACCCGTCGCCCTGGCGACGTCCGAGGAGGGCGGCCACCGCGGCGTTGAGGTCGTTGCAGGCGTCGGCGTCGCGCAGGCACTGGTCGGCGCGGACGCGGAGGTACGCCGAAAGCGCGACGTCGTCGAGCGCGGCCACCGGCCCGAGCCGGGAGGGTTCGAGGCGGTCGAGCAGACGAGCGACGAGCGCGTGCGCCTCGGCGCCGCCCGTCGGGGCCGCCAGCGAGCCGAGGTAGGCCAGGACGATCCAGGTCTTCGGCGGAGCCGGCGGGACCTCGTCCAGCTCGCTCCGGATGGCGGCGGCGAGCTCCGTGGTGTCCATCCCCAGGGCGGGCAGGACGCCCAGCAACAGGACGTTGTCGCCGACGAGGACGCGCCGGCCGGCGGCGGCGCCCGGCGGGCCGAGGCCGTGGCGATAGAGCCCCCGCGGAGTCTGCTGGGCGCGGAGGATCGACCGCAGCTCGGCCCCTCCGTCCGGCTCCGGCCCGAGCAGCAGTGACCCCATGGCGAGCGCGTCCACCGTCGGCTCGAGATCGCCCGGATCGCCGCCGCGGTCGCCGTGAAGCCATCCGCGCAGGCGCTCCTGGTGCCGGCGCACGAAGCCGAGGCCGCGGCGGTAGAACGGCTCGCCCGCGTACCCGCTTGCCCGGACTCCCAGGAGGACACGCATCGTGGGCGCGACCCGTCCCGGCTGGCCGGCCCGCGCGAACGACGCCCCGGCGCCACCGTCGTCCCACGACCCGTCGGACGCCTGGCGGGTGGCGAGAAACTGCGCGGCGGCCTGGCTCGGTCCGGTAGCGCTCGCGGCTCTGGCCGATGCCACGCGCGATCATCACGCCCACGATGGCCAAGTTGATGAGGGCGGGCAGCAGGGGCCGGACGCGGGGCAAGGGCATGACTCCGTTCGCGGCCCTCCGTCGAGCCGGTTGACGCGCCGATGCGGGGCGTACTATCTTATCGGACCCTCCCACGCTTTCGTGCCGATGGGCCGCCGGCGGCGGCCCGGGAATCGCCAATGGACGTCGCCCTCGTCACCGGCTCGGCGGGTCTGGTCGGCTCGGCCGCGGTGCGGCTGTTCGCGGAGAACGGCTTCCAGGTCGCCGGCATCGACAACGACATGCGGGCCGTCTTCTTCGGCGGCGAGGCCTCGACGGCCTGGAAGCGCCGGGAGCTCGAGGCCACCCTGCCCGGCTACACCCATCACGACGTGGACATCCGGGACCGGGAGGCGATCGCCCGCATCTTCGCCACCTACGGCCGGGACATCCGCTGCGTGATCCACACCGCGGGCCAGCCGTCCCACGACTGGGCGGCCCGCGAGCCGGAGACCGACTTCGACATCAATGCCCGCGCGACCCTGCTCCTGCTCGAGCAGGCCCGGCGCCACTGCCCGCGCGCGGCCTTCGTCTTCACCTCCACGAGCAAGGTCTACGGCGACACGCCGAACCGGCTTCCCCTCGTGGAGCGGGAAACGCGCTGGGAGCTCGCCGACGACCATCCCTACTTCGCGCACGGCATCGACGAGACGATGTCCGTGGACCGCAGCAAGCACAGCTTCCTCGGCGCTTCGAAGCTCGCCGCGGACGTGCTCGTGCAGGAGTACGGCCGCTACTTCGGCCTGGCGACGGTGTGCTTCCGCCCCGGCTGCATCACCGGCGCCGACCACGCGGGCACGCACCTGCACGGGTTCCTGTCCTACCTCGTCAAGTGCGCGATCACCGGCGACGAGTATCCCGTCGTGGGCTACCGGGGCAAGCAGGTGCGCGACAACATCCACGCCGCCGACCTGGCCCGCATGTTCCTCCACTTCGTGCGCGGGCCGCGGCCGGGAGAGGTGTACAACGCGGGCGGCGGACGCCGCATCCACTGCTCGGTCCGCGAGGCCATCGAGCTGGCCGAGAAGGTGGTGGGCCGGCGGATGCGGACGTGCTACGTCGACCAGAACCGTAACGGCGACCACATCTGGTACGTGAGCGACAGCCGCCGCTTCCGGGAGCACTACCCCGGGTGGGATCACAGCTACGACCTCGAGCGCATGATGGCCGAGATCTGCGAGGGCCTGCGGTGCCGAGTAGGGGCCTGAGCCCGGCCGACGGCGCGGCGGCGGGCGGCCTGAAGCTGTCGGTGGTGATCCCCGCCTTCAACGAGCAGGACAACATCGGGCCCTGCCTGGACCAGTTGACCCGGACGCTGCGCGACCGGCACCGGATCCCGTACGAGATCGTGGTCGTGAACGACAACAGCACCGACGCGACCGAGCGGGTGGTTCGCGCGCGGGCGGACGAGGATCCCGCGATCTCCTGCCTCAGCCCGCCGCCGCCGGCCGGGTTCGGACGGGCCATCCGGGCCGGCCTCGAGGCGGCGACCGGCGACGTCATCGTCATCTTCATGGCCGACCTCTCCGACGAGCCCGAGGACGTGGTCGCCTACTACCGGAAGATCGAGGAGGGCTACGACTGCGTGTTCGGGTCGCGCTTCGTGCGGGGAGCTTCGGTCGACCATTACCCGCTCGGGAAGCTGGTCGCGAACCGGATCGTCAACCGGCTCGTCCAGCTCATGTTCTGGGTGCCCTTCAACGACCTCACCAACGCCTTCAAGGCCTATCGGGCCGAAGTCGTCCGGGAATGCGGCCCCTACCGGGCCAGCCACTTCAACATCACGATCGAGATGTCGCTGAGCGCGCTCGTCCGCGGCTTCTCGATCGCGCAGATCCCCATCCGGTGGTCCGGCCGCACGTGGGGCAGCTCCCACCTCAAGATCCGGGAGATGGGCCGCCGCTACCTGTGCATCCTCCTGAAGGTGTTCCTCGACAAGGTCCTCATCGCCGACGACCTGTGGGCGGAGCAGCAGGCTCACCGCACGCAGGCCGCTCCACGCCGGACGCCGCCGCCGCGTCCGGCCCTGCCCGCCGCGGTGGCCGCGCCCCAGAAGCACCGGACCTGAATCGCCCATGGCCTCGCGACCGTCCAACCCGCGCCGGGGGGCACGACACCTGAGCCTGGCCCTCCTCGCGCTGCTGCCGTGGGCGTGCCGGTGGGTCCGCCCCGACGGGCCGGCCCTGCCTTCCCTCCCTCCGCGCCACCGCACCCGTCCCCCGGTCGTGGTCGTCGGCATCGACGGCGCCGAATGGACCGTCATCCGGCGCCTGTGGGACGAGGGACGGCTGCCGAACCTGCGGCGGCTGGCCGACGCCGGCACGTCGGCCGTGTTGAAGACCGCCTACGGCGCGTCGCCCGTGATCTGGACGACGATCGCTACCGGCCGCACGCCCCCCGAGCACGGAGTCACCGACTTCGTGGTCGGAGGCGGGAACGGCATGGTCCCCGTCTCGTCCGCCGTGCGGCGGGTGCCCGCGCTCTGGAACATGGCCTCGCGGGCCGGCCTGCGCACGGCCGTGCTCGGCTGGTGGGCCTCCTGGCCGGCCGAGGACATCCAGGGCGTGGTCGTGACCGACCGCGCCCATCTCGCGGTCGACCGCATCGTCCACCCGGCGAGCTATCTCCCCGCCCTCGAGCGCGAGCGGGAGCAGGCCCGCAACGAGTACCCCGACCTGGGCGGCCGCTTGCCCAGCCCCGATCCGTGGATGGAGGACGGGGCGTTTCGGGACCGCATCATGGCCCACGAGGCGCGCCGCCTCGTCGGGCTGGGCTTCGACCTCTTCCTCGTGTACTTCCGCACGGTCGACATCGCGAGCCACCGCTACTGGAAGTTCCTCGAGCCGGAGAAATATCCCGGCACGACCCCGGAGGACGTGGCTCGCTGGTCGCACGTCATCCCCGCCGTGTACGAGGCGACCGACCGGGCGCTGGGCGACTTCCTCTCGGCGTGCCCCGCCGGGAGCAACGTCTTCGTCGTGTCCGACCACGGCTTCGTGTCCGGCCCCGAGCAGCCTTTCGTCATCGTGAACACCGAGCGGCTGCTCGAGCACCTCGGCTTCCTCGTGCGCAAGGGCGACGCGGTGGACTTCGCCCGCTCGGTCGCCTATCCGGTGGACAGCCCCAACCACGCGCGGCTGAAGCGGCTGCGCCTCTCGCTGGCCGGCCGGGAGCCGGGAGGCAGGGTCCCCCCGGACCAGGCGCGCGCGGAGCTGGACCGGCTGGCCCAGGCGCTCGAAGGACTGACCTACGAGTCGGGCCAACCCGTGCTCCGGATCAGTCGCTCGCAACTGCCCGCGCAGGCCGACATGGCGGCCGAGGTGAGCCTGGAGAACCCCTCCCTCACCGTCCGCGCGGGAGGCCAGGCCTACCAGGACGTCGTCATGTACATCAACCGCATCTCCGGTACCCACGACGAGCACACGAACGGCATCTTCATCGCCCGGGGCAGCGATCTCGCCCCGGGCGCCCGGGCGGGCGGGATCTCGGTCCTGGACCTTGCCCCCACCGTCCTGTACGCCCTCGGTCTACCCCCCGGCGAGGACTTCGCCGGGCAGGCCCGGACGGATCTCTTCACGGCAGAATTCCGCTCCCACCATCCCGTCTGGTCGGTGCCGAGCTGGGGCACGATGGCGAGCTGGCGCGTGGAGACCTCCCCCGTCGACGCCCAGCTCCTCGATGAGCTGCGGGCCCTCGGCTACGTCGCCTCCCCGTGACCGGGCTGCGGATCTTCGCCGCGTGCCTCTTCCTGCTCGGGCTCTTCGCTCGGCTGCGCGCCGTCGCCTTCCCCGACGCCGAGATGTTCCGCAGCTTCCCCAGCGAAGACGGCTACCTCATGTTGACCGTGGCCCGGAACCTCGCCCTCGGCCGCGGCCTCACCTCCGCCGCGGGGACGCTGCCCACCAACGGCGTCCAGCCGCTCGCCACCTTGCTGCAGGCCGCGTGCTTCTGGCTGGTCGGAGGCGACCGGGCGGCCGCGGTACGCTTCCTCATCGTCTTCTCCACGGCCATCGCCGCCGCCACCGTGTTCCTCGTCGACCGTCTGGGCCGGGAGGTGCTGGGTCCCGGCGACGGGGCGCGCGCCGCCAGCGGGCTGGGCGCCTGCGTCTGGTTCACGAGCCCCCTGGCCCTGTCTCACAGCATGAACATGCTCGAGACGGGCCTCTACACCGCCGCGGTGGTGATGGTCGCGCTCTTCTTCGCGCGCGGGCACGCGCGGGGCTCACCGTGGCCGTGGCCGCGCTGCCTGGCCCTCGGCGTCCTGCTGGGCGTCTCGTTCTGGGCCCGCAACGATGCGGTCTTCCTGATGGCGGCCGCGGGTCTGGCCCACCTCGCGACCGCGGGCGGGGGAACGAGCCTGCGCCGCCGTCTGGCCGAGGCCGCCGCCATGGCGGTGGCCGCGGCCGCGGTCAGCCTGCCCTGGCTCCTCTACAACCTGCTTCGCTTCGGCAGCATCGTCCCCACCAGCGGCTACGTCCATCTGCGGACGGGCGAGCTGGCCGCCAACCTGGGCGCGGCCACGGTGGCGCTCTTCGAGCAGGCGACGCTGGTCGCCTCGTTCGAGTTCGACCCGGTCCAGCATCGCGGCTGGTTCGTGGCCGTCTGTGGGTTGGGCCTCGCCCTCATCGCCGCCCGGACCGCGCTCCGGCGGCGGACGTGGGATCCGCGGCGGGGACCGGTGATGCTCATGGCGTCGCTCTTCACGGCGGGTCTGCTGGCCTTCTACGTGCCGTTCTTCGATGCGCCCTACTTCCTGCGCCGCTACCTCTTCCCCCTGTCGCCCTTCTTTGCCCTGGGATGGGGTGCGCTCGTTTTCGGGCTCTGGACCCGCCTGTCCGCCTCCCGCGCCCGCCTCGCCCTGCCTCTGCTCGCGTCGCTGCTGCTCGGGAACTTCGTGTTGAGGGATGGACTGCTGGTCCGGGGGCCCTGGCGGGGCGGCCCACTCTTCCGCAACGTGGACTGGGTCGAAAGCCACGTGAGCGCCGAGACCTGGGTGGGCGCCTTCCAGTCCGGGACGCTCGGGTTCTTCCACGACCGTACGATCAACCTCGATGGAAAGGTCAATCCCGAAGCGATGAGCGCCATACGCAAGCGGCGCCACCAGGCCTACGTGCTGGAATCGCCGATCCAGTTCGTCGTGGACTGGGCGAGCATCCTGGAACCCTGGTGGCGGTCCGATCCGGCCCTGGGCCGCCACTTCCAGTGGGTGCTGCGGGACCCCGGCGACAACTTCGCCGTCCTGGGCCGGCGGGAACGATGAAGCCCGTTCTCGACGTGGGGCCGATCGAGCTGTCCTCCTATGCGCTCATGCTGGCCCTGGGCGGCTCGGTCGGCTTCTGGCTGACCTATCGCGAGATCCAGCGGCGGCGTCTCGATCCGGGAGCGATGCTCACGCTGGCCGTCATCGCGTTCGCGGCCGGGGTGGCCGGCGCGCGCGGCCTCAGCCTGCTCTTCAACCTCCCCCTCTACGTGGACGAGCCCTGGTGGTCGCTGCTGGCGGTGTGGGACCGGGGAGGCATGGTGATGTACGGGGGACTGCTGCTGGCCGCGGCGGCCGGGCTCGTCTACATCCGGCTCCGGGGACTGCGGGCGTGGGATGCCGCCGACACGCTGGCCGTGGCCTGGCTGCCCTTCCTCTTCTTCCTCCGGATCGGATGCTTCCTGAACGGCTGCTGTTACGGGCGGCCGACCACGAGTGCGTTCGGCCTGGTGGCGGGTGGCGCTCCGAGCAACGTCAACTTCGGGATCCGCTCGCACCCCGCGCAGCTCTACGACGCCGCTGGGGTGCTGGCGATCTTCGCCCTCCTCTGGTGGATGCGCACGCGCCGCCGCTTCGAGGGCCAGCTGGCGTTGACCTTCCTGATCCTCTATCCGGCGTTCCGCTTCTTCCACGAGACGCTGCGGGGCGATCCCCGGATCTTCCTGAGCTTCGGCGGACCGTTCGTGCTGAGCCTCACCCAGCTCGCGAGCGTCCTGCTCGGGGCCTTCGCCGGCGCCGCCGCCGTCCTTCTCTACCCGGGCGGCACCTTCGGAGCCGCCCGCCGGCGCAGCCTGAGCGCCAGCACTCCCGCCACGCCCAGCGGCAGCGAATAGAAGAGCGCGTTCACGCCGTGGTCCCTCGGCCCGCGGACGAGACCGGCCTGGGCGACGCCCGTGCCCTTCCGGCAGTTGCGCACCTCGGGTATGGGGATGCAGCCGAAGTCCTTGGTGATCTGGTTCGAGAAGACGTTGATCAGGGTGCCCTCTCCGGCGCGGTTTACGAAGGCGTTCGAGATCTGGCTCTCGAGGACGGGCTCCAGGAGCTGCTCGATCACGGGGTCGATGCCCTGGCAGGGGTCGAAGCAGGCCGACGGGAACGGATCGGGCAGGCACACCTTGCACGACCCGAAGCCGGTCAGGTCGACGTCGAAGTTCGTCAGGGTGACCCGCGAGCTCTCGAGCGGGTGCACCGCCGTGCAGTCCCCGAGCACGCACGTGTCGGCGACCTGGGTCACGTGGATGTCGTCCCACGAGACCGACGCGTTGAGGCCGCTCAGGATCGGCCCCACGATCCCGGCCTCGATCTCGCAGCCGTTGACGATGTTGCCCAGGTAGGGGATGTCGATCTGGCAGGCGGAATCGCAGTCGACGGCCTTGTAGCGCCCGCCGTCGATCCCGATCTGGAACGGTCCCTGGAGGTCGAGGTCGACCTGGATCGAACCCAGCGACGGCGTCACGGTGAACGGGGCGCTGCCGAGGGGAAGGGTGATGACGCCCAGGGACAGCGGGATCTGGTGGTTGACGCAGACGCCGGGGAGGGTGAGCGCGGTGTTCGGAGTCCTCAGCGTCTGGTTCCCCAGCCGGGACAGCAGCTTGTTGAGCGAGGTCGGATCGACCGTGGGCGTGAAGAGGACCCGGTTGGGGTCCGTGTCGCACGGGGTCGTGGCCTGCGCCGCCGGCGTCGGGCCGAACAGGCCCACGCAGGCGAGGAGCGGGAGCCAACGGGAGGGGGAGAAGGCCGGGCGTCTCATCGCGGCCTCCCTTCTCCCGCCGCGGCAAGGTCGGGGGCGTCACGGGCCTCGTCGGGGAAGCTCACGTAGCTGCCCTGCGCGGCCAGCTCGACCTTGAGGGCCTGCCGGCGCTCGCCGAGCTTGCGGGCCCGGTCCTCGTCGGACAACGACAGGTCGGCGGCGAGGGCCAGCCGGTCGACCTCGTAACGCTCCATCGCCTCGTCGCGGCTGAAGAGCATCTCCACCACCTGCGCGCCGAAGGCCTTGCGGCGCGCCTCCCAGCGGGACGCGATCCGCTCCGCCCGGCTCGACGTCCCGACCTGGGCGGCGGCCAGCTCCTCCTCGAGCCGGAGGTGTCCGTCGAGCAGCGGTATGGCGGCGAGCTGCCGCTCGGCCAGCAATCGCTTGTGGGCTTCCTCGTAGACCGCGTTGCGGTCGGCGTCGGCGAAGCCCTCTCGCCGGACCTGGCGCACGAGGTCCACGACGCGGCCGTAGAGGCGCTGGAGCGCCTGCCGCCGCCGGGCCTGCGCGTCCCGGGAATGGTCGACGCGCTGCGCGCCGGGCAGGATGGCGCCGAGGAGGGAGGTCGTGGCGTCCTGGTCGAGGAGGCCGGCCATGCCGTCGTGGGTCAGCTGCGCGCCGGCCACGCCGTCGAGGACCTCACCGACCGTCATGTCGTCCACGCCGCCCCGGCCTGCCACGTGCTGGACGATCTGGGTGAGCGTCCGCCGGCCGATCACCATCGACAGGCCTTGCGAGCTGACCCGCACGCGAGGAACGCGGTCGAGGAGCTCGCCGACGCGCAGCCCGTCCACGGCCTCGTCCGAGCCCACGACCTCCTGGACGACCCGGCCGAGCGCGGGCCGGTCGAGGACGACTCCCCGGCCCAGCCCTCCCAGGACGTCGTCGAGCCGGACCTCCACCGTCGGCCCGCCCGGGTCGTCCCGGACGGTCCTCAGCCAATCGTGGGACCGCAGCAGGCGCGAGTCGCTGGCGTTGGGCATGGGCGCGCGCGCGCCGTCGGCGGGGCCGTCGTTGGGCCTCTGGCGGGCGGCCGGCGCACCGGCCACGATCGTGACGAGCAGGACGCCCGCCACGGCCATGCTCTTCCATCCGAAGGCCCGGGTGACCATTTCACGCGTCATCACCTTCCTCCCTTCGCGTGCCGGGAGCGAAGCCTTGGTTAAGGGTCCACGCCCAGCCGTGACAGAGGAGGGAGTCCCCTCGGAAGAGGACCGCTGTCCTGGAGGCGTGGAGCGGATCATCTTCCGGATCGGGGGCATTTGCAAGCGGAAATTGAGGGACCGAGAATGGCCGGGTGTCCGCCTCCTTTGCCGAGCTGGCCCTGCGCCTGGCCGAGCTGGGCCGCTTCGCCCACGGCCGCGGCTGGGTGCTGGGCACGAGCGGCAACTTCAGCGCGGTCCTCAGCCGGGAGCCGCTGCGGCTGGCCATCACCGCCAGCGGCGCCGACAAGGGACGGCTGGACCCCGGCCAGGTCCTGGAGATCGACGGCGACGCGCGGCCCCTGGGCGGCTCGGGCCGGCCGTCGGCGGAGTCGAGCCTGCACCTGGCGGTCGTGCGCGCGCGCGGCGCGGGAGCGGTGCTGCACACGCACTCGCCCTGGAGTACCCTGCTTTCCGACGCGCACGGGGACGCCGGCGGGCTGGCCATCGAGGGCTACGAGATGCTGAAGGGCCTGGAGGGCGTGTCCACCCACGAGCACCGCGAGTGGCTGCCGATCGTGGAGAACTCGCAGGACTGGGCCGGCTCGGCCCAGGCGGTGAAGGCGACGCTGGACCGGCATCCGCAGTCCCACGGCTTCCTCATCCGGCGCCATGGCCTCTACACGTGGGGCCGCGACCTGGGCGAAGCGGCGCGGCACCTCGAGGTGCTGGAGTTCCTGCTCGAGGTCATGGGCCGGTCGCGCTCGATGCGCCCGGAGGGCTGAGAGGAGAAGCGGACATGGCGAAGGTGAAGCTTCCCGACGAGGGACGGACGGTGGCGGGATTCGAGCCCGTCCGGCGCTGCCTGGCCGAGGTGGGGATCGAGTACCGGCGGTGGGAGCCCTCCCACCCGGTGGCTCCCGATGCCCCGGCGGAAGACGTCCTGGCCGCCTACGACCGCGAGATCGCGCGGCTCAAGGCGGAGGGGGGCTACGTCACCGCCGACGTGATCGACGTCAAGCCGACGACACCCGGCCTCGAGGGCATGCTGGCCCGGTTCCGGAGCGAGCACTGGCACGACGAAGACGAGGTCCGGTTCATCATCGACGGGCGGGGCATCTTCCACATCCACCCGAAGGACCGCGCGGTCCTCGCCATCGAGGTGGAGCCGGGCGACCTCATCCGCGTGCCGCGGGGGACGTGGCACTGGTTCGACCTGTGCGAGGACCGTCGCATCCGCGCCATCCGCCTCTTCCAGGACCCGTCGGGCTGGACGCCGCGATACACCGACAGCGGAGTGGACCGCCGCTACGAGCCGGTCTGCCTAGGCCCCGGCGACCTCCCGCCCCCGCCCGCCGCGCGCTGACGTGCCGGATCCGCCGCGCATCCTCGCCCTCCTCCTCGACATCGAGGGGACGACGACGCCGGTGGAGTTCGTCACCCGCGTGCTCTTCCCCTACGCCCGCCAGCGTCTGCCGAGCTTCCTGGCCCGGCACGAGCAGGAGCCGGCCCTCCGCGAAGACCTCCTCCGGCTGCGCGCCGAGCACTCGGAGGACGAGCGAGAAGGCCGTTCGCCGCCTCCGTGGCGGAACGGCTCGCCGGCCGCCGAGCGCGATTCCGCGACCGCCTACCTACACTGGCTGATGGACCGCGACCGGAAGTCGACCGCGGTGAAGTCTCTGCAAGGCCGCATCTGGGAAGAGGGTTATCGGGCCGGCGAGCTGCGCGGCCAGGTGTATCCCGACGTCCCGCGCGCCTTCGCCCGCTGGCGGAGGCAGGGCCGCGATTTGGCCATCTTCTCATCGGGCAGCGTGCTGGCCCAGAAGCTCCTCTTCTCGTGCAGCGAGGCCGGCGACCTCACGCCGTTCATCCGCGCCTACTTCGACACCACGAGCGGCGCCAAGGGCGATCCGGACAGCTATCGGAAGATCGCCGCGTCGCTCGGCCAGCCGCCCGGGAACGTGCTCTTCCTGTCCGACGTCGTCGCCGAGCTGACGGGGGCCGAGGCCGCGGGTCTGCACGCGACACTTTGTGTACGTGAGCCGAGGGTGCGGCCGGAGGCGACCCATCCCGTGGTCCGCAGCTTCGACGAGGTCCTGCCCTAACCCGGAATTCCGGAAAACCCGGATGACGGATTCAGGGGCGGCCCGATTGTCCTTCGCCCTCCGGCCTCCGATCTTCGAGTGCGGAGGTCAGCATGCGGCAAACAAAGTCTGTCCGATGGAGCCTGATCGCAACCGCCGTGATGGCGGCCGGTCTGTGGGCATGGCCCGCGAGCGGCGGCGCGCAGACCCTGGTCGGCAACGCGAAGGTCGTACGGGCGACCACGTTCGGCCTCTTGGGAGGGACGACGACGACGCTCGCAAGCACCGGAGCCCTCGGCGGCCCCGGTGACGGCCTCGACGCCACGCTGGTGACGGGGAGCATTCCGTCCGTCTTCAGCGGGGAAGTCCTGAACGCGGTGACGGTCGGCTGGCCGGACCAGGTGGTCCCGCGGACGTCGTCATGTCCACGGCGTCGGCGTCCCTCGGGGCCGCCGGGAGCGGCAGCTCGCTCCTCGCGAACCTGTCGATCAACGGCGTGCCGATCGACGTGACCGGGGAGCCGAACCAGACGGTCTCGATTCCGGGCGGCCAGGTGGTCATCAACGAGCAGACCGTCTCCGCCGCCGGGACGACGGTGAACGCCCTTCACGCCATCGTGTCGGGCGTGGCCGACGTCGTGGTCGCATCCGCGACCGCGGGGATCCAGTAGCTTTCCGGAAGGCCAGTGAGGAGGAACGTCATGTCTAGAGCGGTCGTCTTCATTCTCACGTTGGGAGCTCTCACGGTGGCCGGACTGCTGCTGGTCCCGGCGACCCCGGTGAGCGCCCACGTCGTTCCGGCTCCCTGTGACTTCATCACCAGCGGCGGGTTCGTCTTCAAGGACGACGGGGCGCGGGCGAACTTCGGCGCCCACGGCGGGTGCAAGAACGGTGACTGGTGGGGCCACGTGAACTACGTGGACCACGACGCGGTCCCGTACACGGGCAGCAAAAGCCCCTACCATGTGGACAGCACGGAGATCACCGGGTACCTGATGGACGGTAGCTTCCCGAACTCCCGCGACATCTGCGGGGTCGCCCGGACCAACGCCGGGGAAACCGTCTATTTCCGCGTGCGACTCGTCGACAACGGGGAAGGGAGCAATGCCGCCTGCAAGGACGAGTTCGGGATCCGACTCGACAACGGATACCTCGTCTCGACGCGGCCGCTGGCCAACGACGGCAACGGGGGCGGCAACGTCCAGCTCCACAAGCCCAACCCTTCCACGACATCGCCGTGCTCGGGACCGGACGATCCGGCGTGCGCGGAGGATTTCGTGTGCCACGGCTTGCCGGATCCCGGCGCCCCGGTCCAGGGAGATTGCTCTACTCCCTGAGTCCTTGACGGACCGGGCTCAGACGCCGGAAGGAAACGTCTCGGGGACCTCGTGCGGCTCGGCCGCTGGCCATCGCTCCAGCGGCTCGAGCGCCGTCGTGCGGTCGAAGTGGAGCACGGCGTCGAACTGCCGCGGGAGGTCCGCCTCGAAGTAGTGGCTGACCCTCTCCGTGTCGGGCCGGTAGATGACGCCGATCGCCCTCTCCAGGAGCGGCCCGCGCAGCTCGTCCGCGATGGGCTGGCCGCGCAGCGGCAGGTAGAAGCGCGGCCGGCCCGTCCCGTGGAACAGGCGCTCGTAGCTGCCGGGCAGGGACGGCCGCACGGCCTTGCGGCGGGCCGGGCCGTCCCAGTCGTCGGCGGCCGTGACCGTGCCTTCGTGGGTGGTCAGGCCGACGAGCACCGCCCCCTCGCCCTGGCGCTCGCGCACGAGCTGGCCCACGTTCAGCTCCCCCTCCTCGCCCATCCGGGTGGCCCGGGCGTCGCCGAGGTGGGAGTTGTGGGCCCACACCACGACCTTCGCCGGTGAGGCCGCCTCGAGGTGCTGGGCCAGTGCCTCCAGCGTCTCGGCCATGTGCCGGTCACGGAGGTTCCAGGAAGACGCGCGGCCCCGGAACATCTCGCGGTAGTACTGCTCCGCGTTCCTGACCAGCCGCGCGTTCTGCTCAGCGAAGAAGTACTCGTCGCGCGCCACCCATCCGTCACGGTGGGCGTACTCGGCGGCGTGCCGGCGCAGCTCGACGAGCTGCTCGATCACCTCGCGCTCGCACGACTCGGCGAGCCCGAAGCCGGCCGCATAGCCGTAGGTCTGGGTGTCCTCGCCGTAGTGCTCGAAGCAGCCGTAGCGGTAGCGGGCGCGGCCGGCCGCATCCGGGTCCACCCTGTCCAGGTAGCCCAGCACCGCCTCCATCGATCCATAGAGGCTGTAGAGGTCGAGGCCGTAGAAGCCGGCCGCCGGCGCGCCGGTCCGGTTCCGCTCGTGCAGCCACTCCACGAAGCCGAGCACGTCGCGGTTGCGCCACATCCAGGTCGGGAAGCGCTTGAAGCCGGAGAGGGCCTCGTCGGCCGAAGCGTCCCGGGAAGCGCCGCGCACGTACCGGTTGACCCGGTAGGCGTCCGGCCAGTCTCCTTCCACCGCGACCGCCGAGAAGCCTGCCTCCGAGATCAGACGCTTCGTGATCTCGGCCCGCTCCCGATAGAACTCGTGCGTGCCGTGAGAGGCCTCGCCGATGAGGACGAAGCGCGCCGAGCGGGCGAGCTCGAGCAGCTCGTCGTAATCGTCCCGGAGGCCGGCGAGCGGCCGCGCCTCGCTTCGCAGCCGGCTGACCAGAGCCGCGTCGTCGGGCATCGCGTTCGCTCCCTGGATCCAACCTACCATCGGATCCCGGCGTTGGGGCCCGGGAACGCTCGAATCCCGGCCCGGACCCGCCGGGATCGGGGAGCCCGCCGCCGCCTACTCCAGGGGATGCTCGACCCTCTCCTCCGGCCCCGGCCGGATGGAGGGGTGGTCCATCAGGACGCGGGCGCAGGCGTTCCAGCGCAGGATCGCGTCGTCGTTTCCGGGCGGACGGAGGGCCTCGGCTTTCTCGTAGAAGGTCATCGCCTCCCGGAAACCGTCATAGGCCACGTAACCCGACCCGGGGCCGCCCTTCTTGAGCTGGGCCTTGGCCCTGCGCTCCCCGATGATCCCCGCATAGTAGGCGCGCTCGTACTCGCCCTGCAGCCGGCCCAGCACCGCCTGGGCCCGGCTGACGTCCACCGCGAAGCCTTCGAACTGGTCGGTCACGGCCAGCAGCAGCACCACCAACGCCATCTGGTTCTCGGGGTCGATGCGCAGCACGTCGAGGCAGATGCTCTCGGCTTCGCCCGGCTCGTTCAGGAGGCGATAGCGCTCGGCCTTCTCGAGGGCCCGGGGGATGGCGTCGTCGGTGATCGGCTTGAGCTCGAACATGACGGCCTCCGGCGGGAGCTCCCGCTAGGAGATGCTCCACAGCGTGTAGGCGGCGAGCGCGCTCCCGACGAGGGCGGCGCCATAGCAGAGCACGGCGATGAGCGCGGTCAGGTGTTTCAGTTGCAGCCCATCGTAGAGCGTATAGCGGAAGCGATGGGCCCAGTGGAAGAGGGGCAGCGAGATGAGGACGAAGAGATAGAGCCGGGCCAGGGGGTGCTCGACAAGGGCGCGCAGGGACGCATAGCCGGGCGCGGGCAGCCACCCCAGAGGGAGGGCGAGCCCGTTCAGGAAGAGATGGACGGGAAACAGCAGGGCGGCGACGGTGCCCCCCACGCTGAAGAGGAGCCACAGCAAGGGGGTGATCGGGCGGGCCATCTAGCCTCGCAGCACGATCGCGGCCACCGCCGCGGAGAGCACGATCCAGGCCGCGTAGTTGGCCCCGGCGATGACGAGGCCAGGCACCCGCTTGCCCCTCACCCGAACGACCATCGCGGTCGGGGCAAGGTTGAACCAGGTGATCGAATGGAACAGGAGGAAGGCCAGGGACAGAGCGTCCAGGGTCACGAAGAGCGGCGACCGCAAGCGGGCGAGGAACCGGGCATAGGCGTCCGGCCCCTGGCCCAGGGCGCGGACCTCGCCCAACAGGATCAGGGCGAAGAAGGCCACGAAGACGCTCGTCAGCTCCCGCAGGACGAAGCCGGTATAGGACCGGCTCTGCAGCCACCACCAGACCGACACCCGGCGGCGATACCACCGAGGATGGTACGGCGTGTAATGGCTGCCGGCGCTCACTTCATCCCCCACGGGAGAAGCGTCTTGAACCAGTGGGCGGCGCTCGTGAGCTTGTACTGCTGGATGGCTCCCGCCGGGTCCACGTGCTTGGGGCACGCCTTCGTGCACTCGCCCACGAAGGTGCATTGCCACATGCCGTCGTGCTCGGAGAGGATCTGCAGCCGCTCGCGCGCTCCCTCGTCCCGCGAGTCCATGTTGTAGCGCTGGGCCAGGGCGATGGCCGCGGGGCCGATGAAGCTGGGCTCCAAGCCGTAGATGGGGCACGCGGAGTAGCACAGCAGGCAGTTGATGCACATGCTGAACTGCTTGTAGGCGTCGAGCTGGTCGGGGGTCTGACGGTACTCGCCCTCCGCCAGCGGCTTCTCCTCGTTCCGGACGATCCAGGGCTTCACCTTCTTCAGCTTCCGCATGAAGTCGGTGATGTCCACCACCAGGTCGCGCACGACCGGGAAGTACCGCAAGGGCTCGACCCGGATGGGCCCGGACGGCTCGGCCGACAGGAAGGCCGCGCAGGTGAGCCGGGGCTGTCCGTTCACCGTCATCCCGCAGCTCCCGCACACGCCCATGCGGCACGACCAGCGGAAGGAAAGCGAGCCGTCCAGCTGGTCCTTGACGTAGTTGAGGGCGTCGAGCACCACCCAGTCCTTGCGGAAGGGGACCTCGTAGGACTGGACGGTCGGCTCCGACTCCTGCTCGGGGCGATAGCGGGCCACGTCGAGGGTCACGGTCGTCACGGTCGGCGGCATGTCCGACTACCTCCCGTAGACCCGCTGCCCCGGCGGCCAGCGGGTGATCTTCACGGGCAGATACTCCACGCGCGGCCGTCCGTCCGCGCTGCGATAGGCCAGGGAGTGCTTCAGGAACGCCCCGTCGTCCCG
This sequence comes from Acidobacteriota bacterium, assembly GCA_003223555.1. Taxonomy (GTDB): domain Bacteria; phylum Acidobacteriota; class Vicinamibacteria; order Fen-336; family Fen-336; genus AA32. The sequence continues at coordinate 13,589 of QHVM01000087.1, read as the reverse complement.
CCCGGGATGGTCGGTGCGCTGGTGCGAACCCCGTGACTCCCGGCGCTCGAGGGCGGACTGCACGATCGCCTGGGCCAGGTCCAGCATGTAGGACAGCTCGAGGGCCGCGGTCAGCTCGGTGTTGAAGGTGTGGCTGTGGTCGTCCAGCGCGACGTCGGGGAGCCTCTCCTGGAGTCCCTCCAGCGTCCCCGCCGCCTCCTTGAGCGTCGACTCCGTCCGGTAGATGCCCGCGCTCGCCTCCATGGTCTGGTGCATCTCGGCGCGCAAGGTGGCGATCTTTTCCGCTCCTCCCGTCCCGTGCAAGAACCTCTCCTCGATCCGGCGCTGCTCGTCCTGGGCCTGGGCGACGAGCGCCGGACTCGGCTCGCCCCGCTGGCCCGCGCCCTCCGCGGCCGCCTGGCCGGCGCGGGCGCCGAAGACCAGGCATTCGGTGAGGGAGTTCGAGCCGAGCCGATTGGCCCCGTTGATGCTCACGCAGGCCGCCTCGCCGGCGGCGTAGAGGCCCGCCAGCGGGGTGGCCCCGTCGATGTCGGTCGAGATGCCACCCATCATGTAGTGGACGACCGGCCGGACCGGGATCATCTCCTTCACCGGATCGATGTTCATGTACTTCAGGCACAGCTCCCGGACGAAGGGGATCTTCCGGTCGATCAGCTTCTCGCCGAGATGTCGCACATCCAGGTGGACGTAGTGGCCATAGGGACCTTCGATGGTGCGTCCCTTCTCCTGCTCCTTGACGAATGCCTGGGAGAGCCGGTCGCGGGGACCCAGCTCCATCGAGCGCAGCACGGGCCGGGGCTCGGGCTTGCCCAGGTCGTAGTCCTGGAGGTAACGGTAGCCATCCTTATTAAGGAGCCAGCCTCCCTCGGACCGCGCGGCCTCGGTGATGAGGATCCCCGTGAAGGGCAGGCCCGTGGGATGGTACTGGACGAACTCCATGTCCTTGAGCGGAGCGCCCGCCCGGTAGGCCAGCGCCATGCCGTCCCCGTTCTTGATGTTGGCGTTGGTGGTGAAGGGGAAGACCTTGCCGCAGCCCCCCGTGCAGAGGATCACCGCCCCGGCGGCGATCGCCAGGACCTTCCCGGTGGCCAGCTCGATCGCGACCAGTCCCTGGCAGCGCCCTTCGTCGACCAGGAGCCGGGTGACGAAGCACTCGTCGTAGCGCTGGATCGCATCGTACTTGAGGCTCGTCTGGAAGAGGGTGTGGAGCATGTGGAAGCCGGTCTTGTCGGCCGCGAACCACGTGCGCTCGACCTTCATCCCGCCGAAGGGACGCACCGCGACGTGCCCGTCGGGCTCGCGGCTCCAGGGGCAGCCCCAGTGCTCCAGCCTCAGCATTTCCTCCGGCGCCTCCCGGACGAAGGCCTCCACCGCGTCCTGGTCGCACAGCCAATCGCCCCCGGAGATCGTGTCGTAGGCGTGGGCGTCCTGGCTGTCCCCGGCCTTGATCACCGCCGCCGCTCCCCCCTCCGCCGACACCGTGTGGCTGCGCATGGGATAGACCTTGGAGATCACCGCCACCCGCAGCCGGGGATGCGACTCCGCCACCGCGATGGCCGCGCGCAGGCCGGCGCCCCCGCCGCCCACCACGAGGACGTCGCAGGAGAAAAGATCCATGGCTTGGGCTATGAGCAGGACACTACGCCGCCCGCCCCGCCACCGTCAAGGCGTCACAGGCGCGCCCGCCCGGAACGCCCGTCGGCGGCGGCCGCTAGCCGTCGCGCAGCCATGAGCGCACGCTAGGATCGTCTCCGGATGATCCCGAGCTGCACGGACAGACTCGTGGCGCTGAATCGCTCGTACCAGAGGGGGAGCGATCGAGCCTGCAGGTCCAGCAGCCACATCGGCCTTCGCACCAGGATCACGCCGGCGGCGACCAGGAAGCCCTTCCCCGTCCCGGAAAAGTCGACCACTGAGTTCGAGAAGCCGTACTTCACCGCGCCGGCGGCGGGCCCCGCTTGCACCCACAGGCGCCAGACGGGGGAATACCGCACCGGCAGGCCACCCACCACGTGGTTGAAGGAATTGTCCCAGCCGCCATTCGCCTCGACATCGGCCAGAAGCGCCAGCCGCCGCGAGAACGACCATCCGAACTGCAGCGACACGGCGGCACCCCCCTGGCTCTTCGGGATGGGCACGACCCCATCGGCACCGGGAAGTACGAGGGCAAGGGGTACGATTTCACCGGACCTGGCTACGAGGGATTCGCCCCCCAACAGGGGGATCGTTCCCGTCGGTCCGCCTATGACCAGGGCAAGACCATCGGCGCCGCCGAAGCGCATCTGGGAAGGACCCAGGCCGATTCCGAACACGAAGCCGCGGCCCTCGTGGGGCGTGGGCACAGGCGACGGATCAGAGGCGAGCGCGTGGGTGGCGAGAGCGATCAGCAGGCCGGTACGAATGCTGGTGGCGACGACGAATTGTTTGTGCACGGAGCTGACGCCCAGCACGCGCCGTGCCGCCCCGACGAGCCGGCGCCGGGTCAGATGGCGCATTGACCAGCTTGGACTTGAAGGCGTCTCGTCGGCCGGACGCGCGGACCGCGTGATCGCGAGCGCCCAGCTTCTGCGCATGCCGCGCAGCGAGTAGGCAACAAACACTCGTGCAGCGCCCGCCCGCCCCGCTACGTCAAATATCCGAGTACAGCGCGAACTCCCACGGATGCGGGCGCAGCCGGATCGCATCCACCTCGTTCTTGCGCTTGTAGTCGATCCAGGTCTCGATGAGGTCGGGGGTGAAGACGTCGCCCTTGAGCAGGAAGTCGTGGTCCTGCTCCAGCGCGTCGAGCACCACGTCCAGGGATCCGGGGAGCTGCTTGACCCTCTTCGCCTCCGCCTCCGGCAGCTCGTAGAGGTCCTTGTCGATCGGCTTGCCGGGGTCCGTCTTGTGGGCGACCCCGTCCAGCCCGGCCATGAGGCAGGCGGCGAACGAGAGGTAGGGGTTGCAGGACGGGTCGGGGGTGCGGAACTCGATCCGCTTCGACTTCTCGGAGCGCGAGTACATCGGGATGCGGACGCAGGCCGACCGGTTGCGCTGGCTGTAGACCAGGTTGATGGGGGCCTCGTAGCCGGGGACCAGGCGGCGGTACGAGTTGGTGGTGGGGGCGATGTGCGCGCAGAGCGCTGAGGCGTGCTTGAGGATCCCCCAGATGTAGTAGAGACACGTGCGGGAGATATCGGCGTAGGAGCCCTTGTCGTAGAAGATGTTCTTGCCCTTCTTCCACAGCGACTGGTGGGTGTGCATGCCGGAGCCGTTGTCCTGGAAGATCGGCTTGGGCATGAAGCAGGCCGTCTTGCCGTGCCGGCGGGCGGTGTTCTTGGCGCAGTACTTGTACCAGAGCACGCTGTCCGCCATCCGGGTGAGGGTGTTGAACCGCATGTCCACCTCGGTCTGCCCGGCGGTGGCCACCTCGTGGTGGTGCACCTCGACCTTCACGCCGACGCTCTCCAGGGCCAGCACCATGTCGGACCGGATGTCCTGGAACTTGTCCATGGGCGGGACCGGGAAGTAGCCCTGCTTGTAGCGCGGCTTGTAGGCGAGGTTGGGACGGCCGGGCGTGCCTTCCTTGCCCGCGTTCCAGAAGCCGGCCTCGGAGTCGATGTAGTAGTAGCCGCAGTTGTACGTCTGGTCGAAGCGCATCTCGTCGAAGAAGAAGAACTCCAGCTCGGGGCCGATGTACACCGTGTCGGCCAGGCCCGACTTCTTGAGGTGGGCCTCCGCCTTCTGGGCGACGTAGCGGGGATCGCGGGTGTACGGCTTGCCCGTGATGGGGTCGCGGACGTTGCAGATGAGCACCAGGGTCGGCACCGCGGTGAAGGGGTCCATGGCGGCGGTGGAGGGGTCCGGCATGAGCAGCATGTCGGACTCGTCGATCGTCTGGTAGCCGCGGATGGACGACCCGTCGAACCCGATGCCTTCCGCGAACAGCTCCTCGTTCATGTCCGCCACCGGGATCGAGAAATGCTGCCAGAGCCCCGGCACGTCCACGAAGCGGAGGTCCACGATCCGGGCTCCCCGCTCCTTGGCCATCTTGATGGTCTCCCTGGGCGTCATTGCGCTACCTCCTTGTCGTTGCAGTCGTTCTAGGGTCCAGGTTTCGGCCTCGCGCGGAGGGCCAGCTCCAGCGGCGGTCCCTCGGCGGCGAGGTCCGCCTCGCCCGTCCAGGCGAACAGGTTCTCGGCCGGCTCGTCGTCCTCCCCGAGCAGGAAGAGCTTGTTGATGCGGACCAGGCGGGCCCGGCCGGTGCCCGGGGGCAGCGGGGCCTCGCCCTCCTGCGGCAGCCTCGTGTGCGCCCTCAGGCGGAGCGCGACGAGCCGTCCGTCCGCCTCCGCCGGCAGCGCGACCGCGCTCCGGAAGCAGCCGCTGCGGGAGACGCGGAACCGGGGCAAGCCCCCGTCCGACTCGTACCACCGCGTTTCGCCTCCGTCGGCCTCGGCTCCGATGGCGAAGGAGAGCGCGGCGTCCTCCACCCGGCCGCACGCCTCCAGGGTGGCGAAGCGCCGCGGGTCGGGGATCCGGTCGCTGCCCGGCCGTGCGTCGGCGGCGACCCGGCCCTCCCGCCGCGCCTCCTGCGCGCTCAGCCGGTAGGTCCAGGGGTGGGCGTCCATCACCGCTTCCCGCGAGACGTCGGCGAGGTCGGCGAGCTCGGGCACGAGGGCGTACCGCTGGGTGGTCTCCCCGTGGTCGCCGACCATGTTGTTGTCGGTGACGACCCATTCCAGGGGATGGCTGCCCTCGTGCGGGCCGCGGAAGGGAAGCAGCTTGTGGTCCTTGCCCTGCAGCTCCTCGGCCACGACCTTGCCCGTCCCGTCCAGCTCCACCGAGTACACGTACTCGATGTCCGTGACGCGTCCCCACGTCGCCATGAGGCGGTCGACCGGGGTGCCGCCGTCCTCGTTGGTGAACACGACCGAGTAGCGAAGGCGCGACCCGCCGGAGGTGCTCTCCCTCTCGCACCACATGACGAGCGGCAGGTCGGTGAAGCGGCCGACGGTGTTCGGCCGGGCGTAGAGGATGGGGGCGAAGGCGAGCAGGGCGTGGTCGTGGCCGTCCTCGGGCGTGAAGGCGAAGCGGATGTCGTCGATCGTGACCTTCCCGGCCTTCGGCGCCGAGGCGGCGCGGTCGGCGTGCAGCTCCAACCGGTGCTGACCCGGCCCGAGGCTGCCCAGCCCGACCGGGTACTCCACCGGCAGGTCCCCGCGGGACAGGAACAGATGCTGCGAGTACTTGCCGTCGAGGGAGAGGACGAGGACCGCGGCTTCCCTCCCCTCCTGTCCCCAGTCGCACGCCTCGCAGCCGGCGGTGAGCGTCGCCACCACCTCCGAGGGCCGATCGAGGTGGAAGCGCTTCTCCGCGACGAGCGGGCGGCCGGCGAGGAGCAGGAGGCCGACGGCCGCGATCATCTGAGGTACTTCTCCGCGTTGTCCTTCGTCACCAGCTCGGTTCCGGTGTCGATCCTCTTCTCGACCGGCCGGCCCTCCAGCGCGGCCAGGGCCGCCTCCACGCCCTGCTGGCCCATCGCCCGCGGGTTCTGGGCCACCGACCCGGCCAGCTTGCCGTCCACCGCGGCCTGCACGGCCTCCTTGGTGGCGTCGAAGCCGACGATGGCCACCTTGCCCCGCAGGCCGCGCGCGTCGAGCGCCTCCATGGCCCCGAGGGCCATCTGGTCGTTGGTGGCGAAGACGCCTCTCACCTCGGGGTGGGCGGTGAGGATGTTCTCCATGACCGTGAGGCCGAGCGAGCGCTCGCTGTTGGCCGGCTGCTGGGCCACGAGCCTCATGCCCGGCACCTCGGCCACCGCGTCCACGAAGCCCTTGGCCCGCGCATCCTGCGACTCGTTGCCGGGCACGCCACTGATGAGGGCCACGTCGCCCCGGCCGCCCAGCTTGTCGACGAGGCACTTGGCCGCCAACTGGCCGCCGCGGCGGTTGTCGGTGCCGATGTAGGTGACCTTCTTCGCGAACGGCGCGTCGGTGTCGATCAGCACGACCGGGATGCCGCGCGAGGAGGCCAGCTCGAGGGCCGACATCACCTGGGCCGAGCCGGCGGGCGAGACGACGAGGGCCTTCACCCCTCGCCGGACCTGGTCCTCGAGGATCGACACCTGCTGGTCGACGTTGATCTCCCGGTCGGGGGCCACGATCGTGAGGCGCACGCCGGGGTGAGCGGCGGCCGCGGTCCGGGCCCCCTCGGCCACCATCAGCCAGAACTCGCTGTCCATGGCCTTGGTGACGAGCGCGACCGTGGTCTCCTCGGGGCCCCGGTGGCACGCCGCCGCGGCCAGCGCGCCCGCGAGCGCCAAAGCGGCCGGCCGCCGGCTCATGCTTCCCTGCCCACACGCTGGCGCAGCACGTCGATGCAGACCGCGGCCACGATCACCGCGCCGATGACGATCATCTGCCAGTAGGCCGACACGTCGAGCAGGTTCAGCCCGTTGCGCAGGAAGCCGATGATGAGGGCGCCGATGAGCGTCCCGCCGGCCGTCCCCACGCCGCCGAAGAAGCTCGCCCCGCCGACGATCACCGCCGCGATCGCGTCCAGCTCCGCTCCCGTGCCGGCGAGGGGGAAGCCGGAGTTCATGCGGGCGGCCAGGACGACGGCGGCCAGCCCGGCCGCGCCGCCCGACAGCGCGTAGGCCAGGTTGAGCCGGCGGTCCACGGGGATGCCGCACAGGCGGGCCGCCTCGCGGTTGCCGCCGATCGCGTAGAGGTCGCGACCCCAGACGGTCCGGGTGAGGAAGAGGTGGCCGACCAGGTAGAGCGCGCCCGCGACCACGACCGGCGACGGGATGCCGAAGGCCGAGCCGGCCACGGTCTCCCGGAAGCCGCTCGGCAGGCCGCTGATGGGCACGCCCGCCGCGAGCAGCAGCGCCGCGCCACGGGCGACGTTCATCGTGCCCAGCGTGGAGATGAAGGGATGGGGCAGCTTCAGGCGGGTCAGCAGCAGGCCGTTGCCGAGGCCCACCGCCGCCCCCGCCGCCACCGTGAGCACGCAGGCGAGGGCGGACGCCATCCCGCCGCGCATCATCATCGCCAGGAGCACGATGGTGAGCCCCACGATGGAGCCGATGGAGAGGTCGATGCCGGCGGTGACGATGACCACCAGCTGGCCGAGGGCCAGGATCGCGTTGATCGCCGACTGCCGCAGGACGTTCAGCAGGTTGTCGACGGTGAGGAAATGCGGCGAAGCGACGGCGAGCACGACGCAGAGCAGGGCCAGGCCGAGCAGCGGCCCCACGCGCTGCCACCAGGTGGCCCGCGCGACCGCCGGCGCCGGCAGGGTGGCCGCCTCGCTCACCGCGTCCCCGTGGCCAGCCGCACAAGCTCGGGCGCGCTGGCCCGGGCCCGCGGCAGCTCGCCGACGACCCGGCCCTGGCGCATGACCACGATCCGGTCGCAGAGCGCGAGCAGCTCCGGCAGCTCGGAAGACGAGACCAGGATGGCCAGGCCGCGGCCGGCCAGCTCCCGCAGGTGGCGGTGGATCTCGGCCTTGGCCGAGACGTCGACCCCGCGCGTCGGCTCGTCGAGCAGCAGCACCCGGGACTCCGGCCCCACCCAGCGCCCGAGCACGCACTTCTGCTGGTTGCCGCCCGAGAGCGTCCGCACCGGGGCGTCGAGCCCGCGCGTCTTGATGCGCAGCGCTTCCACCGCCCGGCGCGCGACCTCGCGCAGCGCCCGCCGGCGCAGCAGACCGAGCCGCCGGGTGCCCGGCGGCGTGACGAGGCCGATGTTCTCGGCCACCGAGGCGGTCATCACGAGGCCGAGCGAGCGCCGGTCCTCGGGCACCAGGCCGACGCCGGCCGCGATCGCCTCCCGCAGCGTGCCCACGCGGCGCCCGCTCCCGCCGGCGCCGAGGACCCTCACCTCACCCCGGTCGGCCCGGTCGGCTCCGAACACGGTGCGCAGCGCCCGCGAGCGGCCGGCCCCCACCAGGCCGGCCAGGCCCACGATCTCTCCCGCGCGGACCTCGAGGGAGACCTCGTGCAGCCGGCCGCGGCGGGTCAGGCCGCGCACCTCCAGCACGACGTCGCCCGCCGGCCGCTCGTCGCGGGCCGCGTCCACCGCGGCCAGCTCCCGTCCCGACATGGCGAGGATGAGGGCGTCGTTGCTCGTCTCCGCGACGGGCACGGTGGTGACGACGCGCCCGTCCCGCAGCACGGTGACACGGTCGGCCAGCGCGCGCAGCTCCTCCAGCCGATGCGAGATGTAGACGATGGCGGTGCCCCGCTGCCGCAGCGCCCCCAGGGTGGCGAAGAGCGATTCGGTCTCCGCCGCGGAGAGCGACGAGGTCGGCTCGTCGAGGATGATGAGCCGCGCCCCGACGTGGAGGGCGCGCGCGATCGCCACCAGCTGCCGCTCCGCCACGCCGAGGGTGTCGACGCGGCGCTCGGGCGACAGCTCGGCGCGCACGAGCCGGAGGGCCTGGAGGGCCTGCCCGCGCAGCCGGCCCCGGTCTACCACGCGCAGCGGCCCCAGCCGGGAGGGCAGCCGTCCCAGGCCGACGTTCTCCGCGACACTGAGGCTGGCCACGAGCTGCGGCTCCTGGTGGACCATGCTGATGCCGAGGGCCTGGGCGGCGCGCACGTCGCCGAAGGCCACCGGCCGCCCTTCCCAGAGCAGTGCGCCCGCATCGGGTCGCAGGGCGCCGGAGAGGATCGCCATCAGGGTCGACTTCCCGGCGCCGTTCTCCCCCGCCACCGCGTGGACCTCGCCGGTGGCGAGCCCCATCGTCACGTCCTGCAAGGCGGGTTGCCCGCCGAAGCGCTTGGTGATGCCCTGGACTTCGAGCAGCGGAGCCGTCGGGGTGGCCATGAGTTCGGACGCGGAGTATAACCGCGATGGGGGCGCACGGGAGGGAGTCATGCGGATCGGGATCCTGGGCACGGGCGACGTCGGACAGGCGCTGGGCAGGGGGTTCATCGTCCTCGGCCACGAGGTGAAGATGGGCTCGCGCAGCGCGGGCAACGACAAGGCGGTCGGGTGGGCGAAGGAGGCGGGGGGGAAGGCGTCGGCCGGGACCTTCGCCGAGGCCGCCTCCCACGGCGAGCTGGTCGTGCTCGCCACCCTCGGCTCCGCCAACGAGAGCGCCCTGAAGGCCGCGGGGCCGCAGACCCTGCGGGGCAAGGTGGTCATCGACGCGACCAACCCGCTCGACTTCAGCGGCGGGGCGCCCCAGCTCGCCGTCGGCCACACCGACTCGGGGGGCGAGCGGGTGCAGCGGCTCCTGCCCGGCGCCCGCGTCGTGAAGGCGTTCAACACCGTGGGGAACGCCCACATGTTCCGTCCCCGCTTCCCGGGAGGCCCGCCGGACATGTTCATCTGCGGCAATGACGACGACGCGAAGAAGCAGGTCGCGGCCATCCTCTCCGACTTCGGCTGGGGAACGGCCGACCTCGGACCCATAGAGTCGTCCCGCTACCTGGAGCCGATGTGCATGGCGTGGGTCGTGTACGGGGCGCGGGCGGGCACCTGGAACCACGCGTTCAAGCTCCTCCGCAAGTGAAGGCCGGCGGGCCGGCACCGGCGCGCGTCCGCCTCGAGAAGGTCGGCAAGCGCTTCGGCGCCCACCTCGCGCTGCGGGCCATCGACCTCGACGTGGAGCCGGGCGAGTGTGTCGTGCTCCTCGGCCCATCCGGGTGCGGCAAGACGACGCTGCTGCGCCTGCTGGCCGGCCTGGAATCGCCCGACGAGGGCAGCCTGTACATCAGCGACCGCCGCATCAACGACCTGCCGCCCGCGGAGCGGGACGTGGCGATGGTCTTCCAGAACTACGCGCTCTACCCGCACTTCAGCGTCTTCGACAACGTCGCCTTCCCGCTCCGGGCGCGCCGCGTGCCCGAGGCGGATATCGCCACCCGGGTGAAGGAGGCCGCCCGGCGTCTGGAGCTGGAGGCGCTGCTCGACCGGAAGCCGGCCCAGCTCTCGGGCGGGCAGCAGCAGAGGGTGGCGCTGGCGCGGGCGATCGTCCGCAACCCCGGCGTGTACCTCATGGACGAGCCGCTCTCGAACCTCGACGCCCAGCTCCGGGTCCAGACCCGCGGGGAGCTGAAGCGGCTCCAGCACGAGCTGGGCACCACCACCCTCTACGTGACCCATGACCAGGGCGAAGCCATGACCATGGGCACGCGGGTGGCGGTGCTGAGGCAGGGGACGCTGGAGCAGGTCGGCTCGCCGCTCGAGCTGTACCGGCGGCCGGCCAACCGCTTCGTGGCCACGTTCCTCGGCAGCCCGGCCATGAATCTGTGGCCGGGGACGCTCGCCGGCGACGGCCTCGTGCGCGCCGCGGGGGGGGAGCTGGCGGTCGCCCCGCCCCGCCGCGCCGCGCTCGCCGGCGCGGGCGGCTTCGAAGTGGGCGTGCGCCCCGAAGACGTCGCTCTCTCCCCCACCCCCGGGGCCGGCCGCGGCACGGCGCGGGTGGTCGTGGTGGAGCCGATGGGCAACGAGACGATCGTGGTCCTCGACGCGCAAGGCGTCCGGGTGGTGGCCCGCGGCCCGGCCGACCTGCCCGCCCAGCCGGGCGGCACGCTGTTCTTCTCGGTGACCACGGACCGGGTCCTCTACTTCGACGCCGCCACCGGCCGTCGCATCGATTGACGCCTGGCGCTGGTCGTCGTCACCCTAGTTGCCGCGTTATACTCTCATTCGCAGGCCAATCATCATGCCGAACCCCAAGCCCGTGATCCGGCGCTCCCGCGAAGTGCTCGGCGGCACTCCCGTCTTCGCCGGTACCCGCGTCCCCGTCCAAACGCTCCTCGACTATCTACAAGCGGGACAGTCGCTTACGGAGTTTCTGGAGGACTTTCCGACCGTGAGTCGTCAGCAGGCGATCGCCGTCCTGGAGCACGCGAAGAAGACGTTGCTCGCCGATGCGCGTGCTGCTCGATGAATGCCTACCGCGCAAACTGAAGGCGGAGCTATCGGGCCACGAGACACGAACCGTACCCGAGGCCGGCTGGGCCGGGAAGAAGAACAGCGAGCTCCTCGATCTCGCCGCGGGACTGTTTGACGTCTTCCTGACCGTCGATGCCGCGATCTCCCTCCATCGGCGACCGCCCTCTCGCCTGGCTGTCATCATCCTGAAGGCGCCGAGCAATCGCTTGGAAGTACTCCGTCCCCTCATGCCGCGCGTGCGAGAGCTCATTCGACGGCTCAAGCCAGGTCGAGTCACTCGCGTGGGACCATAGACCCGGAGCTTCGATGGACATCGAGGCGTGGGTCGATTGGGCCCGCCGGAATCTGCTTCAGAGAACCGACTACCCCCTCATCGATAGCACTGAGATCGACATGGATCGGGCGCTGTCGGAGGCGTGGGCCTCCGAGGATAGCGGGGCAACCCTGCTGCGGAGCTACACCGTCACCAACCCGGATGATATCGCCGTGCGATTCGTTATCCTCAATTTCCTCTACCGGCTTGTCCACTGGTACGACGACGATGATGACGACGATGTTGTAGAGGTAGAGCACGGCTTCGACTTCGAAGCTTGCCTGGCGCGATTTCAGGCGGATCTCGCGGCCTTCGTGACGCTTTCAGACGTCGCGGCAATCCACGATCCCAAGCGCGCCCGCTGGGAAATCGTGAACTCTTGCGCGCTGGCAGACTGGTCCCGCGCGAAACAGCTCTATGGACGGCTGCAGGCGGTCGCCCACTTCGCCGATGCCGAGGCTCGAGGCCTCCTCGGGCAGTTCCATTTTCGCGTTGCCTGTGCGGAAGGTAAGCCCCGCAAGGGCAAGAGCGGCGGCCTGGATTGGTGGGTGCCTACGCTCTTCGACGAGCTGCCATTGGAGGACAGACTACGCACACTTCTTCGGGGCCTAAGTACGCTGTCGGAGATCCCGGATACTCGGCGTGAGAGGCTGCAGGATGCAGCTCATGAGATGGAGCAGGCGTTGGCAAAGGCCTCCTCGATGTTTGGCCCGGTGCATCGCGCCGTGCTCGCTGGTTGCTGTTTCGTGCTGGGCGAATACCAGAGAGCCGCGCGGCACTACGAGTCCCTGATCGAGAGCAGCCTCGGCTTCGCCGATCCGCTCCTCAAGGAGTGGCTCTATAGCAGCACCGCCGAATCGCTTGCAAAGGCTGGTGACACCGCCAAGGCGAAGACGATGCTTACGAACTGGCTCAACGAGTTCCCGAAGGCACGCGGTGTCTGGTTAGAGCTGGCGAAGCTGCAGACCGCGCCGCCGGAGGCTGACTACCGCGCCGCATATGAGAGCCTCCGTCACGAGGTCGAGAATGACCCGAATTTGGGGGAAGACATCCGCGTGTCGATCGCCCTTGCGCTCGGGGGAGTCGCGGTGACAGCGCGCAACCTTGATCAAGTGCTCGGCAAGTACCTCAGCTCGCATCCGGAGCTGAGCGAACCGATAAGGTCCATCCTACAACTGCAGTGGCCGGCCTTCGTGAGACTGGGCCCTGGGAGTGCGACCGACTGGCTCTTCGGCTGCTGGAGCCTCTGCTGGCTGCGTGAGCCCGCTGAGTTTCGGTCGAACTTTTACAAGAGCGCGGCCATGGCCTTTGCGAAGGCGGTCGAGGCAGAGCTCAAAGGGCGAGTGTTCCTGCCGTTCAGAGACACCGTGCGAAAGTCACCAGAGAAGATCGCGTTGGCTAAGGCGGGACTCAGTGACTCGAAGAACCAGCTCGCAAGGTTCGTTGCCGATGAGGGACTCGTTCTGAGCCTTGGAGCAATGCTGCACGAGCTGAGCACCAGGCTCCCGGGCATTTCGAGCGAGTTCCGCACGTGGATGGTAGGGAAGCATCCGGATCTCGTGCGTCAGTCGCCGAGCTTCAAAGGTCTCAGGGAGGTGCGGAACGCGGCGGCCCATCCGAGCGGTCCGTTCTCCAAGGAGCAGGCGGAGAAGGCATACGTGCTGTGCAAACGGATGCTCGACCTGCTCCTGACCTGACCGCTCTCTCGTAGAAGCGCCATTTCCGCCCCCGGGCTCGAATCCACTCGTTTGGATTGACGGCCAAGGGGCAGTTGACAAGTGACGGCCGGGGCGAGTAGCGTCGCGCCATCGTCAGGTCCCCGGGTGTCCTCCCCCTCGATCGAAAGCGATGACCGCCCACCCGAGGTCTTGCCTGCGTCACGGTCCGTCACGGGCGCGTCGCTAGCCTTCGGCCGGCCCGGAGCTAATAGGAGCGAGCAATGAAGCGAGCCTTGACCCTGATCGGCGTTCTGGCCCTGGCCGGCGTGGCGACCCTCGCCCACGCCCAGGTGGATCGAGCCACGCTCAGCGGCGTCGTGCGCGACCAGACGGGAGCCGTCGTCCCGAACGCGAGCGTGGCCGTGACCAACAGCGCGACCAACGTCGCGAGCCGGCTCAAGACGAACGCGGAGGGGGCCTACCTCGCGGTGAACCTCGTGCCCGGGAGGTACCTGGTCGAGGTGGAGGCCGCGGGCTTCGAGAAGAAGGTGGACGCCGTGATCCTCGAGGTCGGACAGAGAGCCCGGCTCGACCTCACGATCGGGGTCGGCACGATGTCCGAGGCGGTCACCGTCGAGGCCGCGCGGCGCCTGCTCAGCACCGACCAGGCCGCCCTCGGCGCCGTGATGGACCAGAACGCGGTGGGCAAGCTGCCGCTGGCCATCCGCA
>QHVM01000036.1:2299-26166 GCA_003223555.1 Acidobacteriota bacterium | reverse complement strand
GCGCGGGCCGGCTTACGTGAGTTGCGTCACCTTCCCCGGGTCTTGCTGGTGACCGCGAAGTGGTCCCGCCGGTTGCGGGCCCAGCACTCCTCGGTCGAGTCCTGGCAGAGCGGTACCTCCTTGCCATAGGAGACCGTCTTCATGCGGTCGGCGGCCACGCCGAGCGAGGACAGGTAGTCGTAGGCCGCCTTGGCCCGCCGCTCTCCGAGGGCCAGGTTGTATTCGACCGAGCCGCGCTCGTCGCAATGCCCCTCCACGGTGATCCTCAGGAAATCGAACTTCTTGAGGGCGTCGGCGTTGCGGCTGAGGATCTGCCGGTCTCCCTCGCGCAGCTCCGCCTTGTCTAAGTCGAAGTGGATGTCGGCGAGCAGGCCCATCTTCTCGATCTCGTCGCTGCTCGTCTGCCGCAGGCGCTCGTACTCGTCGACGAGCGGCCCGGCCTCAGGGGCAGGCGGCGGGGGCGCCGGAGGAGGCGTGGCCGGGGCGGCCGGGGGCGCCGCCGGAGGAGGAGGCGGAGGGGCCGCCTTGGGGCGATGGTGGCAGGCGGGCAAGCCCACCGCCATCACCAGGAAGAGGGCCAGGCTCGTCCGTCTCATGGGGTGTCCTCCTTGGTGAGCGGAAAGGCTCAGGGCTTCTTCTCGTTCTCCTCGCCCTTGAGACCCTTCCTGAAGTTGCGGATGCCTTCTCCCAGCCCCTTGCCCAGCTCGGGGATGCGGCCGACGCCGAAGATCAGGACGACGATGACCAGAATGAGGAGCAGCTCCGGAAAGCCGAGACCGAACATGATTTCCCTCCAGGGGGAAGCTTCCGCGGCAGCGTGACGTCCACGGCCCGCGTCAGCGGACGTCCGAATGATACCGCAGAGTCAAGCCGGACCGATGACGGTCAGGGGAAGGAGCTCGTTGAGGCGCCCGCGGCGGTAGCCGGCGGGGTCGACGACGCAGCGCAGATAGCCGGCGGAGAGGACGGCCCGCTCCAGGGCCCCGCGGAGGCCGGCGTCGAGCCGCTCCATCTCGGCCGGAGCGATCTCGACCCGCGCCGCCTCTCCCAGGTGCCGCACGCGCAGCTCGCGGAAGCCGAGGGCCCGCACCGCCTCCTCCGCCCGCTCGACCTGGCGAAGGATCTCCGGGCTCACCGGCATGCCGCGGGGGATGCGGGAGGAGAGGCACGGCGAGGCGGGCAGGTCCCAGGTGGGAAGCCCCATCCGGCGGGACCTCTCGCGGACGTCGGCCTTCGTCATCTCCGCTTCGAGGAGCGGGCTGCGCACGCCGGCCTCGGCCGCCGCGCGGTGGCCGGGCCGGACATCCGACAGGTCGTCCACGATCGCGCCGTAGGCGACGTGCCGGTAGCCCTCCGCGGCGGCCAGGGGCAACAAGCGGCGAAACAGCTCGGTCTTGCAGTGGTAGCACCGGTCGCCGTCGTTGCGCACATAGCGAGGGTCGTCCAGCTCGGTCGTCGGCACGAGCCGGTGGCGCAAGCCGAAGTCGCGGGCCACCGACCGGGCGACCTCCCGCTGGGCCGCCGCCAGCGAAGGCGAGTCGGCGGTGACCGCCAGTGCCCGCTCGCCCAGCGCGCGGTGGGCCCGCACGGCCAGGTACGCGCTGTCGACGCCGCCGCTGAAGGCCACCACGACCGAGCCCATCTCGCGGAGGATGGCGTCCAGCCTCTGCTCCTTGACCTCCGCCGGGGCCGCCATCACTCCTCCCACTCGTCCTCCTCCTGGGGAGCGAGGTCCAGCTCCAGGGGAGCCAGCCCCACCACCTCCAGGTCGATGCCGCACTCGGGACAGCTGATCACCTGCCCCTTGTCCACGTCGTACTCGTCGATCTCGATGTCCGCGTCGCAGTCCGGGCAGACCGCCATCGGTGATCCCTCCAGGGGCTGCCTCCCGATGATACCTCACCCGCCGTGGACGATCCGTCCGCCCACGATGGTGAGCGACGCCTTGGCGGCGAGGATCTCCGCGGCGGGGATCGCGGTCGGGTCCCGGCTGAGCACGGTGAGGTCGCCGCGCATGCCCACCGCCACCGTCCCCCGCTCGTGCTCTTCGAACGCGGCGAAGGCGGCGTGCCGCGAGAACATGGCCAGGGCCTCGTCGATCGTCACCCGCTCTTCGGGATGCCAGCCGCCGGGCGGCCAGCCCTTGGCGTCCTGCCGGGTGACCGCCGCGTGGAGACCGGGGACCACCTCGATCGACTCGACCGGCGCGTCGCTGCCGCCGGGCAGGGGCACACCCTGCCTCAGGAACGTCTTCCACAGGTACGCGCCCTTCACCCGCTCCGGCCCCAGCCGGGCCTCCGCCCAGTACATGTCGCTCGTGCAGTGGGTGGGCTGCATGGACGGGATCACGCCCAGGCTCTTGAAGCGCGGCACGTCTGAAGGAGCGATCACCTGGGCGTGCTCGACACGGAAGCGGTACCGGCTGCCGTCGTAGCCGCCGAAGGCCCGCTCGTAGGCGTCGAGGACGAAGCGATTGGCGCCGTCGCCGATGGCATGGGTCGCGACCTGGAACCCCTGGGCGATCGCTCGGGGGAGCAGGCGCCGGAACTCTTCGGCGTCGACGGTGAGCAGGCCCTTCGTCGCCGGCTCGTCGGCATAGGGAGCGAGCAGGAGCGCGCCGCGCGAGCCGAGCGCCCCGTCGGCCACTACCTTGATGGCGCGGATCGTGAGCATGCCGTCGCCGAGGCCCACCTCGGGCCTGAGGGCGGCCCCCTTGGCCAGGAACTCTCCCGGCCCCCGCAGCATCACGTAGACCCGGACGGGCAACGCGCGCTCGCGAAGCAGCTCCTTGTAGAGACCGACCGTGTCCAGGCCGACGCCGGCGTCGTGGACGGCGGTGAGGCCGGCGCGGGCGGCCGCCTGCAGTCCGGCGACCAGCCGCCTCTTGCGCACCGGTCGCGGGGGAGCGGGGATCTTCGCGGTGACCAGGGCCTGGGCGCGGTCGACCAGGACGCCGGCCGGGCCGCCGGAGGGGTCGCGGATGATCCGTCCGCCGGGTGGGTCCGGCGTCGCCGCCGCGATGCCGGCCAGGGCCAGCGCCTTCGAGTTGGCCCAGCCGGCGTGGCCGTCGACGCGCGTCAGGTAGACCGGGTGGTCGCCGACGACGCGGTCGAGGTCGGCCGCGCTCGGAAATTGCTGCCCGGGCCAGTCGTTCTGGTCCCAGCCGCGGCCGAGGAGCCACTCCTCCGGCGCGAGGCCCTTGGCCCGGTCGGCCACCCGCCGCAAGGCCTCGTCGAGCGTGGGCGCGCCCACGAGGTCGAGGCTCTCGAGGGCGGCCCCGATGCTCTCCACGTGCACGTGCGCGTCGGTGAGGCCGGGCACCACGGCCCGGCCGGCGAGGTCGATCCGCTTCGTCGCCGGCCCGATGAAGGCCTTCATCCGGGCATCGTCGCCGACCGCCACGATGCGGCCGTCCCGGACCGCGACGGCGCTGGCCCTCGGGTGAGCCGGGTCGAGCGTGACGACGACGCCCCCGGCGAGGACGAGGTCGGCCGGCTTCTCGGCCGCCGCGGCGGAAGTCGCAACGGCGAGGACGACGAGCGCGAGTCCCTTGAAGCGCATCGAAAGCACCCCTCTAGAGCGCGGACGGTGGTTTCTTGCGCAGGGCGGCCTCGAGCTTGCGGGCCTTCGACACCTCCTCCTGCGCCTTGGCCGGCTCCCCACGCCGGTTGTACACGTCGGCGAGCACGTAGTGGCCGAGGGGGGCCACGTCCGACACGGGCTGGGCCTCCAGGCCGCGGCGGGCGAGATCGGCCGCCTCGTCGAGGCGCCCTCCGTCCAGCTCTTCCCGGGCCAGGTACCAGTAACAGGGACCGAACTCGGGCGCCTGCGCGATGCCCGTCCGCAACTCGGCCAGGTAACCGGCATGGTCGCCTCGGCCGCGCAGGAGCTGGGCGAGGTTGAAGCGGGCGCGGCCGTTGTCGGGATAGGTCTCCAGCTCCCGCCGGTAGAGCTGCTCGGCGCCGGCCGCGTCGCCCCGGGCCTCGCGGATCCGCCCCATGTTGTAGAGCGCCGTGCGCAGCCGCGGCTCCAGCTCGATGGCCTTGGCCACCAGGCCTTCGGCCTCCGCCACCCGCGCCTGCTGGAAGGCGATCACTCCCAGCCCATTGTAGGCGGCGCCCATCCTCGGGTTCGCGGTGAGCGCCTCCCTGAAGGTCGCCTCGGCCTCCCCCTTCCGCCCGAGGTCGAGGTAGAGCGTGGCGAGCTGGTACCAGGACTGCGGGTTGCTGGGATTCACCCGCAGCGCGGTGTGGAAGACCTCCAGCGCCTCCAGCGCGTCTTGCGTCCGGCCGCGGGCGCGGAGGATGTGCGCGAGATTGCCGAGCGCGATGTCGTCGTCGGGCTTCAACGCCAGCGCCTGCTTGAAGGCCGCGATGGCTTCCTCGGGCCGCTTCAAGCGCACGAGCCAGTTGCCCAGGGTGAGATGGGCGTCCATGATGCCGGGATCCTCGGCGATGACCTTGCGCATGGTCGCCACCGCGCCTTCCAGGTCGTCCTTGTCCTGGGCCAGGTTCTTGGCCGCGTTCATCATCTGGAAAAGCTTCAGCTTCGCCTTCGGGTCGGGGAGCACCGCCTGGGGGTCCACGTCGATGACGTTGCCGACGTAGCCGAGGGCGGCCAGCCGCTGCAGCGTGTCCGGGTCGAGCTGGCGGCGGTCGGGGGTGGCCTCGGTGCCCGCGCGGCCGAGCTCATTCAGGGCGGCCCGCAGGTCTTCGGCCCGCTTGCGGTGGGCGTCGTAGATGTTGGTCGTCTCGCCGGGATCCTGGGCCAGGTCGTACAGCTCCCTTTGCGGCGCGTCCACGTAGAGGTACTGGCCGTCGCGCAGGCTGCGCAGGTGCTGCCAGCCGAAGTGATAGCGCGGAAAGTACGTCTCCGAGTAGGCGACGTGCCCCAGGTCGGCGGAAGGATCGAGCAGCGCCCGCATGAGCGACCGCCCGTCGATTCCTGGCTGTTGCGGCAGGCCCACGAGGTCGAGGACGGTGGGCATGAGGTCGACGCTCGACACCTGCGCCGGCCGCCGCCCGCGCCAGCCCCAGGGCGTGCGGACGATGAGGGGGACGCGGGTGGTGGAGTCATAGATGAAGAAGGAGTGGGTCGCTTCGCCATGGTCGCCCAGGCTCTCGCCGTGGTCGGCGGTCAGGACCACGAGCGTCCGCTCCATGAGGCCCGCCTCCCGCAGCCAGCCGAGCAGGCGGCCCACGACCTTGTCGGTGTAGGCGATCTCGCCGAGGTACGGCTGGCGCGGATAGCGGGAGCGGAAGGGCTCGGGCGGGTCGTAGGGCGAGTGCGGATCGTAGAGGTGCACCCAGGCGAAGAACTTCCGCGACCGCACCGACTCCAGCCAGCGCAGCGCGTCGTCCATGACCTCGTCGCCCGGCTTCTGGACGGTGCCGAGGGAGATCACCTTGTAGCGGCTCAGGTCGAAGCGGTCGGAGTAGGTGTCGAAGCCCTGGGCCAGTCCCCACTTGGACTCCAGCACCCAGGCCCCGATGAAGGCGCCGGTGGTCCAGCCGGCGGTCTTCAGCCGTTCGGCCAGCGTCACCTTGGCGTCGTCGAGGAAGAAGCCGCCGTTGTCACGCACGCCGTGATGGGGCGGGACGAGGCCGGTGAAGATCGACGAGTGGGAGGGGAACGTGAGGGGCACCGTGCACGTGGCGGCGTCGAAGACGACCCCTTCCGCGGCGAGGCCGTCGATGTTCGGCGTCTCCACCCCCGAGAAGCCATAGCAGCCCAGGCGGTCGGCCCGGGTCGTGTCGAGGGTGACGACCACGACGTTGAGGTCCCCGGGAGCGGGGTGCTGGCGGGCGACGATACGTCGCGCCGCTTCGTCGCTGCGTGGCGGCTGCCGGATCAGGAAGGTGACGCCTCCCGCCACGATCAACGCTAGCGCGGCGATGCCCGCGCCGAGCGCGCGCGTCCGTCTCCTTTTCCCCGGGGTCACGTCTCACGACGCTAGCTGACCGGCCGAGCGCCCGTCAACCGACGGGAATCTTCAATCATTTGGATCCACCGAGACGTAAACTCCTGCCGTCAGAAGCCTCCATCCAAGCGTGCTTGACGTCCAATTCATTTCCATGTAAGAAGATCGGCTCAGGCCCTCTTCCTGTCCCGAATGGCACGAGCGTTGCTGCCGTCCGGCGTAACGAAATAGCCGTGGACATGCGTCTTTCCGGCGGGCCTCACCCGCCGAGGGGGAGGAAATCAGTGAGACGAAGCTCGGGCGCGTGGGCCAGGGCCGTGGCGGGCGCTCTGGTCCTCCTGTTGGGGCTCGCCATCTCGGCGCCACCCGCCGCCGCGGGTGAGGGCCAGGCTACACCCGCGCGGCCACTGGCGGCGGCCACGGCGGCCAAGCTCGCCACGCTCACGCCCTCCGCGCGGGCGTTCACGCAGGAGACCGCGGCCGCGTCGTCCCCCGACGACCGCTCCTTCTTCCAGAAGCCGGCCGGGGTCGCGGCGCTGGTGTTGATGGCCGCCGGGGTCGGCTTCGCGCTCTACTCGATCAACCACGACCGCAAGCCGGTGAAGTCCCCCATCCGCTAGAGGTGATGCGATGAAAGCCTTGGTGAAGACCCGTTGGCTGACGCTGCTCGCCCTGGTCATGCTCGCCGCGCCCGCCTGGGCGCAGACCATCACCGGCTCGATCAACGGCGTCGTGACCGATGAGCAGGGTGGTGTGCTGCCCGGGGTGAGCGTCACCCTCACCGGCAAGACCGGGACCCGGAACACGACCACCGGGGCCGACGGATCCTACCGCTTCGCCGGCCTCGACCCCGGGAGCTACGACGTACGCGCGGAGGTGACCGGTTTCCGGCCCCTGAAGCGGGAGAACGTCTCGGTCGCCCTGGGCAAGACATCGGCGGTGGATTTCGCGCTCAAAGTGGGCGGGATGACGGACACCGCCACCGTGATCGGGGAGGCGCCGGTCGTCGACGTCACGAGCAGCGCCACCAACAACCAGCTCTCCCAGGACCTGCTCTTCAACATGCCGATCCGGCAGGGCCTCGCCGCCGGCACGCTACTGAACTTCGCCCCCGGCATCACCGCCTCCTCGGCCTACGGCGGCGACGCCTCGTCGGCCAACGGCCTCCTCATCGACGGCGTGGACACCCGCGACCCCTCGGGGGGAACCGCCTGGACCTTCTACAACTACAACATCATCGAGGAGGTCGACATCGTCGGCATCGGGGCCCCGGCCGAGTTCGGCGCGTTCACGGGCGCCATCGTGAACACGATCACGAAGTCGGGCGGCAACCGCTATGCCGGCCTGTTCGACGCCATCTGGACCAAGTCCAGCCTGGCCGGCAAGAACATCACCAAGGACATCACGACCAAGAACCCTTCGCTGGGCGACCCGGCCAGGATCCTCAACCAGACCGACATCACGACCCAGCTCAGCGGGCCGCTCATCAAGGACAAGCTGTTCTTCTTCGCCAGCGCCCAGCGGTACCACCAGAAGCAGGATCCGACCGGCCCGCGGACCCTTCGCGACGAGACCAGCCCGCGTCTCAACCTCAAGCTGACCTACCAGCCCGATTCGAACAACACCTTCACCGGCCACCTGCAGTACGACGCGTACAACATCATCGGTCGCAACGGCGTCTCGGCCCTCGTCGCCACCGACGACCTGACCAACCAGGAGGACGCCCCGGAGTACGTCTGGCTCGCCCAGTGGCGGCACCTCTTCGGGTCGAAGACCTTCAGCGAGGTCAAGTACACGGGCTGGTGGGGCTTCTACGACTTGAACCCCAAGGTCAAGGCGCCGAACCACAGCGACGGAGAATCGGGGCTGCTGTCGGTGTCGCAGGGTTGGTTCTACTACGCCGACCGCGGACGGCACCAGGTCAACGCCTCGCTCTCGCACTACGCCGAGGGCTTCGGCAAGCACGACCTGAAGTTCGGGTTGGAGGTCGAGCGGAGCAAGACCCGCGACCGTTACGGCTACATCAACAACACCTACTACTACGACTACGGCGGCCAGCCGTACACGGCCTATGCCTACAGCTACGACATCAACGGCCGCAACCACCGCGAATCGGTGTATGCCCAGGACAGCTGGCACATCGGTGATCGGCTCACCTTCAACCCCGGGGTGCGCGTCGACCACCTCACCGGCGGCGCCCCCGGCGTGGACGCGGTGTACAAGAACACCTCCTTCGCGCCGCGGCTGGGCTTCGCCTTCGACCTCACCGGCGACCACAAGACGGTCCTGAAGGGGAACTACAGCCAGTACTACGAGGGGATCTTCAACGACATCTATAAGCTGGCCACTCCCGGCTACCAGCCGCGCATCACGTGGGACATGTCCGGGTGCCCGCCCTACGGCCCCAACGGCCCCACCGCCAGCTACAACTGCCCGCTGAGCCTGCGGAGCCAGACCGGCATCACCAATCCGCCGACGGCCACCATCGACCCCGACATCAAGCATCCGCGGGTGGACGAGGTCAGCCTCGGCCTCGAGCGCGCGATCGGCCACGACGTCCGCTTCCTGGTCACCGGCATCTGGCGCGACAACAAGAACTTCGTGGGCAACGTCCTGCCCCTGGCGCGGTGGACGCCGGTGAGCCTCACCTCCGCCTCCTCGCCTACGTTGACGGCACGGCCGATCACATTCTACAAGTGGGCGAACCGCTCCGCGTCGCAAGGCACGCTGCTCATCACGAACCCCGACGGGTTCCAGTACCTCGATCCGAGCGGGACTGTGCTCGGGACCGTGGATGCCAAACGCAGATACAAGGGGCTGATGTTCGTCGTCAACAAGGGCTACAGCCACCGGTGGCGGGGACAGGTCTCCCTCGTGCTGTCCCGCACGGAGGGAACGATCAACAACACCAGCGAGTCCAGCTTCGGCCCGAGCCTGTTCTACGAGACGCCCACCCTGGCCCTCGTCAACTCCAATGGTCGCGCGACCAACGACCGTCCCCACGAGCTGAAGGCCATGCTCGGGGTCCAGGTGCCCGTGGTCGAGATCGCCGTCAACGCCTACTTCCGATCGATCAGCGGGGCGACCTACACGCCGTTCCAGCAGCTCAGCTCGAGCCAGACGAGCTTCTCCTCGTACTTCGGCTCCAGCTCCGGCCGGCGGCCGCTGCTCGAGCCGCGCGGCGACCGCCGCCTCCCGACCGAGAACATCCTGGACCTGCGGCTGGAGAAGATCTTCACGATCGGGTCCCGCAAGGACCGGATCGCCCTCTACGCCGACATGACGAACGTGCTCAACAAGAGCCTCATCACGAGCGTGCTCACGCGGGTGCCCACCACGAGCGTCACCATCGGCCCCGGCCAGACCACCCCAGTCGCCTTCGAGGCCCCGGGGGGAGTCGTCGCGCCGCGCCAGACCATCCTCGGAGCGCGCTGGAGCTTCTAGCCGCTCGGGCCGTCGACCTGTTCCGGCCCCGGGGGCCATCCGCCTCCGGGGCCATCTCGTCGGGAGGGCTCGATGCCCACGAGCCTCGTGCTGGCTGGCGTCTTCGCGGCCGGCCTCGGCAAGGGGCCGGGGATCGCCTGGTCGAAGGACTACACGCGGGCCTTCGCCGAGGCGGAAGAGCGCCGGGCCCCCCTGCTCGTGCACTTCCGGGGCGCCAACTGCGGGCGGACGACCGTGCCCGGCGCCACCGAGTCCCGGGGCGGCTCGCGCGGCGAC
This sequence comes from Acidobacteriota bacterium, assembly GCA_003223555.1. GTDB lineage: Bacteria > Acidobacteriota > Vicinamibacteria > Fen-336 > Fen-336 > AA32. Next base: position 16,526 of record QHVM01000036.1, on the reverse strand, counting down.
GGCATCACGCGGCCGCTGCACGACAACGTTCCCGTGCTGGTGGGTCCGGGCGACGAGACGCTCAACACGCGGTACCAGGTGATCGTCAACCCCACGACCCTCTTCCTCGACCCGTGGGGGAACGAGATCTTCCGCGTATCCGGTTACCTGGAGCGCGCGAAGTTCTCGCGCATCCTGCAGGCGGTCCCCACCGACTTCGCCCCTCTGGCGGCCGCGGGCCGCGGCCTGCGCGAGAAACCCGACGACCTGGCGGCCCTGGCCGCGGTGGCCGCCTTCTACGAGAGCCAGCGCCTGCGGCAGGTCAGCGAGCGGCTCTACGAGCGCGCGCAGGCCGCGCCCGCGGCGGCGGGAGACCTCGCGTCCCGCCGGCAGGTGGCCATCGCGCGGGGCCTCAACCTCCTCATGATGGGCAAGGCCAGGGAGGCGGAATCCGTGTTCGAGAAGGCGCTGGACGCCGCCCCGGACGCCCCGGGCTCGGATGCTCTTCTCCTGGGCGTCGTCAACGCGCACCTGGAGGCGGGCCACCGTCGCGAGGCGGAGACCGCGTATCGGCGCCTGCAGCAGGCGTATCCCGCCTCGCCCTACACGGCGCGAGCCAGGCAGAACCTCGAAGCGGCGAGGAGTGACCGGCGCTAACGAGCCGTGTCGGCCCCGCTCTTTCCCCCCGACTTCCTCACCAGGCGGATGTCGGTGATGGTCATCGCCCGGTCGGCCGCCTTGACCATGTCGTAGACGGTCAGCGCAGCGACCGCCACCGCGTGGAGGGCCTCCATCTCCGCGCCGGTCCGCGCCTGGGTGCGGACGCGGGCCTCGATCTCGAAGCCGTCGCGCCGGGCGCTCACGTCGACGTCCACGTGGGTGAGCGGCAAGGGGTGGCAGAGCGGGATCGCCTCGGCCGTGCGCTTGGCGGCCAGGATGCCGGCCAGCCGCGCCACCTCGGCCACGCCCCCTTTCGGCAGCCGGCCGCGGCGGGCCAGGCTCAGCGCGGCGGGTGCGATCCGGATGCGGCCGCGGGCGACGGCCTCACGGGCCGTCACCGGCTTGGCCGAGACGTCGACCATGCGGGCCGCGCCCCCGGCGTCGAGATGACTCAGGCGGGGAACGCCGCGCCTAGGCGGAACCGTCGCGCTCCAGGAAGTTGCCGAGCAGGAGGGCGGGCACGTGCTCGCCGGCCTCGGCCCGGAGCTGCTGCGCCTCGAGGATGACGAGAGCGTTGGCCTGGGCATGGGCCACCACGTCGGCCGAGCCCTGGGACGCGACGGGCCGGGCCACCAGGCGCCCCGCTTCGAACCCGACCCGCGCCGGGGAGTAGGCCGGGCGGCCGGAGCGGTTCTTCACCGCGTCGAGCAGCTCCACTTCCACCCGCGGCCGCGAGACGACCTTCGCTCCCTGCATGCGCAGCAGGGCGGCGCGAACGAACACGTCGAAGGTGACCTGGGCCGAGACGGGATTGCCGGGCAGCCCGAACACGAGCTTGTCTCCCCGCCGCCCGAACACCAGGGGCGCGCCCGGCTTGATGGCCACCTTCGTGAAGAGGAGTCCCACGTCGAAGCGGGCCAGCACCTCCTCCACGAGGTCGTAGGCCCCCTCGGAGACGCCGCCCGAGATGACCAGCACGTCGTCGCGGAAGCCGTCCCGCACCGCGTCGGCGATGCGCTCGGACTGGTCCGGCACCACCCCGAGCGAGCGGGCGTCCGCTCCCACCCAGCGCGCCTGGGCCAGCACCGCGTAGCCGTTGCTGTTGCGGATCCGCCCCCGGCTGGGCGTCTCCCACACGTCGACCAGCTCGTCGCCGGTGACGAGAACCGCCACGGTCGGGCGCCGGCCGACGCGCACGCGGCCCCGGCCGGCGGAAGCGAGGACCGCCACCGTGGCGGGATCGATCGTGCGCCCGCGCTCCAGGAGCCGCTCCCCCGCCCGGACCTCGGCGCCCTGGCGCGCGATGTGGGCGCCCGGCTCCACCGGAGCCAGGATCTCGACGCGCCGGCCGCCGTCCACCGGCCGGGTCTTCTCGACGGGCTGCACGGCGGTGGCCCCCACCGGCACGGGGGCTCCCGTCATCACCTGGACCGCCTGTCCCGCCTCGAGCGCGTGGTCGGGCCACTGGCCGGCCCGCACCTGCCCCGCCACGTCCAGCACGACCGGGGCCCGAGCGACCTCCGCCGCCCGCACCGCGTAGCCGTCCATGGCCGAGCGGTCGAAGGGCGGCATGTCGAGGTCGGCGTGGACGTCCTCCGCCAGCACGCGTCCGACGGCGTGGACGAGATCGGCCTCCTCGGCGGGGAGCACCGGTGTGTGGTCGAGGACGATCGCGAGCGCCTGGTCGACCGGGATCACGCTTCAACCTCCAACGCTATTGTAGCGCCGCGGCCAAGCCCTCCCTGCGCTCTACAGCTCCTCGGCGCTGCCTGCCTCGTCACGGAAACAATCCCCGGACGCGGGTCGCTTCGGCCACCCGGCCAACGGCCAGGATGTAGGCGGCGACGCGCATGCCCACGCCATGCCGCCGCGAGGCCGCCAGCACGTCGTGAAAGGCGCGCTTCATGAACTTCTCCAGCTCCCGCCCGACCTCCGGCTCGTCCCAGAAGAACCCCTGCATGTCCTGCGCCCACTCGAAGTAGGAGACGGTGACCCCGCCCGCGTTGCAGAGGATGTCCGGCACGACGAAGACGCCGCGCTCGCGCAGGACCCGGTCGGCCCCGGGGGTGGTCGGGCCGTTGGCGGCCTCGGCCACGATGCGGGCGCGCACCCGCCCGGCGTTCTTGAGCACGATCTGGTTCTCGAGGGCGGCGGGAACGAGGATGTCGCACTTGACCTCCAGCAGCTCCTCGTTGGTGATGCGCTCCGAGCCCTTGAAGCCGACCACGGAGCCGGTCCGGGTCTTGTGCTCCCGCACCTGCCCCGGATCGAGCCCGCGGGCGCTGTACACGCCGCCCCGGCTGTCGCTGACCGCCACCACCCGCGCCCCGTCCTCGTGAAGAAGGCGGGCCAGCGTCCCGCCGGCGTTGCCGAAGCCCTGCACGGCTGCGGTGGCCGCGCGCAAGGGCTTCTTGATCACCGCGCAGGCCTCCCGGATGCAGAAGAGGGCCCCACGCGCGGTGGCCTCGGCCCGCCCCAGGCTGCCCCCGAGGCCGACCGGCTTTCCGGTCACGACCCCCAGCGCGGAGTGGCCGATGGTCATCGAATAGGTGTCCATGATCCAGGCCATCGTCTGCGCGTCGGTGTAGACGTCGGGAGCGGGGATGTCGCGGTCAGGCCCGATGATGATCGAGATCTCGGAGGCATAGCGGCGGGTCATCCGCTCCAGCTCCGACCGGGACATCTTCTTGGGATCGCAGGCCACGCCTCCTTTGGCCCCCCCGTAGGGGATGTTCACGGTCGCGCACTTCCAGGTCATCCAGGAGGCCAGCGCCTTGACCTCGTCAAGGGTCACCTTGGGGTGGTAGCGGATGCCGCCCTTGGCCGGGCCACGGGCGAGGTTGTGCTGGACGCGGTATCCCTCGAAGACCCTCACCGAGCCGTCGTCCATGAGCGTGGGGACCGAGACGACGAGCTGGCGCTTCGGCGTCCGGAGCACCGCCCGCATGCCGTCGTCGAGGCCGATCTTGTCGGCGGCCTCGTCGAACTGGCGCAGGGCGATCTCGAAGGGGTTGAGGCTCTCCTGCGCCATCGGACGGCCTCCGGGAGGAGGGCGGAGCGGAGGAGGGATTCTAGGCCCGTATCGAGGGTCGGTCAAACCGCCGCGTTGTCGCAACCGCCGCATTGTCGCCGCCGGCGCTCCTCCGCTACGATGGCCGGGGGAGGCGAGACCTGGTTCCCACGGTCGAGTGGAAAGACGGCGAGGTGGTGCTCATCGATCAGCGGCGCCTGCCTGACGAGCAGGTCCTGCTGCGCTGCCGCGACCACCACCAGGTCGCGGCGGCCATCAAGGGCATGGCCATCCGCGGCGCGCCCGCCATCGGAGTGGCGGCCGGCTTCGGCATCGCCCTCGGCATGAGCAACGCGTCGTCGGAAGGAGAGGAGCTGCGCTCCGAGCTCGACCGCATCTGCGCCGAGCTGGCCGCTACCCGTCCCACCGCCGTGAATCTTTTCTGGGCCATCGCGCGCATGCGGCGGCGGTTCGAGGCCGAGATCGACCGCGGGGGCGCCCCGCTGCGCCGGGCCCTGCTCGAGGAGGCGCTGGCGATGCAGGCCGAGGACCTCGAGGCCTGCCGGCGGATGGGCGACCTGGGGGCCGAGCTGGTCCCGCCCGGCGCCCGGCTGCTCACGCACTGCAACGCGGGCGCCCTGGCCACCGCCGGCTACGGCACCGCCCTCGGCGTCATCCGCTCCGCGGCCCGGCAGGGCAAGGTGGCGCGCGTCTTCGCGGACGAGACGCGCCCCTACCTCCAGGGCGCGCGGCTCACCGCCTGGGAGCTGGCCCAGGACGGTATCGCCACGACGCTCATCGCCGACAGCACGGCCGGCCATCTGATGGCGCGGGGAGAGGTCGACGCGGTGGTGGTGGGGGCCGACCGCATCGCGGCCAACGGGGACGTCGCGAACAAGATCGGCACCTACACGCTGGCCGTGCTGGCCCGGGAGAGCCGCCTGCCTTTCTACGTCGTCGCTCCCGTGTCCACCATCGACCTGGCCACTCCTTCCGGCGACGCCATCCCGATCGAGGAACGCCCGGCCGAGGAGGTGACCCATCACGGCGGGCGGCGGATGGCCCCCGAAGGCGTGGCCGTCCGCAACCCCGCCTTCGACGTGACCCCCCACCGCTACGTCACCGCCATCGTGACCGAGCGGGGCATCGCCCGGCCGCCCTACGCCGAGAGCCTGGCCCGGCTGGCCGGATTGCCTTTCAACGCAGAGGACGCAGAGAAGGCGAGAAAGGTCTGAGGACGCAGAGACAGAAAATGAAACGGACGGGACCTGTTTCATGATTCGTCTCTGCGGCCTCTGCGCCCCTCTGCGGCCTCTGCGTTAAGAAGCCCCGTGCGAATCCTGGGCATCGAGACGTCCTGCGACGAGACGGCGGCGGCGGTCGTCGAAGACGGTCGCCTGATCCTCTCCAGCGTCGTCTCCAGCCAGGCCGCCGTCCACGGCCCGTTCGGCGGGGTGGTGCCGGAGCTGGCTTCCCGCCACCACATCGAGAACATCTGCCCGGTCGTGGCGGGAGCGATGGCCCAGGCGGGGATGGACTATCCGGCCCTCGACGCCATCGCGGTCACGCACGGCCCGGGCCTCGTGGGCTCCCTGCTCGTCGGCGTGCAGGCGGCCAAGGGCATCGCCTTCGTCCACCGCAAGCCGCTCGTCCCCGTGCACCACCTCGCGGGCCACCTCCAGGCCCCGTTCCTCGCTCCCCGCGCCGAGGTGCCGCTGCCGGCGGTGGCCCTCGTCGTCTCCGGCGGCCACACCAGCCTCTTCGAGGTGCCCGCCGAGGGAGACTTCCGCCTGCTCGGCCGCACGCGCGACGACGCGGCCGGAGAGGCCTTCGACAAGGTGGCGAAGCTGCTCGGCCTGGGCTATCCGGGCGGGCCGGTCATCGACCGGCTGGCCGAGGGAGCCGACGACCGCGCCGTGGAGTTCACGGTGGCCCGCATCAAGGACGGCAAGGCCGACTTCTCGTTCAGCGGCATCAAGACGGCCGTGCTGCACTACGTCCGCCGGGAGGGAATCGCCCCGGTGGCCGATCCCGCCCACGTCCCGCGGCAGGTCAGGGACCTGGTCGCTTCCTTCCAGCGGACGGTGGTCAGCGCCCTCGTGCGCCGGCTGCGCCAGGCCGCCGAGAGCCACCGGCCGGCGAGCCTGCTCCTGACCGGCGGCGTCGCCGCCAACCGCCTCCTGCGCCGCGAATCGGCCCGCGCCGCCGACGAGCTGGGCCTGCCCCTCTTCGTGCCGCCCATCGCGCTCTCGACCGACAACGCGGCGATGATCGCCGCCGCCGGCACCGTGGGCTTCCGGCGCGGCGCGCGCGCGGGCTGGGACCTCGACGCCGAGCCCCACCTTCCCCTCGGCTGAGCCGCGGAGCCGCGCGCAGGGCCGCGATTGACAGGCCGACGGCGGCCACGCTAGGATGGCTACAATTCGAACCGTTCCTGGAGGAGACGTGGGATCCGAGAAAAACGACCCTGCCCGTCGTCAGGCCCTTTCCGACTTCTACCGTGAAGAGTTCCTGCGGCACCTCGAGCAGCTCGAGCTGAACGGCCTCGTGCACGAAGGCAACCGCGCCGTCATGAAGCGGGCCTGCACGAAGCTCATGGACGACCTGGACCAGGTCTGCTGCCGCGACGATTTCCCCGCGGTGGCCGAGACACTGCTCCAGAACTTCGACCTGCTCACCCGCCTCAGCGAGCTCGACCCGCGCCAGGGACACTGAGCCGGCCCGGGGCTCTGCCCCGCCTGCGCCGCGCCAGCGCCGCCGTCCTCGCCGCCGGACTCGCCGCCGCCGATCCGGCCCGCCTCATCCGCCGCCATCTTTTCGTCCACGGCCGCACGCTTCGCGTGGCCGGCGCGCGCCACCGTCTCGGGCCCGGCCGCATCGTGCTGGTAGCGGCCGGCAAGGCGGCCTCGGGCATGGCCCGCGCGGCCGAGCAGATCCTCGGCGGAGCGCTTTCCGAGGCCCTGGCCGTCGATCCGTCGGAGCGCATCCCCCTCGTCCGCACGCGCCGTCTGCTGGCCGGCCACCCGGTCCCGGACGAGGCCGGGCGCCGGGCGGCCGACGAGGTGGAGGCGCTCGCCCGCGGGCTCGGGGCCGACGACCTTCTCGTGCTGCTCCTTTCCGGCGGGGCTTCGGCCCTGCTTCCCGCTCCCGTCGACGGCCTGACCCTCGAGGACAAGGCCCGGACGACCACCGCGCTCCTGCGCGCGGGGGCCACGATCCGCGAGCTCAACGCCGTGCGCAAGCACCTCTCGCGACTCAAGGGCGGCGGCCTCGCCCGCGTCGCCGCCCCGGCGCGGGTGGCCTGTCTCGCGCTCTCGGACGTGGTCGGCGACGACCCCTCCACGATCGCCTCCGGCCCGGTCGTACCCGACCCCACCACCTACGGCGAGGCGCTGGACGTGCTCGGCCGGCGGGGAGTGGCCGACACGGTGCCGGCGGCGGTGCGCCGCCACCTCGAGGCGGGAGCGCGCGGCGAGCGGGCGGAGACGCCGAAACCCGGCGACGCGGTCTTCGCGCGCGTCGCGTACGCGGTCGTGGGCAGCAATCGCCTCTCGCTGGCCGCCGCGGCCGCGGAAGCGCGCCGGCGGGGACTGCGCCCGCTCGTCCTCACCAGCCGGTTGGAGGGCGAGGCGCGGGAGGCGGCCCGCGTGCTGGTCGCCGTGCTGCGCGAGTGCGTCGAAGCGGACCGGCCGGTGCCGCCGCCGGTGTGCCTGCTCGCGGGAGGGGAGACGACGGTGACCGTGAGGGGCGCCGGCCGCGGCGGCCGCAACCAGGAGCTGGCGCTGGCCGCCGTCGAGCCCCTGGCCGACTTCCCCGGGCCGGCCGTCGTCGCCAGCCTCGCCACCGACGGCATCGACGGTCACAGCGACGCGGCCGGCGGGGTAGCCGACGTGGCCAGCCTTGCCCGGGCGCGGGCGCTGGGGCTCCCCGCGCCCTCGGTCTTCCTGGACGAGAACGACTCGCGGAGCTTCCTCGGGCCGCTGGGCGACCTCATCCTCACCGGCCCCACGGGGACCAACGTGATGGACCTGACCGCGCTGGTGGCCGGCGCCCCCACCCGCCGATCCCGCGCCCCGCTGCTATAATCGGACAGCCCAGGCTCTCGTCGCGAGGCCAGGAGGACTGTGGCCGATAAGCGGCCGGCCAAAGACCGCGAGGACGACCCACGCGCCGAGCAGCCGACCGAAGGGCTGGCCGACCTTCTGGAGGTCGAAGCCCCGCCGGCCGGGGCGCTGGAGAGCCGGGTCCGGCTGGCCGAGGACCGGCTGAGCGAGGTCCTCGCCGCCTACCGCAAGCTCAAGACCGAGAACGAGACCTTCCGCGACCGCACCTCGCGCAACCTGGAGCGGCGCTTCGAGCAGCGCCACGAGCGGCTCCTGCTGAAGTTCATCGACATCACGGACAACCTGGACCGGGCCCTCGAGGCGGCCCAGGTGAACTTCGCCAGCCAGCCGCTCGTCGAGGGCCTCATCCTCGTCCGCACGCAGCTGCTCCAAACCTTGAAGGAGGAGGGGCTCGAGCGGATCCCGGTGCTCGGACTGGCCTTCGATCCCCAGGTCAGCGAGGCCGTCGCCACGGAGCCGGTGAGCGAGTCCGAGCACCACAACGTCGTCGTCAAGGAGCTGCAGCGCGGCTGGCGCCTCAAGGACCGCATCGCGCGGCCCTCCAAGGTCGTCCTCGGCGAGTACCGGGGGGGGGCCGCCCCGGATCCCGCGGCCGCCGCCGGGGGCCCTCCGCCGCCCGCGCCCGAGCCGAGCCTCGACGACATCATCGCCCGGACCGAAGCCGAGGATGCGGCGGTCGCGCCTGCATCGCCGCCTCAGGCGGAATCGCCGCTCGACGGCCTGCTGGACGAAGACCCCGAGAAGTAGCCCGCGGCCGGCGTGCTCACGACAGCGCCCGCAGCAGCAGGACGACGATGCCGGCCCCGAACGCGGTGTTGAGCGCGTTGAGGACGTGGTTGCCCATCCACCCCCGGCGCGCGGCGACGGTGCCGAGAACGCTCTCGGCCAGGCTGCCGAGAAGCCCCGCCGTCGCCACCAGGGGCACCAGGGTCCAGACGTAGAGCCGTCCGGCCGGTCCCATCGCCGCCACGAGCGCCGCCGCCGCGGCGCCGGCCAGCGTGCCCTCGAGGCTCACCGCCCCCGCGGCTCCCGGCCGGGCCGGCTCCAGGGTCGTGATGAGGAACGTCCGCCGGCCATAGGCCTTCCCCACTTCCGAAGAGCACGTGTCGGCGGCGGCCGTCGCCACCGCCGCCGCGTAGGCCAGCGTGCACACCTGTCGCAGCTCCGAGGGCGCCATCCCGGCGAGCAGGGCCAGCGCCGCCGGCACCCCGCCGTTGGCCCAGGCATTGCGCCAGCCGCGCGCGCCTCCCTTCTCCTGCGCGATCCCGCGGGCGGCCTTGCGCGCGTAACCCAGGCGGGTGGCGGCGCTGCCGAGGACGAAGAAGGCGACCATCATCAGGAGCCCGGCCCCGCCGAGCCCGGCCGTGACGGCGGTGCCGATGATCACCGCCGAGACGGCGCCCGGCGTGTCGAGGGCCGAGGTGGCGAGGGCGGCCGCCGCCATCACGCCGTTGACGGCGAGGCCGAGGACGAGGCGCGGTCCGAGGTCGGGATCTTCGAGCAATCGGACCGGCTCGGCCTGCGAGAGGAGGCCCAGGGCCACTGCCCCGGCCAGGGGCACGGTGAGGTTGTCGTCGAGGGTCGTCGGCATCGACTCCACGAGGGCGCAGAACAGGACGACGGGGAGCGTGAGGACGACGATGCGCGGCGAGGCCCAGGCCGTGACCGGCAGCCGCAGCGTCCACGCCGCCAGCACGGACGCCGCGACGGTGCCGAACAGCGCGAAGGCGAGCAAGCCGGCCCAGCTCTTGCGGGGGTTCCAGGGCAGCGCCGGGCCCCCGGCGGCCAGTCCCACGAAAGAGGCCATGCCGTCGCCGAGGGCGAGGATCCCCCACAGCGCCGCCGCCTTCCAGAGCTCGTCGTGGAAGGCGAGGACCAGGCCGAGCACGGCCAGCGGATAGAGAAGGATGCCCAGCGGGTATCCGCGGCCGTGCTCGGCCTCCCGCCACAGGCCGCGGCCGCCGAGGCGGGGGAGGGCCAGCCAGTTGAAGAAGAACGCGGCGACCGCCATCAACGCCGCCTGTCGCCAGGTCATCACGCGGAGCAGGAACGCCAGGCTGCCCACGCCCATGTGGACGAGCTTCCGCCTCGCCTCCGCCGGCGTCAGCCCCATTGCTTCTTGAACGCAGAGAGCGCAGAGCACGCAGAGAGTGCGGAGGTCACGGAGTGGACCTCGAAGTGCAGCCTTATGTTCCTCGGCGAGCCCCTGCGCCCTCTGCCTTGAAGGAGACCTTCTGGCGCCAGTCGTCGAGCAGGTCGCGCATCGTCCGGCCGAGGCCGATGCGCGGCTCCCAGGAGGTGCGGCGGCGCAGCTTGCCGGGGTCGCCCACCAGGACGGGGACGTCGGAGGGCCGCAGCCGCTCGGGATCGACGCGGACGTCCAGGCGGCGGCCGGAGGCGGCGACGAGCTCGTCGAGCAGCTCGCCCATCCGGACACCCGTGCCTCGGCACACGTTGTAGACCTCGCCGGGCTCCCCGCGCTCGAGGAGCAACCAGTAGGCCCGCACCACGTCGCGCACGTCGGTGAAGTCACGCACCACGTCCAGGTTGCCCACCCGCACCACCGGCTCCCGCAGCCCGGCCTCGATCTCGGCGATCTGCCGGGCGAAGGAGCTCTCCGCGAACGACTCGGCCCGGCCCGGACCCGAGTGATGGAACGCGCGCGTGCGGACGGTGGGGACGCCGTGCGACAGCCAGTACTGGAGGGCCAGGAAGCCCTGGGCCACCTTGCTCACCGCATAGGGCGAGGCGGGGCGCAAGGGCGCGTCCTCCCCCAGCGGCAGCTCCGACGCGGCGGCGGCTCCGTACTCCTCCACGCTGCCCACGACCACGACCCGCGGGATGGGCGCGCGTCGGCGCACGACCTCCAGCAGGTGCAGGAGGCCGTGCAGGTTGGTGCGCAGCGTGCCCGCCGGGTCGGACCACGAGAGCTGGGGCGAGGACTGGGCGGCCAGGTGGACCACCGCGTCGGCCGTCACGTCCCCCAGGGCCGCTTCGACCGAGGACGCCACGTCGAGGTCGGCCTCGAGCGCCTGCACGCCGGGCCGCACGGGCGGGCTGCCCGGCTTGATCAGGCCGACGATCTCCACGTCCGGGCGTTCGGCCTGCAGGAACTCCACGAGATGCGGTCCGACGAAGCCGTTGACGCCGGTGATGAGGACCCGCATCCTCTCAGCCCTCGTAGTGGCGGCGGTAGTGCTCGCGGAAGGCGGGGCTGTCCTCCTTCAGGGGACGCCACCAGGCCTCGTTCGCGCGGTACCACTCGACGGTCGCCCGCAGACCCTCCTCGAAGGGCACCCGCGGCGACCAGCCCAGGGCCCGCAGCCGCGTGCAGTCGAGGCTGTAGCGGCGGTCGTGGCCGGGGCGGTCCGCCACCCTGCGGACGAGCGTCTCCGGCTTGCCGAGCAGGCCCAGGATGCGCCGCGTCAGATCGATGTTGGACACCTCGTTGCCGCCCCCGATGTTGTAGGTCTCGCCCGGGGCGCCCTCCTCCAGCAGCAGGTCGAGCGCCCGGCAGTGATCGTCCACGTACAGCCAGTCGCGGACGTTCAGCCCGTCCCCGTAGAGCGGCAGCGGGACGTCGTCGAGGGCGTGGGTCACGAAGAGCGGGATGACCTTCTCCGGGAACTGATAGGGACCGTAGTTGTTGGAAGCCCGGGTCACGATCACCGGCACCCCGTAGGTGGCCCAGTACGAGTAGGCCAGCCGGTCCGCGCCCGCCTTGCTGGCCGAGTACGGGTTGCGGGGCATGAGGGGATCGGCTTCGGTCGACGACCCCGAGGCCACGCTGCCGTAGACCTCGTCGGTGGAGATCTGGACGAAGAGCTTCAGCCCGGGCGCCCGGCGGGCCGCCTCGAGGAGGACGAAGGTCCCGTAGACGTCGGTCATGATGAACCCGCCGGCGTCGTAGAGCGAGCGGTCCACGTGCGTCTCGGCGGCGAAGTTCACCGCGTAGTCGCAGCCGGGCAGCACCTCGGCCACCGCCCGCGGGTCCGCGATGTCCCCCTTCACGAAGAGGAAGCCGGGCCGGCTCTCGAGGTCGGCGAGGTTCTCCCGCCGTCCGGCGTAGGTCAGCTTGTCGAAGACCACGACCTCCCAGTCCGGGCGGGCCCGGGCCAGATGGCGGGCGAAGTTGGAGCCGATGAAGCCGGCCCCGCCGGTGACCAGGATCCTCACCGCCAGCCGCCGGGACCGAGGGCCGTGTTGTCGCCCGTGAAGCTGCCGATCGACCCGATGTTGGCCAGCTCGATGGAGAAGCGGAACTGCCGGTCCGCCCGGAACTGGCTCTGCAGGGTCTCCACGATGAAGCCGCAGCACTGGACGTCGTAGCGCAGCCGGGCGGTCGACTGGACCATCTGCTTGTTGAGCAGGTCGTAGGCGGCCGAGCCCTGCAACGTCACCCGCCGCGGCAGCACGCGCACGGTGGCCGACCCCCGAAGCGTGTTGCGGTTCACGCCCTGGAGGAACTGGTCCAGCCGCTTGCCGCGCGACCACGCCGCCTGCACGCCCACCCGCTCGGTGTTGTAGTTGGTCGACAGGCCCAGGCTGCGCACGGAGTGGAAGTTGAGGTCGTACTCGATGTCGAAGTTCGTCGAGAAGGCGTTGGTGGGCCGGAAGCGCAGGCGGGACTGGATCGGCGAGAGGTGGCTGGCGTTCCCGTTCTGGTCGAAGACCGCCGAGGAGTAGTTGGGATCGAACTCGTTCTGTCCGTCCGCGATGTCCACGTAGTAGGTCTGGCCCACCCGCCAGTTCAGGAACTCCCAGGGCTCCAGCTTGCCCGAGCGGCCCATCCGCTTGGCGTAGAAGCGCTGGACGAGCGCATAGCTGACCTGGTTCGTGCCGAGGATCAGGTCGTTGTAATCGAAGCGGGGGAAAGCCTCGAAGTCCTCTACCTTCGTGCGGTAGAGCCAGGTCACCTCGGGGCCGATCACGTGCTTGTACCGCTCGGAGTAGAAGTTGTCCGGGGTGTTGAAGACGCGGGAGAAGGTCGGGCCCCGCAGGTCAAGGCTGCTCTCGAAGTAACGGCGGTCGAGCGGCGGCCCGACGAGCTTGTCCCGCTCTCCCAGGCTGGTGTCGTAGTGGGTGTAGCGGTACTGCACCTCGGGGTTGATCTGCAGGAAGCTGAAGTTGAAGGGCCGGGAGAGCCGGGGATGGACGTCGAAGCGCTTGAAGTCGTCGACCCGATTCTCGTTTCCTTCCTCGAGCCGCTCGGCCGCGGCGTCCCAACCGAACACGAAGCCGGACTTGCGCCCGAGCTTGCGGGGGGACTGGCTGAGGGTGAGCGACGGCAGGTGGCCTCGTCGGTCGAAGGTCTCGGTGCTGTCGAAGAACGTGTCGGTCGAGTCGCCCATGAGCTGCACGTTGACGAGCCCGAAGGCGCGGCTGAGGCTGCCCGACCAGCGACGGTTCCGGGTGAGGGCGCGGTCGAGGTTCTCCTGGAACTGCTGGTTGAATGTGAAGGTGCTCGCCTCCCGGGCGTAGACGGTGGCCCGGACCTTTCCCGGCAGCATCTGGACCGCGTTCCAGTTGAGATCGTGCTCCCAGCCGCCCGCCAGCCGCCGCACGAAGTAGCTCCGGAAGCTGCCCCGGGACGGCGACTTCAGCAGGTAGCGGAACTCGTGGCCGAAGCCCCGCCCGTAGAGCGAGTACGAGTCGGCGTAGAAGGTCTGGTCGAAGCTGCGGCCCATGGCCCAGAAGAACCCTCCGCCCACGTTGAAGCCGCGCAGCGACGAGTACCCGAAATGAGGAAAGAGGAAGCCGGTGGCGCGCTGGTCCTGGTGGATGGGGTACATGAAGTACGGGATGTAGAAGGCCGGGACGTCCTTGACGCGGAAGAGCACGTTGTGGGCCGAGACGTGATCGTCCACCTCCAGCGTGGCCGAGCTGGCGCTGAAGCTCCAGCGCGGGTTGGGCTGCGAGCAGGACGTGAAGCGGCCGCCCTGCACCTTGTAGACGTCGGCCGAGACCCGCTCGATGCGGCGGGCCTCGATGAACAGGCCCGGCTGCATGTACCCGATGGCGTTCTCGAAGGTGCCCTGCCCCTTGTCGAGGTCCATCACCAGCTTGTCGCCGGCCAGGCGCTCGTCGCCGCGCAGGAAGACGACGTTGCCGGAGGCCTCGATGCGCTTCGACTCCGTCCCGTCCTCGCGCAACGTGGTGTAGACGTCGATCTGCTCGGCCTGGATCCGCGTGTCCCCGTACTGGAGGTCGACGAAGCCGGTCGCGCGATAGTGCGAGGCGTCGATCTTCTCCTGCTTGTTGGCCGTGATGGTCGTGCAGTCGGCCTTGGTCGGGTCGCAGGGCGGCTCGGCCGGCGCGGCCTGGAGGGCGGCCGGCGCGGCGGGGGACGGCGAAGGGCTGGGGGCAGGGCTGGGCGGCGCCGGAGCCTGGGCGGCGGCGAGGGAGGGGATCGAGCAGCAGAGGAGGGTGATGGCCCAGGACAATCGCACGCGTG
>QHVM01000036.1:0-2241 GCA_003223555.1 Acidobacteriota bacterium | reverse complement strand
TGAATCGTTGGAGCGCCCGCAGGGCGGACGTCATTGCCGCCCTCGAGGGATTCACTCCCGAGAGGGCGGAACTCGATGACGAGTCCGCCCGAGGACGCGGATCTCAGGCCCGATGCGTCGTGCAGTCGTCGCATCGGGCCGCGTTTGAATCGTTGGAGCACCCGCAGGGCGGACCTCATTGCCGCCCTCGAGGGATTCACTCCCGAGAGGGTGGGACTCGACGACGAGTCCGCCCGAGGACGCGGATCTCAGGCCCGATGCGTCGTGTAGTCGTCGCACCGGGCCGCGTTTGAATTACTGAACCTCGGCGGACATCCCCATCACGTGGAAGCCGCCGTCCACGTGGATCACCTCTCCGGTGATGCCGCGGGAGAGCGGCGAGACCAGGAAGAGCGCGGCGTCGCCCACTTCTTCCTGCTCGGTGTTCTTGCGCAGGGGGGCGTGGGTGCGGTGGTACTCGAGCATCCTGGAGATGCCGTGCACGCCCGAGGCGGCGAGGGTCTTGATCGGCCCCGCGGAGATCGCGTTGACCCGGATGCCCCGTGGCCCCAGGTCGGCGGCCAGGTACCGCACCGACATGTCCAGGGCGGCCTTGGCCACCCCCATGACGTTGTAGTGGGGCACGACGCGCTCGCCACCCAGGTAGGTGAGGGTCACGATGGCGCCTCCCCGCCCCTCCATGAGCGGAGACGCCCGGCGAGCGAGGGCGGTGAGCGAGTACGAAGAGATATCCTGGGCGACCCGATAGCCCTCCCGGGACGTGTTGAGGAACTCGCCGTCAAGCTCCTCGCGCAGGGCGTAGGCCACGGCGTGAACCAGGAAGTCCAGCCCGCCGACCTCCTTCTTGACGCTCCCCACCAGCGCGTCGATGTCCTCGTCCCGGCTGACGTCACAGGGAAGGATCACCGGGTCGCGCAGGCCGGCCGCCAGCTCCCGTACGTTCTCCTCCAGCCGCTCGCCCTGATAGGTCACGGCCAGGCGCGCCCCCTCGCGCGAGACCGCCTGGGCGATGCCCCAGGCGATGGACCGCTTGTTGGCGATGCCGAGCACGAGTCCGACCTTGCCTTCGAGGAGCATGGAACGGCCTCCGGAAGGGGCGACTATACCATCGCCGCTGGCATGCCTCCTGCATCAACTGCTCATCAGTGCCTTCAAAGGAGCAAACATGCCCATGCGTTTGACGGCGGGAAGCAAAGCGCTTCTCGTCCTGGCCTTCCTCGCCGTGCCCGCGATGGCACAGGCGCTGACCTACGAATATCTCTTCGTGCCCGAGCAGGTGCGGACGGACCGCCAGCTCTATCTCAACCTCGTCGTACAGGACTCAGGCGTCACGCGCACGGTGCTCGAGCCGCTCCTGCCCCGGATCCGGTATGTGAGCGGCGACCTGCCCGTCATCCTGTACATCGCCCGCACGTCGGGCCGGCCGGTGGACCAGATCGTGGCGCTCCGGGCGCGGGGCCTGTCGTGGGCCCAGGTGTTCCGCGAGCTGGGGCTCGGCTACGACCCGCTGTTCGTCGAGATCGACCGCGATCCGGGCGGCTTCTACCATCCGCTCTGGACCACCTGGCGTAGCGCGCCCACACGGCTCCGGCTGACCGACGTCCAGGTCCGCGACCTGGTGGACGTCCAGCTCGGGCGCAAGTGGGCGGGGCTGAGCGCCTACGAGCTGGCGCGGGCCCGCGCGCGGGGACGTCCGGTGGTCGTGCTGGTGGCCGACAAGCACGGGCGGCCCTACCGCGCGGCAGCGCGGGCCGGCGTGCCGCCCGGACACGGGGGCATCCCGCCCGGCCACGGTGGCGTGCCGCCCGGCCGGGTGAAGAACGGCGTGCCCCCTGGCCACCGTAGCGTCGAGCACGGCGTCGTCGTGGTGAAGGAGAAGGACAAGGGAGACGGCAAGCGAGAAGGCAAGGGAGAAGGCAAGGGAGAAGGCAAGGGCAAGGGAGAAGGCAAGGGCAAAGGCAAGGGCCACGGCAAGGGCGAGTAACGTTAGGTCTGGGAACCCCCCAGGCTACCCAGCTCCTCGGGCGTCCGCCCGCGGAGCGACAAGATCCGTGACACGACCTCGCCCACCACGTTGTTCGGCGTCGACGCCCCCGCGGTGAGACCCACGCTCACCGGGGCCGCCGGGAGCCAGGCGTCCGTCCGGGTCTCGCCGTGGCCGCCCACGGGCTGGTGGCGGATTGCGTCCCCGTCCAGGCACGCCGCGCCTTCGATGTGGAACGTGGGCAGCCTCTGCGCGCA
>QHVM01000139.1 GCA_003223555.1 Acidobacteriota bacterium | reverse complement strand
CGTCGCCGGCGCCATAAGGTCGAGCGAGGGGGCCTCATTCAGCATCGTCAGCGCCAAGTCGCGGTGCAAGCGCAGGATGTTCGGGGGCTCCGTCGGAGGATGGAAGACCTCGAAATGCCCCATCGGCAGACGGCCTTCGCGGTTGCAACGTCCTGCGGATTGCGCCAGCGCCTCCAGACCGGCCATGGCCCTGTACACGACCGGGAAGTCGACGTCGACACCAGCTTCGACTACTTGGGTCGAGACCACCCGACATTCGGCTTCCCCGGTCAGCCGAGTTCGGATCTCTGACAAGACCTGTCTGCGGTGGGCAGGGCACATCAGGCCAGACAGGTGGAGAGTGCCCTCTGCCGCCAGCTTGTGCAGCGCCGTCCACAGGTCCGCGGCGTCCTGTCTGCGATGCACGATAGCAAGAACTTGGCGATGGCGACTCAAGGTGGCCGCCAGGTCGACCCAATTGGCACGGACGCTCGTCTCCGGCCAGCGAACGTGCAACCCTGCGAAAGGCCGCAAAGAGCTGCTCGATCTGCAGCTCGGGCACAACTTCCACCGGCCTCGGGTCGAATCCTTCGAAGCGCCAGGGACCGAGCGCGCGGCTGTGCAGCGACGGCTGCGTTGCCGTGGTGAGCAGCAGCGACGTTCCGTAATGAGTCTGGAGCTCCCGAAGCACATCGATGATGGGCGACAGGAGCGAGGCGGGCAAGGTCTGGACCTCGTCGAGGATCAGGACGCTATCCGCGAGGTTATGCAGCTTCCGACACTGTGAGTATCGCCGCGAGAAGAGGCTTTCGAACAATTGAACCTGGGTCGTGACGATGAGCGGCGCATCCCAGTTCTCGCTCGCGAGGCGATTCACTGTCGTGTCGCGTACCGGCTCTATCGCGCTATGGTGCTCGACAAGGACGTGGGGACCGAGGCCTGGTTCAAAGATCTCTCGAAAGACCGCTGCTGTCTGATCGAGGATCGAGATGAACGGCAGGGCGATCACAACGCGCCGTAGTCCATGCTCTGAGGCGTGCCTGAGCGCGAAAAGCAATGAAGAAAGCGTCTTGCCACCCCCGGTGGGGACCGTGAGCGTGTACGCTCTTCTTGGTCCCGACGCTTTGTCCTCGCACCACTGCCGGACGTTCCGCCGGTACGCGTTGACCGTCGTTTCCGGAGCGTTCCGCTCAAGGGCAGCGAGGTATTCCTCGAGAACCGGAAGATAGGCCTCGAGGCGTGGCCACGCCGCGCGTTCTTCCATGGGATTCGGACCGAGCATTTGCGCAGAGGCGAAGAAACGCTCGGTGTCCAGGAAATCAGCATCCACCAACACCGAGAAGATCATCCTTGTGAAAGTTTCGAGCCGGCGGCGACCCTCTTCATCGAAACGGGAATCCGTCACGAAGGCTGGAAGGCTCAACGTATCGCCAGCCTCCAGGATCTTTGGATCGGCGTTCCTCAAAGCACCGTCGTATCGGGACTGGCGTCCTTCAAGGCGGCTTTTCAGATCACCACGGTCGGCGAGGCCCGCGTGATGACCAGCAATCGCGAACTGCAGCGGCAGTGAGATAGTGGCGAATCGTCTTTGAGCGTGAATTGCGCCCGCGGAACTGTGATCGGGCCCCCTCCGACGACGAAACGGATTTTCCAGTCCGTCCGGGTCTTCGTTTGCGCCTTCCATGCCGGAGCGCAACAAGAAATCCTGCCAGTCGTCAGCGCATTTGCCGAGGTCGTGCCATAGGCCGGCGAGATAGCCCCATTCCCCAGCTCCCCAAGATTCAGCGAAGGATCGCGCCTTTTCAGCAGTCTGACGGAGGTGGTCGCCAAGCTGATGCCACGACGACGGGTCGGCTGTCGCGATAGAGTGCGCGTACTTCTCGCGAGGCATTTCGTGGAACTCAAACACCATCTAACACCGCGCGCTGCCTTTGCAGGTCCAGCGCGTGGGCTGCCTGACCGCAACTAACAGTGCCTCGCATGCGTGTCTGGCGGAAGACCCCACATCTTGTGTGTCCGAAGGCTCTACCTACGCTATCTGCCGTCGCGGCTTCGCTGCGTCAGGCCTCTCACTTGCCGAGCTGTGGCAGATCAACCTCAACGGCCTGCGCTACGGCCTGGCCGAGACCGGCCTCCGCCGCCGCTTGATGGCGAGTCCGAAGCCGCGGGCGGGACGCCGGGGATATGATTCTGTCTTCGGGGGAGCACGCCATGGCCTTCTTCAATCGTCACGCCCGGACGCACCTTCTCGTCCCGCTGAGCCTGGCCCTGGCCGCCGGCGCGGCGGCCGCGGAGGGCCTCCGCTATCCGGAGGCCCCGAAGAGCGACGTCGTCGAGGAGTACCCGGGGGGCCGCATCGCGGACCCCTACCGCTGGCTCGAGGACCTCAACGCCGCGGAGACGAAAGCCTGGGTCGCCGCCCAGAACGTGGTGACCTTCGGCTTCCTCGAGAAGCTGCCCCAGCGGGCGGCGATCCGCAGGCGGCTGACCGAGCTGCAGGACTACCCGCGCGTCTCGCTGCCGCTGCGCGAGGCCGGGCGGATCTTCTATCGGCGCAACTCCGGCCTGCAGAAGCAGGCCCCGCTCTACGTGCGGGACTCGCTCTCCGGCGAGCCCAGCCTGCTCATCGATCCCAACGCGCTCTCCCCCGACGGCTCCATCTCGCTCGCGCAGTGGAGCCCGTCCCCCGACGGGCGCTACCTCGCCTACGCCCTCTCCGAGGGGGGAGCGGACTGGGCCGAGGTCCACCTGCGCGAGGTCGCCACCGGCAAGGACCTGCCCGACCTCGTCCGCTGGTTCCGCTTCTCGGACATCTCCTGGACCAAGGACGGGCAGGGGTTCTTCTACGCGCGCTATCCCGAGCCGCCGAAGGGAGAGGCGCTGTCGGCCGAGCTGCGCGACCACCAGGTCTGGTACCACCGCGCCGGCACGCCCCAGGCCCAGGACCGCCTCATCTACTGGCGCAAGGAGCTGCCCAAGTACTTCGTCGGAGCCGGGGTGACCGACGACGGCCGGTACCTGATCGTCACCTTGAACAACGGGACCGATCCCAGGAACCGGCTCTTCCTTGCCGACCTGGGCGATCCGCGCCAGCCCGACGTCACCGCCCCCGTCGTCCCCATCGTCGACGAGGACATCGCCGAGCTGACGGTCCTGGCCAACGACGGCCCGGTCCTCTTCGCGCGGACGGACCTGAACGCGCCGCGGCGCCGCGTGGTGGCGATCGACACCCGGGCCAAGACCCCCCCGGCCGCCTGGCCCACGATCGTGCCCGAGTCGCCGAACGCGCTCGAGAGCGCGGTCGTGGCGGGGCGCAAGCTGTTCGCCCAGTACCTGGTCGACGTCAAGAGCGAAGTCCGCATCTTCGGCCTCGACGGCAAGTCTGAGGGCACGCTCGCGCTGCCGGGGATCGTGACCGTGGCCGGCATGAGCGGGCGCGAGAAGGTCGACGAGCTTTTCTACGTCGTGACCTCCGCCCTGTATCCGTCCACGGTCTTCCGGTACGACTTCGGCACGAAGGCGTCGGCCCCCTTCGACGCCGCGCGCCCGCCTTTCGACCCCGACCGGTACGAGACGCGCCAGGTCTTCTATCCGTCCAAGGACGGCACGCGCATCCCGATGTTCATCACCTCCCGCAAGGGCCTCGTGCTCGACGGCTCGCACCCGGCCTGGCTGTACGGGTACGGCGGGTTCGCGATCAGCCTGACCCCGACCTACCGTCCACAGCTCCCGGCGTGGCTGGAGATGGGCGGAATCTACGCCCAGCCGAGCCTGCGGGGTGGCGCCGAGTACGGCGAGGACTGGCACCGGGCCGGGATGCTGGACAAGAAGCAGAACGTCTTCGACGACTTCATCGCCGCGGCCGAGTACCTGATCCGCGAGAAGTACACCACGGCCGCGCGGCTGGCCATCGAGGGCGGCTCCAACGGCGGCCTCCTGGTCGGCGCCGCCATGACCCAGCGGCCGGAGCTGTTCGGGGCCGCCATCCCCGAGGTCGGCGTGCTCGACATGCTGCGTTACGAGCGCTTCACGGGCGGCGCCGCGTGGGCGGTCGAGTACGGCTCGGCCCAGGACCCGAAGCAGTTCCCATACCTGCGCGCCTATTCGCCGCTCCACAACCTGAAAGCCGGCACGTGCTACCCGCCGACGCTGATCCTCACCAACGACCACGACGACCGGGTGGTGCCCAGCCACTCCTACAAGTTCGCGGCCGCGCTCCAGGCGGCCCAGGGCTGCGACAAGCCGGTGCTGCTCCGGGTGGAGACCCAGACGAGCCACGGCTACCGGCCGACCGACAAGCTCATCGAAGAGCGGGCCGACATACTGGCGTTCATGGCCCAGCAGCTCGGGGCGGGGAAAGCCGGCGCCACCGGCGCCCCGGCCGCCGGAAGTGGTATGAACGTGAGATGAGACCTCTTTCGAGGAGGATGAACGTGAGGCAAAGGCGTCCGGACATCGGGGTGGCTCTCTTGGGGCTGCTGCTCGCCGCCGGCCTGCCCGCCGCGGCCGGCGACGCCCCCGCGCTCAAGGCCGATCCCAAGGCGGCGGCGGTCGCCGACAAGCTGATGGATGCCCTCGGCGGCAAGAAGGCGTGGGACGACACCCACTACCTCCGCTTCGACTTCGGCACCGAGAAGGACGGCAAGTTCCAGGGCCGATCGCACACGTGGGACAAGTGGACGGGCCGCTACCGCCTGGAGAGCAAGACTCCCGAGGAGGGATCGGCCTGGATGGACGGCCAGAAGCTCGGGGGCGAGGAGGCCAGGAAGCAGCTCGATCGCGCCTACGGCGCCTGGATCAACGACACCTACTGGCTCCTCATGCCCTACAAGCTCAAGGACCCGGGCGTCATCCTCGGCTACGGGGGCGAGGAGAAGGCCGGTGGCGCGACCTGGGACAAGCTGACCGTCGCCTTCGACAACGTCGGGCTGACCCCGAAGGACAAGTACCGGGTCTACGTCAACCGCGACACCCACCTGGTGGATCGCTGGGACTACGTCCTCAAAGGCGAGAACGTGCCGCCGACCACCTGGGAGTGGAAGAAGTGGGAGCGTCACGGCAAGATGATGTTCTCCTCCGAGCGGGTGAACCCCAAGGAAGGGCGCAAGCTGCTCATGCCCGTCTTCGACATGCCGGGTCCGGTCCCCGACTCGGTGTTCACCTCGTCCGAGCCGGCCCCGAAGGTCTGAGATACCGGGGGGCACGGCGTCTCGCGGCGTCTCCTTGACAGCCGCCGCCCCGGGGTCTACCGTTCCGGCGCGGTTCTCCCTCCGGTCATCCCGCCGCCGATCCGGCGAAACGCCGTCGCGGAGAGGCAACAGCCCTTGCGGCGTCTGATGGAGGAACCTGAATGTCCTTGAAGCGAGTCCTCGGGGCGGGAGTCTTCATCGCCCTGGTCGTCGTGGTGTTGCTCACGGCTCCGGCGGTCCGCCCCGTCCGGGCGGCGGGCGCCGCTCCCGAATGGGCGGCGAACACGACCGTGATCGAGGCCTGCAGCTGCCCGATGTTCTGCCAGTGCTACTTCAACACCAAGCCCGCGTCGCACTCCCACGGCATGGGGGTCGCCGAGCACTATTGCCGCGCCACCCTGGCCCATCGCATCAACAAGGGCCATTACGGCACGACCTCGCTCGACGGCGTGAAGTTCTGGGTCGCGAACGACCTCGGCGGCGACTTCTCCCAGGGCAAGATGGATTGGGCCGTGCTGACCTTCGACAAATCGACGACCCCCGCCCAGCGTGAGGCCATCCAGAAGATCGTGGGCTCCGTCTTCCCCGTCCAGTGGGGCTCGTTCAAGACGGCCGAGGGCGACATCGACACCTGGCGCTACGACAAGGACACCGCGGTCGCCACCCTCGACGGCGGCAAGTCGGGCGAGATCCGCCTCAAGCGCTTCGCGGGCATGACGGCCGAGCCGATCGTCATCCGCAACCTGCCCTACTGGGGCGTCAAGCGCCACGAGGGCTTCGTGCTGATGCCGAACGAGGTCGAGGCCTACCGGGTCGGGCCGAAGGCGTTCGAGTACAAGGGCACCAACGGCTTCATGATCACCTGGGACATGACCTCGAACGACGTGGCCGTCCCCGCCGCGGGCAAGTAGGGAGGGACGGACCCTCGTCGAGCTGGGGGGTGCCGGCGGTGCACCCCCCGACTTTCTCCTCCTTCTACCGACCCTTGACTCGTTACGGGACGGGGCGGTAGGTTGCAATCAGAGTCGCTCCGCACTCATGGACCATCGAGCAGGCGCGAGCCTGTCTCTCGACCGAGCGATGAGGAGGGGAAAGTGAGCGCACCTCGAGCCAAGCTGGTCCTGCCGTGTCTCTGCGCGGCCGTAGTGGCGGCCGCTCTGGCCTCCGGAGATCCTCCGGCCACATGGTGGGGCCAGTGGGGCCGCACGCCGCTACACCAGGGGTCCGTACCCGTTGCGGGACAGACCGGCAGCGCGATCCTCGCGAACATCGTCTACGACCCGTTCACCGCCAAGGAGCAGCAGGGTCCCTATGCCGCCGGAGACCTGCTGGTGCATTACCAGACGCCGCTGCTCACCACCGGCAGCGACGTCTTCATGGAGTGCAAGACCGGCCAGTTCTCGAACATCAAGGACTGGCAGAAGCAGACCTGGTGCGAGCAGAAGTTCACCTGGCAGAACGGCGTGCTCACTCTGGTGTGGACGCACGTCAGCGACTGGAAGCCGGTGCCCTTCTCGCCCGACAAGGACGGTCCCGGCTGGGAGCCGGTCTACCACGGTGTCTTGACCAATCAAGCGCTCTGGGTGCCGGGATTCGGAGGCGCGGTGTGGAAGCTGGAGCGCGATACCGGGTCGGTCCTGGCTCACGTCACGCCGTTTGGCGCGACGCTCGACCCGAATACCTACGCGGTCGGCCCGCTCAGCGCGCTCCGGGAAGGACCCCTGGCTGGTCGACGTGCCGCACTCCTGGCTGGTCAAGGTCACGGCGGGGGGCCAGGCGACGGCGGTGCCGTGGGCGACGCTCGTCCCCGGCGCGCCGGCCGCGACCGACTCGTGCGTCTGGCGGTACTCGACGGACGACCTGCCATGGCCGGTCCTCGGGCCGGACGGGCAGCCGGCGGCGCCGATCAACGTCACCTGCGGCTCGCAGCGGCCACCGGTCAACACCGCGCCCGCCATCGGGCCCGACGGCACCATCTACGACGTCAGCCGCGCCTCGCTCGACGACTACTACGGCTATCTCGTCGCCATCAATCCGAACCTGACGCCGAAGTGGACCGCGTCGATGCGCGAGAAGTTCTCCGACGGCTGCGGCACTCCCACCCTTCCGCCCAACGGCTCGCCGGGTGGCTGCCGGGCCAGATCGCCACTGGGCATCAGCCCGCCGGACGGTCTTCCGGGGTCGGGCGATCTACTACGGTGCGTACACCCGGTACAACTATGCGCAGGGCCACCTGATGCGCTGGTCGAGCACCGGCCAGTACCTGAGCGGCTTCCAGTTCGGGTGGGACACGACGCCGGCGATCTTCGCGTACACCGCGACCGACGGGACCGCGACGTTCGCCGTGATCACCAAGGAGAACCACTACGGCGACGTCGGCTCGTACTGCAACGACGCCACGATCTGTCCGCCGGACCGCACCGCCACCAATCCGGGGTACCCGGAGCAGTACTTCATGTCTTCCCTGAGTCCGGACCTGAAGATCAACTGGCGCTGGCAGAACACCAACCCAGACAGCTGCACGCGCAACAGCGACGGGACGCTCTCGTGCGTCGCCGACCATCCGTTCGGGTTCGAGTGGTGCGTCAACGCGCCCGCGGTGGACGTCAACGGGACCGTCTTCTCCAACAGCGAGGACGGCAACCTCTACGAGATCGACCGGAACGGCGTGCTCGTCAACCGGGTCTTCACGCAG
>QHVM01000138.1 GCA_003223555.1 Acidobacteriota bacterium | reverse complement strand
AAGAGTCAGGCGTCCGAGGCGCCTCGGGAGGGGACCGAGCCGATGCGGCACAACGCTTTCGACCGTTACGCCTCCGCCGTGCTGTTCGCGGGCGGCGCGCTGCTGGTCAAGCTCCTCCTCGCCCCGCTGCTCGAGGAGCCAGGCCCCTTCCTGCTCTTCCTGGGCGCGGTGGCGGCGGCGGCCTGGCGGGGCGGCGTGGGGCCGGGCCTGCTCGCGGCCGCGCTGGCCGCGGTGGCCAGCCACGTCTTCTTCCTCGCTCCCCTCGCCTCACCGGCCGACGAGTCGCTGCGGCTCGGCCTGTTCGTGCTCGAGAGCGTCACGGTCGCCGTGCTGGCCGGCCTCGGGAACCGACCGCCCCGCCCGGCCCTCGACCCGGAGCGCGATCGCATGGAGGCGGGCCTGCGCTCGGCGGCGGCCGAGATGCGCGCCGTGCTGGATTCCGCGCTGGACGCGGTGGTGGGGATGTCGGCGGAGGGCGCCATCACGTTCTGGAACCCCCGCGCGGAGACGATCTTCGGGTGGTCGGCGGCGGAGGCCCTCGGTCGCGACCTCGCCGAGCTGATCCTCCCCCCCACCGACCGGGAGAACCACCGCCGCGGGCTGCAGCGCTTCCTGGGGACGGGGAACTGGCCGATCCTCGGGCAGCGCATCGAGGCGCGCGGGCTGCGCCGCGACCGATCGCATTTCCCGCTCGAGATGAGCGTGACCGCGCGGCGGGAGGCCGGCAGCTGGGCCTTCACCGCCTTCATGGCCGACATCACGGAGCGGAAGCGCGCCGAGGAGCGCCTCCGGCACCAGCTCGCCT
Source organism: Acidobacteriota bacterium (assembly GCA_003223555.1). Lineage (GTDB taxonomy): Bacteria > Acidobacteriota > Vicinamibacteria > Fen-336 > Fen-336 > AA32. The sequence goes on along the minus strand of QHVM01000138.1, from coordinate 3,447 downwards.
TCACGAGCGCGATCACCGGCCACCTGGGCGAGGGAGTGTTCGCGGTCGACCGCGACGGCCGGCTCACCTTCGCCAACCCCGCCGCGGAGCGGATGCTCGGCTTCCCCGAATCGGAGCTGCGCGGCCGGCCCCTCGGCGAGCTGCTGCAGCGCCGGGCGGGCAGCGAGCCGACCCCCGACGACCTGCTCGGACGGGTCCTGGCCGCCGGGACCACCGTCCACCTCGACGGCGACGCCCTCCTGAAGGCCGACGGCTCGACGCTGCCGGTCGCCCACACCTGCTCGCCCATCGTCACCGGCAGCGAGGTGGTGGGCGCGGTGCTGGTCTTCCACGACGTCACCGAGCGCAAGCAGATGGAGGAGCGGCGCCAGCAGCTCCTCGTCCGCGAGCAGGGGGCGCGGGAGGAGGCGGAGAACGCCAACCGGATGAAGGACGAGTTCCTGGCCATGCTCTCCCACGAGCTGCGCACCCCGCTGAGCGCGATCGCCGGCTGGGCCCACATCCTGCGCGAAGGCGGCCTGGAGCCGGGCGAGGCCGCCCGCGCCATCGAGGTCATCGACCGCAACGCGCGGGTGCAGGGACAGCTCATCTCGGACATCCTGGACGTGTCGAGAATCATCTCGGGCAAGCTGAGGCTGGAGAAGAAACCGGTGACGGCGGCGGCCGTGGTGGAGGCGGCCCTCGACACCGTGCGGCCGTCCGCCGAGGCCAAGAAGGTGCGGCTGGAGGCCACGCTCGATCCGGGCGCCGGTCACGTCCTGGCCGACCCGGACCGCCTGCAGCAGGTGGTGTGGAACCTCCTGTCCAACGCGATCAAGTTCACCCCCGAGCAGGGGCTGGTCTCCGTCCGGCTGGCCCGCCAGGGGCGTCAGGTCGAGATCGTGGTGCGCGATTCGGGGGACGGGATCAGCCCCGAGTTCCTGCCCTATGTCTTCGAGCGCTTCCGCCAGGCCGACTCCTCGACCAGCCGTCCCCACGGCGGCCTCGGCCTCGGCCTCGCCATCGTGCGCCACCTGGTCGAGGCCCACGGGGGCACGGTGGTGGCGGACAGCGCCGGCAAGGGGCAGGGATCGACCTTCACCGTGCGCCTGTCCCGTCATTCGGTCACGGGCGAGCACGCCGCACGAACGGCGGCTCCGGCGGCGGAGGCGGCGCCCGTCCCGTCGCTCGATCGCCTACGGGTGCTGGTCGTCGACGACGACCCCGACACCCGCGGCATGATGGAGACCGTCCTCTCCCAGAGGGGTGCCCATGTCACCGCGGCCGCCTCCGCCGCCGAGGCCCTCGCCTGCGTGGAGAAAGAGACGCCCGACGTGCTCCTGAGCGACATCGGCATGCCGGGGATGGACGGTTACGCCCTCATCCGCGAGCTGCGCGAGCGGCCCCAGGCCCGCGACATTCCCGCCGCCGCCCTCACCGCCTACGCCCACGCCGACGACCGCGGCCAGGCCATCGCGGCCGGATACCAGCGCCACGTCGCCAAGCCGGTGGAGCCGGCGGAACTGGTCGCGGTCGTGGCGAGCCTGGCCGGCCGGGCGTGATAAAATCCTCCGTTCGGGATCGGCGCCGGGATCCCGAGGGAGCGGCTCATGGCCAACAAGGGACGCGCGACATTCGCCAAGCGGCAGAAGGAGATCGCTCGGCAGGAACGGGCCCGGGAGAAGGCGGCCAAGCGGGCGGAGCGCAAGGAAACCAAGTCGAAGCTCGACCGCGGCGCCCTCGAGCAGGATCCCGACATCGCCGGCATCGTTCCCGGACCCCAGCCCCTCCCCTACGACCTGCTCGACGAGGAGGAGAAGAAATAGCCCTCGTCCTCAGCGGGTGAGCACCTCCACCCCCGAGGGACTGACGTACACCGTGTGCTCGGCCTGGGCCACTGGCCGACCGCTCGACTCCCGCAGCGGCGCATACGAGGTCAAGCGGCCCTGCTTCTGCAGCCAGTCCAGCAGCGACTCCAGACGCGGTCCGCCCAGCCCGGCCAGCTGACGCCGCGCGAACGGCAGCCCGCGGAACGCCCGCACCGCCGCCAGGGCCTCGGCGTCCGGCCCGCGCGCCGGCTCCCGGCGCGGGTCCAGCCGGAAGACCTGGGGCTCGCCTTCCTCGGTCACTACGCCCGGGCCATCGGTGACGAACGGCTCGATGGCCACCACGGCCCCCGTGCGAAGGCGGCCGGCGGCCAGATCGGCCGCATTGGGGATGGGCGGGGGGCCGTGGACCTGCCATCGACCCACCCCGTGGCCGCAGAGGCTGCGGACAGGCTGCAGGCCGAAGCCGCGGATCGTGGACTCGATCGCCTCCGACACCACCCGGATCTCGACCTCGGGCGCGGCGGCGGCGATCGCCGATTCGAGGGCGGCGCCCGCGGCCTCCACGAAGCGGCGATGCTCGGGCCGGTCCCCGACGTTCACCGTGAGCGCGGTGTCCACCACCCAGCCCTCCACCTCGACGCCGATGTCCAGCTTGGCGAGGTCGCCCTCGGCGTATCGCGTCTCGTCGGCGGGAGAGGGGCAGTCGTGGGCGGCCACCGCGTTGCGCGAGGACTGGACCGGGAAGGCCGGGCCGGCGCCGCGGCGGGCAATCTCCTCTTCGACCGCCACGCAGACGTCGCGCACCCGCGCCCCGGCGACGATGAGTCGCGCGCCGGCCGCCCGCGCCTGGGCCGCGACGCGCCCCGCCTCCCGGAGGCATTCGAGCGCGTCCCGGCTGGGGGACGGCGGACGATGGGCCTTCACGCTGAACGCCCGCAGAAACGAAAACGCCCGGGGCGCTGAGGCCCCGGGCGTTTGGCTGGCTGGTGGTTCGAGTCGTTAGATCTTGACGACGTTTGCGGCGCGGGGGCCCTTGGGGCTGTCGACAACCTCGAAACGCACCCGGTCGCCCTCGTTGAGAGTGCGGAAGCCCTCGGCCCGGATCTCCGAGTGATGGACGAAGACGTCCGGACCGCCCTCACGGGAGAGGAAGCCGAAACCCTTCGACTCGTTGAACCACTTCACCGTACCTTCGATCATGAACGTGCAGGCCTCCTTAGCCTTGCCTAGCGCCACGTCACCTGCGCGCCCACGACGAGAGGCCAACCACCGTGGCCGGCCTCCTCCGAACGCCAGAGCAGAGGCAACTAGTGCAGCATCGACACTATCAGAGCGCGCAGAAAGCTGTCAAGGGGTCTGCGTTCAATCTGCCTTCAACCTGTCCGCCTCCAATCCATAGGGAGCGAACCATTTACGCGTCCGCCTTCCATCGTTTCCTTGATGCAGGGGATGGCGGTCAATCGTTGCCCTTGATCGATGCAATCGGTGACAAGCAGACTTCCACTTCGGCGAGGTCCGCCTCGGTCACCGCGCGGACGACTTCCTGCGACGGCTTGTAGCAGGCAGGAGACTCGTCGATCGGGACCCGGCCGCCGGCGTTGACGAGGACGCCCAGCTCCCGCATCCGGCGGTCCGCCTC
>QHVM01000035.1 GCA_003223555.1 Acidobacteriota bacterium | reverse complement strand
GATGGCTCAGGATCGACGATCGTCGACCGGCACGACCCTGAGGTCGTCCCCGATTGCCGTACTTACGGCTCCTTCGAGAACCTCGGGGTCATGCCGCGCGAGCTGGCCACGGCCCCCGAGGCGGCTCACTAAATGCCAGCCGCGGCTGTCTCACAATCGTTGACACGCACCGACGAAGATCTCGTCGGTGAAGCGCTCGCTCCCTTCCGCGGGCAGATCGTCCTCGCGACGAAGTTCGCCCACGAGCTCAAGCCTGATGGAAGTCCGGGCTGGATACGCCTGAACAGCTGGCCCAAAGGCCATGGATCGTTCCGATTCCCGGCACCACGAAGTTGCATCGCCTCGACGAGAACCTCGGGGCGGCGGACATCGAACTCACGAAGGACGATCTAGGCGAGATCGAGGCCGCCGCCTCGACGATCACGATCCAGGGTGCGCGGTATCCCGATCACATCGAGCGGCTGAGCGAGCACTGAAGGCCTGGTCGAGGGGACCTCCGCGACCGTATGCTCGCGTGCCAGCGGCGGAGTGGCCAGTCCCGCCACCCTGAGTTCTTCCAGGTGCTGCTGCGGGTCGAGGGGCGTGACAGTCAGCCGACGAGCGCCACGTTCGTCACCCACCGTGACCTCGCGCTCGATGAGACGGGCAGCCCTTTGACAGACCAGAGTGCCAGCGCACAGCCGGCGCGCTGACCATCCGAGCTGCGCGTGACGTTTGGCTGGCTGGTACGCCCGATAGGGCTCGAACCTATAACCTTCGGCTCCGGAGGCCGACGCTCTATCCAGTTGAGCTACGGGCGCATGCGCGAAGCGACACTATAGCACAGCCGACCAGAAGAGGCTCAGTAAGTCGGATGTTACCTTTCGTACTGGTTCCGGAACGAGTACGAAAAGTAACACCGGCGACGCCTAGTGCAGCGGTTGGCCGGCCCGTGAGACCAGGTCGCGCTTGATGTCCTCCTGGATCGGCTTCTCGCCGAGCCAGATGCCGAAGACGGCGGCGGCGAACGCCTTGTCGGCGATCGGGGGCTTGGCCGCGCCGGCCGCGGTCGTCTCCAGCACGCCACCGGGCGCCCAGCGCAGCACGACCGTCTGGCCGTTGCGCGGCGTCCCGAAGTGGGAGGCGAACAGGTCCAGCCGCGCCCGGTCGACACTCGGCAGCGCCTCGTAGAACGCATCGCGGATCTGAGCGGCCGTCGTGTCGCGCACGAACTTCATGACGACGGCCTTGGGGAAATCGCCCCAGACGAGGTCGCGGTAGAAGGCCGGAGTCACCGGCCGGCCGCGGTGCGGGGCCAGCGGCCCGGCGAGCGCGGCCTCCGCGACGTAGAGGCCGATCGCATAGACCTTCACCTTCAGGAACGTCTTCGTCCGCACGCCCACGCCGAGCAGCGTCATGTCGTGGTCTTTCGCCGGGAAGCCAGTGCCCGTGCGCGGCTCGGTCACGACCTGGGCGGAGAGCGGAGCCGGGAGCATGGTGAGGGCGAGGAGCGCGGTGGCGGCCCGTCTCATCAAGGTTCCCTTCACGGCCCCAGGTAGCCCAGGGCCCGCAGGCGATCGCGCTGCTCGGGGCTGAGGATGACGCCGGGCGCTCCGGCGCCGCGGCGGCGGGCCGCCGTCCACCTCTCCACCGCCCGCCGGCGGATGGGATCGGCGATGCTGGGAGGAGGCGGGGCGCTGCGCTTCTCGGCGGCGTCGGCGGCCAGATCGTACCATTCCTCCGCGCGTACGTCGCTTCCGTCGCGGTCGAGGGAGAGGATCGCCTTCCAGCCGCGGTCGCCGGCGCGCAGGAAGAGCTTGCGCGTGCCGTCGATCGTGTGGTCCGTCTCGCCGTACGCGGCCTCCCTCTCCGAGCGCGCGGCGAGCAGGCTGCGGCCCTGCATCTGGCCGGGCACGGAGAGGCCGGCCCAGGCCAGCACGGTGGGCGCCACGTCGAGCAGGCTGGCCGGCGCCGGCTCGCGGCGCGGGGTCACGCGCGGGCCGAGCAGGAAGAGGGGGATGCGGACCACCTCCTCGTAGAGCGTCTTCTGGTGCTCCCACGAGCCGTGCTCGAGGAACTCCTCACCGTGGTCGGAGGCGACCACGACGAGGGTGCCCCGGTCGAGCCGCCGGGCCTTCAGGTGGTCGAGCACGCGGCCCAGCTCGTCGTCGACGTAGCGGATCTCGCCGTCGTAGAGGGCGACCAGGTGGGCGAGGTCGGCCGGGGTGACGCTCCTCGGATCCCGGTGGGAGAAGTCCTGCAGCAGGCCGGTGATCGTCCCCGCGTAGGCGGCGTCGAAGATCTTCCGGGTGGCCTCGGGGGGCTCGTAGTGCCAGTGGGGATCGTAGAAGTGGAGGAAGAGCAGGAACGGCCGGTCGCCGACCCGGTCGAGCACGTCCATCGCGCGGTTGGCCACGTCGGTCGCCTTGCGGTCCTGGTGGAAGTCGAGGTGCTGGAAACCGTCGTCGAGGCCGTAGGCGGCGGAGACGTAGAGGTGGCTCGTCACCGCTTCGGTGGCGAATCCCGCCCGGCGCATCAGCGCGGCCAGGGTCGGCGCGCGGTGGTTGAAGGCGTGGCCCATGTCGACCCCACCGTGGGCGCCGGGATCGACCGACGTCATCATCGACAGGTGGGCGGGCAGCGTCCACGAGGAGGTGCTGACCGCGTCTTCGCAGAAGATGGCGTCGCGGGCCAGAGCGTCCAGGCGCGGAGTCGTGGGGCGGAGGTAGCCGTATGCTCCCACGTGGTCGCGGCGCAGCGTGTCGATGGACACGAGGACGACACCCTTGGCCTTGCCGTAGTCGTCGAGGTCGTGGACGGTCGGGTCCGAGACGCCGAGCAGGAGCCCGGGCGGCGGGGCGACGTCGGCCCCGTTCCGGTCGGTCAGCCGCATCTGGAAGGCGAGCAGGCTCACGCGCCCGAGCCCTTCGAGGGGGAGACTGAAGTCGCGCCAGCCGTGAGGGGCGCGGGGGTTCAGGGTGTGCTCGAGGAGCAGCTTCTCGCCCGCCCGCACCTGCAGCCGGTACCAGCCGGGGGCGTCCTCGACCGCGCCCGCGAAGGCGGTGCCCATGCCGAAGGTCAGCAGCCCACGCCGGGGAAGCCGCACGCGGAACGAGGCGGAGTGGAGGAGGGCCGGCCGGGCCTCGCCGCCGGTCGAAAGCGAGCCGGCGGGCGGGATCGCGCCTTCGGCGGTGCGGCCGAGCAGCAGGCGGTCGGGACCGGGAGGCCGGCGGGAGCAGGCGGCGGCGGCGAGGACGAGCAGTAGGCCCAGCGCGCCGCGCCCCATCGGCGCCCATTCTACGGCGGCATGGGGCGAGCCTTGACAGCCGCCGCACACGTCCCGAGGAAGCTGGTGGCCGGCGTGCCCTGCGCCATGGCCGGCGGCCGAGCCCCGCGACGGAGGCGAGCGCCGCCGGCGTCATGATTGTTAGTGGTAAAACGCTCTCGTGGCGGACCGGCTGGAGACCGGCTACCGGGCCAAGCTGCGCTGGCTGCTGGCCAAGGTGCGTCCGCGGCGGTTGGACTTCGGCGTGGACCTGCTCGTGCGCCGGGCCCGCGCGCTGAGCGAGCGCGAGGGGGTACCGCTGCCCGAGGCGCTGGCGCGCGTGTACGAGTTCACGCGCTGGCGGGTGAAGAAGCGCCTGGAGCGGACGGCGGCCTGCCGCCTCACCGGGCAGCCGCTCGACGCGCCGGTGCGCCCACCCCGGTTCCTGTGTGATCCGAGCCTGGGCGGACTGGCCCGCTGGCTGCGGGCGGCCGGGTACGAGGCGGACTGGATGCGGTCCGGCAGCGCCGACCCGCTCGCCGACGCGCGGCGCCGCGGGGCCGTGCTGTTGACGACCGATAGCCGCCAGGCCGTCCGGATGGGGTCCGAGGCGATGCCGGAGGTCCTGTGGGTCCCTTCCAGCCTGCGCCGCGTCCACCAGCTCGGGGTCGTGCTCCGTGACCTCGACCTCGAGCCGCGCGAGCCGCGGTGCATGGCGTGCGGGGCCGAGCTGCGGGCGGTGCCCAAGCAGGAGGTGGCGGCGCGGATCCCGCCCCGGACCGCGCGATGGAAGGACGAATACTTCCTGTGCGCCGGCTGCGGGCGCCTTTACTGGCAAGGGACGCACTGGCAGCGCATCGCGGCCCGCCTCCAGGGCGAGCGGCCGTCCGTCTCCGCGGCGGCCCGTCCTTGAGCATGGCCTCCGACCCCCGCCGCTCGCTGGCCGCGAACCTGGCGCTGTCCGTGACGGTGAGCGCGCTCTTCCTCGGCCTGCTCGAGGGCGGCGCGCGGCTCGTCGAGAAGCGCCGGCCGCGCGCGCCGGTCGCCGATTACATCTGGGACTGGGAGGAGAAGTGGGAGGGCGACTTCTACCGCATCCGCTCCGAGGTGAGCGGGTGGCCGCCGTGGGAGGAGTTCAACGCCGACGGCCTGCGCGACCGGACCCACGCGGTGGAGAAGCCCTCGGGAACGAGGCGGGTCGTCTTCCTCGGCGACAGCGTCACCGCGGGCTCGCAGATCGAGGCCGACCAGGCGTTCCCGCAGGTGCTGCAGCGGAGCCTGGACGAGGAAGGCCGGCCGGTGGAGGTGTTCAACGTCGCGCTGTGGGGCTGGTCGACGCGCCAAGAGCGCATCGCCTACCAGCGGCTGGCCCGCAAGTACCGGCCCGACGACGTCGTGCTGGCCGTGTGCCTGAACGACATCCCCGAGCTGCAGAACAACCTCACCCGGCCGCCGCGCCTACTGGCCGCGCTCTTCCGGCGCTCGGCCCTCGTGCGGGTGCTCGTCAACGCGCAGGGCCGCGAGATCCAGAGCGTGGAGCAGCTCTTCGAGCAGCCGGGGGCGAGGAAGGTGAGGGAGGGAATGGCCCGCTTCTTCGATGAGGTGCGGGCCTTGGAGCGCGAGGTCCATGCCGACGGCGCGACCTTGTCGCTCGTCGTCTTCCCGTTCCGCTTCCAGGTGGCGCCGGGCGCGCCGCGGCCGATCGTCCAGGAGCGGATCGCAGCCTTCTGCGCCGGCGAGCGCATCCCCTGCCTCGACCTCCTGCCCGCCATCGGCACCCTCGGCGAGGCGGCCTTCGTCGACTACGACCACCTGAACCCCGAAGGCGCGCGCCTGGTGGCCGCCGCCATCGAGAAGGCGCCGCTGCTGGCCACCGTGGCATCCCTGGGCGACCGGCTGCCGGCCGGCGCGGACGTGCCGCGGCTGGCCGCGGCCGTGAAGGACGCCGATCCTGCCGTCCGTCGCTCCGCGGCGTGGCGCCTGGGCCGGTGCGGCCCCGCCGCCGCGGCGGTCATCTCCGCGCTGGACGTGGCCCTGCGCGATCCGGAAGAGGACGTGCGGCGCGAGGCGGCGCGCGCGCTCGGCGCGATCGGGCCGGCCGCCCGCCCGGCGCGGCCGTCGCTGCTGGCCGCGCTCCGCGACGAGCGGGCCTCGGTGCGCTGGAGCGCGGCCCAGTCGCTCTCCGCGATCGGCCTCGGCGGCGACGCGGTGCCCGCCCTCATCCAGGCCCTGGGCGACGACGACGGCTACGTGCGGGGGTTCGCCGCCTGGACGCTGGGGTCGATGGGGAAGGAGGCCCGCGACGCGGTGCCGGCCCTGGTCGCGGCACTGCAGCGCGACGAGGGCTACGAGCGCGGCGGGGCGGCGGCGGCGCTGGCCCAGATGGGTCCGGCGGCGTCGGCGGCGGTGCCCGCGCTGCTCGAGGCCCTGCGCAGCACGGACGGCGACCGCCGGTGGAAGGCCGCCCGCACGCTGGGCCGGATCGGCTCCGCGGCGTCGGCGGCGGTGCCCGAGCTGACGGCCGCCCTCACCGACGGCAACGAGTACGTGCGGGCCCAGGCCGCGCGCGCGCTCGGCCGCATGGGCGGGGCGGCCCAGCCCGCCGTGTCCGCGCTGGAGCGAGCCACGAGCGATCCGGACGGCAACGTGCGCCGGGAAGCGCAGCGCGCGCTCGAGCACCTGAGCACCCGCTGAGGGGGCGGTATCATGCCGCCTCGTGGGCCCGTCCCGACGAGGACCGCCGTGCGCCTGACGCTGGGCCGCGTCTTCCTGCTCGCCGGCCTCGGGATCACCTGCCTGCTGGCCGTGCTGCTCGGGGTCCTGCTCCGGGGCTGGCGCTCGTCGGTCATGGATCGGGCGCGGAGCCTCCGCGAGGAAGCCAGCGGCGCGATCGCGCTCCAGGTCGAGGACACGATCTACCAGGCCCAGCGCGTCCTGGAGGACGAGGAGAGCCTGGTCCACCTCGAGGCGGTGCGGGTGGCCGAGCCGCTCTCGCTCGAGACATCCCTCTTCGCCCAGCTCGTGGCGAACCCGGAGCTGGCCGAGGTGACCTTCACCGTGGCCCGCGACTCGGCGCCGCCCTGGCAGATGGCCGTCGTCCGCCGGCTCGACGGCGGACGGATCGTCACCCGCTACACCGCTCTCGAGGGAGGCCGCTTCGTCGTCCACCTGAGGAACCGCCTGCCCGGCGCCGCGCTGCTCGGTGCGCCGCTGGAACAGCGGGTAGACCGCAGGGCCGACGACCCCACGCAGCACCCCACCTTCCGTACGACCGTCTCCGCCCCTTTCTACGGGCGCACGATCTGGACCGAGCTGCACTGGTCGGAGCTGGACGCCGACCTGCCGCCGGAGCGCCGGCGGGTGGAGGTGGCCGCCCTCAAGGCAGTGGAGGACCGCGCCGGCCGTTTCCAGGGCGTGCTGCGGGTCGGGCTGCTGACCGAGCAGATCGACGCGCTGACGCGGCGGGAAAGCGCGGAGCGCGCGCCCCATCTCGTCTTCATCTGCGACGAGCAGGGCCGCCTCGTCTCCCGCCTGGGCCCGGCCGACCGCCTGCGCGAGGAGGCCGACGGCGAGCTCCGCGTCGATCCCGTGGCGGTGCCGCCCGAGCTGCGCCTCGCCCTCGCGCATCCGATGCTGCGCGAGGTCCAGGCCGGCCAACGTCTGGCCTCGGGTGACCTCGTCTCAGGCGGCCGGCGGTTCCTGGTGACCTTCCGCGGCCTCGAGCGCACCCAGGGATGGCGTCTCGGCATCCTGGTCCCCGCCGACCACTACCTCGGGGCCTACGTGAAGACTCGCAACCGGGCCCTGGCCGCGGCCGGGCTCATCCTGCTGGCGATCGGCCTCGTCGGCGGCGCGGCCGTGCGTGCGATGGGGCGCGGCCTGGGGCGGATCGTCGATGCCACGACGCGGATGGCCAGCTTCGAGTTCGGCGCCGCGGAGCCGCGTTCGGCCTTCCGGGACGTCGAGGACGTCATGCGCAGCCTGGAGCTGGCCAAGACGGCGCTGCGGGCCCTGGGCCGATACGTCCCGGTGGACCTGGTGCGCGAGCTGTACCGCACGGGACGCGAGCCGATGCTCGGGGGCGAGACGGCCGAGGTGACCGTGATGTTCACCGACGTGAAGGACTTCACGTCGCTCTCGGAAGCGCTCTCGCCGGACGAGCTGGCGCGGCTGCTCGGCGCGTACCTGCAGGCCATGACGGGCGCGGTGCATCGAAACGAAGGCGTGATCGACAAGTACGTGGGCGATGCGGTGATGGCGGTATGGAACGCGGTGCGACCCTGCCCCGGCCACGCGGCCCGGGGCTGCCGCGCGGCGCTGGCCTGCCTCGAGGCGACGGACCGGCTCTATGGCTCGGCCGAGTGGGCCGGGCGGCCGGCGCTCGTCACCCGGTTCGGGCTCCACGCCGATCGAGTGATGGTGGGCCACTTCGGGGCTCCCGACCGCATGAGCTTCACGGTGCTGGGCGACGGCGTGAACCTGGCTTCCCGGCTGGAGGGTCTCAACAAGCAGTACGGTACCACCATCCTGGTGAGCGGAGCGGTGCAGCAAGCGGCGCGAAACGGCTTCACCTTCCGCTTGATCGACCGGGTGGCGGTCAAGGGCCGCCGCGAGGGGGTGCCGGTCTACGAGCTGCTCGGCGAGACGGGCCGCGCTTCGGTCGGCGCCGAGGTCGTCTCCGCCTACGAGCAGGCCCTGCATGCCTACTGGCGCCGCGACTTCGACGCCGGCCTGGCCCTGCTCGACTCCCAGCAGAGCGACCCTCCGAGCCGCGTGCTCGCCGAGCGCTGCCGGCTGTACCGCAGCCAGCCTCCTCCCCCGGACTGGGACGGCATCCACGTCGCCACGGCGAAGTAGCGCCGTCGATGCCCTCAGGGCGCCAGCCCACGGACGGCCGCGGGCGCATGCGGCCGCTCGACCCGACCCGGCGGACCGTGGTCCTCGGGGTGGCTCTCGAATGGCCGGACCAGGATCCGCCCCAGGGTCACCTTCCGCGGCTCTCGGCAGGTCGGCACGCCGATGACCACCTCGTCCTGGGGGATGCCGAGGACGGCGGTGCGGTGCACGTAGTCCCAGACCGAGAGCAGGCTCGACCAGTTGGCGTTGGTCTCGTCGAGGTAGAGCGAGTGGTGGATGCCGTGCATCCTCGGCGTCACCACTACGCGCACGAGAGCGCGCTCCAGGCCGAGGGGAAGGCGAAGGTTGGAGTGGTGGAAGAGGATCGACACGAAGAGCAGGAGCTGCCACGAGCCCAGGGCCAGGGGGCTTGGCCCGAGGACGACGACCTGGACGAGACGGTAGCCGGCGGAGAGAGCCAGCTCACCGAAATGGAAGCGCAGGGCGGTGGAGGCGTCGAGGTCGAGGTCGACGTGGTGGACGGCGTGGAAGCGCCACAGGAACGGCCAGAGGTGGTTGATCCGGTGCCAGTGCCAGAGCGTGTAGTCGAGGAAGAGAACGCCCAGCGCCAGCTCGGCCCAGGCCGGCAGGGCCACGAGGTTGAGCAGCCCCACCTGCTTCCGCTGGGCCCACTCCGTCAGGGGGAGGAGGAAGGGCGTCTGCACGAGCGTGAGGACCGCCAGCGAGATCGTCCCCATCGCCACGTTGCGCGCGAGGTGGCGCCCTGCCGCCTCTACCCGCCGGCGGAGAGGACGGACCTCCTCGAGGGCGGTCATGAGGACGAGGGTGGCGAGGAGGGCCGCCGGCGTGAGCCATCCCGGCAGCTCGCTCACCGCGTCTTCCCCCCGACGTGGCTCTTCTCCAGCTCGCGCCGGGCGGCCCGGGCCAGGACCAGCGTCACGGTCACGGTCGCCACCAGTCCAGCGCCCAGCAGCGCCCACTCCCAGGGACTGCGCCCCTCGGCCCGCCCGGCGCCGGCGGCGGCACGCCCGGCCGCGCCCAGGGCGACGTACAGCACCGTCGCCGGGAGCATGGCCAGCCAGCTCGCGAGCAGGTAGGGCCAGAAGTCGACCGCCGTGAGGCCGTAAAGGTAGTTGGAGAGGCTGAAGGGCACGACCGGGCTCAGGCGCAGCAGGGCCACGACCTTCCAGCCTTTCTGCCGGATGGCCCGGTCGATGGCCGCGAACTTCTCGTGCCGGTGGGCCATCCTCTCGACGCGGTCGCGGGCCAGGTAGCGGGCGACGAGGAACGCGGCCGCGGCGGCGCCCGTGGAGGCCGCCGACACCACCACGGTTCCCCAGCCGAGGCCGAAGACGAGGCCGGCGCCGATGGTGAGGACGGAGCCCGGAACGAAGAGAAGCGCGGCGGCCATGTAGAAGAGAGCGAAGAGGACGCCGCCGAGGAAGCCCATCCGAGCCAGCCGGTGCTGGAAGTGGATCAGCCACTCCTGAACGGGATGCAGTCGCCAGAGGATGACCAGCACGGCCACGGCCAGACCGACCCCGATCCACCTCCACGGGATGCCCCGCCACCGCGAGCGGCTCTTCGTCACCTGCCCACGGAGCGCCGCCGGCGGTAGAGCCAGGAGGAGAGGCAATGCGCGGCGGGGGTGAGGCGGCTCCGCTGGTAGAGGTCGGCCGCCTTGCGGGCCACCTCGGCGAAGGTGGGGTAGGCGTGGATGGTGGCCGAGACCTGCTTCAGGCCGAGGCCCGCCCGCATCGCGAGCACCAGCTCGTGGAACAGGTCGCCCGCCCGCTCCGAGACGATCGTGGCCCCGAGGATCCGGTCGCTGCCCTTTGCCGTGAGGACCTTGGCGAAGCCCGCCTCCTCGCTCTCGACCACGGCGCGATCCACCTCCTCCAGGGATTCGATCCATACCTCGTAGGCGACCCCCTTCTCCCGCGCCTGGGCTTCGCTGAGACCCACTCGGGCCACCTCGGGCGAGGTGTACGTGCACCACGGGAGCGCGGAGACGTCGGCCTTGGCCTTGAGCCACGGAAACAGTATGTTCCGCACCACGACCCGGGCGTGATGATCGGCCAGGTGGGTGAACTGGTAGCCGCCCGCGACATCCCCCGCGGCGTAGATGTGGGGCTGGGTCGTCTGCAGGTGCTCGTTCACCCGGACGCCCTTCGCGTCGAAGGCCACGCCGCCCTTGTCGAGGTCGAGCCCTTCGACGTTGGGGGCGCGGCCGGCGGCGACCAGCATCGCGTCGGCTTCCAGCTCCTCGAGCTTGCCTTCCCCGGTCTCGACCCGGGTGCGGAACCGACCGCCGTCGCGGGAGACGCGGCGGAGCGTGGCTCCCAACATCACCCGCACGCCTTCGGCTTCCAGCCGCCGCCGGAGGAGATCGGCTACGTCGGCGTCCTCCTTCGGAAGCAAGCGGGGCCCGCGCTGCACGAGGGTGACCGTGACCCCCAGCCGGGCGAAGGCCTGGCCCATCTCGCAGCCGATGGGTCCGCCGCCGATCACGATCATGCGCTCCGGCTTCGCGCGCAGCTCGTCGAATACCGTCTCGTTGGTGAAGGCACGAGCCTCGGCCAGCCCCTCCACCTGCGGCACCACGGCCCGGCTCCCGGCGGCGATCACGAAGTTCCGGGCCTGGAGCCGGACGCCGTCCACCGCGACCTCGTGGGGGGAGACGAAGCGGGCCGGGCCCCGGAAGACGTCCACGCCCAGCGACTCGAATCGCTCCTGCGAGTCGTGGGGAGCGATGCGCGCCCGCCGCTCGCGCACCCGCGCCATCACGTCTTCGAAGCGGAAGCGCGGCGGCTGGGCCTCGAGGCCCCAGCGCGGCGCCTCGCGGATCTGCTGGACGAGGCGGGCGGATGCGATGAGGGCCTTGCTCGGCACGCAGCCGGTGTTCAGGCAGTCGCCGCCCATGCGGTGGCGCTCGACGAGGGCGACGCGGCCTCCGAGGGCGGCGGTGCCCGCGGCGGTGACCAGCCCTGCCGTGCCCGCCCCGATCACGACGACGTTGTAGATCCCTTCACCCTTGGCCCCCCCCACCTGCGCTTCAGCAGCAGCCGGGGCCGCAGCTCACGGCCACCGAACCCGGCGCCGCCACCCCCGGCTCGAGGAGCAGGAAAGACCCCTGGTAGGGGGCGTGGGAGAGCTTGGCCAGGGTATCGGTGCACACCTCGATGGCCTGGCCGCGGGGGAACTGGTGTCCCTCCTCGTCCATGACCGACGTGTAGGGTCCGAGGTAGACGGCGCGGTGGCCCTGGAAGACGCAGCCGGCCGTCTTGTGGAACTTGTAGCCCCGCACGGTGACCGAGTAGAAGTTGTAGCCCTCGACTTCCTTCCAGAACTGCTTCTCGAGGACCGAGACGCCGTAGAACCCCGCCCTCTCCAGCTCGGCCAGGAACTCGTCCTCCGGTAGGGCGCCGGAGATGCACTCGCCCCACAAGTGGACGTTCACCGTGAGGTGGGGCGGCAGGGCGCGGTCGGCCACCACGTCGGAGACCACGATGCGTCCGTGGTCCTTCAGGATCCGCCACATCTCCGCGAAGACCTTCTTCTTGTCGGGGGAGAGGTTGATGACGCAGTTGGAGGTGACGAGGTCAACGCTGCGGTCCTCGACGGGGACCTGCTCCAGGTAGCCCCGGCGGAACTCGGTGACGTCGTAGCCGAGCGCCTCGGCCACCTTCGACTTGTTCTCCCCCGCCACTCCCAGCATGGGGTCGGTCATGTCCACCCCGATCGCCCGTCCCGTGGGTCCGACCTTCTTCGCGGCGATGAAGACGTCGATCCCCGCCCCCGAGCCGAGGTCGACCACCGTCTCGCCCGCCTTCACCCCCGCGACGCGCATGGGGCCGCCGCACCCGTAGAAGCGGTCGATGACGTCCCGGGGGATGTGCGCGATGTCGTCCCCGTCGTAGCTGACCGGGCAGCACAGCCCGGCCTGGGGCGTCTCCGCGGCCTGGCCGTAGAAGGCCTGCACGAGGGCCCGCGGCTTTTCGAGATCCATCGACAGCACGCAGTTGGAGTGGGACGTGCGCACGGGCGACCAGGCGTCGAGGTCCCCGCCGGGGGCGCAGTGCAGGTTGCCCTCGCCCATGGCGTGGTAGATCACGGGCGCGTTGTAGCCGGTGTCGGTGCGATGGGCCCGGCGCCCCTCGGCGGCCAGCTCGAAGATGCGGTCGGCGATGAGCCCCTGGTACAGGTCGCAGTACGGGTCGAGGTGGTCGAAAGAGCCGCGGCCGTCGGCCGCGGTGCGGCCGATGCTGTAGGAGTAGGAATGCTCCACATCGCCCCCGCCGCACAGGAAGCGGAACTTGCAGACGTTGCACACCGGCTTCTCCGCCACCGTGAGGCCGCGCAGCCGGCGGGCCACCGGGGAAGACTCGAGCAGGCGGGCGAGGTCGCCCCCCGTCCAGACCCCCAGCTCGAGATCCTCGTACTGGACGGTGGCCGCGCTCGGGTAGACGCGGCCGTCGGAGTAAACGCAGAGGCTCTCCACCGCGGCGTTGGAGAGGTCGATGCGCGTGCCTCGGGCGCCGTTGACCCGCTGGCGGTAGGACTCGACGTTGTCGATGAGGACGCCCTGCCGAGCCGCCTCCTCCTGGGCCTGGCGGAGCTGCTCGTGGAGGACCGCGGGGGGCACGAAGGCGCCGTTCATCTCCGCCCACCGGCCCTTCTTGTGGACCCAGATGAGATGCCAGGCGGCGGCGTCCAGCTCCTTCACGAGGCGCACCATCTCCACCATCTCGCCCACGTTGTCCCTGGTGATGACGGTGGAGACGGTGGGGGCGAAGCCGGCCTCGACCAGGCTCCGGATCCCGGCCAGGATCTTCTGGAAGGTCCCCGCTCCCCGCACCGGATCGTTGGTGGCGGCGGAGGCGCCGTCGAGGCTCACCTGCAGGCGCAGCCGCCCGGGGTCCTGCTCCCGAAGCCGATCGAGCACGGCGCCGTGGAAGAGGACGCCGTTGGTGAGGATGCGCAGCTCGCGGCCGTGCGTCCTGGTCACGCGCTCGACGTGCTCGAAGACGTCGCGCCGGTAGAAAGGCTCGCCGCCGGTGAAGTAGAAGCGCTCCACGCCCAGGCCGGCCGCCTCGTCAACGAGGGCGAAAAGGCGCTCCGTCTCCATCCCGCGATCGCCGTCGGGGCCGGAGCCCACCAGGCAGTGCTCGCAGGCCAGGTTGCACGAGTTGTTGGTGTGGATCCACAGCTCGCGCAGCCGCGCGGGCAGGTAGCGGGCCCGGCCGGGATAGGGCGCGGGCACGACGGGCTCCGGGGACGCGAAGCCGTGACGCTGGGCCTCCCGAACGAGCCGGTCGACGTGCAGCCACGCCTTGGCCAGCTCGAGCCCGGATTCCCGGGCGTAGCGGGCGGCCACCTCCTCGAGGGTCGTGCGGCCGTCGAGCCAGGACAGGATCCGCGCCCCTGTGGCGTCGGTGCCGATCCAGTTGGGGGCCTCGGGGTCCAGGAGCACCACGATCCCGTTGCGTTCGAGGGTGGCGTGGGGAGGGACGTGCCAGGGCGTGCGCTCGGCGGCGGTATGGAGTTCCATGGGTCGCTCCGATGCTGTCATCTTATGCTCGGCGTCCAGCGCTGCCCCTCACCGCAGGACGGAAGCCGCGCCGGCGCCGAGAACCGCGGCGATGGGCAGCGTCGTGACCCACGCGGCGACGATCTCGGCGATGGTCTTCCCGCGCGCCTCGCCGTTCACGAGCCCGATGCCGAAGAGGGCGCCGCAGGCGACATGGGTGGTGGACACGGGCAGGCCGAGGGGAGAGGCCAGAGTGACGATAGTGGCGGTCACGAGGTTCGCGCTGAAGCCCTGGCCGTGGTTCATGCCGGTGATGCCGAAGGCCATCGTGCGGGCCACGCGGCGGGCGAAGAGCAGGCCTCCGGCGGCCATGGCGGCCGCCACCACCGCGCTCCCGGCCGGCACGTCGAGGGCCCGGGCCGCGATGAGGAGGGCCACGATCTTGGGCGTGTCGTTCAACCCGCGCGCGAAGCCCACGGCTCCGGCGGCGAGCAGGTGCAGCCGATCGAGAGCCCCCTGGGCGTCGAAGCCGAAGACACGGCCGGCGTAGCGCCGCTCGCAGCGATCGAGCTGGTCTACGGCGACGGCGATCCCGCTCGCCAGGCGCACGGTTCCGGCCCCCGGCACGTACGAGGCCAGCTCCTCGACGTCTCCGATGCAGACGCACGTCTGCTCGCCGACCCTGAAGGCGCGCCGAGCGGAGCGGAGAGCGCGATACACGCTGGCGGCCAGGAGCAGCGAGACGACGGGGCTGAAGAGCAGAGGCGCCACGAACGACCGGCCGAGCGTGGCGTAGGAGAGCTGCCGCGGCCCGCCCATCACGAGCCCGGCTCCTACCAGGGCGCCGAGGAGCGCGTGGGTCGTGGACACGGGAAAGCCGAGACGCGTGGCCAGGAGCACGGTGAGCGCGGCGGCGGCGGCGACCCCGAGCAGGAAGGCGTGATCGGCCGCGACCGCGTCGGCCACCAGGCCCTTGCCGCTGAATCTCTGGACCAGGCCCCCGGCGGCGAGCATCGCGGCGAGGGAGCCGGCCAGCGTCGTCAGGGTCGCCCAGGCCAGGGCGCGGCGATAGCCGAGGGTGCCGCTGCCATGCAGGGTGGCGACGCCCTTGAAGTTGTCGTTGGCGCCGTTGGCGAGGGCCACGAACAGCACCGCGAGGGCGATGAGCAGGATCATGGGGGGCGACCGTCGTAGACCCGCGCGAGCCGGTCGGGAGGCCGGCCGAAGGCATAGAGGCCGAGCAGCCACCAGTTACGCACCGTGGTCGCCACGATGCCCCGGCGCTCCCAACGCCGGGGGCTGGTGAAGGCGCGCACGGGCAGGAAAGCCAGGCCGCCCGCGCCGAGCAGACGGCGCACGAACGCCACGTCCTCCATGAGAGGTAACGGAGGGAACCCGCCGATCCGCCGTAGGGAAGCCGCCCCAGCCGGCAGCGCAGGGCCACTCCCACCTCCACGAGCCGGTACCCGCGGCGTGGGGAGTCGATGGCGAAGCGGAAGGCGCCTCCCACCACGTCCGGGCCGAGCCCCCGCACGGCGCCCGCCCAGCCTTCTTCGAGCCAGGTGTCGGCGTGCAGGAAGACGAGCCAGTCGCCGGTGGCCTGGCGGGCCCCGGCGTCCAGCTGGCGGCCGCGGCCGGGCTCGGTCGCGAACACGATGGCTCCCTCCGCGGCGGCTGCCCTTCGGGTATCGTCTTCCGAGCCGCCGTCGACGACGATGACCTCGGCCTCGTCCCGCACCGAGCGCACGGCCCGCTTCACCAGCTCCTCCTCGTCGAGGGAGGGGATGATCACGGAGAGCCGGGATGGCATGGGAGCCGGCCGCGGGCCGAGAGGTGGCTCTATCCCTTCAAGCGCGCGAGGTAACGGCTGTTGAGGGTCCAGTCGTACTCCAGGTAGCTGACCCTGAAACGCCCGCCGATCAGGAGCTGCTTCTCCGGCGACTCCGGATAATAACGCGCAATGTACCGCCCGACGCCCGTGTCGCCGCCGCCGAAGTCTTCCTTGTACCAGTCGAAGATCCTGCTCGCGTAGACGACGCCGTTCTGGACGTCCACGCGGCTCCCGCGCGCGGAGTCGAGGAGGAAGGAGTGGGCCTGGTCCTCGAGCTGGGCGTCGAGCTTCGCTCCGGTGTAGGCCTCGCCGCGCAGCGGGGGACAGCTCATGGCGGCGCCGACGAGGGCGAAGTGGATCCGCGGCTCGCGGAACTGCTTGCGGATGATCTCGTTCTCCACGTCGTCGAGACTGTAGGTCTTGCCGGCGGCCTTGACGATCGGCTCCTTCCAGGGGCTCCGGGCTCGGACGAGCCCCACTCCCTGCTTGATGTTCCGGATGGAGGCCCGCTCCTCGTGCTCGTTGATGAGCGCGATCGTGTAGGCGTTGTAGGCGTCGATCCAGAAGGCGAGGCGCTCTTTCTCTCCGAGGCGCGAGACGTCGGCCCGCTCCAGGCTCTGGAGGTAGTCCTTGAACGTCCCCGCGTTGGCGAAAGCGTCGTAATCGACCATGCCCTTGACGACGTGCTTCTTCAGGAGCTCGTCGAAGGCCGAATGGTCGAACGTCTGGCCCTGGGCGGGAAGGGCGAGCACTGCCGCGACCAGGGCCAGAAGCCCTTGTCGCGCGGCCGGTTTCAGCAGACTCGGGCGCATCAGCCTGGCTTCCAGCAGCATAGCCCGTTTTGGGCCGGCGCGGAGCCCGGGCGGGCGATGGCGCAGGTCTTGCTAGGACCCACTCAATAAGGAGTCCGCAATGACAAACGTACATATAAAGAGGATAGGGCTGACGGCGGCCGTCCTCGTCCTTTCCCTGTTGCTCGACCCGCGCTACGCCTCTGCCCAGACTGTCTGGGGCACGTGGGAGCGCCCGCTGGAAGGGCAGCGCTTCGAGACGATGCGGGCCCTGGCCCACTACCTCGACGAGGCGACCCAGGACGCCCTGGCCGGCGTCGTTCAGGCCCGCCGCCGCAGCACGGTCGCGGACAGGCGTTACATCACGAGCGTGCGCGACTTCGCCCGGCAGGTGGAGAACTTCCACAACCGGATGGACGAATACGAGGTCTCGCCCTTCGACATCCCCGACGACGTGGATTACCTGGTCGCGCGCGCGCGGCGGATCAACCAGCTCGTGCGCCAGGTCGGCGCGTACCAGAGCAGCTACGACGACTGGAGCAGCGTGGTGGACGTCCTGGGCCGGATGCGCCGGCTGCTCAACGGCGAGAACGTCGAGGTCCCACCGGCGCACGACGAGTACGGCGACTATGACCGCGACTACGGCTATCTCCGCCGCGGCGGCGGGACGGTCAGCTCCGGGGGAACCTACGGCGGGACCTACGGCGGCTACAACCTGAGCGGCCAGCGGCTCCAGCAGTTCCGCGACCTGGCCCGTGAGCTCGACACACAGGCGAGCCGGGCCGTGCAAGTGGCCGAGCGCTCGGGGCAGCGTTACGATCGCGCCCAGGCCGTCCTGAGCGACCTCCATCGGGTGGCCCAGCAGGCGCGGGACATCCGCGTCCGGGCCGACGCCAACGACGTGGCTCGGGGCGAAATCGCGCCGATCGTGGAGCGGCTGCTGGAAGACGCGCGGGCCGCCGACGCCGACATGCGCGCCGTCCAGGCCTTCCCGGACGCATGGGACGAATGGTCCCGGGCCATCGGCGCCCTCGACCGGATGGCCGGCCTGATGCGATGATCTTCAGTGGCATTTGTATTGCAGTAACCGTTTCGGAGGGAGGTTAACCATGAAGTGTTCTGCCTGCGGCCGTACGAATTGTGCCTGCGACAAGGGTGGCAAGTGCACCTGCACGAAAGACTGCTCGTGCGCCAAGATGAAGCTCTAGCCACTTGACCGTCGGTCCCGCCCGTGCTTGCATGGGGATCATGCGGGCTTGGAACGGAATGTCCGCCCGCGTCGTGGCAGGCTTGAGCTTGGTCGCATTCCTGGTAAGCCTCTCCGGGCGCGGCCTCTGCTTCATGAAGATGGCTGCGCCGGCGGCTGAGGCCACGCAATCCAAGCACGACTGCTGCCGGACCGGGCTCCAAGGCCTACCGCCCGCTTGCTGCATGAGTCTCCTGACCGCGGAGGCGCCGGCTCGAGTCGTTAAGAGACACGGCGCCTCCGCTCCTACCTCCATCGGTTATTTCCCCGAGCCGCGGCCCACCCCGGTGGTTTTGCAACACCGGCCTCTGTTCCGCGCCCGCGGTGACCGTCACCTCGCCGACCCGCCCCCGCTCACCCTCCGGATCTGATCCGCACCTGAACCGAGCCGAGCCGTGCCTCGGCTCGTCCCTGGCGTGACCGAAGCCGCCGTGCCGCGGCACCGGACGAAAGGCAGGTGCACCGTGTCGAAGAAGAGCGTCACCAGCGTCATCGTTTGTGCGTTCCTTGTCGCCGTTTCGGCGTGGGCGTCCGACAGCGCTCAGCACATCGCGGGGACCGTGCAGTCGCGCAAGGGACAGCGGCTGCAGGTGCGCACGAGCGCGGGAAGGTCGATCTCGATCGAGCTGACACACGCGACGCGATATCGCAAGGGGAATGCCGCGGCCGGCCTCTCCGATTTACGCGCCGGAGCGCGGGTCGTCGTCGAGGCCAAGCGGGTCGGAAGGCATTGGGTGGCGGTCGGCATCCGCATCACAGGACCGCAGGTCGCTGGCCACGCTGCGGACACCAAGACTGGGCATGCGGACATGCATCGGGAGCACGCGGCCGGGCCGCCGGGGGGCGCTCCCGTCGCAGAGCCACATGCGGCGCACCGGGCGCCGCCCGCGGCGGGGCAACCCGAGTCGGGGACCCAGAGCGCTTCCGGCCACGCCGCCCACGCGGAAGCGCCGGCCGGACACGAGGGTCACGCCGAGGGAGCGCCGGCGAGCGCCCCGGCCGCTCCGCAGGAGCCCATGGCCCATGCCGGACACGCCGAGCCGCCGCCTGCGGCCGGCGAGCACGCTCAGCATGGCGGCATGGCTCCCGGCCAGCCGATGCAACATGGAGACATGCCTGCCGGCCAGCCGATGCAACACGGCGCCATGGCTCCCGGCCAGCCGATGTCGCATGGACGCACCCTGTTCCAATCGGACATGAGCCTGATGGCGGGGATGACGCCCCGGGACCCCGTGTCGGGCATGGCCATGCCGCACTGGCAGCTCATGACCCTGGGCGCGATCCGCCTGGGCTACAACCACCAGGGAGGCCCGTCCGGCGACGATGCCTTCGAGTCGTCGAACTTCGGGATGGTCATGACCCAGCGGGACGTGGGCAGCGGTCGCATTACGCTGATGATGATGAATTCTCTCGAGCCGGCCACCGTGCCCGACGGCGGCTCACCACAGCTCTTCCAGACCGGCGAAGCCTTTCACGGAAAGCCGATCGTCGACCGGCAGCACCCCCACGACCTGTTCATGAGCCTCTCCGCGACCTATCGGGGTCCGCTCGGTGGCGAGGGAGCCTACTGGGTACAGGCCGCCGTCCGGGGCGAGCCGGCGCTGGGTCCCACTGCGTTCATGCACCGGGCCTCGTCAGGGGAGAACCCGACCGCGCCGCTCGGCCATCACTGGGAGGACTCCACGCACATCACCAACAACGTCCTCACGGCCGGCCTGGGCTGGCGATGGCTCTCCGTCGAGGGCTCGGCCTTCCATGGCGCCGAGCCCGATGAGCACCGGTGGGACATCGAGGGCGGGGGCCTGGATTCCGTCTCCGGCCGGGTCAAGGCCGACCTGGGCCACGGCTGGTCGTCCCAGGCATCGTACGGCTTCCTCAAGCACCCCGAGGCCCTCGAGCCCGGCGACCAGCACCGCACGACGGCATCGCTCCACTACGGCGCCGCCGGCGATCGGCCGCTGGCGGTCACGCTCCTGTGGGGGCGCGACCGCGAGACGCACGCGACCACGGACGCCTTCCTCGGCGAAGCGGCGTACCAGATCACCGGGCTCGATCAGGTCTACGGCCGGGCCGAGTCCGTGGAGAAGCCGCGAGACCTGCTCCTGACGAAGGACATCGAGCCGACGACCGGCGCGAGCAGCCAGGAGGCCGTCGTTCCGGTTCGAGCGTTCACGGTGGGGTATTTCCGGGACCTGACGACGTCCGGCGTTTTCAGGGCCGGCCTGGGGGCGGACCTCACGTTCTACGGCGTGCCGTCGGAGCTGGAGGCCATCTACGGCGACCCCGTGTCGGTCCATGCGTTTGCGCGCCTGCGTTGGGACAAGGGCCACGGCGCCGGCGGACACGGGGGGCACTAGAAGTCCGTGCAGAAGTGATTTCAGGCTGCCCACCCGGCTCGCATACCGGGAGTCCGCAGCGGCATTGGAGTGGACGCTGTTACCTTTCGTACTCGGTCCGAACCAAGCAACGAAAGGTAACAAGCAATCAGGGTCCGATCGCTGTGGTAACCCTTGTCGGCCACGATCTCGGAAAGACCGTCGGGGTGAAGCTTGAGTTGTTGCCTGTGCATGGCGCACAGGCCTGACACCCGCCGCCGCTCAGTAGAAGACGGCAAAGGTGCCATCTGCCTGAGCCGCGGCCGCGCCGAAGCTCCAAGCGGGCAGATCCGCGCGCCCACCCTGCTCGGCAAGGGCACGGCCGTCAGGGGCAAACACCCGCCAGGCCAGCGAGCCCCCGCGTGCCCACGCCGTGCCCTCGGTCCACACCAGGAAGACTTGCCCCGCGCTGTTGACGGCCACCCGCGGGTGCTTGCGGCTTCGAGCCTCACCGGGCGGGCTGATCGCCGGCGAAAATGACGGACCATCGGCGGCCACGTGCGTGAAACGCACGTCGCCCGCGCTCTCCCATGCGGCGATCACACCGGAGGGCCCCTCTGCAAAGGCCATGCTGCTCATGGGACACGACGAGGTTTCCCACGGCGACATCAGCGTCCCGCGGTAGCTGCGGCCCGTGTCGGCCGACGCGAGGAGGTAGACGTCTCGATGCACCAGTTCCCGACCGCTCCGATAAAGCGCGTAGACGTTCCCGCGGCGGTCAGCGGAGAGTCCCATGCCGCAGCATCCGCAGGCCCCGGTCGGCTCGTCCCACGCGGGCCCCTCGACCGCGAACGTGCGCCCGTCGTCCTCGGACCGCGCCACCCACACACGACGGCCGGCCTCGCCCGGTGCCGCATCCTTCTCCGATGCATGCCAGGCCACGTACACGTGGCCGGCCGCATCGGCGGCAACGGCGCCGCCACCGTCGACGCCGCCCGTCCGCCGGATGAGGTTCCGCTGTGGCTCGAAGGCGGTACCCGCCTCGTTGATGCGCGTGTAGAACACCGCCGTGCCGTCGGACGCGTTCCAAATCACGTGAACGCCGCCTCCGGACCCCACCGCGAGCTGTGCGCCGCGGATGGTACCGGTCGCAATCGCGCTGCCCTGCGCGGTGTTCACCCGCACGGGTCGCGAGAACGTCGCCCCCCCGTCGCGGGTGCGCGTGTAGAACAGGTCGCCGCGCCGCGGCTCACCCAGGAAATAAACCAGGTGGATGGTCCCGCCCGCCGTCGCGGCCACCTGGGGCTGGAGGCCGCCCTCGGGGATGCGGCGTAACGCCACCGCGGGCGACTGCGCCGGCAGCGGGCGGCGAGCAGCAACGGTCACCGACACGAGAGCCGCTGTAGCCAGGGCAGTAGTCAGACGAACCATGAAGCTTCCGACATCGTACTGCTTCTGCGCGGCCCCGGGAATGGAACAGGAGCGAGGCACGATGTTCCAGGGGGTATCCTTAGAGGCAGCCCGGGCACGACGGGCCCCAAGCGCATGGCTCAGTCAGGACGGACCAGTCCAAGAGAAGAAGTTACACCGGAGTCGGTGTACCGGAGGCGCCGCGAGTTCCTGAAGGACTCGCTGCTCTTCACGGCCACGAGCCTCGGGGTCGGCGGGGGCCTCTTGAGCCTGGTGAAGGGCCGGCGTAGCGACCAGCCGTCAAGCGAACCCCCCGACGCCTCTCGCCTGGATTTCGCGACGGGGAGCACCTACGACACGAGGGAGGCGAAGACTCCCTACCGCGACGTGACCTCATACAACAATTTCTACGAGTTCGGCGTCGACAAGGATGAGCCCGCGGCCAGGTCCCGGGGCTTCCAGAGCCGGCCCTGGACGCTCGCCATCGACGGCGAAGTGAGCCAGGCGATGACGGTGGACGTCGACCAGCTCACACGCTGGTTCCCGCTGGAGGAGCGTGTCTATCGGATGCGGTGCGTGGAGGCCTGGTCCATGGTGATCCCCTGGATCGGTTTCCCGCTCGGCGACCTCCTGAAGCGCGTGGAGCCGACCTCGCGCGCCCGTTACGTCGCCTTCACGACGCTCTACGACCCGCAGCGGATGCCGGGACAGGCGGCGCACGTGCTGGACTGGCCCTACGTCGAGGGCCTGCGACTGGACGAAGCGATGCACCCCCTCGCGATCCTCGCCGTGGGCCTGTATGGGAGGTGGCTGCCCAGCCAGAACGGCGCACCGCTGCGGCTGGTCGTGCCGTGGAAGTACGGGTTCAAGGGGATCAAGTCCATCGTGAAGATCCGCCTCACCGCCGAGCAGCCACCCAGCACCTGGAGCGTGGCCGGACCCAGCGAGTACGGCTTCTATGCGAACGTGAACCCTGCTGTGGACCACCCGCGCTGGAGCCAGGGCACCGAGCGACGCATCGGCGAGCTCCGCCGGCGGCCCACCCTGCCATTCAACGGTTACGCGGACCAGGTGGCGGGCCTTTACGCCGGGATGGACCTGCGCCGCTTCTTCTAATTAGGAGGAGGCGCCATGACGGCGATGAAGAGGCGCGGTCGGCTGCCCTGGCTGGCGCCGGGCGTGTTGGTCGGGTCCCTCGCGCCGGCGGTGGCGATCGTCATGCGCGCACGGTCCGGCGGCCTGGGGGCCAACCCGATCGCGGAGGCGCTCAACGAGCTGGGGCTCGTCGCCCTCGTCCTGCTCATCGCATCCCTGGCCCTTACGCCCCTGAGGACGGTCTTCGAGTGGGGGTGGCCCATCCGGATCCGGAGGCTGGTCGGGCTCCTCGCCTTCTTCTATGCGGCGCTTCACGTCAGCGTCTACGCCGGGCTGGACCAGGCCTTCGACTGGCGCGCCATCGCCGCCGACGTCTCGAAGCGCAAGTTCATCTTCGTCGGCTTCGCGGCCTTCACCCTTCTGATCCCGCTCGCCGTGACCTCCACCAACGCCTCCGTCCGGCGAATGGGTTACGTGAAGTGGAGCCGCCTGCACACCCTCGTCTACCCCGCGGCGCTCCTCGCGGTCATCCATTTCGTCTGGCGAGTGAAGAAGGACATCCGCGAACCGATGGTCTACGGCCTCATCCTGGGCACGTTGCTGCTCGTCCGATCTCATTCTCCTTTTGCTATCGACGCACGAACCGATCAGGCCGTTGAGTGGCTGTCGCCTCGTCATTGCGCGCCGGCCTCCCGCCTTACCTCCCGCGTCTTCCAGATCTCGTAGATCACGGGATAGACGAGCAGCTCCATCAGGAACGACGTGAAGATCCCCCCGATCATGGGGGCGGCGATCCGGCGCATGACGTCCGATCCCGTGCCGTGCGACCACATGATCGGCACCAGGCCCATGAACATGACCGTCACCGTCATGACCTTCGGCCGGAGCCGCTTCACCGCCCCTTCCACGATCGCGTCCTTGAGGTCCGCCATGCTCTTCATGCGTCCTTCACGGCGGGCCTGCTCATAGGCGAGGTCGAGGTAGAGCAGCATGAACACCCCCGTCTCGGCGTCGACACCGAGGAGGGC
>QHVM01000086.1 GCA_003223555.1 Acidobacteriota bacterium | reverse complement strand
CGGCTCGGGCAAGTCCACCACCCTGGCGGCGATGATCGACTACATCAACTCCCAGCGGTGCGAGCACGTGATCACGATCGAGGACCCCATCGAGTTCCTCCACCGCGACAAGAAATCCATCGTCAACCAGCGCGAGGTCGAGGTGGACACCCGCAGCTTCGCCTCCGCGCTGCGGAGCGCGCTGCGCCAGGACCCCGACGTGATCCTGGTCGGCGAGATGCGCGACTACGAGACGATCGAGACCGCCATCACCGCCGCCGAGACCGGCCACCTGGTGCTCTCGACGCTGCACACCCTGGACGCCACCGAGACCATCAACCGCATCATCTCGGTCTTCCCGCCCCACCAGCAGAAGCAGATCCGCCTGCAGCTCTCGGGCGTGCTCAAGGCCGTCATCTCCATGCGCCTGGTGCCCCGGGCCGACGGGCACGGGCGCGTGCCCGCGGTGGAGGTGATGATCGCCACCCCGTTCATCCGCGACTGCATCATCAACAAGGACAAGACCAAGCTCATCCACGAGGCCATCGCCGCCGGCGTCAGCCAGTACGGGATGCAGACGTTCGACCAGTCGATCTTCCAGCTCTACAAGAAGGAGCTCATCACCTACGACGAGGCGCTGCGCCGGGCCAGCAATCCCGACGAGTTCAAGCTGAAGATCCAGGGCATCCAGTCCACCTCCGACCTGGCCGCCGAGGAGATGGAGAAGACGATGCAGTCCTTCGAGATGGAGTGAGCGGGAAGGACGGCTCCCCCACCCTCGCCCGCCAGCGCGCCCTGCGCCGGCTGGCCCGTCGCGAGCACTCCGAGGCCGAGCTGCGCCTCGGGCTCGTCCGCGACGGCTTTCCCGCGCGGGTCGTCGACGCCACCCTCGACCGGCTCCGCTCCGAGAAGTACCTCGACGACGCCGGCTTCGCCGAGCGCTTTGCCCGCAGCCGGGTGGCCCACCACGGCCTGGGCCGCCACCGCGTCTCCCAGGCGCTTAGGGCCCGGGGCGTGTCTCGAGCGATAATCGTCAAGGGCATGGCCGAGGCCCTCCGGGACGTCTCCGAAGCGGACGCTCTCGAGAGCCTGGCCCGCCGCTACTGGCGCCTGCACCCGCGCGACGAGCCGCTCCGGCGGATCCGCAAGCTCTGGGCCTTCCTGCTCCGGCGGGGCTTTCCTGCGGGGATGGTCCGGGAGCGGCTGGCCGCTTTGTGGCCGCGCTGGCGGGAGGGGCTGGAGGACCTGCCGGAGCCGGACGAATAGCCTTTCAACGCAGAGGACGCAGAGAACGAACGGAGAGGACGCAGAGGTAAAGAGGAGGGGTTGTGAGCACGCAACCGGTGGATACGGGAGCGAAGAGAAAGAGCCGGGCGATGAGCGCGGACGAGATCCGCGCCGCCTTCCTGGCCTTCTTCGCCTCCCGCGGCCACCGGGTGGTGCGCAGCTCCTCGCTCGTCCCCGAGAGCGACCCGACCCTCCTCTTCGCCAACGCGGGCATGAACCAGTTCAAGGACGTGTTCCTCGGCAAGGAGAAGCGCGACTATGCCCGCGCGGCCTCCTCCCAGAAGTGCGTTCGGGCCGGGGGCAAGCACAACGACCTCGAGAACGTGGGCCAGACGGCCCGGCACCACACGTTCTTCGAGATGCTGGGCAACTTCTCCTTCGGCGACTACTTCAAGAAGGACGCGATCGAGTTCGCCTGGCAGCTCCTCACCCGCGACCTGGCCCTGCCGGCGGACCGGCTGAAGGTGTCGATCTTCAAGGGCGAGGACGGCGTCCCCCGCGATGCGGACGCCCACGGCTTCTGGAGGGCGCACGTCAGCGAGGACCGGATCCTCGAGCTGGGGGCGAACGAGAACTTCTGGGCCATGGGGGACACCGGCCCCTGCGGGCCGTGCTCGGAGATCCACTTCTTCCAGGGCAACGAGCTCCCCTGCCTCGAAGAGCAGGCCGGCCGCCCCTGCCGCGGCGTTGAGTGCGAGTGCGACCGCTGGCTCGAGATCTGGAACCTCGTCTTCATGCAGTACGACCGCGACGCGAGCGGCCGGCTCACTCCCCTGCCCGCGCCGTGCATCGACACCGGCATGGGCCTGGAGCGGATCACCGCCGTCGTCCAGGGCAAGCTCTCCAACTACGACACCGACCTCTTCCAGCCCCTGATCGTGGCGGTGGCGGCGCGGACGGCGACGGCCTACGGAGCATCCAGCGAGGGAGACGTGTCCCTGAGGGTGGTGGCCGACCACCTGCGGGCAATGACGTTCCTCATCGCCGACGGCGTGATGCCCGGCAACGAGGGCCGCGGCTACGTCCTGCGCAAGGTCATGCGGCGGGCGATGCGCCATGGCAAGAAGCTCGGCGTCGACGGCCCGTTCCTCCACGAGCTGGTCCATGCGGTGGTGGCGCGGATGGACGGCGCCTATCCCGAGCTGCTCACCCACGCCGACACGGTGTCCCGCGTCGTGCGGGCGGAGGAGGAGCGGTTCGGGACGACCCTCAAGCAGGCCTTCGCCGTCTTCGAGCAGGTCGCGGCTCGCCATGCGTCGGCGGGACGCATCCCGGGCGGGGACGCCTTCCGGCTCTACGACACCTACGGCCTTCCCCTCGACTTCACGGAGGAGCTGGCCAGGGAGAAGGGGCTGGACGTCGACCGCGAGGGCTTCGATCGCGAGCTGCAGGCCCAGCAGGAGCGGGCGCGGCAGTCGAGCAAGATGGGCGCGGTCACCGGCGACCCGCTCTATCTCGGCCTGCTCGAGAAGGGCAAGACCCGGTTCGTCGGCTACGAGTCGCTCACGCTCGAGGACGCGCGTGTCCTCGCGGTGCTCAAGGACGGCCAGCTCGCCCGCCGTCTGGACGCCGGGCAGGACGGCCAGGTCATCCTCGACCGGACGCCGTTCTACGGCGCGTCCGGCGGGCAAGTGGGCGATCACGGCTGGATGTCCGCGGAGGGCTCGACGGCCGAGGTGACCGATTGCCAGATCCCGGTCCCCGGCCTCTACGTGCACGACGTGAAGGTCACCGCGGGCGGGTTGGAGCCGGGCATGACGGTGCGGGTGCAGGTCGACGAGGCCCGCCGCTCGGGGGCCATGCGCCACCACACGGCGACCCATCTCCTGCACGCGGCCCTGCGCGAGCAGCTCGGGACCCACGTCAAGCAGGCGGGCAGCCTCGTCGCCCCCGACCGGCTGCGCTTCGACTTCAGCCACTTCCAGGGCCTCGGCGCGCGTGAGCTGCGCCACATCGAAAACCGCGTCAACGGCGTCGTACTGAAGGACGCGGCCCTCCAGACGAAGGTCATGGGCCGGGAGGAGGCGCTCGCCTACGGGGCGCTGGCCTTCTTCGGCGACAAGTACGGGGAGCGGGTGCGGGTGGTCGAGGTCCCGGGCTTCTCGAAGGAGTTCTGCGGCGGGACGCACGTCGAGCACACCGGCCAGATCGGGCTGTTCCTCTTCACGCGCGAGGGAGGCATCTCGGCGGGGACCCGGCGCGTCGAGGCGATCACCGGCGAGGCGGCCTTCGCCCGCGCCCAGGAGGACCAGGGGATCCTGGAGGAGCTGGAGGAGACCGCCAAGACCGACCGGCGGGGCCTGGTCGACGAGTACGCCAAGCTGCGCGAGCAGCTCAAGTCGCTCCAGCGCGAGAACGAGCGGCTGAAGCGGAAGCTCGCCACGGGTGGCGGCGACGCCTCCTCGTCCGACTTGCGGGAGATCGGCGACGTGCAGGTCTGGACGCCCCGTTTCGAGCTGGACCGCAAGGCCCACGCTACGGTCGTGGACGAGTTCCGCAACAAGAACCGCGACCGGCCTTTCGTCGTCCTTTCGGCCTCGGTGGAGGACGGCGGCGTGCACGTCATCAGCGCGGTCTCGGAATCGCTGAAGGATCGGATCAGCGCGCCGGAGCTGATGAAGCGACTGGGCTTGCGGGGAGGCGGCCGGCCCGACTTCGCCCAGGGCGGAGGCGTCGCCCCGGCGGACGTGGACGCCCTGCGCCGGAAGGCCGTGGAGCTGGCACGGCAAGTGCTAGAAGCTGCATAGCGGCTGGCGTACGTCGGGCCGGGAGGGTACCATGTGGTCCGGCATGGAACGGCGGGCGGCCGAGCGGCGCCAGGGCGAGCGGCGGCGCGTGCCCCGAGGCGTTCCGGATCGGCGCCGGGGCGATCGCCGACAGGCCCTCGGCCTGGCCGGCACCGGCGCGCTCATGGCGGCGATGACGCTCGGGGCGGCCTCCGATCCGGTCGAGGCCCAGATCTACACCCGCCGGAACGCCAACGGCGTCGTCGAAGCCACCAACGTCCCCGACGCGGCCGACTTCCGTCTCACGTACATCGGCAAGGGCACCCTCATCCATTCCGCGGCCTTCCGCCTCAACCCCAACTACAATGGCGAGTTCAACCAGCACATCGAGGCGGCGGCGGCGCTCCACGGCGTGAGCACCGAGCTGGTGCGGGCGGTGATCCAGGTCGAGTCGGAGTTCGATCCCCTCGCGCGGTCCTCCAAGGGGGCCCAGGGCCTCATGCAGCTCATGCCCGACACCGCCCGCCGGCTGGGGGTCTCGAACGCCTTCGACCCCCGCCAGAACATATTCGGCGGGGTGCGCTACCTGAGGCAGTTGCTCGACATGTTCCAGGGAGACGTGGCCCTGGCCAGCGCGGCCTACAACGCCGGGGAAAACGCCGTGGTGCGCTACAAGGGCGTGCCGCCCTTCCGGGAGACCCGCGGCTACGTCCAGAAGATCCAGTCGCTCTTGTCCGGCTTCACGGCGGCGCTGATGCCGCCGGTGCAGGCGGCCTCGTTCTTCACCCCCACTCCCGGCGGGCTCGACGCCGCAGTGGCCAGCATCCGCGCCGGCGCCAGCTCCTCGCGCCCGGCCGCCCCCCCGCCGCGTCCGGCCCGGGTCACTCCCGCGCGACCCCGCGTCTTCTACAAGTGGACCGACGCGAGCGGCGTCGTCCACGTCGGCCAGACGCCGCCCTCGGAGGGTATCGTCTATACGATGATCCGCGCCCTGGACTAAGATAGCCGCGCATGAGCTCGCCCCGGGCCCCGTTCGACCAGGGGCTCTTCCTCACGCACTTCAACAAGGGCAAGTCTTTCTACGACGAGCGGCGCTTCGAGGAGGCCGAGCGCGAGCTGGAGGAGGCGTACCTGCTCCGGCCCCGCGACCAGCGGGTCCTGAACCTCCTCGGCCTCGTCTACTTCCGCCAGGACAAGCTGGAGAAGGCCGAGGAGGTCTACCGCAAGCTCAGCGCGGACAGCCCCGACGCCCACACGCTCTTCTACAACCTGGGTCTCATCTACTTCAAGCTGAACCGCCTGGAGGAGGCCGAGTCGGCCTTCGTGAAGGCGCTGGAGCTGACCCGGGACAACCCGAAGATCAACTTCTACCTGGGATCGATCTACGAGCGCCTCCACCGCTACCAGGACGCCATCTACCAGTACCGGCAGGCGGGGGCGAACCTGATGGTGCGCAGGGTCGAGGACAAGATCGCGGCCGCCTCGCCGGGCCGCTCGAGAAGCCTCCTGGCCAGCAGCCACAGCGCCACGGACGACACCGCGGAGTTCAACGCCCGCGACGTGCGCGAGGCGCTGCGCCGCCGCGCCGAGGAGTCCCTGTCGTCCCCCGGCCGCCCCCTGCAGCCGGTGAGCGACGGCCTCCTGGCGGAGGGCGCTCCCCGCCCCGTGCGCACCGACACCGCCCGCTTCAAGCTGCCCCCGGGGACGGCGGCGGCCGCTCCCGTGCCGCCCGCCGGGGAATCGCCCACCGCCCGGACACTGCCTCCCGCTCCCCGCCCGCCCTTCCGCGCCCTGGAGAACAACCTGATGGAGGTGGAGTTCTCGGGCAAGGTCTTCATCAAGCAGGGGACGATCTACTCCTACGGCGGCAACCTGACCTTCTGGGTGAAGGACAAGCGGCCGGGCCGCAGCCCCGCCCTCGTGATCATCTCCGGCACCGGCAAGATCATCCTCACCGACAAGGACCGGGAGATCACGTTCATGCAGGTCGAGAACGAGCTGATCCACGTCGAGCCTTCGCACCTGCTGGCCTGCGAGGAGCAGTTGAGCCCGCGCTACGTCGCGGTGGGCGACGGCGGGCTGGAGTTCCTGGCGCTGGAGGGGCGGGGGATGGTCGCCCTGTCGGTGACCGGCAAGCCCCTGCCGTTGGCCGTGCGCCCGGACCTGCCGGTCTCGGTCCCCTCGACGTCGATCATCACCTGGAGCGGAGATCTCACGCCCCAGCTCGTCGAGGACCGCAGCCTCTACGAGGTGATGCTCCCCGGCGCCGTCCCCGGCTCCGTCCTGCGCCTCGAAGGGACCGGCCGCCTGCTCGTCGAGCAGGCCCTGGCCTGACCGGCGGCCGCTACACCCAGCCCTTCGCCATCTGGCCGAGGGTCGGCAGCTCGTACTGCTCGTTGTTGTAGGCCTTGATCATGAGCAGGATGTGCAGGCCGAGCACGGCCAGCCCGACCAGGAGCTGGAGGGGGATCATGAGCAGCCCGAGGTGGATGGCACCGAGGATGAAGCTCAGGATCGTGAGGCCGACCCAGAGGATGATGATCCCGGCGTGGAAGAGCAGGCTCTGGAAGGCATGGAAGCGCAGGAAACGGCTCTGCTTCTCCACGATGGCGACGATGACGGAAAAGATGAGCCCGATGCAGCAGGGGACGTAGCACAGCAGCGCAC
Organism: Acidobacteriota bacterium; assembly: GCA_003223555.1. Taxonomy (GTDB): domain Bacteria; phylum Acidobacteriota; class Vicinamibacteria; order Fen-336; family Fen-336; genus AA32. Next base: position 101,015 of record QHVM01000086.1, on the reverse strand, counting down.
CGACGTTGGGGGCCATGCCGAGGTTGGTGGATCCCGGCGGGGGCGGCGGCGTCACGGGCGTGGCCATCGTACCTCCTAGCGGCGCTCAGGTGAGCGCCGAAGAGCCGCGTCCTTCGTTGAGTCGCGCGCGATTATCCGGGCCGTCCCCGTGGCTGTCAAGGCCGCGCGAGTGCGGCCAGCGCGGCGTCGAAGGCCCGGTCGTCGTCGGAGGAGACGAGCACGACGGTCCCCCCCACCTCGCCGGCCGCGAAGCGCCACGGCGGCGCGGAGAAGATGCGGAACGGCCCCCTCTCCCCGGCCGCGGTGCGCTCGGCGGCGAGGCGAGCCGAGAGCGCCTGGCGGAACTCCTGCAGGTCGGCCGGGCTGTCCCAGGCCGAGCGCCACGCGAGAAGGCTCTTGCCTCCGACGTCCCACACGCGGAACCGGTCCCCTCCCCAGCCCGCGGCGGCGGCGTCGGAGCCCTCGCCAAGAAGCGTCCGGACCAGCATCTCGCCGAGCACGCCCTCGTTCAACAGCTTCCCCCCCGGCGGCTGATAGGCGATGTCGACCCGCTGCGGCGCTTCGCCCGCGAAATATTTCTCCGGGTGGAGGACCTGCTCGGTCGACGCCGGAGGCCGCGACCAGGCCGCCTTCATCGCGTCCCAGCCCCCGCGCTGCCAGACCGCGCGGGCGAAGTCGCGGCCCACGATGTAGGGCAGCACGAGCTGGTCGGCCAGTACCGGGGGGGCGCCCGGCACCGCGGGGACGGGCAGCGACAGGCCGGACAGGTCCTTCTCCTCGACGCCCGGCAGGCGGCGGAGCAGGAAGCGCTCCATGACGAGCGTCGCGTCGCCCTCGAGCAGGCTCAGGAAGGCGATCCGGCGGTCGTCGAAGTCGCCCACGCTCTCGGGCAGCGCAGCGCGGACGTTCGCGTACTGGTCCTGCAGCGCGTGGCGCAGCTCGTGGGAGAGGATGAGCTGGTTGGTGGGGGTCAGGCGCCGGTCCTCGCTCACCGCGTAGAGCCGCTTCTTGCCCGGCCGCTCGTCGTAGAAGCCGGCCACGTTCTCCTCGAGCAGACGGGCCCGCACCGCGCGCAGGTCGGTGCCGGGAGCCAGCAGGCCGAAGGCCACCAGCGTGCGCTGGTCGGCCCGCGCCTGGGCCTCGGGGTACTCGTCGTCGAGGACATCCTTGAGGTAGCGGGCCAGCTCGGCGTGGGTCAGGTACTGGAGCGGCACGTCGGCCCGGAACGGGATCCCGCCGACCTCGGCCACCTCGGTCTGCAGCTCGGGCCCGGTCATGTCCTTGAACCCGAGCAACCCTCCGAGCAGCGTGTTGATGATGTCGCTGGCGTCGACGGGAGGCGGCTCCTGGGCGCGGACCGTTCCCGCCAGCAGGAGCGCGCCGAGCAGGACGGCGGCAATGCGCGTCTTCACTTGACCTCCACCACGTCGCGGGGGAGCTTCAGGTCGAAGGCCCCCGCGGGCAGACCGCCGTTGATCACGACCTTCTCGAAGCGGATGGTGGTGTGGTCGCCCGTGGGCTCGGTCAGGCGGGTCTGGACCGGGATCGAGCGCGCCTCGTCCACCCACAGGCGGATGGCGGAGAAGAGGCCCGAGGTTTCGCCCGACCGCGGCTTCAGGTCCAGGATCCAGGCCGTCCCCTCCCCCACCGTCTCCTTCCCCACCAGCGTGACCTCGTACTTCCTTCCCAGGCCCGCGGCCCCGGGGCCGAAGCCGACCAGCAGGTCCGCCTCTCCCCTGGCCGCCCCCCGGAAGACCTGCTTGCTCCGGGGGATGTAGCGGGCGAAGGCCCCGTCCTTGATGACCATGGCGCTCGGCTGGGGCGAGGTGTAGTTCCACCTGAGCCGGCCGGGCACCTGGAGCATCACGTCCCCCCGGGTCTCCGACTTCTCGTTCAGGAGCACGAGCACCTTGGTCTCCACGAAGTCGGCCCTCATGGTCTTGAGGACCTGCCCGGCCTTCTCCAGCGACCGCAGGACCGAGTCTTCCGCTCGCGCGGAGTGAATCCGCGCTCGCTCTTCAAGCTGGGGGGTCCCTCGGCCCCCCCCAGACCCCCCACCGGCAATGGCCAGCATTACCGCCAGGGCGGACACGCTCATGGATGGCCGATCATCGGATCGGCCCAGCAGCCGGGGGGGACCGCCAGGAGCAGGAGCACGAGGGCCAGGCAGAGCAGGTCGTAGGGGATCGAGCCGCGAGCGTAGTCCCAGAGCAGCAGGCGCGCGCGTGACGAGAGGTCGGGCGCCCGGTCGGGCTCGGCGGCACGGGCGCCGCGCTCGCGCACGGCGGGGCCGCTCACGTCCCCGCTCCTGTCACCAGGTGGGGCACGATGCCGTGGCTGACCACCCGGCCGTCCCGCATCTCGATGATCCGGTGACCCACCGCCGCCGCCTCGGGGTTGTGGGTGATCATCATGATGGTCTGGCCGGTCCGCTGGTTCAGCTCGCGGAACAGGTTCAGGATCATCGTGCTGTTGACCGAGTCCAGGTTGCCGGTGGGCTCGTCGGCGAGCACGATCGCCGGCGCGTTGATGAGGGCGCGGGCGATGGCGACGCGCTGCTGCTCGCCCGCCGACAGGTCGAGCGGCTTCATGATCGCCTTGTGGGAGAGGCCCACCGTGTCGAGCACCGCGGCCACCCGCTCGCTCGAGGGCCGGCCGTTGCCCTGGATCTGGCAGGCGATCTCGAGGTTGCCCTTCACGGTCAGCGTGGGCAGGAGGTTGAAGCGCTGGAAGACGAACCCGATCCTCTCCCGGCGGATGCGAGTGCGGTCGGCGTCGGCGGCGGCGGAGATCTCCACCCCGTCGACGAAGATCCGCCCGTAGGTCGGCCGGGCGAGGCCGCCCAGCAGGTGCAGGAGCGTGGACTTGCCGCAGCCCGACGGGCCGACGATGGCCACGAACTCGCCCGTCTGGATCTGGATGTCCACCCCGCGCAGCGCGAAGACCTCCACGGTGCCGACGTGGTAGACCATCCTCAGGTCCTCCGTCTTGAGGATGGGATCGGTCATGGCTCGCTGATTTCTTCGACCTTGTAGTCGCGCGGGGTGCGGGGGACGAAGGCCTGCTCCGGCACCGGCACGTTCCGTTCGACCTCGTCGAGGTCGAGCACGGCCTCGTATCCCTCGGCCGGCCGGTCGATCTGGATCCGGCGGGGAGCGCCGGCCTGCCAGCCTCCGAGCCGCGCCTCCGAGATCACCTCGCCGCCGACCTCGCGTCCCCCCTGGGGGGCCAGGGCGATCGAGAAGCTCTCGGGGTCGGCCTCGAAGACCACCGCGTCGCGGGCGCCCGGCAGCAGCGGCTCCGGCAGCAGGGCGGAGTTGACGTCCGACGGACGCAGGGCGTAATAGGGCGCGTTGTCGCCCTCGGCCCGGTGGCCGGCCCCCGACTTGCCCGTCCACACCGTCTTGCGGGACGGGACCTGGAACCAGAAGCGCTCGCCGTCGGCCACTACCTCGAGCGCCGTCACGACCGCTATCGAGCCCTTGAGATAGAGCTTGCCGCCTCGGCTCGCCACCAGGCGGACGCCGAGCTTCCTGGCCCGGCCGGCCCGGAGATCGCGCACCTCGAGGTCCCCCGAGGCGCTGAGCGTCCGGCTGTCGTGCGCATAGGCCTCATAGGCGGACAGGACCTCGTCGGGGGTCGCCGCCCGCAACGGCCGGGCGGGAACTGCGGTGATCGTCTTCGGCGGCGCGACGCAGGCGACGACCGCGAGGGCGGCGAGAAGGAGCGCCGCGGCGTGGCCTCGCATCGCATCCTCCTCCTCCGACTCGCCAAGGGCTATGCTATCTGCCGGTCTGCGGACGGTCAACCGCGCTCACCTCGACGCCGCCCGGCCCTCCGCGACGGCCCCAGGTGCGGGCGGGGACGCCGAACTGCGAGACTACCTCGGCCACCGTCTGCAGATGACCGGTCACCTCCGGCGTGGTGATCCTTCCCCCGCCCCCGGCCAGAGCAAGCGGCAGGACGAGCTGGTCGGCCAGGTGAGGATCGACCGCGCCCTCGTCGGTGTCGAGGAACTTGAGGACGTGGCGCGCGGCCCGGTCGCCGAGCACCTCGGCCCTCACCCGCCGCTCGCCGAGAAGGCCGAAGGCGGCGCGGCCCTGCTCGAAGACCGCCTCCAGGAGCACGAAGCATCCCTTGGACGGCGCCGGCACCTCGACCACCTCCCAGCTCGACTCGAGCCGGCGCGACTCCCACAGCCGCTCCTGCGCCGCGCGACGAAGGCGGTCCGCCACCCCCGGCAGTCGCGCCGCGCCGGCCGTTCCGCGGATCGCAACGAGCTTTCCCCGCTCCACCAGGTCGAGGTGCGCCGGCCGCTTCCAGGGCTGTACCTCCGCCCTCAGCTCGCCTCCTCCGGGCGGGTAGAAGCCGGCCCGGACCAGCTCCACGCGCGCCCGCAGGCCCAGCCGCTCGACGACTCCCGCCCAGTGTCGCGCGAGGTAGTGGAACGAAGGACTGAGGGGCACATGGGTGCCGCCGGTGACGTCGATCCGGCTCGGACCGGATGCCGTGGCCAACGGTGCGATCACGGTCTGGAGCACCAGCGTGGTGGCGCCCGCAGTCGCAATCTCGAAGCGGAAGTCCCCGGCCTGCACCGGTCCGGGCTCGAACCGCACGTCGGGAGAGCCGTCGAAGGCCCCGCCTACCTTCGCCCCGCAGACGAGCGCGGCCGCGCGCACGGCGGCGAGGTGCTGCGGCTGCAGACCGGGGCGGAGGCGCCCGGCCCTGATCCGCGTGATGTGGAACGGCTGCGCGGTGGCTGCCGAAAACGCGAGGGCGGTGCGTATGATCTGGCCGCCGCCCTCCCCTTGCGACCCGTCGATGGAGATCACGGGCGGCACGCCGCGGCCGGCCCGGACGGGCCGGCCGCTACGCGAAACGGGCGGCTTGCTTCCGGCGTCCTACCGCGCCGGCCGGCACGAAATAGCCGGGGGTCGCGCCCAGCACGCGGCAGGGCTCTTCCTCGAAGTGGCTCAGCAGGGCTTCCTGCGCCTGCGGGTAGGTCTCGGCCGGGTAGTACCGCTCCATCGGGATCGGCACGCCGTACGGGCTCGGCCGCTCCAGGCGGAGGCGGACGACCGGCTGCAGCTCTTCGTCCGCGAAGCCGGAATTCCAGGTGCCGGACTCCTCGGCGACCCAGACCGACACTTCCTCCACCACGACCTGCCGGCCGTGGCGCGTCTCCATCAGGTATCGCCACAGCTCGAACTCGGCCAGGGGGATGTAGCGCAGCGACTCGACAGCCCCTTCCGGCCCGTCGAGCCGGCACCGCACCATCGGCACCTTCGAGACGCTCATGGCGCCTGAAAAACGAGCAAGCGCTGTGCCGCGATGGCGATGCAACCCGTAAGTCACTGATGAAAGGCATGATATGCAGCCAGGCACACGGCCACCCTGACTCTCGGCGCCTCTCGGTTTGTTACCCTTCGGAACGCTCGACGCCCGGACGGAAGCAGCGGCGGCACCGCGCCTCGTACTGCTCGGAGCCGCCGACCACGACCCGGCCGGTCGCGGCGACGAGCCGCTGGCTCCGGTTGGCGGGCGCACCGCACTGCATGCAGATGGCCAGCGTCTTGTCGACGTACTCGGCCACCGCCAATAGCTGCGGCATCGGCTCGAAGGGCCGGCCGAGGTAGTCCTGGTCGAGGCCGGCCACGATCACCCGGACGCCGCGGTCGGCAAGCGTGTTGACGACCTCCACGAGCGAGAGGTCGAAGAACTGCCCTTCGTCGATGCCGACCACCTCCGTGACCGGCTCGACGAGGTCCAGAATCTCCCGCGCCGAGCGGACGACCTGCGACGGCATCTTCATCTCGGAGTGGCTGACGATGTGGTCGGCCACGTAGCGGTCGTCGACCCGCGGCTTGAAGATCTGGACCTTCTGCCGAGCGATCTGCGCCCGGCGGATGCGGCGGATGAGCTCCTCGCTCTTGCCGCTGAACATGCTGCCGGTGATGACCTCCACCCAGCCGGCCCCGGTGCGCAGCGACTGGCTCATCGATAGGACCCCGGGTTGTAGAACGGGGCGAGGGCCCCGAGCAGGGCCAGCTCGAACGAGCGCGTGCGGTCCAGCAGCCCGCGGGTCAAGACGCCCCACGCCCCCTGCCGGCTCCGCACGTCCGTCTCGGAAGCGAACGCGTCGATGGCAACGCCCAGCTCGACGCCGTGGTCGACCACGTCGGCCAGCAGGCGCGGCGGCACCTCGATCGCCCCGCCGCAGCCGTGCGCACCGCGCTGGCCGTCGGTGGCATAGGCCCACGACATCAGGTACCCGCGCCGGCCCGCACCGTCACCCCGCACGTCGATCCCTCCCTCCAGGCCGATCCCCAGATCCGCCCGCCGGCCCGCCGCCCGGACCTCGTCCAGGGCCCGCTCGGCCCTCACCCGCGCCCCCTCGAGCAGCGCCTCCAGCGTCAGCGGCATCGCCGGGCCGAGCGCTCCCACGTCGAGCGGGACCACCTCGGCTGGATGCCAGCCCGGGGCGCCGGGGGCGACCGCGGCCAGTGCCCGGCGCACGGCCTCGACCTTGGGCGCCCGGGTGCTACCCACGACGAAAAGCATGCGCAGGGGGTCGTGGGAGCGCGAGTCTCTACTTGACCCGCTCGACGTAGGCGCCGCTGGCGGTGTCGATCCTGATCCGCTCGCCCTCGGAGATGAAGGCCGGCACCTGCACCACGAGACCGGTCTCCATCTTGGCCGGCTTGCCCACGTTCGAGACCGACGCCCCCTTGATGGCCGGCTCGGTCTCGACGACCCTCATCTCCACCGTCAGCGGCAGCTCGATGCCGACCGGGCGGCCCTCGTACATCTCGATCTTGAGCTTGATGTTCGGGATCAGGTAGGGAACGGCGTCCCCGAGCACCTCGTCCGACAGCGCGATCTGCTCGAACGTCTCGTTGTTCATGAAGTGGTACATGTCGCCGTCCTGGTAGAGGAACTCCATCTCGGTCTCGTCGAGGATCGCGCGCTCCACCCGATCCTCCGACCGGAACCGGTGCTCCATGATGGCGCCGGTCCTCAGGTGCCGGATCTTCGCTTGCACCATTCCCCGCCAGTTTCCGGGCGTGATGTGCTGGGTGGAGACGACCCGGTAGAGGTCGTTGTCGTGCTTGATGCACATGCCGCGCTTCATCTGGGTGGCCTGGATCATGGACCTAGTCCGCTCCGTTCCGAGAGGTTTTCCCTCACATCGAACCTCGTATTATAGCTCACTCGATCTCGAGGCCCCTCAGGTCCAGCCGGAACGCCACCGGCCGGAAGCCGGCGGCTCTCACCGCCGCTTCGACCCCGTCGCGGCGGCCGGGCGGCGCCCACACCGCCACCATGCCGCCCCCGCCCGCGCCGCAGACCTTGGCCGCCCCGCCCGAGGCCTGGGCGGCGGCGGCGATGCGGTCGATCTCGGGGCTGGTCACGCCGGGAGCCAGTCGCTTGCGCGCCTCCCACTCCGCGGCCATGAGCGGCGTGACCGCATCGTACTCGTGGGCGACGAGGGCGTCCCTCAGCGCCCGCGCCGCGGCGGCGATCTCGGCGAGAGAGCGGCGCACGCGCTCGTCCCCGTCGATCTGCCCCTTGAAGACCTCCCAGTTGTTGATGCCCGAGAACCGGGTGACGCCCGCATCGACGAGCAGCAGGCACTCCTCCACCCGGGCGGGATCGGTGGCCAGCCGCTCCGCCCGCACCGCGCCCGGCTCCAGGTGGATGCCCAGCACGCCGCCGTGGATCGCGGCCAGGTGGTCCTGCATGCCCGCCGGCACACCCATGTTCTGGGCTTCGGCGTCGCGCACCACCGGCCACATCCGGTCGGCGTCCAGCTCGCGGCCCACCGCGCGCGCCGCCGCGGCCACCACCGCCACCGCGAGGGCGGAAGAGCCACCCAGGCCCGAGCCGGCCGGCACCCGCGAATGCGTCACGACCTTCAGGCCGCTCTCTATCCCCAGCGCGCGAAGGATGTAGGCGGCCAGCGAGAGGCCGCCCGAGCCCAGGACCTCCGACACGTTGCGTCCTTCCGCCTTGGCCAGCGTGTCCCTGGACTCGAGGCGCACCCCTTCGATGCCCGTCTCCACGCGGCACCACGCCCGCCGGTCGATGGCGACGTTCACCGTCACCGCGCCCGGATGGAAGAGGTAGAGGGGCCAGATGTCGAGCGTCCCCCCCGCGAGATCGACGCGCGTGGGCGCGGTGGCTTCGACTGTGATCGGGCTCACGGGGGCGGATTCTATGCGAGCGTCCCGGCTGTTACCATCATCGCTCGAGGACGATGACGACGACGAGCTCCAGCCCGCCGGCCCTCGACACCGCCGCCTGTCCGCGCTGCGGCCAGCCCGACCCGGGACCCGCCGCCTGCCCGCGCTGCGGCGTGATCTTCGCCAAGATGAAGACGCGCGCCAGTCCGGCCGCCGAGGCGCCCGGCGCGATCGACGCGGCGGACGAGGCGTCCAGCTTCCGCTGGTCGAACGTGCTGGTTCCGGCAGTGCTGCTGGTGTGCAGCATCGCCGCGTGGCGGAACATGCGCTCGCCCGCTCGGCCGGCACCTGTTCGGGCCACCGGCACCCGCGCCACCCGCGCCGGACCCGGCCCGCAAGCCGACGCCCTGCCCGCGCCGCCGACGCTGGCCGCCGCGCTCGCGCCCACCTCGGAGACGGTGCGGGTCGAGGTGCAGGGGATGGCCGAAGAGGACCGCCATCAGGCCGAGGCGCTGGTCCACCGCCTCCCGGCGGTCGGGGCCGCCGACGTGGCGACCGCCGAGCAGCTCTACGCCCGCCACCCGGCGGAGATCCGCAACCTCCTCGAGGCGACGTTGCTCGCCACCGCCGATGGAGAGCGCCGCAAGCGGCGGTTCACCGAAGCGGCGATCCACCTCCAGCGCGCGACAACGGTGCAGACCGAGGCGGCCCGGCCGTGCCTGGCGCTCATGGCCACCCTCCTGGAGGCGGGCGATTGGGTCGGCGCCGAGACGGCGGCCCGCTCCGCCATCGCCCGCGAGCCCCGCAATGCCGAGGCGTGGCAGGGGCTGGGCTACGCGCTCGTCCGCCAGGACCGGAACACCGAAGCCGCCGATGCGCTGCGGACCGCGGTCGAGATCCAGCCGGATCCGACCTCCCAGGCCCTCCTCGACCGCGTCTCCAAGGGCATGGCCGACGAGCGGGGAATGACCGAGCAGCACCTGTCCCACTTCCACGTCCGGTACGACGGGGAGGCGCACGACGACGTGGGCCGCGAGATCCTTCGCGCGCTCGAGCGGCACTACGCCACGCTGGCCTCCACGCTCGACCACCAGCCCCAGGTCCAGCGGGGCGCCCGCCTGGTCGGGCGGCGTCTACGACAGCCTCGACGGCCGGATCCGCGTCCCGATCCAGGGCCTCACCCAGAGCCTTACCCCGGACATGGACCGGACCCTCATCCACGAGCTGACCCACGCCTTCGTCGCCGACCGTACGCGCGGCCTCGCTCCCCGAGACATCCAGGAGGGGCTGGCGCAGTACATGGAAGGCCAGCGAGTGACAACCGTGCTCACCCCGCAACAGCTCACCCTCCTCGCCGACGGCCGCGCCGGCGGCGTCGGCGGGTTCTACCTCTACTCCCTCTCCTTCGTGGAATACCTCATCGCCATCCGGGGCATGGGCGGGATGAACGACCTGGTGCGGGCGATGGGCGAGACCGGCAGCGTCGACGAGGCCTTCCGCCAGGTCTACGGCCAGGATCACAAGGCCACCGCGCAGGCCTGGTTCCAGCGCCTCCACCAACAGCACGGAAGCTAGCCCTGCGCAGCGTTGCCTCTCAACGGAGAGGACGCAGAGAACGAACGGAGAGGACGCAGAGAAGCAAAAGACAAGAACAACAGAGCGCGCGTGTCCCGTAGCGCGCGACTCGTTGATGGACCCGATATCGACCGCGCCGTCGTCAGACGGCGCGCCCCGGGGACGCGAAGCGGCCCCGCAGGATGAGCGACGCGGGATTCATTCCCGCGACGCGGAAGATCAGGACGGAGCGCGCGGAGTGGACACCCCGCGCCAAGACGACGGCTGTCTGCCAGGAAATGGGCTAGAAGATCCTGAGGTCGAAGGGCAGGCGGGCCAGCGGCTGGCCGTCGCCGAGCATCAGCGCCCAGCGCAACAGCGCGCGGACGTCGGCGGGCAGGGCCGTCTGCGCTCCGTCATCCTGGCGCTCCAGGAGCTGCTCGATCAGGCTCTTGCGCTCGGGTAGCACCACCACCCGCACGTCCTCGCCCTTGCCGATCTTGGCCCGCTCCTTGGCCAGGTCGAGGGCCAGGTCGAAACCGCCCAGGCGATCGACCAGGCCGTTGCGCTGGGCCTCGACGCCCGTCCACACGCGCCCCTGGGCGATCGCGTCGACATCCTCGTACCGCTTGCGGCGGCCCTGGGCGGCCCGGGTCACGAAGTCCTTGTAGAAGGACACCATCAGCTCGCGGATGCGGGCCCGCTCCTCGTCGCTCCACGGCTGGTACTCGGAGAACACGGTGGCGTTGCGCCCGCGGGTGAGGATCTCCTTGCTGATCCCGAGCTTGTCGTAGAGGCCGTGAAGGCTGAACTTGCCCCCGAAGACGCCGATCGATCCCGTGATCGTGCCCGGCTCGGCCACGATGGCGTCGCTGCCCATCGCGACGTAGTAGCCGCCGGAGGCGGCGGTGTCGCCCATGGACACGACGACCGGCTTCTTCTGCCGCGCCAGCGCCACCTCGCGCCAGATCACCTCGGAGGCCGTGCCCGAGCCGCCCGGGCTGTCGACGCGCAGCACGATGGCCCGGATGGCGCCGTCCTGGCGCGCCTCCTTCAGCGCTTCCGCCACCGTGTCGGACCCGGCGAAGCCTCCCCCGAGCGGGCTGTTCTGGCTCCGGCCGGGGATGATCTCGCCCGCCACGTAGACGAGGGCGATCTTGGGCCGGCCGTCGAAGCCGAAGCCGCGGCTCGCCTTGGCGTAGCGGCCGGGTGACAGCCGGTTCGCGTTCTTCAGCCGCGCCTCGAGCTGGTCTTCGTACAGAAGCTCGTCCACCAGGCCGGCCTGGAGGGCGGAGGGACCGTCGTAGGGCCCGCCGTCGATGATGGCCTGGACCTGCTCGGGAGTGCGGCGTCGGCCCTTGGCGATGGCCGCGACGTACTGGCCGTAGAGGCTGTCGAGGAGCGCCTCCATCTGCTCGCGGTGGGGCCCGGTGAAGCCGCGCTCGGTGAACTGGTTGGGGGCGTTCTTGTATTTGCCCACGCCCTCGAACTGGGCCTGGACGCCGATCTTGTCGAGCGTGCCCTTGAAGAAGGAGACTTCGGAGCGCAGCCCGGTGACCTCGACGAGGGCGCTCGGGAGCGCGTAGATCTTGTCGCAGGCGCTGGCGAGGTAGTACTCCTTGTTGCCGCAGAACTCCAGGTGCGCGTAGGCCGGCTTCCCCGAGCGACGGAAGCGCGAGAGCGCGTCGCGCAGCTCCTGCATGGTGGCCCAGCCCGCCTCGGGCAGCACGCTCACCTTCATCACGATCGCCGATACGCGCGGGTCGGCGGCGGCGTGGTCCACGCTCTCCACCAGCGTCCGCAACGACGGAGGCTGGCGCTCGAAGATGCTGCCGATGTCCGAGGCAGGCGGCTCGTCCGGTATCTCCCCTTCCAGGCTGAGATAGAGGTAGTTGTTCGAGCTCCAGCCGGCCCCCCGGCCGCGCAGGACGAGGGCCAGGCCGCCCACCGCCGCGGCCCCGATCGCCACTGCCGCCACTCCCGCCACCAGGACCCACGCCGTCCGCCGTCTCATGCGATCACCCCTGGGCCGGAGCGGCGGCGTCCTTGAGGTGGTCGGCCCGCTGCCGCGCTTCCGGCGCGTAGACGCTGCTCGGGAACTCCTCGACCAGCCGCCGGTAGGCGGCGCCCGCCTCGGCGAGCCGCTTCGCTTCCTCGAGGGTGGCCGCCAGCTCGAGCAGCACGTGATCGCGGGGCAGGACGAAGGAGGAGTCGTCGCTCAGGCGCCGGTAGTCCTCCACCGCCTTGTCCACCTGGCCGCGGCGGCGGTGGAGGTCGGCCAGGGCCAGGCGGGCCAGCGACGACTCGAGGGCGTCCCCGCGCTCGGCCGCGATCGCGCTCAGCGACTTCTCGGCCGTGTCGTGCTCGCCGAGCTCGACGCGACACAGGGCCGCGTAGTAGCGGGAACGCCGGCCGGCCTCGAGCGAGCCGAACTTCCGGGCCACCTCGTCGAACTCCCCCGCCGCCTTGCGGTACTTCTCGGCCGCCGTGGCGAACACGGGCCCCGGAGGCGGTTCGAAGCCCTCGGGCAGCTCCGTCGACACCGGGGAATGGAAGGTGTCCAGGGCGGCCGAGAAGGCGGCCTCGGCCTCGCCGCGCCGATGGTTCCGGTAGCTCGTCAGCCCGAACGTGGCCACCGCGACGACCGCCACCACGGCCGCCGTGACCTTCACCTGTGATTCGTGGGTCGTGGTCCAGCGGGACGCTTGCTGGAAAGTCGTGACCAGCTCGTCCTGCTTGATCTGTCTTCTAAGCTCCCTTTTCATGATTCGATGCGCGTCCTCGCTCCGGATATCAAATCATCAAGCGCCTCGGCGGGAATGAATCCCGCCTCGGCGTCAAAGGAAATCCTCCGCTGCGGAACGCGCGCTCGCGATTGCGACAAGACCCCGCGCTGGTGCGCCCGGCCCGACTCGAACGGGCGGCCTGCGGTTTAGGAAACCGCTGCTCTATCCTGCTGAGCTACGGGCGCAAGACAAGGCGTGCCGGACTCGCGTCGGGCAGTGACGAGGTTACCACATCCCCCCGCTGCCGTCGGCCTGCTCAGTACCGGATGAGGCTCAGCACGTGTCCGTCCAGCTTGTCGCGGCCATTGAGGAAGCTCAGCTCGACCAGGAACGCGTAGCCGGCGACCTCCGCCCCGAGCTGCCTGGCGAGCTGGCCCGTGGCGCGCGCGGTGCCGCCGGTGGCGATGAGGTCGTCGACCACCAGCGCGCGCTCGCCCGCTTGCAGCGCGTCGTCGTGGATCTCCAGACAGTCGGTGCCGTACTCCAGGTCGTACGTGTGGGCGATCTTGCCCCCGGGCAGCTTGCCTTTCTTGCGAACGGGGACGAAGCCGGCGCCGAGACGATCGGCGAGCACGGAGCCGAGTATGAATCCCCGGCTCTCGATGGCCACGATCTTCTGCGGCCGCGCGCGCTGGCACAGGTCGGTGAAGAGGTCCATCGCCTCGCGGAAGAGACGGGGATCCTTGAGCAGGGTCGTGATGTCCTTGAACACGATCCCCTTCTTCGGGAAGTCCGGGATGTCGCGGATGTCGCTCTTCAGCGCCTGGACCCGCGCGTCATGGTCCATTCGATCTCCTACCGGATGTGGAAGCCGGCCCCGCCGCGGGTCGGGGCTTCGATGCGCTCGACGCCGGTGACCGAGGCGAAGGCCGGGCCCTCGCGCAGCCGCGACTCGAAGCGGCCGAGGGCCTCGTCCGCGCCTTCGGCCAGGACCTCCACCCGCCCGTCGGACAGGTTACGAGCGAACCCCGCGATGCCGAGCGCCTCCGCCTCCCGGAGAACGAAATAACGATAGCCGACCCCCTGGACGCGACCGGCCACGAGATAGCGGTAGGCGGCCACCGATGTCGAGCCTAACTCGTTCAAGGGCCTCCGGCAACGGCGCTTCTTCGGGAGGGCCTCCCGTGCTACCCTCGCCCCGGCATCTTTCCCCCGGCCTCGATGGAGGGTCGGCATGGCGGGGACGCTGTGGTTCTACGTCAAGGACGACAAGCGGCTCGGTCCAGTGGACTTCGAGCAGCTCGTGGGCCTTCTTCTGGGCGGCCAGCTCCCGCAGACCGCCCTCGTCTGGCACCAGGGCCTCCGGGAGTGGATGTCGGCCGACCGCATCCCGGAGATCGCCGAGCAACTGCCGCCGCCGCTGCCCCCCGGCAAGTCGCCCCGAGCCACGCTCATCATGGAGCGGCCACCGATGCTGAGCGCGCGATCGGTGGCGGCGGACGCCCCGGGCGCGCCGGCGGCGCCGGCCGTCAATCCCCGGATCGAAGACCTTCGCCGGCGGCTCGAGAAGGATCCCGCTTCGCGTCTCTTCGCGCAGCTCGCCGAAGAGCTGCGCAAGGAGGGCGAGCTCGAAGAGTCGATCCGCATCTGCCGTGACGGCCTGCAGAAGCATCCCCTGTATCCCTCGGCGCGCATGACGCTCGGGCGCGCGCTGCTCGACAGCGGCGACCTCGGCGCGGCCCGGACCGAGTTCGAGGCGGTGCTGCAAGGCGCGCCGGACAACCTGCTGGCCCGCCGGTTCCTGGAGGAGTGCCAGACGCGCCTGGCGGACCCGGAGGGCACGTCGGCCGAACGGCCGTCCGAGGTCTCGGCTGCGGCGCCGGTGGCCTTCGCCGCCAGCGCACCCCAGCCGGCGGAGGCCGCCGAGGAGGACAGTCGCCAGCCGGGGCGGAGCGTATCGCCCGAGGAGCTGCCACCCATTCCGCTCGTCGCGGCGGAGGAGCACTGGGAGCTGGCCGCGCCGTATGAAGTCCCCCGCCACTCCGCTTCCCTGGAGGGCGCTCCCGAGGCGCCGCCTCAGCCCGCATCGGAGGCGCTTCCGGAGCCGCCGGCGCCGCCGCATCCTCCTGCCGAGAATCCCGCCCCGGCTTTCGTGCCCGTCTTTGCCGACATGCCGCGGCTGCCGCCGGAACCCCCGGCGCCGCCACGCCCGAAGCCGAAGAAGCGAGGTCCGATAGGCGTGCCGGACCTCTCGACGCTGCTCAGCGACTCACCGGCCTTGAACGTCCCCGACGCCGCGCCCCTGCCTGCCGGACCGCCGCCGGTCGAGCCGCCCGCCCCCGGTCCGCCAGCGGCCTTCCCGGCCGTCGCCCCACCGGCCAGGCCTGCGTCCCCGGCGGCCGGCGCCGCGCCCGCGGGGACGGCCCCGGCGCCGTCGGTCGCCGCCGAAGAGCTGCCTTCCACGGGCAGCCTGGCCGAGTACGACTTCCCGGACCTCATCCACGCCCTCTCGGTGCAGCGCTGGACGGGCACGGTGGACCTGCATCGGGGACGCATCGACACGACCGTCCAGGTCAACGGCGGGCGCCTGGTCTTCGCCTCCTCCACGAACAAGGACGAGCGTCTGGGCGAGCTGCTCCTGCGCCGCGAGCGGATCACCCTCCAGCAGTACTACGAGGCGAGCAAGGCGATCCGGAAGGGCAAGCGGCTCGGCACCATCCTGGTCGAGCAGGGGGCGCTGGAGCCCAAGGAGCTGGTGAAGGTCGTCGTCGATCACACCCGCGAGGTGATCTACAGCGTCTTCCAGTGGACCGAGGGTTTCTACCAGTTGAAGGAGGGCCCGAGCCGCGACGCCGAGAGCATCACGCTGAAGCTCAGCACGGCGGACATCATCATGGAGGGGATCGGCCGGATCCAGGCGTGGGGACGGATCGAGCGGGGGGTCGGAGGTCCGCGGGCCCACTACATCCGCGCCGACGACTACCAGGAGCGGCTCAAGGAGATGACCCTCACCCCGGAGAAGCTCCTGATCGTCGGCGACCTCGGGGGCGAGCGCGACGTCGCCAGCATCTGCCAGGCGTCGAAGCTCGGCGACTTCGAGGTCTGCCGGACGCTGTGGGCGTTCCGCGTGATCGGCATCCTCCGGCGCGTCGACGGCGGGCCGCCGGCCCCGGACGCGTAGCGGGTGTCCGCCGGGCGCTTCAGGCCAGACTGAAGAACGGGATGAGCAGCCCGCCCGCCACGAACCCGCCGACGTGGGCCCAGAACGCGACCCCGCTCGCCGCCCCGCCCCCCACCGCCGGCAGCCCGCCCAGGAGCTGGATCAAGAACCAGTAGCCGAGCATCAGGTAGGCGGGCAGCGCCACCCGCGTGATCAAGATGCCCAGGAAGACGAGCGTGTGGACCCGTACCAGCGGGTAGAGGATCACGTACGCGCCCATCACGCCGCTGATCGCACCCGAGGCCCCCACCATGGGCACCGGCGATCCCGGGCTCGCCATCATCTGCACGGCGGCCGCCGCGAGGCCCGTGAGGACGTAGAAGACCGCATAGCGCGCGTGGCCCATCGCGTCCTCCACGTTGTCCCCGAACACGATCAGGAACCACATGTTGCTCAAGAGGTGGAACCAGCCGCCGTGCAGGAACATGGCGGTGAGGGGCGAGTACCACGACGCCGAGTCCCCGATGACGCATGCGGCGGCCGGGCTGACCTGGACCGCGTATCCGGCCGGCAGGCGGTGGAGGAACTCGGCCGGGATGAGGCCCAGCTCGCATACGGAGGTCGAGAGCGCGGGCTCGTTCCCGAGGCCCTGGACGAAGATCCAGCACGCGACGTTGACCGCCACGATGGCGATCGTCACGACGGGGATCAGGACCGACGGGTTCTCGTCCTTGTAGGGGAACATGCGTCTCGCCGCGGGAGATCACTTCCGGGGCGCCACCACGACCAGCTCGTTCAGCTTCACGGCCCCGGAATGCGCCAGGTACACCGTGCCATCGCTCGCCACGACCCCGTTGCGAGCCCCCTCCCGGGTCGGCACCTGGGCCGCCACGGTCAGCTTGCCGGCGTCGTCGACCCGGGCGACGGTGAGCCGGGCGGCCCGGGCCGCGCCGACGTAGAGCTGGCGGGTCGAGGGCGCGTAGGCGATGTCGTCGACGCCGTCGCCGGTGTCCACCGAGGACAGCACCGCACCGCCGTGTCCGGCGTCGAGCACCTCCGCGCGCGCGTCGCAGCTCCCCGCACGATGGGTTCCAGGTCGCGACCGTCCGCCGGCTCGCCAGGTCGATGGCCAGCGTGCGGTCCTTGTCCTCGAGGTTCGTGTAGAACCGTGACCGCCGGGCGTCGACCGCGAAACCTTCCGGCTGGCCGTCGAGGGCGAGCCTGGCCTTCTGGGCCAGGGTGGCCGCGTCGAGGACACGGACCGACCGGTCGCGGGGCGTCGTGACCCAGACCTCCTTCGTCGCCGCGACGTAGGCGATGCCGTCGGGCATCGAGTCGAGACGTCCGCACGTCCCCTTCTTGAGCGAGCGGGCGTCCACCGCGCAGACCGACGAATCGCCCCGGTTGCCGACGAAGACGACCCCGTCGCCAATGGTCACGGAGCTGGGGCCGACGACGCGCTTGCGGCCCCGCGCCTCCACCTCCGCGGTCGGGAAGCCGGAGAGCTGGGTCACCTTGCCGCTGGCGGTGTCCACCACGTCGACCGCACCGGTGTTGCCGGCGGGGACCCACACGAAGCCGGTGTGGGGGTCGAACGCGACGTAGTCCATCGAGATGCCGTCGTCGCCGGCACCGGGCAGCGGCAGCGACCGCACCGAGTAGGCCGCGCTCTTGCTCGCGACCGGATCGTCATACGCAACCGCCGGCCCGGCGGAGGCGCCGAAGAGCATCGAGGCGGGCAGGAACAGGAAGAAGATGTTCGATGTCATGGGGGAATGCTGGCATGACCGCCCACCGTCCACAAGCGCGCCGCGCGCTTGGCGTGACGTGGACGGGTGAAGGACTCTTTCTGAAGTAGGATGCCCGCCGGATGCGCGTCGATCGGAGAAGCCCATCACTCGCGATGGGAATGGCGACGCTGCTCGCCGGAGGGACCGCCGTCGCCCCCGCGGACCCGGGTGCAGGATCCCTTGAATCGGTGCCGGGGGTCCACATCGCTACCTTCCGCATGCCCGCCGGAAGCATCTACGTCAACCTGCCAGATGACCTCCTGCCCGGCGACACGGCCAGCGCGACGGTGAACCCGGTGCCGGCGGCGGCCGGCGAGCGCGACCAGGCCCGACAGCGCCGGGAGCTGAACAGCTACCTGGTGGAGCTGGACGGACAGCGGGCGCCGGCGAGTCAGCCCGTGCGGACGTTCACCGTGCCCGCGGGCGCCCCCCGGCTCGCCGTCGTGCTCTTCGACCCTCGGGGACGGCCGGCCGGCGAAGTGAACGCTCCGCTCGGCGCGGCCGCCCTTCCGCCGCCGAGCTACCGGCTGCCGGCGCTCGGCCAGAGCGGTGGGCCGGTGCGCATCACCGGCGCCTTCGACGGCGACCTTTCCGACTCGAGCGTGAAGATCGGGGGGAAGCCGGCTCAACCCATGGCGGAGTCCCCGCGCCAGCTCGTCGTGCGCGGCCCGCAGGAGGAGGTGGGGCCGGCCCCGATGGAGGTCAGCGAGCGGGGCCAGGTGGTCGCCCGCGGCACCTACCGCAACGTGGGCGTGCGCCTCTCCGCCCCCACCACGAACCTGCTGTCCGGCCAGCACACGACCGTCACGATCACGGTCACTGGCGTCGAGGCGCTGCGGGAGGCCCTGCCGTTGCGCCTGGCCAACAAGTCGCCCGACGTGGTGCACATGGAGGGCGGGGAAGAGCAGACCCTGTGCGTACGGCCCGATGACATCGGCCCGTCCGGCACCTGGACGAAGACGCGAGGACTGACCGGCGTGCGCGCCGGAGGCTTCTCGATCGGAACCGAGCTGGGACAGCCCGGCCCGCAGGCCGAATCGAGCTCCCCCACCGAGGCGATCCTTCACGGCGAGCTGCTCGAGCGTCTCGCCCTGGATCGCCCGGCCCGGACCGCCGCCGGGGACGCGCTCTCGCCTGGCGCCTACCAGATCGTGGTGCGCGGCGCGGGGGAGCATGGCCGCGTGCGCTTGCTGCTGTGGCGCGACGGCAAGACGGCCGGCACGCTGGATGGGGCCGTGCTCGAGCGCAGGACCGCACGGACGATCTGCGACGTGCGTGACGCGGCTGCGATGGCGCGGCAGCCGGAGTCCGCGACCGGAGACCGGAGCTTCAGCGAGCTGGGCTTCACCGAGGACGGGGCCTTCGCGGTCCACGGCGACGCCGGGCGCCTGCGCCTCGTCCTGACGACGCTGGAGGGAGTCTTCTCGATCGAGACGGAGCTGGCCTCCCCCTGAGCTGAGCGGCGGACCTGTCTGCCGGCTGACCTGTCTTGACGCTCTCCCCGCGAAGGGGGTAGTGTGTGCCCTTCAACCGGAGACAAGGCGGCGCCGAGGACGGTCCGGCGGGTTCGTGTCGGACCCGGCGGTCCTTGAGCCGCCTGTGACGGCCGACACTCACGTCAGGAGTGGACGCGCGGGGGGCTCGAACAAAAGCTGGCGAGGCACCGTATGAGCACCAGCCACTCTGAGGGCGTCTTGCCCGGCACCTTGCGCGACCCCATCGCAGTCATCGGCATCGGCTGCCGCTTCCCAGGCGGCGCCAGCTCGCCGCGCCGCCTCTGGGACTTCCTCACCCAGGGACGCTGCGCGATCGTCGAGGTCCCGCGCGACCGCTGGGACCACCGCCGCTACTACGATCCGGACCCGAGCAAGCCGGGCAAGACGTACGTCCGCGCCGCCGGGTTCCTCGAGGAGGCGATCGACGCCTTCGACGCGGCGTTCTTCGGCATCTCGCCGCGGGAGGCCGCGGTGCTCGATCCGCAGCAGCGACTCCTGGCCGAGGTGGCCTGGGAGGGCCTGGAGGACGCCGGCCTTCCTCCGGACGACCTTGCCGGCAGCCCGACCGGCGTGTACGTCGGCGGGTTCATGCTCGACAGCATGCTCACGCACATGGGGCCGATGAACCGCGACCTGATCGGCCCCCACACCGCGGTCGGCGCCACGATGACGGTGCTCTCCAACCGGCTGTCCTTCATGCTCGACTTCCGCGGTCCCAGCATCTCGCTCGACACCGCATGCTCGTCCTCGCTGGTGGCGGTCCACCTCGCCTGCCAGGACCTATGGAGCGGCGAGACCTCGCTCGCCCTGGCGGGCGGCGTGAACGTCATGTTCCGGCCCGAGATCTTCGTCGCGATGAGCAAGGGCAAGTTCCTGTCCGCCGACGGCTACTCGAAGGGATTCGACGCGCGCGCCGACGGCTACGGACGCGGTGAAGGCGCGGCCCTCGTGGTGTTGAAGCGGCTCGCCGATGCGCGGCGCGACCAGGACCGCATCTACGCGCTCATCCGCGGCACCGGCGTCAACCAGGACGGACGGACCGAGTCCATGACGGCGCCCAGCTCGCAAGCCCAGGAAGCCCTGATCCGCCGCGTGTGTGCCAGCGCTTCGGTGGACCCGGCGGAGATCCACGCGTTCGAGGCCCACGGGACGGGGACCGCGGTCGGAGACCCCGCGGAGATGAGCGGGCTCGGCAACGTGTCGAAGCGGCGCGACGGCCCCGGCCCCTGGGTCGGCTCGCTCAAGGCCAACATCGGTCACCTCGAGGCGGCCGCCGGCGTGGCCGGGCTCATCAAGGCCAGCCTGTGCCTCCAGCACCGGCAGCTTCCCCCGCAAGCCAACCTGCAGCAGGCCAACCCGCGCATCCCGTTCGACTCTCTCGGGCTGCGCATTCCCCGGAAGGTCGAAGCACTCACGCCCAGGAGGGACGAGCCTCTCCGGATGGGCGTCAACTCGTTCGGCTACGGCGGCACCAACGCCCACTGCCTCATCGAGCAGGCCCCGCCGGCCGCACCCCGCCCGGGTACGCCGGAGCTGACCGAGCCGGCGCTCCTCCCAGTCTCGGCCCGGAGCCCCGAAGCCCTCCGCGCGCTCGCGCAGTCCTACGCCGACCTCCTCGGCGCGCCGAACCGGGCGCCGCTCGCGGACGTCTGCTTCTCCGCGGCCACCCGGCGCAGCCATCACGAGCACCGGCTCGCCCTCGTGGCCACCGAGGACGCCGCCGACCTCGCGGCAAGGCTGGCGTCGTTCGCCGCCCGGAATCCCGCGGAAGGCGGCGCGTCCGGCCGGACCCTCCAGGGCCCCGCGCCGCGCCCGGTCTTCGTGTTCACCGGGATGGGGCCCCAGTGGTGGGCCATGGGCCGCGAGCTGTACGAGCAGGACGCGCTCTTCCGCTCCACGCTCGATCGCTGCGACGCCGCCTTCCAGCACCTCGCCGGCTGGTCGCTCCTCGCCCAGATGCTCGTCCCCGACGAGAAGTCCTCCCGCATGGCGCGCACCGACATCGCCCAGCCCGCGAACATGTTCGTCCAGCTCGGCCTGCTCGAGCTGTGGCGGCGCGCGGGCATCGAGCCGGCGGCGGTGATCGGCCACAGCGCCGGAGAGGTGGCGGCGGCCTTCGCCGCGGGGCGCTTCGACCTCGAGCAGGCCGTGCTCGCGATCTACGAGCGGAGCCGGATCCAGGCCAAGGCGGCGGGACTCGGCAAGATGCTGGCGGTGGGCCTGTCGGAGGAGGGCGCCCGCGCGGTGATCCGCGGGCGGGAGGACTCCGTTTCGATCGCCGCCATCAACGGACCGACCGCGCTGACCCTGTCCGGCACAGCGCCGGCGATCGAGGCGATCGCGGCCGAGCTGGAGGCGCGCGGCACCTTCAACCGCGTCCTGAAGGTCGAGGTGCCCTATCACAGCCCGGCCATGGACGCCCTCAAGCCGGAGTTGCGCCGGTGTCTGGCCTCGCTCCGGCCGTCGGCGGGGAACCTCCCCACGTACTCCACGGTTCTGGGCGGGCGCGTCGAGGGCGTGTCGTATGACGCCGAGTACTGGTGCGACAACATCCGCGAGCCCACCCTGTTCGCGAAGGCGGTCGGCCAGCTCCTGAAGGACGGGCACCGCCTCTTCCTCGAGCTCGGCCCCCACCCGGTCCTTTCGGCCTCGATCACGGAGTGCTGCGCGGAGGCGCGCGTCGAGGCCCGCACCGTCTTCTCGCTCAAGCGGCAGGAGCCCGAGCGAAAGACCTTCGCCAAGGCCCTGGCCGAGCTGTACGTCGCCGGCGTCCGCATCGCCTGGCCGCGTCTCTATCCCGAGGGCTGCCGCTTCACGCCGCTCCCCAGCTATCCCTGGCAGCGCGAGAAGCACTGGCAGGAGTCCGAGGAGGCGCTCACCGACCGCCGGGGCCCGAACGAGCACACCCTGCTCGGGCCGAAGATCTCGGCCCCCATGCCGACCTGGGAGCGCGGGCTCAACGCGCAGTTCCTGCCCTGCCTCCAGGATCACCGGGTCCGCGGCTCGCTGGTCGTGCCCGGCGTCACGTACATCGAGATGGCCCTCGCGGTGCGGCGCGCGCTCGACCTCGCCGAGCCGCATATGCTCGAGGATGTCCGCTTCGAGAACGCGCTCGTGGTCTCGGGCAGCGACGAGCCGGTCGTCCGCACCACCTACGACGAGGCCACCCAGACGGTGGCGATCTACAGCCGTCCGCGCGACGCCCGCACCTCCTGGACCCGGCACGCCACCGCCCGCATCCGCCGGAGCCTGCTCGCGCCGCCCGAGGAGTACGTCCGGCTCGGTGATCTCGACGCGCGCGCGGCGACCTGGTTCGACACCGAAACGCTGTACGCGATGCTCCGCGACCGCGGCCTCGACTACGGCCCGCGGCTCCGCGGCGTCCGCTGGCTGCTGCGGGGTGACAGCGAGCTGTTGGCCGGGATCACGCTGCCGGAGTCCGAGGCGGCGCGAGTCGCCGCCGACGGCAGCCTCAGCCTGGATCCGGTCTGGCTGGATCCCTGCCTGCAGGCGCTGGTGGCGCTCCTCCCCGAGAACGACCAGCGGCTCTACCTCCCGATGGGCTGCCGGAGCGTGCGGTTCTCGGGGCAGCTCGATCCTCGCGAGGCGCTCTTCTGCCATGCCCAGATCCGGAAGCGCATGGATAACGCGGTGGAGGGCGAGATCGCGCTCATCGACACCGGCGGCCGGGTGGTCGCCCGGCTCACCGGCGTCGAGTGCGCCGCGCTCGCCGATCACGAGGAGACGTCCCCGAGGCCGGCCTTCTACGACTGGACCTACGAGCATGTGTTCGAGGACGCGCCGCCCGACGAGGCGCCTCCAGGTCCGGCCACGACGCCCGGCGGCTGGGTGCTGTTCGCCGACGAGGGCGGGATCGGGGCCGAGCTGGCCCGTGCGCTCCAGCGTTCGGGCGTGCAGCACCTGGCCCAGGTGACCCGCGGCGACTCGTTCGTCCAGGAGTCGAAGACGAGCTTCCGGGTCCGGCCCGGCAGCGCCGACGACGCCGCCCGCCTGTTCGCCGCGCTCGACCGCTCGCGGTTCGCGAGCGTCGCGTACCTCTTCGGGCTGCGGGAGGCGGGCTCGAGCGACCGCGTCGGCTCGGACGACACCCACGCGCTCCTGCGCGTGGTCACGGCCATGGCGCCAGGTGGAGACGCTTCGATCTACGTCGTGACCCGCGACGCCGAGCGCGCCGTCCCGGGCGACACGGTGTCATCGCTGTCCGCGTCGCCGCTGATCGGCCTGGCGCGGGTGGTGCCCGCCGAGCTGCCCCATCTCCGGACGCGCACCATCGACCTGCCCCGGGACGCGTCCCCCTCCGAGGCGGCGACCGTCGAGCGCCTCGCGCGCGAGCTGCTCTCCGGCAGCGCCGAGGACGAGGTCGCGCTCCGCGGCCAGCGCAGGCTCGTCCGCCGCCTGCGCGCCAAGCCGATCCCGGCGTGGGAGGAGCAGTCCGAAGCGGCCTCCGCCGCGGCGGCGACGAAGGAGGCCCGCCGGTACTTCGAGGTTGCCCTCGACGGCTCCGAGCGGCGGCCCCGGCGCGCGTCGCGACGTCCGCCCGGACGCGGCGAGATCGAGGTCGAGGTCGACCGCGCCACGCTGACCCGCGGGACCGCGACTCGAGGCCGGCGCTCCACCGCCGCACCCTGGCCGGTCGAGCTGGGGGGCGTGATCGCCTCGCTCGGCGAGGACGTCGCGGGATACGCAGCCGGCCAGCCCGTGCACGCGCTGCTCGGACGAGCGCCGGTGGCGATCGGCACCCATGTGATCCTTCGCCTCGGACGCGACCTCGTGATGGCCGGGGCGTCCCACGGTCGCTTGCTCCCGTTCCTGGCCGCCGAGTGCGCGCTCCACGCGCACGGCCGGATCCTCGGCTCGGAGCGGCTCCTGGTGCTCGGGAATGCCGGCGGGATCGGCCTGGCCACGATCGAGGTGGGACGCGCGGCCGGCGCGCAGGTCGCGGCCGTCCTCGATCCGGCGGTCGACGCGGCGCCCGACGGCATCCGCGCGTTCGACCGGCGGTCTCCCGCCCTGGCCGAGGAGATCATGGAGTGGGCCGGCGGGGGCGGCGTCGACGTGCTGGTGAACGCGTCGCTCGATCCGGAGCCCACCATCGCCGGCGTCCTCGGGCCGTTCGGCCGCTTCGTCGACGCCGGCCCGCTGGCGCCCGTGGAGGGCCTCTTCGCCGCCGCCTGGTCGCGGGGCGCATCCTGCTCGCGGGTCGACGTCGCGGCCCTGCTGCAGCAGCGTCCCCAGGAGGCGGTCGCGCGGCTCCAGGCCGTCCTGGAGCGCTTCGAGCGCCTCCCCGAGCTGCCCGCGGACGGTCTCCCGGCCGCTCGCGCGACCGACGGGCTGCGCTGGCTTTCCGAGCG
Organism: Acidobacteriota bacterium; assembly: GCA_003223555.1. Lineage (GTDB taxonomy): Bacteria > Acidobacteriota > Vicinamibacteria > Fen-336 > Fen-336 > AA32. Next base: position 76,734 of record QHVM01000086.1, on the reverse strand, counting down.
CGCGCGGCAGGACGGCATCGCCCGCCTCACGCTCGCCTTCGCGGGCAGCGAGCCGGCTTCGCTCGCGCCGGCGGCGGACGAGCGCCTGTTCGACGCGAACGCGACGTATCTCGTCACCGGCGGCTTCGGCGGCTTCGGCCTCGCCCTCGCCCGCTGGATGGTCGCGGAGGGCGCGCGGCACCTGGTTCTCACCGGACGGAAGGGCGCCTCCACCCCGGAAGCCAGGGAGCTGGTCGGGGAGCTGGAAGCGGCGGGTGCGCGCGTCATCGCGGTGGCGGCGGACGTCAGCAACGAGGACGACATGGGCGCCGTGCTCGCGCGGATCGACCGCGAGCATGCTCCCCTCCGGGGCGTGTTCCACACCGCGGCGGTGCTCGAGGACGCGCCGCTGGCCGATCTCGACCTCGACCGGATCCGGCGGGTCATGGCCCCCAAGGCGGGCGGCGCGTGGGTCCTCCACGTCCTCACCAGGGACCGGCCGCTCGACTTCTTCGTCCTCTTCTCCTCGGTCTCGGCGCTGATCGGAAACCCGCGGCAGGGCAACTACGTCGCCGCCAACGCGTTCCTCGACGCGCTCGCGGAGCACCGCGCCGCCCTCGGGCTGGCCGGAACGAGCATCCACTGGGGTGTGCTCGGAGAGATCGGGATGGCGGGGGACCAGTCGGTGCGCGCCTATCTCGAGTCGCTCGGCCTCCGGGCGATGCCGCCCGCCTCCGCGCTGGCGGCGCTCGGGCGGGTGCTCCGGGTCCGGACGCATGAGATCGGGATCATGGACGTCGCCTGGCCCACGCTCGGGCGGGCGGCGCCTCACCTCGGCCGGTCTCCCCGGACCGCCCACCTCGTCGGCGACGACGCGGGCGCGGCCAGGAGCGAGGCGGAGCAGCTCCGCCATCACTTGTCGAGCCTCGCCCCCGAGGCCAGGCAGGGCGAGATCGCCCGCTTCCTCTCGGAGCGCCTGGCCCACATCCTCCAGCTCCCGCTCGAGCGCGTGGATCCCGAGAAATCGCTGTCCGCGCTCGGCGTGGACTCGCTCCTGTCGATGCAGGTCCAGGGCACCATCCGCGAGGCGCTCGGGGTCGAGATCCCGGCCCTGGACCTCCTCCGCGCGGGAAGCCTGGTCCAGGTTGCGCTGAGCTTGTCGACGAGGCTCGAGGGCGGGGCCGCGGCGGCCCCGGCGCCGGCGGCCGACACCGCCAAGGCCCAGATCGAGCGGCAGGTGAGCAACCTGTCCGAGAGCGAGGTGGACTCGATCCTCCGCGCCATGCTCGAGGCCGAGAAGGCGCCGAAGGAGGCGGCGCCCTGACCTCTCTCCCCACCGACCTGGCCGGCCTCTCGCCCGACGAGAAGCGCCGGCTGCTCGCCGAGCTCCTCGCCAGGTCCGGCCAGGGTGCACCCCGCATCTTCCCTCTCACCTCGGGGCAGAAGGCGCTCTGGCTGCTCCACCAGCAGGATCCCGAGGGGGCCGCGTACAACACCCCGTTCGCTCTCCGCATCCGCTCCGAGGTCGACGCCGGGGCGCTCAAGCGGGCGTTCGAGATGGTCGCCGCCCGCCACCCGAGCCTGCGGACCACGTTCTCCACCACCGCCGACGGGCAGCTCCTCCAGACGGTCCATCCCGCCCTGGAGCCGCACTTCGCCCACGCCGACGCGAAGGGCTGGAGCGAGGAACAGCTCCACGCCGCGGTGGTCCGCGCCTACCGCCGGCCGTTCTCACTCGAGCGCGGTCCGCTGCTCCGGGGCGACCTTTTCACCGCGGGGCTGGACGACCACGTCCTGCTGATCACGGCCCATCACATCGTCTACGACGGGTGGTCGGCGGGGATCCTCCAGCGGGAGCTGAGCCAGCTCTACATGGCGCTGTCGAAGGGGGCGGCACCGTCGCTGCCGCCGGTCACCGGCAGCTACCCCGATTTCGTCGCGCGGCAGAACGAGCTGCTGGTGAGCCCGGCGGGGCGAGCGCACTGGGACTACTGGCAGAGGAAGCTCTCGGGCGAGTTGCCGCTGCTCTCCCTGCCCGCCGATCGAAGCCGTTCGGCGCTGGCCGAGAACCGGAGCGGAGCCGTCCCCGTCAAGCTCGATGCCGGGCTGACGGGCGCCGTCAAGGCCCTCGCCCAGGCCGAGCAAGCCACGCCGTTCGTGGTGCTCCTCTCGGCGTACGCCGCGCTCCTCGGGCGTCTCGCGAGGCAGGACGACCTCCTGATCGGCTCGCCCACCACCGGGCGCTCGGGCGCCGCAATGCACGACGTGGTGGGCTACTTCGCGAACCCCGTCGCCCTGCGCGCGGACCTCTCCGGGGCACCCTCCACGCGGACCCTCGTCGCGCGGATGCGCGAGACGGTCTTCGAGGCGCTCTCGCACCAGGACTTTCCGTTCGCATCCCTCGTCGAGCGGCTCGAGGTCCCCCGCCGCCCCGGACTGTCGCCGGTCTTCCAGGCCTCCATGACCTTCCAGTCCTCCCGCGAGGGCGGGGGGGCCATGGACCTGTGGGCCACCCCCGACGAGGACGCCCGCATCCGCTGGGGCCACGTCGAGCTGGAGCCCTACCCCCTCAAGGACCAGGAAGGCCAGTTCGATCTCACGCTCGAGATGTGGGAAGCGCGCGGCGCCTTCGCCGGCGCGTTGCGATTCAACCGCGATCTCTTCGACGACGCCACGGTGCGGCGGTGGCGAGGCTACCTCGAGAAGCTCCTCACCGAGATGGTGCGCGCGCCCGACGAAAGGGTCGCCGGCCTCGCCCTCGCGGAGCCGGTGGAGGTGCGCGCGCCGACCACGGCCGGGCCGGCGGAGGCCGGGACCACGATCACCGCCTGGTTCGAGAAGCAGGTCGAGCGCAGCCCGGACGCGGTCGCGCTGACCTTCGGCGAGGCGCACCTGAGCTACGCCGAGCTGAACGCCCGCGCGAACGTCGTCGGCCACGAGCTGCGGAGCCGGGGGGTCGGACCCGAGTCGCTGGTGGGGGTCTGCGTCGAGCGCAGCGCGGAGCTGGTGATCGCGATCCTGGGCGTGCTCAAGGCGGGGGGAGCGTACGTCCCGCTCGACCCGGCGACCCCCCGCGAGCGGCTGGCCCTCATCCTGGAGGACGCCGAGGTCTCCGCGCTGGTGACCGAGACCCGGCGCAAGGGCGAGCTGCCCACCGACGTGGTGCCCACGATCTACGTGGACGCGCTCCGGTGGCAGGAAACCGAGCGCGGGCCGAACCCCGCCCCCGACCTCGGGCCCGCCAACGCCGCGTACGTGATCTACACGTCCGGCTCCACCGGGCGCCCGAAGGGCGTGATCGTCACCCACCACAACGCCACGCGCCTGTTCACCACCACCGAGGCTCCCCTCTACGACTTCGGGCCGAGCGACGTCTGGACGCTGTTCCACTCCGCGGCGTTCGACTTCTCGGTCTGGGAGCTGTGGGGTCCGCTGTTCTACGGCGGACGCCTGGTCGTGGTCCCCCACTGGATGACGCGGTCGCCCGACGCGTTCGGCGACCTGATCGCGCGCGAACGGGTGACGGTCCTGAACCAGACGCCCTCCGCCTTCCGCGCGCTCCTCCGCGCGCCCCCCATCGCGGACGGGGCCGGCGGACGGAGCCTCCGGTGGATCATCTTCGGCGGCGAAGCGCTCGACGCGGCGACCGTCCGCCCGTGGTTCGAGCGCTATCCGGACGCGGACACCCGCCTGGTCAACATGTACGGCATCACCGAGACGACCGTGCACGTCACCTATCACCGGGTGACCGAGGCGGACCTGACGTCGTCGGCGAGCCCGATCGGCCGCCCGATCCCGGACCTCGAGCTGCGCCTGCTCGACGAGCACGGGCAGCCGGTCCCGGTCGGGGTCCCGGGCGAGATGTACGTCGGGGGGGCCGGCGTCGCGAGGGGCTACCTGAAGCGCCCCGAGCTGACCGCCCAGCGCTTCATCCCCGATCCGGCCGCCCCCGGGCGGAGGCTCTATCGCTCCGGCGACCTGGCGATCCGCCTGCCGGACGGCGGCTACAGCTACCTCGGCCGCATCGACGACCAGGTGAAGATCCGGGGCTTCCGCATCGAGCTGGGCGAGATCCAGGCGCTCATCGCGGAGCACCCCGCGGTGGCCGAAGCCTACGTGACGACCTACGAGCGGAGCGAGGACGACAAGCGGATCGTCGCCTACGTCGTGCCCAAGGAAGGCGCGTCGGACCTGGTCCTCTCCTGCGCGGCGGGCGGCGGGAGCGGGGGGATCGGCGAGACGCACATCGGGGAGTGGACGGACCTCTACGACCAGCTCTACGCGCAGTCGGCGGACGCGCCCGAGACCGACCCGGCCTTCAACATCGCGGGCTGGAACAGCAGCTACAGCGGCGCTCCGCTGAGCGCGGAGGCGATGAAGGAGTGGGTCGACCACACGGTGCGGCAGGTCCTCGAGCGGGCGCCGTCGCGCGTGCTCGAGATCGGATGCGGCACCGGCCTGCTCCTCACCCGCATCGCGCCCTCCACGACCGCCTACTGGGGGACGGACGTCTCGGGCGTCGTCGTCGACATGGTCCGGAAGGTCGCCTCACGGACCCCGGGACTCGCCCACGCGAGGCTCTTCCATGCCGCCGCGGACCAGCTCGACGCCATGCCCTTCGACGGGCAGCGCTTCGACGCGGTGATCTTGAACTCGGTGGCCCAGTACTTCCCGAGCGCGGAGTACCTGGCCCGGGTGCTGGCGTCCGCCGCCGCGCGGGTGAGCCCGGGCGGGTTCATGTTCGTCGGCGACATCCGTAACCTGCGGCTCCTGGAGGCGTTCCATGCCTCGATCCTGCTCGCCCAGAGCTCGGGCACGATCGAGCCCCGGGCGCTCAAGGAGCGCGTCGCCCGCCGCATGGCCGGCGAGGAGGAGCTGGTCCTCGATCCGGACTTCTTCTGGTCCCTGCGGCAGCGCATCCCGCGGCTCACCCACGTCGAGGTCCGTCCGAAGCGGGGCGCCTCGAAGAACGAGCTGACCCGCTTCCGCTACGACGTGCTCCTCCACCTCGACGCGCCGCCGCAGCCGGCGCCCGACGTGGTATGGGGCCCCGGGACCCTCAGCCTCCTCGAGCTGCGGGCTCGTCTCGGCCCGGAAGGCGCCCGCCGCATCGGGCTCCGCGGCATCCGGAACGCGCGCGTCCAGGCCGCGATCGAGGCCGCGGCGCTGCTGCACGATCAGGACGTGGCGCAGGTCGGCTTCCTCGAGACGCTCCGCAAGCGGGTGCTCGATCGGGACGGCTCGTCCCCGGTCAGCGACCCGGAGCCCGGGCTCGATCCCGAGGCCCTCCACCAGCTCGGGGAGGCGCTGTCGCTCGAGGTGGCGATCGATTGGTCGCGCGGCGGCGCGGACGGCTCCTTCGACGCGGTCTTCACCCGGCCGCAGGCGCCCGGCGCGGGCCCCCGGCCGCCGGCTCCCGCCCTCCCGGCGGGGCCGGTCGCGCTCTTCGGCGCGATGCCGGAGCGCCGTTCGCACCGGCGGGCGAACGATCCGCTCCGCGGCCGGCTCGAGCGCCGGATGGAGAGCGACCTCCGCCGGCGGGCGCAGGAGCGCCTCCCCGACTACATGGTGCCGGCGAGCATCATGGTCGTCGACAAGGTCCCCCTGACCGCCAACGGCAAGGTGGACCGGCGCGCGCTCCCGATCCCCGCCGCTCCCCACGACATGGACGTCGCCTACGTGGATCCCCGGACCGGCGAGGAGGAGATCCTGGCCAGCATCTTCGCCGAGCTGCTCGGCGCGGAGCGGGTCGGCGTTCACGAGAGCTTCTTCGACCTCGGCGGGCACTCGCTCCTGGCCACCCAGGTGGTGTCGAGGATCCGCGCGGTGTTCGGCGTCGATCTCCCCCTCCGCACGTTCTTCGACGCCCCGACGGTGGGGGCGCTCGGCGCCGCGGTGCAGCAGCTCCGCGCCCACTCCGGGGCCGCCGTCCGCGACCTGACGGCGCCCATGGAGCGGAAGGACCCGCTCCCGCTCTCCTCGGCCCAGGAGAGGATGTGGATCCTCGATCGCATCGAGGAGACGCGCGCCCCGATCTACGTGATCCCGCTCGTCCTCCGGCTGCGCGGCCCGCTCCACCAGGACGCGCTCCGCAAGAGCGTGGACCTCGTCGTCCGGCGCCACGAGGCCCTGCGCACCAGCTTTCCGAGCGGCGGAGACCAGCCGGTCCAGTCGATCGCCGAGGACCTGCCGATCGACCTCCCGCCCCCCGAGGACCTCGTGCATCCGGCGGCGGCGACCGACGAGGATCTGCTGAAGCTGATCCAGCGGCAGGCGGGCCTGGAGGTCTCCCGCCCCTTCGACCTCGCTCGCGGCCCCCTCCTTCGCACGCGCCTCCTCCGCATCGCGGACGGCGACCACGTGCTGGTGGTGACGCTGCACCACATCGTCTCCGACGGCTGGTCCGTGGGGGTTTTCGCCCGCGAGCTCGCGGCCAGCTACAACGCGCTGCGCTCGCAGCGCGAGCCGGTGCTGCCCGCGCTCCCGATCCAGTACGCGGACTTCGCGATCTGGCAGCGGCAGCTCCTGGCGGAGGGCGCGCTCGCCGCGCCCATCCGCGCCTGCGCCGACCGCCTGGCCGGCGCCCCGGCCTCGCTCGATCTGCCGGCCGATCGGCCTCGCCCGGCCGCGCCCTCCTTCAAGGGCGGCCTCGTGCGGTTCGCCGTCGATCGGGGGCTGACCGCGCGCCTCAAGGAGCTCAGCCGCCGCGAGGGCGTCACGCTCTACATGACGCTGCTGGCCGGCTTCTCGGCATACCTCTCGCGCCTCTCCGGCCAGAAGGACCTGGTGCTGGGATCCGCGGTGGCCAACCGGAACCGCGCCGCCACCGAGCCGCTGATCGGTCTCTTCGTCAACACCCTTGCGCTCCGGCTGGACCTGGCCGGCGATCCCAGCTTCCTCGAGCTGCTCGGGCGCGTCCGGCGGACGACGCTCGACGCCTATACCGAGCAGGACGTGCCGTTCGAGAAGCTGGTGGAGGCGCTCGGACCCGAGCGCAGCCTCAACCGCCAGCCGCTGGTGCAGGCAATGTTCGTCCTCCAGAACGCGCCCTTCTCCCCGCCCGCCCTCGACGGCCTGAGCGTGGAGCTGCTCGAGCTCGACAGCGTCACCGCCAAGTTCGACCTCACGCTCTCGATGCAGGAGACCGCCGACGGACTGGTCGCGCTCCTCGAGTACAGCGCGGAGCTGTTCGACCGGGATCGCATCGAGCGGATGGCCCGGCACCTCCCGGTCCTTCTCCGCGACGCGGTCGACCACCCGGATCGCCGCCTGCCCGAGCTGGCCGTGGTCGACAAGGACGAAGCCGCGCAGCTCGCCCGTTGGTCCGCCGGTCCGGCCGCGCCGGAGGCCGCCCGCTCGGTGATCGAGATGTTCGACGCCCACGTCGCGCGTGATCCGGACGCGACCGCGCTCGAGTGCGGCGACGTCAGGCTCAGCTACGGCGAGCTGGGCCGGCGCGCGAGCCGGCTGGCGCGCCACCTGGCCGGGCTCGGCGTGGGCCCGGAGACGCGGGTGGCCATCTCGCTCCCGAGGTCGGTCGACCTCGTCGTGGCGGTGCTCGCCGTGTGGGAGGCGGGCGGCGCGTACGTCCCGGTCGACCCCGAGTATCCCCGGGCGCGGATCGACCACATGCTCGAGGACTCCCAGGCGGCGTTCCTGCTCTCGGTGCGCGCGGTCGAGGCCCGGCCGGCCTTTGCCGGGCGCACCGTCTGGCTCGACCAGGAGATCCCGAGCCGCGGCGATCCGCCGGCGCTCGCGCCTCCGGCCCCCGGCTCCCTCGCCTACGTCATCTACACTTCCGGGTCCACGGGCCGGCCCAAGGGCGCGATGCTGGAGCACCGCGGGCTGGCGAACATCGCCGCCGTCCAGCAGCAGGTCTTCGACCTGGGGCCGGAGAGCGCGGTGCTCCAGTTCGCCTCGCTCTCCTTCGACGCTTCGGCCTGGGAGATCGCGATGTCGCTGGGCAGCGGCGCCCGGCTCGTGCTGTCCACGGAGGAGACCTCCCGGGCCGGGGAGGGACTCGCGTCCACGCTCATCGACAAGCGCATCACCCACGTCACGCTGCCCCCCTCCACGCTGGCCGCCCTGCCGGAAGCGCCCTACCCGGACCTCCGCGTGATCGTCTCCGCGGGAGAAGCGTGCACCCGGGAGCTGGCCAAGAAGTGGGTGACGGAGTCGCGGCGCTTCTACAACGGGTACGGGCCGACGGAGTCCACGATCTGCGCGACCATCGAGGACGCCAGCCCCGGCGAGCCCGGCCCACTCTCGATCGGACGCCCGCTCCCGGGGCTGGTCGCGCGGATCCTCGACCCCGATCGTCGCCTGTCGCCGATCGGCGTCCCCGGCGAGCTGTGCGTCGGAGGGATCGGCGTCGGCCGCGGGTACCTCGGCCTGGCCGCGCTCACCGCCGAGCGGTTCATCGAGGACCCGTTCGCGAGCGAGCCGGGCGCGCGGCTCTACCGCACCGGCGACCTCGCCCGCTGGCGCGCGGACGGCAAGATCGACTACCTCGGCCGCCTCGACCACCAGGTCAAGCTGCGCGGCTACCGGATCGAGCTGGGCGAGGTGGAGGCCGTGCTCGAGAGCCATTCCGGCGTCCAGCAGGCGCTGGCGCTCGTGCACAAGAACCAGCTCGTGGCCTACCTGACCGGAAAGAAGGGCATGGTCCCCACGGTCCAGGCCCTCCGCGAGCACGCGCGGACCCGGCTCCCCGACTCGATGGTGCCGTCGCGGATGCTGTTGCTCGAGGAGTTCCCGGTCACGCCGAACGGCAAGATCGACCGCCACCGGCTCCCCGATCCCGAGGCCGCCCAGGAGCGGGCCGCCTTCGCCGCTCCGGAGTCCGAGACCGAGAAGCTGCTGGCCGGCATCTGGGCCGCCGCGCTGAAGAAGGAGCCGATCGGGATCCACGACAACTTCTTCTCGCTCGGCGGCGACTCGATCCTCGGCCTCCAGATCATCGCCCGCGCGACCCGGGCCGGCCTTCGCCTGCGGCCGCGCCAGCTCTTCGAGCACCAGACGATCGCCGAGCTGGCCCGGGCGGCTTCCAGCGGCCCGGCGATCCAGGCCGAGCAGGGCCCGGTGAAGGGGAGCGCGCCGCTGACGCCGATCCAGCGCTGGTTCTTCGAGCAGGGGCGGGCCGAGCCGCAGCACTTCAACATGGCGATGCTGCTCGACGTGGATCCCGCCCTCGACCTCGGCGTGCTCCGCCGCGCGCTCGACGCGGTGGAGGCCCACCACGACGCGCTGCGCCTCCGCTTCCACCGGGAGGGTGCCGCATGGACCCAGCGCCACGCCGACGCCACGTCTTCGATCCCCCTCCAGGAGTCGACCCCGTCGAGCCTGGAGGCGGCGCTCGCCGAGCTGCACCGGGCGCTCGACCTCGAGCGCGGTCCGGTGATGCGGGCGGCCGTCCTTCGCCCCGGGCCGGCGTCGGCGCGCCTCGCCCTCGTCGCCCACCACCTGGTGGTGGACGGGGTGTCCTGGGGGATCATCCTCGAGGACCTCCTGACCGCGTACGGCCAGCTCGCGAGCGGCCGCGCGGTCGAGCTGCCGCCGAAGACCACGTCGTTCCAGCACTGGTCGCAGCGCCTCGAAACGCACGCCGACACGCCGGATGCCCGCGCGGAGCTGGACGGCTGGCTGGCCGCCGCCGACCGCGACGGCTCGCACGAGATCCCGCTGCACGATCCCACTGCGCCGGACACGGTCGGTGACGCGTCCACGATCGCGACCTGGCTGGACGCGGAAGAGACCGAGACCCTGCTGACCGAGGTGCCGGCGGCCTACGAGGTCAAGGTCAACGAAGCGCTGATCGCGGCGCTCGCCCGGGCCGTCTCGAGCTGGACCGGCCACCGCGGCGTCCGGATCGACCTCGAAGGGCACGGGCGGGAGTTCCTGTTCGAGGACGTCGACCTGAGCCGCACGGTGGGGTGGTTCACCGCACTCTTCCCGCTCCGGCTGCGCGTGGGGGCCCGGGAGACCGAGCGCGAGACGCTCGCCCGGGTGAAGGACGCGCTGCGCCGGATCCCCCACGGCGGGATCGGTTACGGCATCCTTCGTCACCTGTCGGCCGACGCGTCGATCCGCGCGCGGCTGGGGGCCGTCCCCCCCGCCCCGGTGGTGTTCAACTACCTCGGGCAGCTCGGTGCGGTCCCCGCGCACGGCGTCGTGCGCGGAGCAGCCCGGGAAGGCCGGGGGCCGCTCCATTCCCCGCTCGCCGCCCGGCCCCACCGGATCGAGGTCAACGCCCGGCTGGAGACCGGGCGCCTCCGGGTCAACTGGACCTTCGGCGCCGAGGTCCTTCGCGCGGAGGCCATCGAGCGCCTCGGTGGCTCGTTCGTCGCCGGCGTCCGGGCGCTGATCCGGGAACGCGGAGAGCCGCGGGCCGCGGTCCGCGTGGCGGCCGACTTCCCGGCGGCCCGGCTCAGCGCCAGGGACTTGAAGCGCGTGCTCGGCAAGAAGAAGACGGGCTGACCTCCGCCGGCCACCGGGGAGGGAACACTTCGCCATGACCACCGCCGAAGACCAGATCGAAGACATCTACGAGCTGACGCCCATGCAGCAGGGCATGCTCTTCCACTCGCTGCTCGACCCGAGCGCGGGCATGTACGTCGAGCAGATGACCTGCGACGTGCGGGGCGACCTGCCGCTGGCCCGGTGGCAGGACGCCTGGCAGCGCGTCCTCGCCCGGCACCCGGTCCTGCGTTCGGGGTTCATGTGGGAGGGGCTGGAGAAGCCGGTCCAGGTGGTCTCGCGCGAGGCCCGGCTCGCCTGGCACGTCGAGGATCTGCGGGGAGCCGCGCCGGACGCCCAGGAGCAGCGGATCGAAGACTTCCTGCGCGAGGACCGGCGGCGGGGGTTCGCGCTCGATGCCGCGCCCCTCGTCCGCTGCGCGCTGTTCCGGCTCGACGAGGTCCGCCACCGTTTCGTCTGGACCTACCACCACCTCCTGCTCGACGGCTGGTGCTTCTCGATCGTGCTGCGCGAGGTACTGGAGGTGGTCGAGTCGGGTACCGAGGCCCTGCCCCCTCCGGCGCGCCCCTACCGCGACTACATCGCGTGGCTCCAGGAGCAGGATCCGGCCCCGGCCGAGAAGTTCTGGCGAAGCGCGCTCGCCGGCTTCGACCAGCCCACCCCCCTCCCCTTCCTCCAGCGGCAAGAAGAGAGCGGGTCGTCCGGCGACGCCCAGCCCCAGGTGATCCGGCACCTGCCGGCCGAGCTGACCGGCCGGCTGGCCGCCTTCGCGAAGGAGGAGCGGCTGACGCTCAACACGCTCGTCCAGGCGGCCTGGGCGCTGGTCCTCGGGAGGGCGGCCGACCGGGACGACGTCGTGTTCGGCGTGACCGTCTCGGGCCGACCCGCCGAGCTGGAGGGCGCCGAATCGATCGTCGGGCTGTTCATCAACACCGTGCCGCTCCGCGCTCGCCTGGACGACGACGCCCCGGTCTCGGCGTTCCTGTCGAGCGTGCAGGCCAGCCAGGGCGCCCTGGAGCCCTGCGGCTACTCCTCCCTCGCGGACATCCAGGTGTGGTCGGACGCGCCCCACGACCGGCCGCTCTTCGACAGCCTCATGGTCTTCGAGAACTATCCGATCGACCGCTCGGCGCTGCTCGAGCGGAGCGACCTCGAGATCAGCGCGATCACGACCTACGAGCGCACCAACTACCCGCTGACGCTGGTCGCGATCCCCGGCGAGTCGCTGGAGCTGCGGGTGATGTTCGACGCCGGCCTGTTCTCCCGCGCGGCGGCCGAGCGGATCACCGGCCTCCTCGAGGCGGCGCTCTCGGCGTTCGCCGCCGGCACGAAAGGCCAGACCCTCGGTGAGATCGACCTCCTCGACGAAGCCGGCCGGCGCGCGCTCGAGGACTGGAGCCGGAACCCTCGCCCCTTCGACACCGAGGTGCCGGTCCCCGAGCGCGTGGCCGCGCGGGCCCGCCGCGATCCGGACGCGACGGCACTGGTGGGGACCGACGGCCGGCGGGTCAGCTACCGCGAGCTCGAGGAGCAGGCCGAGCGGGTGGCGCAACGCCTGCGCGCGGTGGGCGTCGGGCGTGAAGCGATCGTCGGGGTCGCGATCGGCAGGTCGGTGGAGCTGGTGGCCGGGCTGCTCGGCGTGCTGAAGGCCGGGGGGGCCTACCTTCCCCTCGATCCGAGCTATCCGAGCCAACGGCTGGCCTTCATCGTGGGCGACGCCGCGCCGCAAGCGATCCTGATCGCGGGCGCCGATCCGATCCCGGGCTCGACCATCCCCCGGCTCGACGTCGCCGCGATCGCGGGCGAGGCCGGGGCGCCGGCCGTCGCCCGCGAGCCCGCGCGGGCCGACGACCTGGCCTACGTGATCTACACCTCGGGCTCGACCGGAGCGCCGAAGGGCGTCATGGTCACCCACCGGAGCCTCGCCAACCTCGTCTCCTGGCACACCGAGGCCTTCTCCCTGACCGCGAAGGACCGCACGACGCAGCTCGCCAGCGTGGCCTTCGACGCCTCGGCGTGGGAGATCTGGCCGACGCTCGCCGCCGGCGCCACGCTCTGCCTCGTTCCCCCCCATCTCTCCGCGGCGCCCCCCGAGCTGTCGCGCTGGCTGGTGGACCACGAGATCACGATCAGCTTCCTTCCGACGCCGGTCGCGGAGGCGGCGCTCTCCCTGGCGTGGCCCCCGGGTACCGCGCTGCGCTTCCTGCTCACGGGCGGCGATCGGCTCCACGCCTTCCCTCCGCCGGGGCTGCCGTTCCAGCTCGTCAACAACTACGGCCCGACCGAGATCACCATCGTCGCCACCTCCGGCCCCGTCGGCCCGCCGGCCGGCGGCGGCGCCTTGCCCTCGATCGGGCGCCCCGTCGCGAACGCGCGCGTCTACGTCCTCGACCGGCGGCGGCGGCCGGTCCTCCCCGGCGTCGTCGGCGAGCTGTACATCGGCGGCGCCGGCGTCGCCCGCGGGTACCTGAATCGTCCGGAGCTGACCGCCGCGCGGTTCGTGCCCGACCCCTTCTGCGGCGCGCCGGATGCCCGGATGTACGCGAGCGGCGACCTCGCGAGCTTCTTCCCGGACGGCACCCTCGCGTTCCACGGCCGCTCCGACCGGCAGGTGCAGGTGCTCGGCGTCCGCGTCGAGCCGGGCGAGATCGAGGCCGCGCTGGCCGGCCACCCGAGCGTCGCCGCCGCCGCGGTCGTGAGCGAGGACGCGCTCCAGAACGGCGACGTCCGCCTGGTCGCCTTCGCCGCCGGCCGGCCCGAGAGCCCGACCGACGCCGCCGCGCTCGCGAGCCACCTGGCCAGGCGCCTGCCGCCGCCGATGCTCCCCAGCCGCATCGTCCTCGTGGACGAGCTGCCGCTCACTCCGAACGGCAAGGTCGACCATGCCGCGCTCGTGGCCCGCGCCAGGGAGACGCGGGCCGCGGCCGACCATGTCGCTCCCCGGACGCCTCACGAGGAGGTCGTGGCCGGGATCTGGAGCGCGGTCCTCGGCCGGGAGCGGATCGGCGTGAACGACGACTTCTTCGCGATCGGCGGCCACTCGCTCAAGGCCACCCAGGTCATCGCTCGCGCCCGCGAGGTCTTCGGCGTCGACCTCCCGGTGCGGCTGATCTTCGAGCGACGGACGATCGCGGCCTTTGCCGAGGCGATCGCCGGCGGCCGCGCCGGCCTCGAGAGCATTCCCCGCGTCGACTTGACCGGAGACGTCCCGGCCGCGCCGGGCCAGGAGCGCCTGTGGTTCCTCGACGCGCTGAGCGGCGCCAGCTCCGCCTACAACGTCCCGCTGGTCCTCCGGCTGACGGGCGCGCTGGACGTCGCCGCGCTCCGCAAGGCGCTCGAGGTGCTGGTCGACCGTCACGACGCGCTGCGCACCACGTTCGCCGACCGCTCCGGGCATCCGGTGCAGCGGATCGCGCGCCGGAGCGCCGAGGTGCTGACGGTCGACGACGTCGACCCCCTCCAGGTCGACGAGCGCGTCAAGGAAGAGGTCAACACGCCGTTCTCGCTGACCGCCGGCCCCCTCTTCCGGGCCCGTCTCCTCCGGCTCCGAGGCCGGGACGAGCACGTCCTGGTCATCAACCAGCATCACATCGTGGCCGACGCATGGTCGCTCGCCATACTCCTCCGTGAGCTCGGACATGCCTACGCGGCGTTCTCGGCGCAGCGGAGCCCGGAGCTGCCGGAGCTGCCGATCCGCTACGCGGACTGGGCGGCCTGGCAGCACGGGCGCCTGTCCACCGGCCAGCTCGACGAGAGCCTGGCCTTCTGGCGCAAGGCGCTGGCCGCCGCGCCGCCCTGCCTGACCCTGCCCGCCGATCGCCCGCGGCCGCGGGAGCAGTCGTTCCGCGGGAGCACGAAGTCCTTCACGCTCGCGGCGCCGCTCGGCCGCCGGCTGGAGGAGCTGGCCCGGAGCGCGGGCGCCTCGCTGTTCATGACGCTGCTCGGCGCGTTCGCCGCGTACCTGGGACGCATCAGCGGGCAGGACGACGTCGTGGTCGGCGTGCCGGCGGCCAACCGGGACCGGCGCGAGACCGAGGGCGTCGTCGGCTTCTTCCTCAACACCCTGGCCATCCGGATCGACCTCTCGGGCAACCCCACCTTCGCCGAGCTGGTGCAGCGCGTCCGCCGCTCCGCGCTCGAGGCCTATGCGCATCAGGACGTGCCCTTCGAGCGCGTGGTGGCCGCGCTCGGAGCGCCGCGGGACCTGGGGCACAACCCCCTGTTCCAGGTGATGTTCACCATCCAGCCCGAGAGCTCCAGCGAGATGCGGCTGGGCGATCTCCAGGTGGAGATGCCTCCTTTCGAGACCACCACGTCGAAGTTCGACCTCGCGCTCGTCGTGGAGCCGAAGGACGAGGGGCTGGCGTGCGCGTTCGAGTACAGCACCGACCTGTTCGACGAGGCGCGGATGGTCCAGATGTCGGCCCACCTCGAGAACGCGCTCCAGGCCGTGGCGCGGGACCCGGATCTGCCGCTGCTCGAGATCCCGATCCTGTCCGCGGAGGAAAGGCGCCGGATCGTGGCCTGGAGCCGGGGGCCCCGGAAGGATCGGCCGTTCCGCGCCGCCGTCCCCGAGCTGATCGCCGAGCACGCCCGCGCCACGCCCGAGGCTCCGGCGCTCATCGGCCCCGACGGAGCGACGCTCAGCTACCGCGACCTGGACGCCCGCGCCGGCGCGGTCGCGCGGCGGCTCCGCGCGATGGGGGTGGGGCCGGAGACGATCGTCGGGGTCTGCATCGAGCGCTCCCTGGAGCTGGTGGTCGGCCAGCTCGCGGTCTGGAAGGCGGGCGGCGCGTACCTGCCGCTCGATCCCGGGTACCCGAGCGACCGCCTGGCGTTCATCGCCGGCGACGCCGCGCCGCGGGTGATCCTCACCCGGGGCGCCGTCGACCCGATCGTCGACCGGACCATCCCGCGCCTGGACGTCCTCGGCCGCCTCGACGAGGGCGGCCCGGCGGAGGCGCCGGCCGCCACCCGGCCGGACGACCTCGCGTACGTGATCTACACTTCGGGCTCCACGGGCGTGCCGAAGGGCGTGCTGGTGTCGCAGCGGAACCTGCACAACACGGTCCTCTGGCACAACGACCACTTCGAGCTGGGCCCCGCCGATCGATGCACGCAGCTCGCGAGCGTGGCCTTCGACGCGACCGTCTGGGAGATCTGGCCGCCCCTCGCGGCCGGGGCCGCCCTCTACGTGGTGCCGGCCGAGCTGGTGCCCCAGCCCGCGGCGCTGGCCGACTGGATCGCCGCCAGCGGCATCACGCTGTGCTTCCTCCCCACCCCGCTGGCCGAGGCCGCGCTGGCGCGGCCGTGGCCCGAGGGCGGATCGCTCCGCGTGATGCACGTGGCGGGGGATCGCCTCCACATCTTCGCGCCCCCCGGCCTCCCTTTCGCGCTGTCGAACGCGTACGGCCCGACCGAGACCACCGTGTGCGCGACGACCGGCGTGGTGCCCGAGGGAGGAGAGGGCCTCCCGTCGATCGGCCGGCCCATCGGCAACACCGCCGTCTACATCCTCGACGAAGCGCGGCGCGCGGTTCCCCCGGGGGTGGTGGGCGAGATGTTCATCGGCGGCGCGGGCGTCGCCCGTGGCTACCTGAATCGTCCCGACCTGACCGAGGAGCGCTTCCTCCCCGACCCGTTCTGGGACGATCCGGCCCCGGGACCGCTTGGCGCGCGGATGTACGCCAGCGGTGACCTCGGCAGCTTCAACCCCGACGGCACGATCGCGTTCCACGGGCGGCGGGACCGGCAGATCAAGGTCCGCGGCGTGCGCGTGGAGCCGGCCGAGATCGAGGCCGCCCTCGCCGAGCACCCCGGCATCGAAGCAGCGGCCGTCGTCACCCAGGGTTCGGGCGTGGACCTCCAGCTCCTGGCCTTCGCCGCGGCCCGGCCGGGCGGCCAGCCGTCGACGTCCGACGTGCTCGCGAGCTACCTCGCGGCGAAGCTGCCCGCGGCGATGGTCCCGAGCCGGATCCTCGTCGTCGACGACCTCCCGCTCACGCCGAACGGGAAGGTCGACTACGCCGCGCTGGCCGCCCGGGCCACCGAGTCGGAGGGGAGAGTCCACGTCCCGCCGCGCACGCCGGAGGAAGAGGTCCTCACCGGCATCTGGACCGAGGTGCTCGGCCGGACGCCGCCCGGGGTGACCGCCGACTTCTTCGAGCTGGGGGGACACTCGCTGCGCGCGACCCAGGTCGTCTCCCGGATCCGCGAGGCCTTCGGCGTCGAGCTGCCGGTCCGGGTGATCTTCGAGCGCAAGACGATCGCGCGGCTGGCCGAGGCGGTCTCCACGCCGGGCGCGTCCGCCGAGCCGATCCCGCGCGCCGACCTGTCCGGCGACCTGCCGCTCGCCCCCGGCCAGGAAAGCCTGTGGTTCATCGATGCGCTGGGCGGCGGGAACGCGGCCTACAACGTGCCGCTCGTGCTCAGGCTCGGCGGCGCGCTCGACGCGGGCGCGCTCGCCCGGGCCATCGCGCTCCTGGTCGAGCGTCACGAGGCGCTGCGCACGACGTTCCACGACAGCTCCGGGGGGACCCCGGTCCAGAGGATAGGACCGCCGCCCTCCGCGCCCTCGGTGCTGGCGATCGAGGACGTCGAGCCGGCCTTCCTCGACCGGCGCATCGCCGAGGAGATCGCCGCCCCCTTCTCGCTCGCGACCGGGCCCCTCTTCCGGGCGCGCCTGCTCCGCCTGCGTCCGGACGAGCACGTCCTCGTCATCAACCAGCACCACATCATCGTCGACGCGTGGTCGATCGGCGTACTGCTGCGCGAGCTTTGCGTCGCGTACGCCGCCTTCGCGAGCGGCGCGGAGCCGGCGCTGCCGGACCCGCCGATCCGCTACGCCGACTGGGCCTGCTGGCAGCGGCGGCGGCTGGAGAGCGGCCGCCTCGAGCAGAGCCTCGCGTACTGGCGGGGAGCGCTGAAGGGCGCTCCCGGCACGGTCACCCTCCCCGGCGACCGCCCTCGCCCCGAGCGGCCGAGCTTCCGGGGGAAGACGAGGTCCTTCGTGCTCCCGGCCCCGGCCGGCCAGCGGCTCGAGGAGCTGGCCACGCGGTCGGGCGCCTCGCTCTTCATGACGCTGCTGGGCGCCTTCGCGGCGTACCTCGGCCGGATCAGCGGCCAGGAAGACGTGGTGGTCGGGTCGCCGGCCGCCAATCGCGACCGCCGCGAGACCGAGGGCGTGGTCGGCTACTTCCTCAACACGCTGGCGTTCCGCGTCGACCTGGCGGGCGATCCCACCTTCGCCGAGGTCGTGGCCCGCGTCCGGAAGACCGCGCTCGAGGCCTATGCGCACCAGGACGTCCCCTTCGAGAAGCTGGTCGCCGGGCTCGGCGTCCCCCGCGCCCTCGGGCACAACCCGCTCTTCCAGGTGATGTTCGTGATCCAGGGCCAGGGCGGAGGCGACATCCGGCTGCCCGGCCTCAGCGTCGACCTTCCCGCCTTCGAGAGCCCCACCTCCAAGTTCGACCTCACCCTGTTCGTGGAGCCGCGGGAGGGCGCGCTCGCCTGCGTCCTCGAATACAGCACGGACCTGTTCGACGACGACCGGATCGAGCGCATGGCCGCCCACCTCGGGAGGCTGCTGGAAGCCGTCATCGCCCGGCCCGAGCTGCGCCTCTCCGAGATCCCGCTCCTGTCCGCGGACGAGCAGCGCCTCATCGCCGACCTCAACCGGACGGAGCGTGCATACGACCCGGGGCGGACGCTGCCCCAGCTCTTCGCCAGCCAGGCGAGCCAGACGCCCGACCGCGTGGCGCTCGAGCACGGCCGCGAGACCCGGACCTACCGCCAGCTCGACCAGGAGGCGGAGGCCCTCGCCGATCGGCTGGCCGCGCTCGGCGTCGGCCCCGGCGCGCGCGTCGCGTTCTGCCTCGACCGATCGATCGCCGCGCTGACGTCCATGCTGGCCACGCTCAAGGCCGGCGGCGCCTACGTCCCGCTCGACCCCTCGTACCCGCCCGAGCGCCTCCGCTACATGCTGGAGAGCGCGCAGGCGAGCGTCCTCGTCACCGAGAAGAGGTACCGGGACCTCCTCCCCGCCGCGGGCGTGGAGGTCATCCTGGCCGACGAAGCCGAAGCGCGCGCGGCGGCGAGGCGCGCCCCGCCGAAGCTGCAAGCGCATCACCTCGCCTACGTCCTCTACACCTCGGGCTCGACCGGCAAGCCGAAGGGCGTCGCCATGCCCCACCGGGCGCTGGTCAACCTCATCGAGTGGCAGACGGAGCACGCGAAGGCCGCGCGGACGCTCCAGTTCGCGCCGCTCAGCTTCGACGTCTCGTTCCAGGAGACCTTCTCCACCTGGTGCTCCGGGGGCACGCTGGTCCTCGTCGACGAGGCCACCCGCCGCGACCCCGACGCGCTCGTCCAGCTCCTCGACCGGTCGGGGATCCAGCGCCTCTTCCTCCCCGCCGTGGCGCTCCACCACCTGGCCCAGGCGGCCTTGCGGACCGGCCGCCTGGTCCCGAGCCTCGAGGAGGTGATCACCGCGGGCGACCAGCTGCGCGTCACCGACCCGATCCGCCGCTGGTTCCGCGCGGGCCGGAAGCGGCTCCACAACCACTACGGCCCGACCGAATCGCACGTGGTGACCGCGCACGCGCTGGACGGCGACCCCGATCTCTGGCCGGGGATCCCGTCCATCGGCCGCCCGATCGCCAACTCCGGCGTCCACCTGCTCGACGCGCGGCGCCGGCCGGTGCCGGTCGGCGTGCCGGGAGAGCTGTACCTCACGGGGACCTGCCTCGCCGACGGCTACCTCTTCCGGCCGGAGCTGACCGCGGAGCGGTTCGTCGAGCTGGACGTATGCGGCCGCACCCCCACGCGGGCATACCGCACCGGCGACCTCGGGCGGCTGTCCCCCGACGGGACGATCGAGTTCCTCGGGCGCGCGGACGACCAGATCAAGATCCGCGGCTTCCGCGTCGAGCCCGGCGAGATCGAGCGCGCGCTCTGTGCCCACCCGGACGTGCGGGACGCGGCGGTGATCGCCGACGAGGGCCCGGCCCGGGACAAGCGGCTCGTCGCCTACGTCGTGCCGGAGACGGCGCCCGTCGACGCGCTGCCCGCGTTCCTCGCCCGAGACCTGCCCGAGTACATGGTGCCCGCGCTCTTCGTGAAGCTCGCGGCGCTTCCGCGGACGCCCAGCGGCAAGGTCGACCGCCGGACGCTTCCCGCGCCGGTTCCGGAAACGCGCGCCCGGCTCGCGCCGGAGCCCCGGACGGCCACGGAGGAGATCGTGGCCCGGGCCTTCGAGCAGGTGCTCGGGCGCGGACAGGTCGGCGCCGACGAAGACTTCTTCTCGCTGGGCGGTCACTCGCTCCTCGCCATGCAGGCCGTCGCCCGCATCCGGGACGAGCTGGACGCGGACCTCCGCGTCTCGGAGCTGTTCGAGAACCCGACCGTCGCGTCCCTCGGCCGCGCCATCGACGCGCGCCGGGGAGGAACGACGCTCGCGCTGGCGCGGATCGACCCGGCGCCGGAAGGGGCGCGGATCCCGCTGTCGTTCTCGCAGGAGCGGCTCTGGTTCCTCGACCAGCTCCACGGGGGCACCGCCGCGTACAACCTGCCGATCGCCCTCCGGCTGAGCGGCCGGCTCGACGTGGAGGCGCTGGAGCAGAGCCTGGCCCAGATCGTGGAGCGGCACCCGGTCCTCCGGATGCGCTTCGTGGAGCGCGACGGCGGCGTCTGGCAGGAGCCGCGGGAGGAAGGCGCCTCGCCCTTCGAACTGGTCGAGCTGGGCCCGACCCCGGCCGAGGACCTGCGCCGGACGATCGCGGAAGAGGCGGCCCGGCCCTTCGACCTGGCGCGCGGCCCCCTGTTCCGCGCGCGCCTGTTCCGGCTTGGGCCCGACGAGCACGTCGTCGTCTCCACCATGCACCACGCCGTCGGCGACGGCTGGTCGATCAGCGTCCTCGTGCGCGAGCTGTCCCAGCTCTATTCGGGGCGCGTGTCCGGGGCGCCGGTCGCGCTGCCCGAGCTGGCGATCGGCTATCTCGATTACGCGTACCGGCAGCGGCGTCACCTCCAGGGGCCGGTCCTCGAGGAGCGCCTGGGTCACTGGCGGAAGGCGCTGGGCGGCGCGCCGGCGGCGCTGAGCCTGCCCCTGGACCGCCCGCGGCCGCCGAAGCCGAGCCTCCGCGGCGCCACCCAGCGCATCGCCCTCGGCCGGAAGCTGAGCGAGGCGCTCGAAGCGCTGGGCCGCCGCCTCGGCGGCACCAGCTTCATGGCGCTGCTGGCCGGCTTCGCGGCATACCTTTCCCGGATCACCGGGCAGGACGACATCGTGGTCGGGACGCCGGTCGCCAACCGCGATCGCGCGGAGCTGGAGTCCCTCATCGGCTTCTTCGTGGGCACGCTGCCGATCCGGGTGGACCTGTCCTCGGACCCGACCTTCGAGGAGCTGCTCGCGCGCGTGCGCGGGGCCGCGCTCGACGCGTACGCGCACCAGGACGTCCCCCTCGAGAAGATCGTGGAAGCGGTCGCGCCCGAGCGGGACATGAGCCATGCACCGCTGTTCCAGGCGATGCTCGTGCTCCAGAACACGCCCGCGGCCGACCTGGGCCTTCCCGGCCTGGCCGTCGCGCCGCTGGACCTCGAGATCGGCATCTCGAAGTCGGACCTCTCGCTGGTCCTGGAACCCGGGAGCGACGGCCTCCGCGGGGCGCTCGAGTACAGCACCGACCTCTTCGATCCGGACCGCATCGCGCGCATGGCCGAGCACCTCCGCGGGCTGCTCGAGGACGCGGTGGCGAACCCGAAGAAGAGGATCTCCGAGCTGGCGCTGCTTCCGGAGGCGGAGAGCGCGCAGGTGGCCGCGTTCGGCCGGGGCCGCGTGCTCTCCCCCGCCCACGCGCTGCCGCTCCACGAGCTGTTCGAGGAGAACGCGAGGCGGACGCCGCGCCAGGTGGCGCTGGAGTGCGCGGGCCGCACGCTCACCTACGGCGAGCTGAACCAGCGGGCCAACCGTCTCGCCCATCGCTTGATCGACCTCGGCGCGGGGCGCGAGAAGCTCGTGGCGCTGTGCGTGCCGCGGTCCTTCGACCTGATCGCGGCGCTGCTCGCGGTCTGGAAGTCGGGCGCGGCGTACGTGCCGCTCGATCCGTCGTACCCGAAGGCCAGGCTCGACGACGTCCTGGAGGACTGCCAGGCCGGGCTGCTCGTCAGCACCCACGCCGCCGCGGCCCGGTGGTGCGCGCCGCACGTCCGCACGCTGCGGCTCGACGACGAGACCGGCGCTGACCGCAGCGACGACCCGAGGGCGGGGGTCCGCCTGGAGGACGCCGCCTACGTGATCTACACCTCGGGCTCGACCGGCCGGCCGAAGGGCGTCGTCCTCGAGCACCGCGGGCTCGCGAACGTGCCGGAGATCCAGCGGCACGAGCTCGGCGTCGACTCGAGCTGCGTCGTCCTCCAGTTCGCCTCGATCTCGTTCGACGCGTCGGTCTGGGAGATCGTCATGGCGCTGGCCAGCGGCGGGCGGCTGGTGCTCGTGCCCGCGGACACCCTCCTCGCCGGCGACGAGCTGGCGAGGGTCCTCGTCGAGAGCCGCGTCACGCACACGACGTTGCCGCCCACGTCGCTCCTGGCGCTGCCCGAGGACCGCGAGTATCCGTCGCTCCGCCAGGTGATCTCGGCCGGGGAGGCCTGCTCCCCGGAGGTCGTGACGCGGTGGGCGAGCCGGGGCGTCCGTTTCTACAACGGCTACGGCCCGACGGAGTCGACCATCTGCACCACGCTCGGCCGCTGCGACCCGGCCGAGCCCGGCCCGCCGCCGATCGGCCGTCCGGCCCTCAACCTCGAGGGCCACGTGCTCGACCGCCGCGGCCGGCTCCAGCCGATCGGCGTGCCGGGCGAGCTGCACATCGGAGGGGTCGGCCTCGCGCGCGGCTACTTGAACCGCGAGGAGCTGACGAGGGAGAAGTTCATCCCTCACCCGTTCCGCCCGTCGGCGCGCCTGTATCGGAGCGGCGACCTCGTCCGGTGGAGGAGGGACGGCCGGCTCGAGTACCTCGGGCGCATCGACGACCAGGTCAAGCTCCGCGGCTTCCGGATCGAGCTGGGAGAGATCGAGGCGGCGATCGCCTCCCATCCCGACGTCGCCCGGGCCCTGGTCGTCGTGCGGGGATCGGGGACCGCGCAGATCGTCGTCGCGTACGTGGTCCCGAAGCGCGCCGTGGAGGCAGCCGCCCTGCGCGAGCACGCGCGGAAGCGGCTCCCGGACTTCATGGTGCCGGCCGACATCGTGCTGCTGGAGGCGTTCCCGCTGACGCCGAACGGCAAGGTGGACAAGCGGCGCCTCCCCGCGCCGCGGCGGGAAGGGACCGAGGATGGCGCGGCCTTCGTCGCGCCGCGCACGCCGGCCGAGCAGGTCCTGGCCGGGATCTGGGGCGGCCTGCTCGAGCGCCAGCCGATCGGCGCCCACGACGACTTCTTCCAGCTCGGCGGGCACTCGCTCCTCGCCGCGCAGGTGATGAGCCGCGTCCGGAAGGCCTTCGGCGTCGACGTGCCGCTGTCGGCGATCTTCGATCATCCCACCCTCGAGGCGCTGGCCTCGGTGATCGCGGCCCGCGAGGGCGGACCCGAGCTGCCGCCGGTCGTCCGCCTCGCCGACGCCACCGGCGGTCCGCCCGCTGATCGCCCGCTCTCGTTCGCGCAGGAGCGCCTGCGGTTCCTGGCCGAGCTGGAGGGCGACAGCGCGGCCTACAACATACCGGTGGCGCTCTCGCTACGCGGCCGGCTCGACGAGGGCGCGCTCTCACGGAGCCTCGCCGCCCTGGCCGATCGGCATCAGGTGTTGCGCACCTCCTTCCCGATCGCCGACGGAGAGCCCGTGGCCCGCCTCCTCCCCGCCGGCCTCCCCCTGGCGACCGAGGACCTGGGCCGGACGGGCGCGCCGCCGCTCGAGCGGCGCCTGATGGAGGAGTCGGCGCGGCCGTTCTCGCTGGCCACCGGCCCGGTCGTGCGAGCCCACCTGTTCCAGGTCGCGGACGCGGAGCGGGTGCTCCTCATCGTGATGCACCACATCGTGTCCGACGGCTGGTCGATCGGGATCCTGATGCGCGAGCTGTCCGCGCTCTACGCGGCCGAGGTCCGGGGCGAGGAGCTGCGGCTTCCCCCGCCGCCGATCCAGTACACCGACTATGCCGCGTGGCAGCGGGGCTGGCTCGACGGCCACGTCCGCGACCGGCAGCTCGCGTACTGGAAGAGCGCGCTGGCCGGCGCGCCGGCCGTGCTGGACCTGCCCACCGACCGGCCCCGCCCGGTCGCGCGCACCCATCGGGGCGGGACCCAGCGCGTGGACCTGGGCGGGGAGGCGACGCGCGCGCTGCACGCGCTCGGCCGCGAGTCCGGGACCACCCTCTACATGGCGCTGCTGGCGGCGTTCGGCGCCTGGCTCGGCCGCATCAGCGGCCAGGACGACCTCGTCATCGGCTCGCCTTTCGCGGGGCGCCGGATCGCCGAGACCGAGCCCCTGATCGGGTTCTTCGTGAACACGCTGCCGCTGCGCGTCGACCTCGGCGGCGATCCCTCGTTCCTCGAGCTGCTGCAACGCGTGCGGGGGCAGGCGCTGGGCGCCCACGAGAACCAGGACGTGCCGTTCGAGAAGCTGGTCGAAGAGCTGCATCCGGAGCGCGTCCTCGGGACGAGCCCGATCTTCCAGGTCATGTTCGCGCTCCAGCAGACGCACCGGGGCGGGATGGAGCTGCCCGGGCTCGAGGTCGAGCCCCTGTCTGCGCAGAGCGGCACGTCCAAGTTCGACCTGACCCTCTCGCTCGCGGAGACCGACGGCGGCATCGCCGGCGGGATCGAGTACGACCTCGACCTGTTCGACGCGCCGCGCGTCCAGGCGATGGCGAGGCAGCTCGCCCGGTTCGTCGACCGGCTGGTGTCCGACCCGAAGGCGAAGATCTCCGACGTCGAGCTGCTGAGCGCCGAGGAGCGGGCGAGGCTCGTCCCCCGCGCTCCCGCGGAGGCGCCACCCCTGCCCGCAGTGCACGAGGCGATCGCGGAGCAGGCGCGCAAGACCCCCGGCGCGATTGCCGTCGAGGCCGCCGATGGCAGCACGCTGACCTATGCGGAGCTGGAGGCTCGCGCCGGCGCGGTCGCGGCGGCCCTGGCCACCCGCGGGGTCGCTCCGGAGACGCTGGTCGCCATCGCGGTGGAGCGCTCGCTCGACATGATGGCGGGGCTGCTGGGGATCCTGAAGGCCGGCGCCGCCTACGTGCCGCTCGACCCCGCCTACCCGCGCGAGCGGCTGGCCTTCATGCTGAAGGACAGCGGCGCGCGGGTCGTCCTGACCCGGACGCGCCTGGCCGAGCAGTTCCCGGATGTGGAGGCGCTCATCCTCGGCGAGGGCGAGGGCGAGGACCCGATCGACGATCGGCCGTTCGAGGCGCGGCCCGGCCCGCTGGCCTATTGCCTCTACACCTCGGGCTCGACCGGCCAGCCGAAGGGCGTCCTCATCGAGCACGCCGCCCTTGCCAACCACATGGACTGGATGAGCGCGGCCATGCCGCTCGGCCCGGACGACCGGGTCCTCCAGCGCACCTCGCTGAGCTTCGACGCTTCGGTCTGGGAGCTGTTCGCCCCCTTGATGGCCGGGGCGCGCCTCGTGCTCGCGCCGCCCGATCTCGGCGCCGACACCGAGCGGCTGGCCCGGGTCATGGCCGACCACGGCGTCACCGTGGTCCAGATGGTCCCGTCGCTCTTGACCGCGCTGGTGGAGGAGCCCGAGCTCGGACGCGTGGCCACGCTGCGCCGCGTGTGCGCGGGCGGCGAGCCGCTCCCTTCGGCCACGGTGCGGAAGCTCTTCGGCGTCTCGAAGGCCGAGGTCTGGAACCTCTACGGGCCGACCGAGGCGACCATCGACGCCGCCGCCCACCGGTGCCGGCCCGAGACGGCCGGCGCCCACGGCGCGACCGAGCCGATCGGCCTTCCGATCCGGCGGATGGAAGCCCTGGTCCTGGACGCCAGGCTCCGCCCCGTCGCCGATGGCGCGCCCGGCGAGCTGTACCTCGCCGGGCCGGGTCTGGCCCGCGGCTACTTGAACCGGCCGGAGCTGACGGCGTCGCGCTTCATCGAGCACGCCTTCCCGGGCGGCCCGCGGCTCCGGATGTACAAGACCGGCGACGTGGTGCGCCGCCTCGCCGACGGTACGCTGCTGTTCGGCGGACGGGCCGACCGGCAAGTCAAGCTGCGCGGCTACCGGATCGAGCTGGGCGAGGTCGAAGCCGCGGTCGCTCGCCATCCGGCCGTGCGTGAGGTGGCGGCGCTCGTGCGCGGTTCCGGCGGCGACGCCCGCCTCGTGGCGTTCGTCGTGCCGAGGGACCGGGAGAAGCCGCCCGCGACAGCGGAGCTGAAGGGCTTCGTCGGGCGAGAGCTGGCCGCGCACATGGTCCCCGGCCGCTTCGTGGTGCTCCCGGGCCTCCTCCACGCGCCGAACGGGAAGGTGGACTGCCGCGGGCTCGCCGCGCTGGAGGTCGCCGAAGAGCGCGCGCCGCGGCAAGGCGGCGCCCCCCGGGACACGATCGAGCTGGAGCTGGTGCGCCTCTTCGAGGAGGTCCTCGGAACCTCCGACGTCGGCATCCACGACAGCTTCTTCGACCTCGGCGGCCACTCCCTGCTCGCGCTCAAGCTGAAGCTCTCGGTGGAGAAGCGGCTCGAGCGCCCGCTCCCGCTCCTCGCTCTCTTCCAGAACCCCACTCCGGCCCAGCTCGGCGCCGTCCTTCGCACCGGCGCGTCCGCGCCATCGTCACCGCTGGTCCCGCTCACGGCGGCCGCCCGGGAGCTGATGGCCGTCGGCGCAGGCCGCGGCGGCGCGAGGGCGCTCTTCCTGGTCCCGGGCGGCGGCTCGACCCCGTTCTACCTGACCGCGCTCGCCAGACGCCTGGAGGGGACCGCGGTGTTCGGCCTCCAGCCCCGCGGCCTCGACGGCGAGGCTCCGCCGCACCAGACGGTCGAAGAGACCGCCGCGTGGTACGCGGGCGCCATCCGCTCGGTGCAGCCGGAGGGGCCCTACTTCGTCGGCGGCCACTCGGTCGGCGGCCACGTCGCCTACGAGATCGCGCAGCAGCTCAAGGAGCAGGGACACGAGATCGGCCTGGTCGCGCTCCTGGACACGGTGGCCCCCTTCCCGGAGGCCACCCGGCCCATGGGCCAGGGCTGGGACGTCTCGCAGTGGCTGGTCCAGATCGCGGGGGTCATGGAGGGCTTCTTCAACGTCGAGGTCGGCCTCGGGCTGGATGCCCTGCGGGGGATGGACGAGGCGGCTCGCTTCGAGACGTTCGTGATGCGCCTGACCGCGGCGGGCATCCTGCCGCCGGGCGCCGGCCCGAGCCACGTGATGGGCATCCTCAACGTCGCGCGGGCCCAGGACGCCACCCGCTACCAGCCGCGCCGCGGCCATCACGTGCCGCTGGCCGTCTTCCGCGCCGAGGAGAAGAACGACCCCAACCACCCGGAAGTGGGAGCGCTGATCGCCGACGAGACGCTGGGCTGGAACCGCTTCACCTCGAGCCCGGTCGCGGCCTGCCGCGTCCCGGGCACCCACCTGACCCTGGTCCGCGAGCCCCACGTCGAGGTCCTGGCGCGCCACCTCCGCGCGCGACTCACGCCATGACGGCGGGGATCGCCCTCCGGTTCCTGCACCTCACCGCGGTGGTGGTGTTCCTCGGCGACATACTGGTGACCGCGGTCTGGAAGTGGTTCGCCGACCGTTCCCGGGAACCGCGCGTGATCGCGTGGGCGCAGCGCCAGGTGATGCTCACCGACCGGTACCTCCTGATACCGAGCGTCGCGGTGCTCGTCGTCTCCGGCTACGCGAGCGCCCGCCTCCTCGGCATCGCGGTCTGGACCACGCCCACCTACGCCGCCGCGCAGGTGTTGTTCATCCTGTCGGGCCTGGTCTGGAGCCGGGTGCTGCGCCCGGTCCAGCTCCGCCAGCTCGCCCTGGCCGAGGGCATCGGCCCGGACCAGGCGGTCCCCCCCGAGTACTTCGCCCTCGCCCGCCGGTGGCTCGGCTGGGGCCTCGTCGCCCTGGCCCTCCCCTTCGGCTCGCTGTTCCTGATGGTCTACCATTGACGGGAGCCTTCCGATGATCAACTTCGTCGAGCAAGAGCACGGCGACGTGACGCACCTGGCCCTCCAGGGCCCGCTGACCATCGAGGTCGAGAAGCAGATGGCCGCGAAGAACGAGCAGCTCGTCGCGCTCGGCCGGACCCGCGTGGTCCTCGACCTCGCCGGCGTCAAGTACATCGACAGCTCCGGCATCGGGGCCATCGTCTCCCTGTTCAAGCGGGTGCGCCTCGTGCAGGGCGACGTGAAGCTGGCCAGCCTGAACGGCCAGCCCCGGGAGATCTTCCGGCTGCTCCGCCTCGACAAGGCGTTCGAGGTCTACGACTCCCCGGAGCTGGCGCTCGAGGCGTTCAAGCCCGGCGCCTGATCACTCGCATCGGGCATGAGCGACGCTCCGCGGCCGCTCGGACCCGATGACGTGCACGTCTGGTACACGTTCACCGACGAGGCGAGCGGGGCGGCTCGCGAGGCGGCGTACCTGGCGCTGCTCGGCGAGACGGAGCGCGCCCGCCACGCGCAGTTCAAGTTCGCGGAGGACCGCCATTGCTTCCTGGTGGCCCACGCCCTCCTCCGCACGACGCTCTCGCGGTATGCGGCGGTCCCGCCCGGGCAGTGGCGCTTCCGCACCGCAGCTCACGGTCGTCCGGAGATCGCGTTCCCGGCGGCCGCCACCTCGTTGCGCTTCAACCTGTCCCACACGAGGGGCCTGGTGGCGTGCGCGGTGACGACGCAGCGCGACGTCGGCGTCGACGTCGAGCGGGTCGACGGCCGGCGCGCGACCGACGACGTGTGGAAGCGTTACTTCTCTCCGTCCGAGATCGAAGCGCTCGCGAAGCTGTCCTCCGCCGCGCGCACGGACGCCTTCTTCGACTATTGGACGCTCAAGGAGTCCTACATCAAGGCCCGCGGGCTCGGCCTGGAGATCCCGCTCGACGGGTTCTCTTTCGACTTCCCCCCGGGGGGGCGGCCGGCGATCTCCTTCGCGGCGAGCGTTCAGGACGATCCGGCGGCCTGGCAATTCGCCCTCCATCAGCCGCGGCCGTCTTACCGGCTGGCCGTGGCCGCGCGAGGCCGGGCGGAGCTGGCCTTCGCGATCATGTCCACGATTCCGGCGGTCAACGACGCGAAGTAGTTCTGCTCCCTGGCGACGAACGCCTCGAGGAGAGGTGCTACCCTGAGGTGGAGACGAGGGCTTCCATGCGCGTCGACGAGTACACGTTCGGTCGAATCACCATCGATGGCGTCGCCTACGAGCACGACATCGTGATCGAGGGCGGCGCGATCCGGAATCGGAAGAAGGGACCGTCGAAGCCGAGGCAGGGAGAGTTCGGGCACACGCCTCTCACGCCGGCCGAGAACGTGCCCTGGGACGCGAAGCATCTCTGGATAGGAACGGGCGCTCACGGCCGGCTGCCGGTGCCGGACGACTTCCGCGAGGAGGCACGCCGGCGCGGCGTCGAGCTGGTGATGAGGACGACGCCGGAGCTGGTGAAGCTGATCAACGAGGCGCTGCCCGCCGATACCAACGTGATCGTGCACGTCACCTGCTGAGGCCGAACTGCACTCTCCAGGCGCGCCCCGATCCTGAGCGCGGCGATGTCAGCGGAGGCGACGGCTCAGATCCCCCTCTGGATCAAGCTCGCCTACACCGGCTTCGTGTGCCTGCTCGTGCCCGTCTATCTCCGGTATTACAGCATGGGCAACTTCCTCTGGTTCTCGGATGTCGCGCTCCTGGCCATGGTCCCGGCCCTCTGGCTCGAGAGCCGCCTCATCGCCAGCATGATGGCGCTGGCGGTGGCCCTGCCGGAGCTGGCCTGGAACGTGGACTTCTTCGCCCGCTTGGTCACCGGGAGGCGTCTCATCGGTCTCGCCGACTACATGTTCGACGCGCGCAAGCCGGCGTTCCTGCGGGCCCTGTCGCTCTTTCATGTGGTGCTCCCCGTCCTGGTGATCTTCACGGTGCGCCGGCTCGGCTATGACCCGCGTGCGCTGTCCGGCCAGGTCGCTCTCGTCGAGGTCCTGGTCCTCCTGAGCTATCGGCTCACCGACCCGTCGGAGAATGTCAATTGGGTCTTCGGCCCCGGTGCGCGCCCGCAGAGGCGCATCCCGGCTCCAGCGTACCTCGCCTGCGTCATGGTCTTCTTCCCGGTGATCGTCTACTGGCCCACGCACCTGCTGCTCGAGAGGGTGCTCCTTGGCAGGTAGGTCGCGTGTTCCCGCTCAGTCGCAGCGCAGAGTCACGGCAGGGTCCACCGAGGTCTACCGAAGGAATTGCAATTAAATTAAGTCGCCGATGTTTTGGTCGGGGCGCCCGGATTTGAACCGGGGACCTCCTGGTCCCGAACCAGGCGCTCTAGCCAGGCTGAGCCACGCCCCGACAGCCGACGAAGAACTGTACTGTAACACGGCGGGTGGCTCGGGGGCCACCCCCGCGGCCGGACCTCACCGCGTCCGGAGGCATGCGATGACCTGGCCCGACCGCCCCGGCAGACGCCTCGACACGACGCCCACCTGGCGCCCCAGCTCTGCGTCGGTCCACAGCTCGCGCAGGAGATGCGGGCCCTTCAGCACGAAGGAGAGCGTCGAGGGGGCTTCGCTCCAGTTCAGCAGGCAGAAGAGCTTCCGGTCGGGCAAGACGACCTCGCCGACGCGCAACGAGTCGTCGACGAAGCGGGCCGGGACGCCGGTCGGCGGGTGCATCTTCTTCAGCAGGGCCAGCCGGGCGGGGCTGATCGCTGTCAGGTCGTCGCCGGAAAGGAGCATGCCTCCCGTCGCGTACACCGCGGTCGCGTGGAAGAGGAACTCGTTCTCCGGCAGCTCGCCCATCAGCACGACCGCGTCGGGATCGTTCCACCACAGCCGGCCGTTCTGCCAGTTGCGGAGCAGGTTCTGCCGCGCCGTTCCCGCGAGGCGCGCCCAGGTCCGCTTGATGTCGTTCGAGCTGCGCGAGCCGTGGACGAGGCCGAGCGACGCCCACATGGGATGGTTGCAGCCGAGCAGGAACGCGTTGCCGGCGCCGCGGCGCACGGCCGCCATGCCCCGGCGGTACGCCTCGATCCGCGTGGCCCGCGCGTCGTGGAAGCGCCCGCCGTGGACCGCGCCCCAGAAGTTGGCGTCGAGCTTGAAGTAGGTGCAGCCCCAGCGCTCCCGCATCGTGCGGAACACGGCCTCCAGGTGGCCCTGCGCCAGGGGATGCGTCCCGTCGAGGGCGTACCACGGACCGCGACGCCAGCCCCCGAAGGTGACCTTGTCCGACGCGAGCGGGTCCCCGTCCGCGTCCTTGACGAACCAGTCGGGGTGCTCGCGGAACAGCCGCGAGCCCTTCTCCGCTATGAAGGGGGCGACCCAGATCGCCGGCTGGAACCCGCGCTCGCGGATTCGGCGGAGCACGCCGCCCACGTCGCCCCCGAAGGCGGGCCCGGTCTCCAGCCAGTCCCCCATCGCCGGCTGGTAACCGTCGTCGATCTGGACGTGCTTGAGCCCGGGGACCTCGCGGGCGATGACGTCCAGATTGGCCAGGACCTGTTCGGCGGTGATGCGAGGGCCGAAGCAGTACCACGAGCACCAGCCGGCCGGCGGCGCGCCCGAAGGCAGGCGCGGATGGTTCACGGCCAGGCGGTCGGCGAGCGTGGCGAGTAGCGGCTCCCGTTCAGGCCCTGACAGCAAGGTCAGTTCCTCCAGCTCCCATGCTTCGCCCGGTCCCAGCGCGAGGCCTTCGGCGTCCACGACCGCCTGCAAACGCCCGTCGCCGAGCCGGAACTGGCCATCGAAGCGGCGGCAGGACGCGAAGGCCAGCAGCCGATGGCCGCCGCGAGGCGGCGACAGCGTGAGCAGGCCGTGCACGACGCGCATGCCCACGGGCTGCGGCATTTTGTAGTGGCCAGCGTCCGTGTAGTCGCCGAGATCGAGCGGCCGGCCCAGCGTGCCCCCGGTCTGGCTCAGCATCTGGAAGCCTTCGCCGTAGAGAGCGGTCTCCGGCGCCAGGCCGGGCGCCAGGTCGAACAGCACGACCTCGTTGACCCTCGCCGCCTCGCGTCCGGTGTTGACGAGGCGCGACCGGCAGAGGTCGCCGTCCCACCGGCGCTCGATCCGGAGGTGGTCGGTGCCCGCGACGCCGCCGGCGGTGACGACGCGGCTGGGAGCCCGCTTCAGGGTGTCGAGGTCCAGCCCGGCCGCGCCGGGCGACGGCGCCCGAGGGAGGCCGAGCCTCACGAAGGGGCCGGCGGCGGCAAGACGGAGCGCCTCGCGGCGGGTCATCCTCATCGCGCGGGCCTAGTCTAGACTAGCCGGCCTCGGAAAAAGGCCTGATATGGCTGGTCATGGTCGTACCCTCCGTAGCGAAACAATCACGGAGGACCGAATGAGGGGTGACGCACAGCGAGCCGGACGCGATGTCCGCTATATCTCGCCTGCGCCGTTGTTACCTTTCGTACTTGGTCCAGAACAAGTTGCTTCAAGTAATACTTGAGGCTGAAACTGGCTCGCCCGCCACGCGTCGGCATCGCGCCGATCTTCTCAGCCGAGGACCGAATGACCTTCATGGGCGGTTTTTCGGCGGTCTGCTAGACCTGCTCGCGCTTCTTCTCCCGGCGCACGGCCAACTGGTCCTGCCTGGGCTCCCCTTCGCACTCGAGGGCGATCGTTGTCGCCGGCTGATCGGGGGCCTGGGCGGGAAGGCCCGTGAAGCGGACCCGCAGCGGCTCCTGCATGAAGGGGACCGGCCGGCCGCCGGCCAGGAGGCGGGCCGACTTCACGGGCACGAGCAGGCCGGCGAGCGCCACCGTGTCCCCGGGCCAGAAGTGGACGTGCATGTAGAGGGTATTGCCCTTGCGGGTGAAGCTGGCGTAGTTGGAGCGGCGCGGCTGGCAGCGGTCGCTGCCATGGATCGCCTCGGCGTTCTTCGTCGTCCAGGCTCCGACGTTCTCCAGGATGCGCACCGATTCCTGGGGCACCGAGCCGTCGGGCCGGGGACCGATGTTGAGCAGGTAGTTGCCGCCGTCGCGGGCGCACGAGATGAGGTTGCGCACGATCGTCTTGGGCGTCTTCCAGTCGTCGTCGGCGGCCTGGTAGCCCCAGCTCCCGTTCATCGTCATGCACGCCTCCCAGGCCCGTCCCTCCTCCGCCGCCTCGATCCGCTGCTCGGGCGTCGTGAAGTCGCCGGGGAGCTTGTTGCGGTTGTTGACGATGATGTCGGGCTGGAGCGAGAACACCATCTCGTTCATCCTCCTCGATTCCCAGCCCTCCGCGTCGAGCGGCCACGCCACGTCGTACCAGAGCACGTCGACCTTGCCGTAGTTCGTCATCAGCTCGCGGACGTGGGTGTGGATGTAGTCCACGAAGCGCCGCCGGGCCGCCTCGTCCTTCTCGCAGCGAGCACCGTCGGGATGGTGCCAGTCCATGAGCGAGTAGTAGAAGCCGACCCTCAGGCCCTCTCCGCGCGCCGCCTCCACGTACTCGCGGACGAGGTCCCGCCCCGCCGCCCGCTTCGCGGCGCAGTAGCTCGTCGTCTTCGTGTCGAAGAGGCAGAAGCCCTCGTGGTGCTTGGTCG
The DNA here is from genome assembly GCA_003223555.1 of Acidobacteriota bacterium. Classification (GTDB taxonomy): domain Bacteria; phylum Acidobacteriota; class Vicinamibacteria; order Fen-336; family Fen-336; genus AA32. Next base: position 43,655 of record QHVM01000086.1, on the reverse strand, counting down.
TCATGACCATGTACTTCTGGCCGGCGTGCTTGGCCAGGCGGGCCCAGTCGCGTGCCGCGTTGGGCTTGGGGTTGAAGCGCTTCGCAAGCACCTCGTATTCCGCCACCGGGATGGCCTCGTTCTCCATCGCCCACTCGTGGCGACCGAGCACGCTGTAGAGGCCCCAGTGGATGAACATCCCGAACTTCGCCTCGTGCCACCACTTCATGCGCCGCGCACGGTCGGCTGTCTCGGCCGGGCTCGGCGTGGGTGCGGCAGAGGGGGGAGGCGGAGCGCTCTGGGGCGGAGCGAGAACGGGAGAGACGGCAGCGGCCGCGCCGAGGCCGAGCCGTTTGAGGGTGTCGCGACGCGAGAGGGTCATGGGGCCTTCCTGAAGTCAGGCGGCGAACCGCCGGGTCAGAACTTCACAAGGAGGGCTTGACCTGCGCCCCGGACTGATCCCATTGCGCCCTGACGTTGACCTCGTTGAACTGGCTGTGGTTGAAGACGTTGTAGGCCTCGATGCGAAGGTGCGTGGTGAGACCTCCCTTGATCCTGATGTTCTTGAATGACTCCGGAGAGCGAGAAATCGCCCCTCCGCTCCCGCTCGGTCGGCATCCGGAAGTTGCGCTGCGTGCCCGGCCTCGCCGTCAGCGGAGCCTCCAGCGAGTACCGGAAGATAGGTGTACGCGCTTCGTCAGAACGAGACCCTTACCGAGCCCTGCATGATGCGGGGCTTGCGGGCCGCGATCGCCTCGCCGAAGCCGGCGTTCACCTGGTTGCCCGCCGTGTCGAACCGGGCCGTGTTGTCGATGGTGGCGAACTGGATGTGGTTCAGCACGTTGTACATCTCCCAACGGAGCTGCAGGCGGCGCTTGCCGTTGCCGCCGAGCCCGAAATTCTTGAAGAACGCGAGGTTCCAGTTGTCGATCGGCCGCGACGCGTTGCCGGGGTCGCCTTTCGCGGGCCGGGCCACCGCCGCCGGATCCAGCCAGGACCCGTCCGCCCCCGGGGTGGCGTTGCGGTTGCCCCCCGTGAGGTTGCCCACGATGTTCGGCCGCACCACGCGCAGGTTGTTCGCGCCTTCGCCGGGGAGCGCGGCGCCGTTGCCGCCGGTGCCGCCGGTGAAGTCGAAGTTGTCGGTGGTGGCAATGACGAGGCGGTCCCACTCCCCGCTCACGAACGCGTTCTCGCCCGAGAGCTGCCAGCCGTCGAAGAGGGCGCGGACGACCGCGTTGTTCCAGAGCTTGCTGGCCTTCGGGATGTCCCACGTGTAGTTGATGACGAGGTCGTGGGTCAGGCTCTGGCTGAGAGGCGCGTAGTGCCAGGCCCTCAGGGGCCGGGCGATGCTGACCTGCCACTCGTCCTCGTCCGCGATGCCCAGCGACCTCGAATAGGTGTAGGCGACCGCGAACTGCAGGCCGTGGATGTAGCGCCGGTTGATCTGGACCTGGAGGCCGTTGTAGTTCGCGGTGCCGAAGTTCGAGCGCCGGAGGATGTCCCCGTACCCGAGATAGGGACGGAGGAAGTCGTCCGGCTTGGCCGTGGACGGGTTCTGGGGGTTGGCGTTCTCGGGGTGCAGGTTCACGAACTTCGCCCCGTCGGGGACGACGTTGATGTTCGTGTATTGCTCCATGTGCCGCCCGACCCAGCCGACGTACGTGAGGTCCACCACGGTGCCCCACCCGATGTCCTGCTGGAACCCGAGCGACCACTGGTACGTGCTAGGGGTCTTGGCGTCTCGCTCCAGCGAGAAGGCCGTGCTCGGCCGGAGCGAGAAGCCGCCCGTGGCCAGCAGCGTCTCCATCGTGCCGTAGGCGATCTGCGGCGTGTTCACCGCCGGCGGGTTGGCGGCGCTCAGGTCCATGCTGCGGGCGGTGACCTGCGAGTTGTGGAACAGGCCCACCCCCGCGTGCAGGGCCGTCTTGCCCTTGCCGGTGATGTCCCAGGCCATGCCCAGGCGCGGCTCGGGCATGATCCCCTGGTTGTCCCGGAAGCCCCTGGGGTAGTTCGGGTCGGTGTTGAGCACCATGCCGTTGTACGGGTCGCCGGTGCCGGGCACGAAGCTGCCCACGAAGATGTTGGGCTTCGTCTGCCCCGTGACCGGATCGAGGGCCACGTTGACGCCGTTGATCCGGGCCGGCTGGTAGAGGCGCGGCGCCCTGGCCGGATCGTAGCGGTCGGGCGCGAACGTCGCCGCGGGCAGCTTGGTGTACCAAGGCTTGAACCACAGGAAGCGCACCCCGTAGTCGAGGGTCAGCCGCCGAGAGGCCTTCCAGGTGTCCTGCAGGTAGGACTCGACGAGGTAACGGTGCGAGTCCACCTCGGGCAGGGCGTCGATCTCGGAATAGGTCCTGAAGTTGCCCAGCAGGGCGTTCGAGAATGTATAGCCGGTGTCGAGCGGGTTGTTGTTGTCGGGAGTGAAGTCGTACTGGCCGGCGAAGGAGGCCTGGGCCGAGAAGCCCTTCCCCTCGGTGTTGTAGAGGTGCTCGAAGTAGAGCCCGGTCTTGAACGCGTGGCTGCCCTTGACCCAGGTCAGGTTGTCGTTGAACGAATGCACCCAGGCCACGCCTCCGTTGCCGACGATCCGGTTGTCGTAGGTGAAGTTCGGGGGGTTGGGGGTCGCGCTGCCCCCGAACGTCACCTTGGGCAGGGCGCCGATCGGATTCAGTTCGGGGTGGAACTGGCCGAGGGTGAAGCCGGCCCCCGCCCGAGACAGGCGCTGGAGGTCGGCGTCGCTGACCGGCCGGAAGTTCTCGCTCTGCCGGCGGGCGCCCACCTGGGCCTCGTTGATGAGGTTGGCGCTGAAGACGTGGGTATGGCTCAGGCTGTAGGTCCGGTCCGTGTTGTCGTAGTGGGCGTTGAACCAGCCCCAGCCGGCCGGACCGGCGGTCACCCCGCCCGTTCCCCCGACGCCGCGCTGGTCGGAGCGCCAGTCCTTGATCGTCGCGTAGAGGCTGTCCTTGTCCGACGGCCTCCAGTCGAGACGCAGGATGTTGTTCAGCTTGGGGTTGTCGTTGATGAACTGCGTCTGGTCGTTGAACTGCCCCTTGGTGAAGCTCCGGTCGAGGGTGTTGGGCAGCGGCAGCACGTTGAGCAGGGCGCGGCCGTTGGGGCTGATGCGGCTGGCCGGGATGATGTTGCCGGGGAACGGCTGGCCGGTCAGCGGGTCCTTGATCACGACCAGCTTGCCCGCGCTGTCGAAGGTCTGGGAGAAATCGCCGTTGCGCTCGCGCTCGGTGGGCATCGTCCACTGGAGCAGGTTGCCCGGCTTCTCCGTGATCGGCGCCTCGAGCGAGTAGAAGAAGAACAGCTTCTTGTCACCGTCCTTGTTCAGTCCCGGGACGGGGCCGCCCAGGTTGAAGCCGTAGGTGTTGAAGCGGTAGCGCGGCCGGACCCGTCCCGCCCGGTTGTTGAAGAAGTCGTTGGCGTTCAGGTGGTCGTTGCGGCCGTAGTAGTAGGCGTTGCCCCGGTACTGCGAGTCGCCGCCCTTGCTGATGATCTCGATGTGCGCGCCCCCCGTGCGGCCGTACTCGGCCCGGAACGTGTTGAGCAGGACCCTGACCTCGGACACCGCGTCCAGGTTGATGTTCTGCGCCATGCGGTTGGTCTGGCCGACCTCGTTGCCGAGCACGCCGTCCACCGTGATGTGGTTCCAGTCGCGGCGCATGCCGCTGACCTGCGGCACCAGGGTCCCGAAGCTCTCGCCGAGCGACTCGACGGTGTCCTCGTAGCGCACGCCGGGCACCAGCCGCATGAGCGAGGTGACGTCGCGCCCTTTCGTCTGGACCTGCTCGATCTGCTGGGAGGTGATCAGGCCGGAATGCTGGGTCTCCTCGGTGTTCACCCGGGCCCCGCTCGCCTCGACGACGATGCTCTCGCCGAGGCCGACGGTCAGCCGGATCGTGCCCAGCGACAGGCGTTCGGAGGGACTGAGGACGTTCCGCTTGCGCTCGACGGTCCGGAAGTTCGCCATCTCGACCCGCAGGGTGTATGTCCCGGGCGGCATCACGCTGAACAGGAAGTTGCCCTTGGCGTCGGTGACCCCGGCGCGCGAGTAGCTCGTGCGCTCGTCCATTGCGGTGACCGTGGCCCCCGGAAGCACCTGGCCCTGCTCGTCGGTGACCGTCCCGGAGATCGTGCCCGTGATCTCCTGGGCGTCCGCCCGGCCGATCCAGAGCGCCAGCACGAACGCGGCGGATGCGAGGCGCAAGAACCTAGCGGTCGACATCAGGCCCTCCTCCTGAAGTCCTTCCCCGGCACGGATCGCCGGAAGCGGGCCGAAGCCCAGCGCGATCGCAACCGAGTGGACCAACCACTCAAGACTGCCTCTGATTCCTTATGGGACCGATTCTATACTCAAGGCTGTATCACGGCCTTTACTGACGTGTCAATACCGAAAATGCGATCGTCAGGTTGGACCAGTAGATGGACCTCTTGACATGTGGTACAGCATGGGCTTAGGTAAACGGCTAGATATGGCGGCCTCCGCGCTCAGAAACGACGGTTCCCAGGACGCGGCGGCCGCCGAGCAGGTGATGCTCCACGTGAGCGGCCTCATCGAACGGGGCGCGCTCCGTCCGGGTGACCGGCTCGCCTCGGAGCGCGACCTGGCCTCGCAGGTCGGTGTCAGCCGCACGAGCGTACGGGCCGGCCTGCGCTCGCTGGCCGCCATGGGCGTCGTGCAGACGCGCCGGGGGGCCGGCACGTTCATCACCGCCGGTCCGCCGACGCTCGTCAGCGAGCCGCTGCGGCTCATCGCCTCCCTCCACGGACTGGATCTGGGGGGCCTCTGGGAGGTGCGCCGCGTGCTGGAGGCCGGGTCGGCGTCGCTGGCCGCGGAGAGGGCGTCGGCGGAGCAGATCGCGACGCTCTCGGACGAGGTCACCGGCATGTATTCGGCGCTCCATCAGCCGCAGACCTTCCTCGACCACGACCTGCGCTTTCACCGGGCGGTGGCGGCGGCCGCCAACAACCCGATGCTGGGGGCCATCATCGAGGCGGTGGCCGCCCTGTTCTTCGAGCAGCGGCGGGTGACGATCGAGCGGGCCCGCAACCTGCGCGAGTCCGCCGACGCTCACCGGAAGATCTATCAGGCCATCCGGGCCCGCGACGGGGAGTCCGCGCGCGCGGCCATGGAGGAGCACATCCGCCTGGCCCAGCTCGCCCTCGCCACCGAGGAGGGCACCTAGGCCGTCGGCGCTGGAACGCAGAGACCGCAGAGAACGCGCAGAGACCGCAGCGAAGGAGTGGAGGCGAACGAGCAACGGCTGCGAGCGGAGCGGGATTCACTCACCCCGGGGCCGCGAAGCGGCCCCGCAAAATGAGCGGCGGCGAATTCACTTCGTCGCCGCGGAAGACGCGAGCGGGGGTTCAAGGGGGCGCGCCGCTAGCGCCCCCTTGCTCAATGACGCGTCTTCCGGCCGTAGCCCAGCTCGGCGCCCCCCGACTGGACGTGGTCGACGCCGGTCGTGAAGGTGGCCTCCGCGGCCAGGAACAGGCAGAGGCGCCCCGTCTCCTCGATCGTCCCCATGCGGCCCAGGACCTGGGCCGCCTCCCCGTCGGCGCGGCAGCGGGCGGGATCGGGCGCGGCGTCGATCGCCTCCTGCCACAGCGGCGTGTAGATGTTCCCCGGGGACACCGAGTTCACACGGACGTCGTGGGCCGCCTCGTCGATGGCCAGCGCCTTGGTGAAGGCGGTGACGGCCCCCTTGGTCGCCACGTAGGTGGTGGCGTGGAGCTGGCCCATGCGGCCGACCAGGCTCGACAGGTTGATGATGTTGCCCTTCGTCTTCCGGAGGTGAGGCAGGGCGAGCTGGCAGGCGGCGAAGATGCTCACCAGGTTCAGGTCGAGGAGCCGGCGGAACTCATCCACCGTGAAGCCGTCGATCGGCTTGTGGGGTGGATGCCAGCCGGCGTTGTTGATGAGACAGTCGATGCGCCCGTAGCGCTCGACGGTGCCTTCGACGAGACGGCGGATGTCCTCCATCTTCGAGACATCGCAGGCGACGAAGTGCGCCTCCCCGGGGCCTTTCGCGGTGACCTCTCGGGCCAGCGCCTCCCCCGCCTCCCGCCTGCGCGCGCAGAAGACGACCCTGGACCCCGCCTCGACGAAGACGCGCACGCAGCCTTCGCCGATCCCCTTGCTTCCCCCGGTGACGATGACGACCTTGTCGGAATATTCCATGTTTTAGCTGGGGGGTGCTAGCGGCGCACCCCCCAGACCCCCCGCTCGCTTCGCGGGAGTGAATCCCGCTCCGCTCGCAGCAGTGCCTCTCACGCGATGTGGGCGCCCTGGGTCTCGACGTAGAGCGCGTAGAGCGATTGGCTGGCGGTCACGAACAGGCGGTTCCGCTTGGCCCCGCCGAAGCAGACGTTGGAGGCGGTCTCGGGCAGGCGGATGAGGCCGATGCGATTCCCGTCAGGCGCGAACACGTGCACGCCGTCGAACCCGTCGCCGCCCCAGCCCGCGCTCGCCCACAAGTTCCCGTCGACGTCCGTGCGGACGCCGTCGGAGCCGCCCTGCTTGCCGCTCAGCTCCATCTTCGCGAAGAGCCGGCTGCCGGACAACCGGCGGCCGTCGACGACGTCGTACACCTGGATGATCCCCGGCGGCGAGACTCCAGTGTCGACGACGTAGAGCTTCCGCTGGTCGGGCGAGAAGCAGAGTCCGTTCGGCTTCTTCAGCTCGTCGGAGACGAGGTCCATCCGCCCTCCCTGGGGATCGATCCGGTAGACCGCCTCCTTCACCTGCAGGTCTCCCTTGTGCCCCTCGTAGTTCACCATGCTGCCGTAGCCGGGGTCGGTGAACCAGATCCCCCCGTCGGGATGGACCACGACGTCGTTGGGGGCATTGAGCGGCTTGCCGTTCCAGCGCTCGGCGAGCACGGTCACCGCCCCCGAGTGCTCGTGGCGGACCACGCGCCGGTTGGCGTGCTCGCACGAGATCTGCCGCCCCTCGAAGTCGAACGTGTTGCCGTTGACGTTGCCGGACCACGTGGCCGTCCTCGTCGAGACGCCGGAGCAGGACGTCGTTGGGGATGTCGCTCCATACCAGGTAACGCCCGCCGGTGCTCCAGGCCGGACCCTCCGCCCAGGCCATGCCGGTGTGCAGGCGCTGGATGGCGGCGTTGCCGAGCTTGTATTTCTGGAAGCGCGGGTCGAGCGCGACCACGTCGGGATCCGGATAGCGGACCGGGCGGACCCCCGACCAGTCGCGCTCGTCGGCCCGCGCGGCCCGGGCGAGCACGGCGCCCGCGGTCGACGTGAGGGTGGCGGCGAGGAACGCGCGGCGGTTCGTCATGGGCGATCTCTCTCCTGGCAAGGGCGCCCGCTGCGCTGGCGGAGCGGACGCGGAACGTGGTAGTAAGGGACACCATGAGGGCGCTGGTGCTGAAGGCGTACGGCGAGCTGGAGGTGCAGGACCGGCCCGAGCCCGCGGTGGGACCACGCGACGTGCTGGTGCGGGTGATGGCGTGCGGCATCTGCGGCAGCGACATCCACGGCCTGGACGGCAGCACCGGCCGCCGCCGGCCGCCGGTCGTCATGGGGCACGAGGCGGCCGGCCTCGTCGAGCGGGTCGGGCCGCGGGTCGAAGGGCTGAAGCCCGGAGACCGGGTCACGTTCGACTCCACGGTATACAACCCGGAGAGCTTCTTCTCGCAGCGCGGCCTGGCCAACCTCTGCGACGACCGGCGCGTGCTCGGGGTCTCGTGCGAGGACTACCGGCAGGACGGGGCCTTCGCGGAGCTGGTCTCGGTGCCCGCGCACATCGTCTACCCGCTCCCCCCCGGGATGAGCTTCGAGCACGCGGCGATGGCGGAGCCGGTCTCCGTGGCGGTCCACGCGCGGAACCTCACGCCCGTGGCCCCGGACGACACGGTGGCGGTCTTCGGGGAGGTCCTGAAAGCCGCCTCCGTCCGCCGCATCGTGGCGGTCGACATCGAGGACGACCGCCTCGCGCTGGCCCGCGAGCTGGGCGCCACCCACGCCGTCAACTCCCGGACGGCCGACTCGGTGGAGGCGATCCGCTCGCTCACCGGCGGCCGCGGGGCCGACGTGGCCCTCGAGGCGGTCGGCATCGAGGCCACCGTGCGCGCCTCCATCGCCGCCGTCCGCAAAGGCGGATGCGTGACGCTCGTCGGCCTGATGGCCCCGGAGGTCACCCTCCCGATCCAGTCGGTGGTGACGCGGCAGATCCGCCTGCAGGGCTCCTGCGCCTCGAACGGCGAGTACCCGGAGTCCCTCGCGCTGATCGCGTCCGGGAAGGTCCGGGTGGACCGCTTCATCTCGGCCACCGCCCCCCTCGAGGAAGGCCCGCTCTGGTTCCGCCGGCTCCACCACCGGGAGCCCGGCCTCATGAAGGTCATCCTCAAGCCCAACGCCTGAGCGACGCCGGGGCGAGTCGGAGGTCCCATGGTCAAGAACTTCTTCGATCTCTCGGGCCGCGTCGCCCTGGTCACCGGCGCCAGCCGCGGCCTCGGCCAGTACCTCGCGCGCGCCCTCGCCCAGGCCGGAGCGGACCTGGTCGTGACCGCCCGGCGGCGCGAGGACACCGAGAGCTTCGCGCGCGAGCTCCGCGCCCTCGGCCGGGGCGCGGCCTCCCTCTCCCTCGACGTGCGCGACGAGGCCAGCATCCGGAACATGGCCGAGGAGGCCGAGGCCGCCTTCGGCAAGGTCGACATCCTCGTCAACAACGCGGGCTGCAACGTGCGCAAGCCTTCGGTCGAGGTGGCCTGGGAGGACTGGAACAAGGTGCTCGACACCAACCTCCGCGGCACCTTCTTCGTGGCCCAGGCGGTGGCGCGGCGGATGATCCCCCGCGGCTACGGCCGCATCGTCAACATCGGCTCGGTGACGTCGGTCTTCGGCTACGGCGGCATCGCTCCCTACTGCGCCAGCCGGGGGGGGGTCAAGCAGCTCACGATGAGCCTGGCCGACGAGTGGGGGCGCCACGGCATCAACGTCAACTGCCTCGCCCCCGGCTGGTTCCGGACCGAGCAGAACAAGGTCCTCTACGAGAACCCGAGCTGGGTCGAGTACCTCCGCGAGCGCATCCCCCTCCACCGCCCGGGGCTGCCCGACGACCTCGACGGCGCGATCGTGTTTCTCGCCTCGGAGGCGAGCGCCTACGTCACCGGCCAGACCCTGCTCGTCGACGGCGGCATCACGACCGGCTCGCTCAAGGCCACCGCCGACTGATCCCCGCATCGTCTTTGAGCTGGAGGGCGCTAGCGGCGCGCCCCCCAGACCCCCCCTCGCTACGCGGGAGTGAATCCCGCTCCGCATCGTCTTTGAGCTGGGGGGCGCTAGCGGCGCGCCCCCCAGACCCCCCCTCGCTACGCGGGAGTGAATCCCGCTCCGCTCGCGGCCGTTGTTCGTTGCTTCCAGCTCCACGGCTACGCGGCCTGGGCGCGCTGGCGCCAGTGGTCGATGGCCACCGCGGCCACGATCACTCCTCCGGTCACGATCTGCTGCACCCAGTTGGGAAGCCCGCGCTGCGAGCATCCGATCTGGATCACGGTCATGAGCACCGCCCCGACCAGCGTGCCGAAGACGGTGCCCCGGCCGCCGGTCAGGCTGCCCCCTCCGATGATCACCGCCGCGATGACGTCGAGCTCGAGCCCCACCGCGACCGTCGGGTCCCCGACCGAGAGCTTCGCGAACTGCATCACGCCGGCCAGCCCGGTCAGGGCGGCCTCGATCGCGTAGACCGCCACCGTGCAGCGCCCCACCCGCACCCCGCACAGCCGCGCGGTGCGCTCGTTGGAGCCGATGGCCAGCAGGTGGCGCCCGAAGCGGGTGTAGCGCAGCACGCCGGCGACCAGCAGCGCCATCGCGAGCAGCACCCAGATGCCGGTGGGCAGCAGCACCCCGACCCCCGCCGCGTGCGTGCGCAGCAGGTCGTTCAGCCACGTGACCGGCGCCTCGATGCGGCGCTCCTCGGCCAGTCCCTTGGCCGCCCCGCGGACGAGCAGCATCATCCCCAGCGTAACGATGAAGGGGACGACCCGGAGCCCGGTGACGAGCAGGCCGGTGACGAGGCCGCACACCGCGGCCGCCGCCACCGCCGCCAGGGCGGCCAAGGCGGGGCTCGCCGCGTGGCGGAGCAGGAGAGCGACCACCACCGTGCTCAGCGAGATCACCGATCCGACCGACAGGTCGATGCCCGCCGACGCGATCACCAGCGTCATCCCCAGCGCGGCCATGCCCACGATCGCGGTCTGGCGGGCGATCAGCTCCAGGTTCCCCGGCGTGAAGAACTGGGGGCCGACCAGCCCGCCGAAGAGGGCGCTCACCAGCACCAGGCCGAGGAAGGGCCCGCCCCGGCTCAGCAGCTCGCGCGCCTTCACGCCGCGCCCTTCGTGCCCGCCGCTTCCAGGATCAGACGGTGCTCGTCCAGCTCGGAGGACATCACCGCGATCCGGTCGGAGAGGCCGAGCAGCTCCGGGAAGTAGCTGCTCACGAAGAGCACCGCGCGGGCCGGCCGTCCCTCTCCCGGATCGGCGACGAGCGCGTCGACGAGGGCGTAGATCTGCGTCTTGCTCGCGACGTCGATGCCGCGCGTCGGCTCGTCGAGCAGCAGCAGGTCGGCGTCGTGATGAAGCAGGCGCGCGAGGGCCACCTTCTGCTGGTTGCCGCCCGACAGCTCGCGCACCGCCTGGGCCGCCCCGCGGCAGCGGATCCCCAGCCGCTGGATGAGGCCGGCCGCGGCCCGCGCCTGGGGCCGGGGCAGGACGAGCGGCCCCGGCCCCAGCCCGGCCAGACGGGACAGCGTCATGTTGTCGGCCACGCTCAGCCCCAGCGCCAGGCCCTCGTCCTTGCGGTCCTCGCTGAGGAAGCCCACGCCTTGCCGCCAGCGGCGGGTCGGGGAGTGGAAGCCCTCGATCGCCTTGACAGGCTCGTCCGTCCGGCGCCGAGCAGGCCCGCGATGCCCACGACTTCCCCGCGGTGCAGCGTCAGCGGAGCCGAGCCGGGTCCCCAGCCGCCGACCTCCAGGATGGGCTCGCCTCGCCGCCGCGCGGAGCGGGGATACACCTCTCCCACCGCGGACCCGACCATCATCGCCACGATCTCGCGCGGCGAGGCGTCGGCCGTGCGCCCCCCACCGGCGTTGCGACCGTCGCGCAGGACGACGAAGCGGTCCGCGACCTGCTTCACCTCCTCCAGGAAGTGCGAGATGTAGACGATCGCATGGCCCTGGTCCTTCAGCCGGGCCACCAGCTCGAAGAGCCGCCGGGCGTCGGCCTGGGCGAGGCTGCTCGTGGGCTCGTCCAGCACCAGCACCCGGCACCCGACGGCGAACGCGCGCGCGATCTCCACGAGCTGCTGGCCGGCCACCGAGAGCCGCGACACCGGCGTCTCGGGGGCGATCTCGGCATGCTCGAGCTGGGCCAGCGCCGCCCGGGCCCGCCGCCGGGTCTCGTCCCACCGCATCAGGCCGAGCCGGGTGGGCTCCATGCCCAGCGCGACGTTCTCCATCACGGAGAGGTGCGGAGCCAGCGACAGCTCCTGGTAGATCATCGCCACCCCGGCCTGCCTGGCCTCCAGCGGGTCGCGCGGCCGGTACGGCGCGCCGTCGAGCGTCATCTCGCCGCCGTCGGGGGCGAGGGCGCCGGAGAGGACGGCCATGAGCGTGCTCTTGCCGGCGCCGTTCTGGCCCACGAGCGCGCACACCTCGCCGGGCGCGACCTCCAGGTCCACGCCGTCGAGGGCGACGGTGGCGCCGAAGGCCTTCCGGATGCCGCGCATCCGGAAGCGCGGAGCTACGGCTTCAGCCATTTCGACAGGTCCGGGTGCACCAGCTCCTTCATCTCCGGGGTGTCCATGTTCTCCTTCGTGACGACGTGGACGCCGGTGTCGATGCGCTTCTCCACCGGCTGGCCCTGGAGATGCGCGACCATGGTCTTGACCCCGAGATAGCCCATGCGAACGGGGTCCTGCAGGACGAGCGCGTCGATCTGGCCGTCGTGGAGCCCCTTGGCCAGGTTGTCGGAGCTGTCGAAGCCCACGAAGCGGACCTTGCCCGCCCAGCCGTCGTCCTGGAGCACGCGCAGCATGCCGAAGCTGGTCGACTCGTTGGGGCAGAAGATGCCGTCGATCACCAGCCCGTCCGCTTTCTTGTAGTTGCTGAGGAGCGACTCGCTCTTCTTGTAGGCGCTCTCGACATCGGCCCCGCCGTACTGGTTGGAGCTGACGACCTCGATGCCCGGGCTGGCCTTCATCGCGTCCAGGAAGCCCTGCTCGCGCTTGTTGGTGCTGTCCGAGCCTTCGCTGTAGCGGAGCAGGACCACCTTGCCCTTGCCGCCCAGCCTCTTCGCCAGCTCCTCGCCTCCCAGCCGGCCTCCCTGGTAGTTTTCCGTGGCCACGAAGCTGACGTAGCCCTCCCCCTTGAGCCCCGAGTCGATGATCACCACCGGGATGCCGCGCTGCACGGCGCTCGCCACCGGCACCGCCAGCGCGCTCTCGTCGAGCGGCGCCAGGACGATGCCCGACACGCCCCGGCTGACGAAGTCCTCCACCTCCGAGACCTGCGAGTCGCGGTCGTCCTCGCGGAGCGGGCCGCGCCAGACGATGTCGACGTTCAGCTCCGCGGCGGCCCGCGCCGCTCCGGCGTGGATGCTCTGCCAGAACACGTGGGACGTGCCCTTGGGGATGACGGCGATCGTGGTCCGCCCCGCCTCGCGCCGGCCGCCGCACGCAGCCAGCCCCGCCAGCAGCGCCATCGCCGCCGCGCTCATCGCCGCACTCTTCATCATGGGCTGTGCTCCTTGACCTGGAGGTTCCAGAACCTCTGCGCGTTGCCTCCCAGCACGGCGTCGCGCTCCGCCGGCGGCCGTCCCTCGAGGTACTCGGTCACCAGCCCCAGCGTGCGCCCGTAGTCCGCGGCGAGCGTGCACACCGGCCAGTCGGACCCGATCATGAGCCGGTCGGCCCCGAAGCATTCGAAGGCGATGTCCAGGTAGGGACGGATCTGCTCGGGCTGCCAGCCCTGCCCATCCGCCTCGGTCACGAGGCCGGACAGCTTGCCCATCACGTGGGGCTGGCGGGCCAGCGCCGACAGGGCGCCCGCCCACGCCGTGACCTCACCCGCTCGGATCCGGGGCTTGGCCAGGTGGTCGAGCACGAAGCGCTGCCGCGGGAACATCCGCACGAGGTCCGTGGCGACCTGCAGGTGGCGCGGGTAGATGAGGATGTCGTAGGCCAGGCCGAACTCCTCCAGGAGGCCGATCCCGCGGAGGAAGTCGGGGCGGAGAAGGAAGCGGTCGTCGGGCTCGTCCTGGACGATGTGCCGGATGCCGACGAGGCGCGGGTGGGCCGCGAAGCGCTGGAGTTGCGCGCGCGCCTCCGGCGAGCGGAGGTCGACCCAGCCCACGACGCCGGCGACGAAGGGATGGCGATCGGCCAGCTCGAGCAGCCACGCGGTCTCCTCGAGGGTCGAGCGGGCCTGGACGGCCACGCAGGCCGCCACGCCCGCCCGCGCCATCTCGGGCTGGAGGTCGGCGGGCAGGAAGTCGCGCTTGAGCGCGCCCATGCTCTCGACGATCCAGGCGTACTCGCGCGGTTCGTACTTCCAGAAGTGCTGGTGAGAGTCGACCTTCATCCCCTTGTTGAGCTGGGGGGTGCTGCGTCGCACCCCCCAGACCCCCCGCTCGCTGCGCGGGAGTGAATCCCGCTCCGCTCGCTCCTGTTGCTCATGCCGGTTCGGGGCCGATGACGACGACGACCCGGCCGGGGCCGTGCACGCCGAGGGTCAGCGTCAGCTCGATGTCGGCCGTCCGGCTGGGGCCGGTGACGAACGTGCAGGAGGGCTCCTGGCTCATGCGCGCGCCGTGGCGGGCGAAGAACTCGCCCATGCTGAAGCAGAGGTCTTCCGGCCTCACGATGGCCACGTGCACGGGCGGCAGGAGCGAGACCGCGCGCGAGCGCCCGCGCCCCGAGAGGAGCGCGAGCGTGCCGGTCTCGGCGATCGCGCCATCGCAGCCGGTCACTCCCACCTCGGCCGCCGCCTGCTCCGCGCGCGGGCTCGATCCGCGGCTGGCGGCCGTGAGCACGGCTCCCGCTTCGTACGGCAGGTGCTCGGCGTCCCAGCTCAGGACGCGCTGGCCTTCGACCAGGCAACGAACGCGCTCGCGGACGGCCTCGGCGGTCGTCTCGACGTGGCAGCCCACGCCCAGGGCCGCCAGCTCCTGGCCGAAGCGCTCCAGGCAGTGCGACCGGCTGCGCGTGGCCGCCGCCATCGGCTCCGCCACCGGCCGGGCAGGCAGCCGCGCCGTGCGCTGGGCCGCGGCGACGCGGGAGAGGATGCTCTCGCGCGCAGTCATCTTCTTCGAGCCGGGGGGTGCTGCGCCGCACCCCCCGGACCCCCCGCTCGCTCCGCGGGAGTCAATCCCGCTCCGCTCGCAGCTTCTGGCTTGTGGGCTTGCTGGCGACGCACGCCCGCACCCCCCGCACCCCCCGCGCTCGCGCCGGGAGTGGATCCCGTCGCTCGCGCCGTCTGTTGTCTGTGGGTCCACTGCTCTTGAAACGTGGTCGCGGCGGGGGCCCGGAGGTCCCTCGCCTGCGTCCAGCCTCCACCCAGGCCCGGGAGCCGCCGCACCCAGCCCTCGCGGGCCCGCGCGCGCACCAGCCGGCGGGCGGCGGCGGCGGCGGCGCGGTACAGCTTCGGCCGCGGGGCGATCCAGCCGAAGGCCTTCAGGCCCAGCCGCAGGCCGAGCGGCGTCTTCTCGGTACGCACGGTCTCCCGGCGCAGGCCGAGAAGCATCCGCGGGATGTCGAGCCGCACCGGGCAGACGTCACGGCACGCGCCGCAGAGCGTGCTGGCCGCGGGCAGCTCGCTCCAGCCGTGCAACCCGCGCAGCCCCGGAGTGACGATCGCCCCCACCGGGCCAGGGTAGGTATCGCCGTAGGCGTGGCCGCCGATGCTCTTGTAGATCGGGCACGCGTTCAGGCAGGCCCCGCAACGGATGCAGCCCAGGATCTCGGCGTCGTCGCCGGCCAGGAGCCGGCTCCGGCCGTTGTCGAGCAGGATGACGTGCATCGCCTCTGGGCCGCACTCGTCGCCGGGCCGCCGGGGGCCCCGGAGCAGGGTGGTGTAGGTCGTGATCTTCTGCCCGGTGGCCGACCGGGCCAGCAGCCTCAGGAAGAGGTCGAGGTCCTCCAGCGTCGGCACCAGCTTCTCGATCCCCATCACCGCGACGTGCACGCGGGGCAGCGTCGTCACCATGCGGCCGTTGCCTTCGTTGGTCACCAGGCAGATCGTCCCCGTCTCCACGACGCCGAAGTTGGCCCCGGTGATCCCCATGTCGGCCCGCAGGAACTCCTCGCGCAGCTTGGCGCGGGCGAAGCCGGCCAGCGTCCGGGGATCGTCGGAGAGCGGCACCTGGATGCGCCGGTGCATGACCGCTCCCACGTCCTCGCGCGTCAGGTGGATGATCGGAAGGATGATGTGCGAGGGCCGGTCCTGGTTGAGCTGGACGATGTACTCGCCGAGGTCGGTCTCGACGACGTCCATCCCCGCCCGCTCCAGCGCGTGGTTCAGGTGCGTCTCCTCGGTCGCCATGGACTTCGACTTGACGATGCGCTTCACCCCGTGCCGCCGGGCGATCTCCAGGACCAGCCGGTTGGCCTCCTCGCCGGTCTCCGCCCAGTGGACCTCGACGCCGTTGGCGACGAGGCGCTCCTCGAAGCGCTGGAGCTGCGAGGCGAGGTCGGCCAGCACCTCCAGCTTGGCCTTCCGGGCGAGGTCGCGCACCCGGTCCGAGTCTTCCAGCGAGGCGAAGGCGCTCGCGCGGCGCGAGCGCAGCGCCTCGGTCGCCCGGCCCAGCGCCACGTGGAGCCGTTCGTCGCCGAGCGCCGAGCGTACGCGCTCGACGAAGGGGGGGACCGCGCTCAAGGCAGCGCCTCGTCGAGCAGCTCGGCCAGATGCTGGACCGCGAGGCCCACGCCCTGTCGCCGGAGCCCGCCCGCCAGGTGCATGAGGCAGCCGAGGTCGCAGCTCACCAGGCGGTCGGCGCCCGAGGCCGCGACGGCGGCCAGCTTGCGCTCCAGCATGCGGCCGGAGATCTCGGGCTGCTTCACCGAGAAGAGCCCGCCGAAGCCGCAGCACTCTTCCTGATCCTCGACCTCCGCCAGCGTCACGCCCTCCACCGCGCGCAACAGTTCGAGGGGCGCGTCGCGCACGCCCAGGCCCCGCAGCAGGTGGCAGGACGGGTGATACGCGACGCGCGCCCTCAGGCGCGCCCCGGCCGGCATCCGCGGCCATTCCTCGGCCAGGAGCTGGCTCAGCTCCCGGCAGCGGCCGGCGATCGCATGGGCCTTCTCGCGCCACTCGGCCTCGTCGCGGAACAGCAGCTCGTACTGGTGCACCAGCATGTCGGCGCAGGAGCCTGACGGTATGACGATGACGCCCTCCGTCGCCGACAGCACCCGCAGCATGTGCCGCGCGGCGGAGCGGGCCTCGTCGTGGAAGCCGGCATTGTAGGCGGGCTGCCCGCAGCAGGTCTGGTCGAGAGGGACGCCTACCGGGTGCCCCAGCCGCTCCAGCAGGCGGACGGCGGCCATCCCCACCTCGGGGCCGATCTCGTTGACGAGGCAGGTGTGGAAGAGCTGGACCGGATCGCTCATCGGGAGCGGCGCCGCCGGGCTTTTCGCGAGGACCGCGGCCCGCGCTCGAGGTGGAAGATCGGCACCATCGGCGTCCAGAGGCGTCCCGGCGCCGCTCCGGGCGGCGCCTGCTGGAAGGTCTTCATCAATTCCTCCCACTCGGCGCACCGCGGGTGGGACGCGGCATGGACGGCGAAGCTGCGCCGGAGGTCGAAGCCGTCCCTGGTGTCCATGACCATCACCAGCCGGCGCTCGATCTGGTAGATGTCCATGCGCCGCACGCCGACCCGCCGCAGGCTGTCGCGGACCTCCGGCCAGATCCGTCGGTGGTGGCGGCGGTATTCGGCGATGCCCGGCGGGTCATCCTTCAGGTCGACCGCCATCACGTAGCGCGTCACCGGGAAGGCACCACTTCCTGTCGCTGCTCGTCCAGGCCCTCGATGCCCAGCTCGACGACGTCGCCCGGCTTCAAGTACACGGGCTGCGGCTTCATGCCCAGGCCCACGCCGGCCGGCGTGCCGGTGCTGATGAGGTCACCCGGCAGCAGCGTCATGAACTGGCTCAGGTAGCTGACGAGCGCCGGCACGCCGAAGACCATGTTCGCGGTGGTGCTACGCTGCCGGTACGCGCCGTTGACCTTGAGCCACATCGGCAGGCGATGGGGGTCGGATACCTCGTCCCGGGTGGCCAGGTACGGCCCGAGCGGCGCGAACGTGTCGGCGCTCTTGCCCTTGACCCACTGCCCGCCCCGCTCGAGCTGGAAGCTGCGCTCCGAGTAGTCGTTGTGCAGCGCGTACCCGGCCACGTGCTCGTAGGCCTGCGCCTCCGTCACGTAGCGCGCGGTCTTGCCGATCACGACCGCCAGCTCCACCTCCCAGTCCACCTTGGTCGCCCCGCGGGGCATCACCAGCGGATCGTTCGGCCCCACGAGGGCCGTCGTGGACTTGAAGAAGATGACCGGCTCCTTCGGCAGCTCGGCTCCCGTCTCCGCGGCATGGTCGCGGAAGTTGAGACCGACGCAGATGATCTTGCTCGGCCGGCGGATCGGCGGCCCCCGCCGCTCCCCGCGCCGCACCAGGGGGGCCTTGTCCCCGTTCTTCTCCAGCCACGCGGCGAGCCGGGCCAGACCGTCGCCGCCGAAGAAGCCCTCGTCGAAGTCCGGGACCGCGGCGGAGACGTCCACGCGCGTCCCGTCCGGGAGCGCCACGCCGGGCTTCTCCCGTCCCGGCTCGCCGAAACGGATGAGCTTCATGTCGCCAGCACTCCTCCGTCGATGGGATAGGCGTGACCGGTGACGAACGACGCCTCGTCCGAGCAGAGGTAGAGGGCCAGGGCCGCCACCTCGTCCGGCCGGCCCATCCGGCCGATGGGCTGGGCCTCGGAGAGCGTCCGGAACATCTCCTCCTCGCGGCCCGGATAGTTCTTGGCGAGGTAGCCGTCCACGAACGGCGTGTGGACCCGCGCGGGAGAGATGCAGTTGCAGCGGATGTTCTTCTTCACGTAATCGGCGGCGATCGACATGGTCATCGTGTGCACGGCGCCCTTGCTCATCGAGTAGGCGAAGCGGTCGGGGATGCCGACGTGGGCGGCGGTGGACGCCATGTTGAGGATCACCCCCCCGCCCTGCTTCAGCATCTGCCGCACGCCCGCCTGCGCGCAGAGATAGATCCCCTTGACGTTGACGCGGAAAACGCGGTCGAAGTCGGCCTCGGCGGTGGTCTCGATGGTGCCCACGTGGGCGATGCCGGCATTGTTGACCAGGATGTCGAGCCGGCCGCGCTCTCCGGCGATCGCGGCGAACACGGCCTGGACGCCGGCCGCATCGCCGACGTCGCAGTGGCGGGCGTCGGCGCGGCCGCCCTCCCGGGTGATCCTCTCCGCGGTGGCGCAGGCCGCCCGCTCGTCGACGTCCAGGGCCTGGACGACCGCGCCCTGGCCGGCGAAGAGCCGGGCGATCGCCTCGCCGATGCCGGAGCCGGCCCCCGTCACCGCGGCGACCTTGCCGTCGAGCCGGAACATTGCTCCTACCGTGCCCGCCGGGCGATGAAGCCGCCCCCGTCGCGGAGCGGCACATCGATGAAGTCCTGCCGGGTCAGCTCCCGCGGCTCGAGCTGGACGGCCGCTCCGTTCACCGGATCGTCCCTCCCGAGCGTGGCATGGTAGCGCCCCTTGCCCAGGAACGTGAGCGGCAGCCTCAGCGTCCGCCGCCGGAGGGAGAGTGTCTTGCCCTCGGCCCGCGCCTGCAGGTCGCCCGGGGCCGAGGACTGCATCCGCCACTGCGCCGCCCCCGCGTCCACGCGGATCGAGAGATCCGCGGCGTCGAACACGACCCGCTGGCGCTGCCCGGCGATCGTCCACTTCTCGCCCGCCTGAGTCACCGTGACTACGGGCGCACCCCACTCCCCCCGGGACAGGGCCGGTCCGTCCAGCCACAGCGCCGGCTGCCGGATGAAGAAGTTTCGGATCACCTCGTCCACGTCCGAATCGGCGGGCAGCTTGCGCCACAGCTCGACGTAGCCCGGCTCGGAGAGAGCCAGGCCGGCGAAGAGCAGGCTGGCCTGGCGCATGGGCCACTCGCGGTCGTACATCACGTCGGGCGGGCGCGGCCAGCTCTTCTTGTCCCGGATGTACGGCACCATGAACTGCATGGCGCGCCGCATGCCGCGGCCGTCGGGCAGCGTGAAGGCCCACAAATCGTCCGCTTCGCGGCCCCGGGACGGCGTCGACAGGAGCTGGGCGATCCCGGCCAGCGCCTCCAGGTTGAAGAGCGAGTAGCCGTAGGGCTTCGTCCGGCGCAGCTCCTCCGGGAAGCTGCCATCGGCGGCCATCTGGTTCGGCAGGAGGACGGTCCGGAAGCGGTTCCGGCAGTAGTCCATGAGCTGGCGATCGCCCGTGACACGGGCAAAGGCGGCCACCTGCAGGACCCAGCACGTGCCGTGGTTGTTCTTCGCGTCGCGCTCCTCGATCCCGTTCTTGTCGGTGGTCATCCAGCGGAGGTAGTCGGCGAACCAGCCGCGCACGCCCGCGCGCATGCCCGCGTCGAAGGACGGCGCGGCATCGAGCCACTCGACCGCCCGCGCCACCTCCACGAGGTGGAGCGTGTCGATGATCCCGGTGCCGCGCCCGGTCACCCGGCCATGGATGGCCTGCGCGTAGTGCAGGTGCGGGCTCATCCGGGTCGCCTCGTCCACGAACCACGCCCTCAGGTGCCGCACGGCCTGCTCGGCATAGCGCGGCTGCCCGGTCAGCTTCCAGGCCGCGACCAGGGCGGGGACCGCCACGCTCAGCCGGCGCATCGCCTTGCGGTGGTCGTCGAAGTTGTCGGGGTTGCTCATGCCGTCGCGCTGGATGTAGGGGCCGCCGGGGTTCGCGGGGTCCGGCCACCAGTAGTCGGCCTCGGAGAAGTAGTCGTGAGGTCCCCCGGCGCTCCGCGGCGACGACGCGGCGGTCACGGTGACCGGCGCCTCGCCGAGGGCTGGATCGGCGATGCGCAGGATCCGGTCGTGATCGGTCGCCCAGACGTCGGCGCTGAGCCGGCCCGCGCGGGTGGGGCCCGCCGCCGACACCGCAGCCAGAAGGAGGAGGTTCCCGACCGCGACACCCATGCTAGAGACGCAGGTCCCTATCATACGCGGAGGCGCTCGGACGAGGCACCGGCTTCGACGATCGGCCCGCCCAGGCGGAGTCACGTCGCTGATGCGTTCGCCGTAGGTCCTATGCGGCGGCCGCTCACCGGGCCATAACCCGTATGCGAGGGCGACTGGCCGCCGCAGGCCCGGGCCTGGGATGTCGACCCTAACTCCTTGCTCCGCGCATTCGTTCCTCGATCCGGGCCAGGCGGCCTCCGCCCGGCCCGCGGCTTGCTAGGTGCCGGCCGACGGCTTCCGTCTCCAAGGAAAGGAAGGGCCGGTGGAAGACCCGCGCTGGATCCGGGGCGGCCGGGGGCTCGGGGTGGCGGCGATCACCCTCGCGAGCCTGGCGCCGCGGGAGGCGTTCGCGCAAGGTTGAGTGGCGGCGCGCATGGACGTGCCCGTGATCGGCACGGATAAGAGCCCCTACGCCAGGGCCGGGACGTGGCAGGTTTCGAGCGGCTATCGATGGCAGAGATCGGACCGCCACTTCGTGGGCTCCGAGGAGCAGAAGAACCGGGAGACCGACTCGAGCCAGGTCATCAACCGCATCCACCTGCTCGACCTCTCGGTCCGGTACAACCTGAGCCCCCGCTCCAGCCTCACCCTCGGCCTTCCGTTCCTGATCGCGGACCGCTCCAACCCGATCCGCGACCAGACGCGGCAGGTGATCGACCGCTCGGTGACGCAGGCGCACGGGCTGAGCGACATCACGCTTTCCGCCCGGCGCTGGGTGCTGGCGCCGGACTCGCACGGGAACGGGAACGTCTCGCTCGGCGTCGGGCTGAAGCTCCCCACCGGAGACGACGACCATCTCGACGTCCGGCGGACCTTCAGCAACGGCGGCATCGTGAGCACCATCCAGCCGGTGGACCAGTCGATCCAGCCGGGGGACGGAGGGTTCGGGTTCACCGTCGAGGGGACGGCGTTCCAGAGGCTCGGCCGGCTGGTCGGATACGGTTCGGGCTCGTACCTGTTCAACCCGAGGGAGACGAACCACACGAGCAACGGCGGCACCAACCCCTTGACGCAGGAGATGTCGGTCGCCGATCAATACCTCGTCCGGGCGGGGCTGGCGACCTCGTTCCGCGCCAAGGGATCCTGGACCCTCAACCTGGGCGGCCGGCTGGAGGGCGTCCCGGCGGAGGACGTGATCGGCGGGAGCCGGGGATTCCGCCGGCCGGGTTACGCAGTCTCGATCGAGCCGGGAGTGACCTACATCCGCGGGAAGTCAGCTTTCTCGCTCGGCGTGCCTTTCGCGGTCTACCGCAATCGCACCCGAAGCGTGGCGGACAAGGCCAGCGGCGGCCACGGCGACGCCGCCTTCGCCGACTACCTGGTCATCGCCGGCTACAGCCACGCGTTCTAGCGCGCCTCACTCCCCCCGGCGACGGGGACCCGCGGGGATGGCGTGGCCGTTGCCGAGGGCGGGCTCCCAGGCCCGGAAGGCGGCCAGCACGGCGTGGTGGGTCGTGTCCGTCTGCAGCGGGGTGATGGAGATGTAGCCGCGGCGCACGGCGTTGATGTCGGAGAGCTCGTCGCTCAACCAGCGGTCGTTGCCCTCCTCGATCCAGTAGTACGTGCGCCGGCGCGGGTCGAGCCCCTCGAGGATCGTGCCCTCGTGCTCGCGGCGGCCCTGCACGGTGATGACCGCGCCCAGCGGCATCCCCGGCGGCACGTTCACGTTCAGCATCGTGCGCTCGGGCAGGCCCTTCTCGAGGACCAGGGCGGACAGCCGGGCCGCGAACTCCGCCGCGGGAGCGAAGTCGGCCTCGGCGCGGGCGGCGAGCGAGATCGCGATCGAGGGCACGCCGAAGAAGGTGCCCTCGCGCGCCCCCCCCACCGTGCCCGAGTAGAAGACGTCCTCGCCGAGGTTCGCGCCGCGGTTGATCCCCGACACCACCAGGTCCGGGCGCCGGGGCAGCAGCTTCACCAGCGCCAGGTTGACGCAGTCGGCGGGCGTCCCGTCCACGGCGTGGACGCGCTCCTCGATCCGCTCGGCCCGTAGGGGGTGCTTCAACGTCAGCGACTGGGCGCAGGCGCTCACCTCGCGGTCGGGCGCGACGACGTGCACCTCGCCGCGCTGGGCGAGCGAGGCGCAGAGGGCCTTGATCCCCGGCGCGTTCACGCCGTCGTCGTTGGTCGCCAGGATGAGCGGTTGACCCATAGACAAGAACGCCCCAGACCGAGGTGACCTCCGTCCGGGGCGAGGATGACCGGAAAGAGCCTGGTCGGGATGGGCGGATTTGAACCGCCGACCACCTGCACCCCAAGCAGGTGCGCTACCAGGCTGCGCTACATCCCGATCCGCCGACGATCAGACCTGCTTTCTATCATTCCTCTCCAGGAGAGTCAATATTTCCCGAAGCTGGTCGCGGACTTCGTGCAGCGCCTTCTTCGCCGCCTCGCCGCCACCGTTGCCACCCGGCGGAAGCGAGCCGGGGCTCGGCGCGCGGCCGGCCATCTCCATCTCGAGCCGCTTCTTCGCGCCCGCGATCGTGAACCCTTCCTCGTAGAGGAGCTGCTTGATGCGCAGCACGGTCTCGATGTCGCGGCGGCGGTAGATCCGCTGTCCCGAGGTGTTCTTGGCGGGGGCGAGGGCCGGGAACTCCGATTCCCAGTAACGGAGCACGTACGGCTGGGTGTCGGTCAGCTCGCACACCTCCCCGATCTTGAAGAAGAGCTTGTTCGGGATCTTCCTTTCCATGAAGGGCGGCCGCGCCGGCTAATCGGCGGCCGCGCCGAAGAGCTTGGAGGGACGGAAGACGACCGACCTGCGCGGCTTGATGAGCATCTCCTCTCCAGTCTGGGGATTGCGCCCGCGCCTCTCCCGTTTCTGGCGGATCACGAACGTTCCGAAGCCGGTGATCTGCACCTTCTCGCCGTCGCCGAGCCGGTTCTTGATCGAGTCGAAGATGATCTCCACCAGCCGCGCCGCCTCGCGGTTCGAAAGACCCCCGTGCCTCTCATAGACGATGCGCGCGATGTCCGCCTTCGTCATGGGGCCCCGGTACCCCCGCGAGGACACAAAAAATCAGTGTTTACAACTAGTTAGACTCGAAAGTTTCGAGCATTATATGAGTGGCCTCGGGAGATGTCAAGAAGAAACGGTTCGCGTGCTCCTCGTCAGTGGCGGCGGCCACGCACCTTCAACACCATGGGCGTGCCCTCGAACCCGAACTCCTTCCGTAACTGATTCTCCAGGAAGCGCTTGTACGAGAAGTGGAGGTCTACCGGATGGTTGATCGAGAGCACGAAGGTGGGGGGCGCGACCCCGATCTGCGTCGCGAACAGGAGCTTGACGGCCTGGTTTCCTTTCGCGGCCTTCGGGGCCTGGAGGGCGGTGGCGCGGGCCAGCAGGCGGTTGAGAGGGCCGGTGGCAATGCGGGTGCGGCTCGACTGGTGGGCCCGCTCGGCGGCGGCGAGCACGGCGGAGAGGCCCTTGCCTGTAGTGGCGGAGGCGAACACGACCGGCGCCCAGGCCAGGAATTTCAGGCGGTCCCGCACCGCCTGCTCGAACGCGCGCTGCTTAAGCTCGCGCTCGCCCGCCACGTCCCACTTGTTCACCACGACGACCACCGGCCGGCCGGCCTCCTGCACGTAGCCCGCGATCGTCGCGTCCATGTCCCGCAGCCCCTCGGCGGCGTCGAGGATCAGCAGCGCCACGTCGGCGCGCTCCAGCGAGCGCCGGGCCTGCACGACGCTCACGTGGTCGACGTTCTCGTCCAGGTGCCGCACGCGCCGGATCCCGGCCGTGTCCACGAAGAGGTAACGCTTGCCAGCCCGTTCGAGCAAGCTGTCGACCGCGTCGCGGGTCGTGCCCGGGATGGGCGACACGACCGCGCGCTCCGAGCCGAGGAACCGGTTCAGCAGCGACGACTTGCCGACGTTGGGCCGGCCCACGATCGCAATGCGCAGTGGCCCGGTCTCGTCCTCGGGCGGCCCCACCCGCGGCAGCTCTTCGAGCGCCGCGTCGAGGAGGTCGCCTACCCCCTGCCCATGCTCGGCCGAGAGGGCCATGACCCGGTCGAAGCCGAGCCGGGCGAACTCCTCGGTCCCGTCCCCGGGTCCCTCGAGCTTGTTGACCGCGACCCGATCGCCTCGTCGTCGGGCAGCCGGCCGGCCCGGCCGTCCACGACGAGCAGCACCAGGTCGGCCTCGTCGATGGCCCGCTCCGCCTGGCGCGCGGCCGGCCCGAGCAACGGATCGTCCGTCTCCAGCAGGAGCCCGCCGGTGTCGATCAGCTCGAAGCCGGCGCCCTGCCAGGAGGCCTGCGCGTAGTTGCGGTCGCGGGTGGAGCCGGGCTTGCGGTCGGTGATGGCCTTGCGCCGGCCGCAGATCCGATTGAACAGCGTGGACTTGCCGACGTTGGGCCGGCCCACCAGGGCGATTTTGGGGATCGGGATCATCGTCTATAATACGTACCACTCAGGAAGGAGCACCCCCGGCATGATCAAGGTGGACATCATCAACGAGGTCTCCAAGGCCGCGGACATCACGAAGGTCAAGGCGGAGACGGCGGTCGAGGCCGTCCTCGAAGCCATGAAGGACTCGATGATGCGCGGAGAGCGCATCGAGCTGCGCGGCTTCGGCGTCTTCCAGGTCAAGCCCCGCAAGCGCGGCATCGGCCGCAACCCGCGGACGGGCAAGGAGGTCAAGATCCCGCCCGGCCGCACGATCCGCTTCAAGCCCGGCAAGGACCTCCAGAACCTGAGCCAGTAGCCTCCGGCTCCCCGGCCCGTGAGCTTCCCCAATCCCTCGGTCGGACCGGCCCCGGAGGAGGTGTGGGTCTTCCCGCCTTCCAGCCGCCACTTGCGGCGGGCGCTCCTGCCTTCGCCGTGGAAGGGCGCGGCGCGCAACGTCGTCCTGTTCGTCCTCACGGTCGTCTCGGTCTACATCAGCGGCGGACCCCGCCTGGTCTTCGGCCTCCTCAGCATCCTCATGGCCCACGAGATGGGCCACTACGTCGCCTGCCGGTACTACGGCGTCGACGCGACGCTGCCCTACTTCCTGCCCTTTCCCGTCTTCAGCCTCGTCGGCACGCTGGGGGCCTTCATCCGCATCCGCGGTCCGATCCCGCACCGGCGCGCCCTCTTCGACATCGGCATCGCCGGGCCGCTGGCCGGCTTCGTCCTGTGCCTGCCGGTCCTCGCCCTGGGCGTCCGCGAGGCGAAGCTGCTGCCGCAGTCTCCCGGCGCCGGGATCTACCTCGGCGAGCCCCTCTTCTTCAAGGGCGCGGTCTGGTTGATGAAGGGAGCGCTGCCCGACGACCTGACGCTGACTCTCGGTCCCCTCGGCCTGGCCGCATGGTTCGGCCTCTTCGTCACCGCCCTCAACCTGATCCCCATCGGCCAGCTCGACGGCGGCCACGTCACCTACGCCGTCGCGCGCCAGCGGGCCGCCCTCGTCTCGCGGGTCGGGAGCTGGGTGTGCGTCGCGCTCATCTACTTCGGGCCCAACTGGCTCTTCTGGTCCATCCTCCTCCGCATCCTCGGGCGGCGCCATCCCCCCACCCTCGACGACGAGCCGGCCCTCGGGCCGGCCCGCGTCTGGATCGCGGTCCTCGGCCTGGTCGTCTTCATCGGCTGCTTCGTCCCCAACCCGATCGTCTGGTCCTGGCGCGAGTTCTTCCAGGCGATCGGCCTCACATCACGCTGACGGGATCCACGTCCACCGCCACTCCCGGCCACCGGGTCTCGCCGTAGCGCTCGACGAGCGCCGACCGGACCGCCTCGCGCATGGAGGCGCGGTCGCCCTTCAGCAGGATTTGGACGCGGTGCTCCTGCTTCAGGCGGGCCAGCGGCGCGCGGGCGGGACCGAGGACGCGGTAGCGGCCGGGCGCGCCCTCGCGCAGGCGCCGCGCGACGTGGTCCGCGTCCGCCGCGGCCGCCGCCGCGTCACGCGACCGCAGGACGAGGTTGACGAGGGCCGATGCCGGCGGATAGCCCATCGTCCGCCGGAACTCCATCTCGCGCTCGAAGAACGACTCGTAGTCCTGCGCGCAGGCCAGCTGCAGCGCGTAGTGGTCGGGGAGGTGACTCTGCAGGATCACCTCCCCGGCCAGGTCGGCCCGGCCGGCCCGGCCGGCGACCTGGGTGAGGAGCTGGAAGGTCCGCTCCGCGGCCCGGAAATCGGGAAGGCCGAGGCCCACGTCGGCGTCCACGACGCCGACCAGCGTGACCTTCGGGAAGTCGTGCCCCTTGGCGATCATCTGCGTGCCGACGAGGACGTCGGTGCGGCCGGCCTCGAAGTCCGCCAGCACCTTCTCGACCGCCCCCCGGCGCGCGGCGAGGTCGCGGTCGAGACGGTCCACGCGGGCGCTGGGCAGCGCGGCCTGGACCGCCTCCACCACCTTCTCCGTCCCGTATCCGCTCAAGCGCAGGTAGTCGCCCCGGCAGAAGCCGCACGCCGTCGGGGCCGGGACCTGATAGCCGCAGTAGTGGCACATCGCATGGCGGCCGCCGCGGTGCAGGGTCAGGAACACGGAGCAGTTCGGGCAGCTCGCCTGCTGCCCGCATTCCCGGCAGAGCAGGCTCGTCGCATAGCCGCGGCGGTTCAGCAGCAGCAGCGACTGCTCCCGGCGGGCCAGACGGTCGGCCAGCGCCTCGCGCAGCGGCGGGGTGAGGATCGGCTCGGCCCCCGCCTTCATCACCTCGCGGCGGTCCACCACGTCGACCTTCGGCAGCCCGCGGGGGCCGATGCGGACGGGCAGGACCAGCCGCCGGTACTTCCCCTTGACGGCGTTGGCGTGGGACTCGAGCGAAGGCGTCGCCGAGCCGAGCACGATCGGCGCTCCCTCGAGCTTCGCCCGCATCACGGCCACGTCGCGGGCGTGGTAGCGCGGGCTCTCTTCCTGCTTGTAGGCCGCCTCGTGCTCCTCGTCCACCACGAGCAGGCCCAGGTCGGAGACCGGCGCGAAGACGGCCGAGCGCGCTCCGACGACGATGCGCGACTCGCCTTCGCGGATGCGCCACCACTGGTCGTGGCGCTCGCCCATCGACAGCTCGCTGTGGAGCACGGCGACCGTCGGGCCGAAGCGCGCGACCGCCGCCCGCACGAGCAGCGGCGTGAGGGCGATCTCCGGCAGGAGGAGGATCACGCCCCGGCCGGCGGCGAGCGCGGCCTCGGCGGCCCGGAAATACACCTCGGTCTTCCCGCTGCCGGTGACGCCGTGCAGGACGAACGGGGCATAGCCGCCGCGAGCGACGGCGTCTCCGAGGACGGCCAGGACCTTCGCTTGATCCGGAGTCGGCTCGGGCCGGCCGGGAACCTCGCCCTCCATCACGCCGGGAATCCTCGCCGCCCGCTCTTCTTCGATGCGAAGGACGCCGGCCTTGGCCAGGCGGCCGACCGCACTCCGCAGCGCGGGCCGATCGCGGACGAGGTCGCTCACCCGGGCCCGGCCGCCCGCCGCCTCCAGCCGGCGGACGACTTCGGCTTGCGCCTTGCCCCGCGGCGAGAAGGGCGCGCGCGTCTGCACGGCGACCTGCACCCGGCGGAAACCGCGGGCCGCCAGGTCCTGCTCGACCGCGACGAGCCCGGCTCGCCGCAGCCGGGCCAGCCGCGAGGCCGGGTCGCCGCCCAGGCGCCGCGCGAGCGTGGAGACGCGCAGCGGCCCCTCCCGCAGCGCCTCCACGTAGGCGTCGCCGGCCGGCGCGTCGGCCCGCAGCAGGCGCGCCACCGCCCGGCTCGCCCGTACTCCCTCCGGCGGGAGGACCAGCCGGTAGCACTCGCCCGGCGGCGCGCGGCGCCGGAACGAGGGGCGTCTCGTCGAGGACGTCGAGGACGTCCTTCAGCGCGAGCCCTTCCGGCGCGCTTCCGTCGAGCGGGGCGGTCACGACACCGATCACGCGCCGCGGCCCGAAGGGCACGAGGACCCGCGCGCCCCGCTCGGGCCCTGCGAAGTTCTCAGGCAGGCGGTAGGTGAAGCTGGTCTGGACCGGGAGCGGGAGGGCCACGCCGACCGCGCGAGAAGACATCGGGCCAGTCTAGCGGGGACCAGCGCCAGCCGGGGTCAGATCATCCGGCCAGCAGCCTCCGCACCAGCTTCATGTCCTCCCAGACTTCCTTCTTCGCACTCGGGTTGCGGAGCAGGAAGGCCGGGTGGTAGGTCGGCACGACCTTGACCCCCCTGTACTCGCCGACGCGCCCGCGGATGCGCGAGATGGGCTCGGCCGTCTTGAGCAGCCACTGCCCGGCGAACTTGCCGAGGCCGACGATCACGTCGGGCTTGATGGCGTCGATCTTCTGCTCGAGGAAGGGCTGGCAGGCGAGGATCTCGTCCGGCTCGGGGTTGCGGTTGTCGGGCGGGCGGCACATCAGCACGTTCGCGATGAAGACGTCCCGGCGGGGGATCCTCAGGCCCTTCTCGATGATGTCCGTGAGGAGCTGCCCCGCCCGTCCCACGAAGGCCAGGCCCTGCTCGTCCTCTTCCGCCCCGGGCGCTTCGCCGATGAACATCAGCCGGGCATCGGGATTGCCTTGCCCGAAGACGATGCTGTGGCGGCCCCGGGACAGCTTGCACCGCCGGCAATCACCCACCTCCTCGCGGACGGCGCGAAGCCGCGCGCCGCCGTCGAAGAGACCGGCGGCCGGATCGGCGGCGTCGCCGCGCGGCGAGGCCGCCGGCTCGCGCGGGGGCAGGCCGAGGTCGGTCAGCGTCGCGTAATAGCGGGCCCGCTCGCGCAGGTCGGCGATGATCTCGGACAGCTCGCTCACGCGCGCGCGCGCAGCTCGGCGACCCGGTCCCAGATCCGCTCGGCCAGCTCGCGCTTGCTCATGAGGGGCAGATCGGTCTGGCCCTTCGCGTCGATAAGCACGGCCGCGTTCTTCTCGGACGCGAAGCCGGCTCCGTTCCGGCTCACGTCGTTGGCCACCATCAGGTCGACCCGCTTCGCCATCCGCTTCTTGCGCGCGTTCTCGACGAGGTCGTCCGTCTCGGCGGCGAAGCCGATGAGGAAGCGCGTCCCCTTCGCCTCGCCGAGCGATTCGAGTATGTCCGTGGTGCGGACGAGGTCCAGCTTCTGGGCGCCGTCCTGCTTCTTGATCTTGCCCGGCGCCACGGCGGCCGGGCGGTAGTCCGACACCGCCGCCGCCATGGCGACGATCCCGGCCCCCGGCGCCTTCTCGGCTACTGCCCGCGCCATCTCCTCGGCCGAACGGACGGCCACGACCTCCATCCCGCGCGGCGCGGGCAGAACGGTGGGGCCGGTGACGAGCACGACTGTCGCCCCCCGGTCGCGGGCGACCTCGGCCAGCCGGTAGCCCATCCGCCCGGAGGAGCGGTTCGAGATGAAGCGGACCGGGTCGATGTCCTCGACCGTCGGGCCCGCGGTGACGACCACCGTCTCCCCCGCGAGGCTCCGGCGGCGGGACAGCGCGGCCATGGCCGCGTCCACGATGTCCGGCACCTCGGCCAGCCGTCCCTCGCCGAGCCATCCGCACGCGAGGTAGCCGGTGCCCGGCTCGACCACGCCGACGCCGCGCGAGCGCAGCATCTCCAGGTTCTCGACCACCACCGGGTGGCGGAACATGTTGACGTTCATGGCCGGGGCCACCAGCACCGGCGCGGTGGTGCCCAGGAACAGCGTGGTCAGCGCGTCGTCGGCGATGCCGCGGGCGAACTTGCCCAGGACGTTGGCCGTCGCGGGCGCCACCAGCAGCAGGTCGGCCGCGTCGGCCAGGCTCACGTGCCGGATCTCGCTCTCCGCGCCGAGCGCGAACTGGTCGATGAACACGGGATGGCGCGACAGCGCCTCGAAGGTCATCGCGCCCACGAACCGCGTGGCGTGCTCGGTCATGACCACGTGGACGTCCACGTCCCGCCTCTGCAGCTCGCGCAGGACCTCGCAGGCCTTGTAGGCCCCGATGCAGCCCGTGACGCCCAGGACCACGGTCGGCAAGGTGCTAACTCGCCTCCGCGACCTCCGCCGGCGCCTTCTCGTCCTTGACCTCCCACGACACCGCGCCCGCCAGCACCTCCTGCATGGCGACGCGCGTGGGCTTGCGGCTGCGGGCCTCGACCCGCGGCTTGGCCCCGTTCTGGAGCTGCTTCGCCCGCTGGGCGGCCACGGTGATGAAGCGGAACTTGCTGTCCACGTCCTTCGGTAGGATCAAGTGCGTCATCGGCTCTCCTTTTCGTCGGGGTCGAACGTGCTCAGGATCTTGCGGGCCGCCGGCTCGACCCGGCTGGTGCGGCACCGGGCGGCCCGGATGATGGCCTTCAGGCTGTCGACGCTCTCGTCGAGGTCATCATTGATGATGGCATAGTCGTACTGGGGAAACACCCGCAGCTCCTCCGCCGCCACCCGCAGCCGCCTGGCATAGACCGATTCGTCGGCCGGGCCCCGGCTGCGCAGCCGGCGCTCGAGGTGCTCGTAGGAGGGAGGCAGGACGAACACGGAGACCGCGTCGGGGAACTGCTGGCGCACGGACCGGGCGCCCTGCACGTCGAGGTCCAGCAGCAGGTCCACCCCGTCCCCCGCCGCGCGGTCGTACTCGGAGCGGGCGGTGCCGTAGCAGTCGTCGTGGACCGACGCCCATTCCAGGAACATCCTGTCGTCCACGAGGCGCTGGAATTCGCTCCGCGACACGAAGTGGTAGTCGATCCCCTCGCGCTCCCCGGAACGCGGCGGCCGCGTCGTGTGGGAGACCGAGAAGCGCAGGCGGCGCACTTCGGCCAGCGCCCGCTGAAGGATCGTGGACTTCCCGGCCCCCGAGGGGCCCGACACGACGATCACGATGGGCGCGTGACTACTCAACGTTCTGCACCTGCTCGCGCAGCCGCTCGATCTGGCCCTTGAGATCGACGACTTCCCGGGCCAGCGTCGCCGAGGCGGACTTGCTGCCGATGGTGTTCGCCTCGCGGGCCAGCTCCTGGGCCAGGAAGTCGAGCCGCTTGCCGCAGGGACCTCCGCCCCGCAGGACGTCGCGGGCCTGCGCGACGTGGCTCCGCAGCCGCTGCAGCTCCTCGGCCACGTCCTGCCGGTCCACCAGCCGCACGACCTCCTGGTAGAGGCGCCCGTCCTCCAGGCCCAGCTCGTCCCGAAGCGTGCGCGCCTTCTCGACGAGCGCGTCCCGCCGCGCGTCCCGCTCGGCCTGGGATCCCGCCTCCAGCCGTGACGCACAGCTCTCGACGCCGGCCAGCGCCTGCAGCAGGTCCCGCTCCAGGTTCTCGCCTTCCGCCCGCCGCATCTGGTCGAGCGCCTCCAGCGCCGATTCGACGAGCCCCACGAGGTCGCGGCGGTGGTCGTCGTCCAGGGCCCCGTCGGTCTCCACCAGCTCGAGGGCGCCGGGGAAACGGGCGACGTCGGAGAGACGCAGCTTGCCGGCCAGCTCGTACTGGGCCTGGATCTGCCGTAGCGCGCTGACCACGCCGGAGACGACCGGCGCCGACACGACGACCGCCGAGCCTTCCTCCCCGCGCAGGGCCGCTTGCACCGACAGCTCGACCCGCCCGCGCTGGATGCGCGACTGGACGAGGCGGCGCACCTCGGGCTCGAGGCCCTCGAGCCGCCGGGGCAGACGCACGGCGAGGTCGAGGAAGCGGTGGTTGAGCGCCCGCACGCTCACCGACACGCGGCCGGTCTCGGCGTCGGCCGACGCGCTTCCGTACCCCGTCATGGACCGAATCATCGATTCGAGCCCAAACCAACCGGCCGCCGCGTGCCGCTCACAGCGCGGGGTCCTCCGGCCTGAACTGCAGCTCGTGGAGGCGGCTGTAGAGGCCGCCCCCGCGGCGGAGCAGCTCCTCGTGGGTGCCGATCTCCCTGATCTCGCCTCCATCGAGGACGACGATCCGGTCCGCGTTGCGGACGGTGGCCAGGCGGTGGGCGATGACGAGCGTGGTGCGCCCCTCCATGAGGTTCGAGAGAGCCTGTTGCACGAGGCGCTCCGACTCGGCGTCGAGGGCCGAGGTGGCCTCGTCGAGGATCAGGATGGGCGGGTCCTTCAGGATGGCCCGGGCGATGGCGATGCGCTGGCGTTGGCCGCCCGAGAGCCGGCTGCCCCGCTCGCCGATGATGGTGTCGTAGCGGCGGGGCAGGTCGAGGATGAAGTCGTGGGCGAAGGCGGCCCGGGCCGCCGACTCGATCCGCGTCTCGTCCACGTCCTCCAGCCCGTAGGCGATGTTGGCGCGCACGGTGTCGTTGAAGAGCACCGTCTCCTGGGTGACGAGGCCGATCTGCTCGCGGAGGCTCTTGAGGCTCGCCCGCCGCACGTCCACGCCGTCGACGAGGATCGCCCCCTCGGTGACGTCGTAGAAGCGCGGGAGGAGGTTCATCAGGGTGGTCTTGCCCGCCCCGCTCGTGCCCACGATGGCCACGATCTCCCCCGACCGGGCGCTGAAGTTCACCCGGCGCAGCACCGGCCCGTCGCCGTCGGCGTAGCGGAAGCCGACCTCCTGGTACTCGATCTCCCGGCCCATGCGCGGCAGCTCCACCGCTCCGGGCGACTCCTGCACCTCGAGGTGGGTGTCGAGCACCTCGAAGATGCGCGACCCCGCGGCCAGCGCGCCCTGCAGCGTCGCGTTGACCCGCGACAGCCGCTTGATGGGCGTGTACATCGCGAACAGGGCGGCCACGAAGGACGTGAAGGCGCCCGTCGTGAGGTGGCCGGCCTTGATCGCGTGGCTGCCGTAGAACAGCGCGGCGATGATCGCCAGGCCGCCCACGCCTTCCATCAGGGGCGGCAGGATGGCGGTCGTGCGGGTGATCTTCATGTTGACGGTGAAGAGCCGCCAGGCCGCCTTCCGGAAGCGGCCGATCTCGAAGCCTTCCATCGCGAAGGCCTTCACCACGCGGAAGCCGGAGATCGTCTCCTGGAGGATCTCCGAGATGTCGCGCCAGCGCCGCAGCGAGGTCTCGCTGGAGGCCCGGAGGTGCCGGCCGAGGCGCACCAGCGGGTAGAAGGCGAGCGGCATCCCGACCAGGGACAGCAGGGCCAGCTTCCAGTCCTTGACGAACAGCACGATCACCAGGCCGACCACCGTGAGCCCTTCCTTCAGCACGTCGCCCGCCATCTCCGAGACGGCGTTCTGGATCTTCTCGACGTCGGTCGTCACGTGGCTCATCAGCGAGCCGGTGCTGTGGCGGCTCAGGAAGGTGAACGACTGGTTCAGGACGTGCCGGTAGAGGTCGTTGCGCAGGTCGGTGACCGCCCGCTGGCCCGCGGCGGCGACCATCGTCGTGGACAGGAACGAGCACAGGCCCTTGACCGCGTAGAGTCCCAGCATCGTGAGGGCGACGGCCTTCACGTTGACGCTGCGGATGAGCACGTCGTCGAAGATCGGCTGCACCATGTGGACGATGCCGGCCCCGGCGGCGGCATAGCCGGCGGTCGCCAGCCAGGAGGCGACGAGCAGCACGCGGTAGGGACGGCTGTAGCCGAAGAGGCGCCGGAACTGCCGCGCCTCGACGCGGGCGTCGGCCCACAGCGAAGCGAGGCGTCCGCGCCAACTCGACGGCCGCCGCCTCGCGACGATGGCCCTCGGCGTCGCGACGGGCGGGGTGGCGGGGACGGCTATGGGGTCATCTCCTTGCCGTGGCGCATGTTAGCACGCCGAGCGGATCGGCAAGTATAAGGCGGATAGCCTTCCCTCGACAACCCGCCCGGGCGGCGCCGACGAGACAGCGCGGGAAGCGTCACAGCGGCCTCCGCCGCTCTCCGCCGCTGATCGTCTGATCCTGGCGACGTTTCTTGAAGGAGCCGAAGCCATGAGGAAGATGCGGTGGGGGGCGGTGGCGGCGCGGCGGCCCCCCTCCCCGCTCCGCTAGTCCACGAACCGGTACTTGATCAGCGTCCACAGGGCAGGGAAGCCGTCGCGCCAGGTGATCTTCTTGCCTTCGGAGTAATCACGTCCCTCGTACGTTATCGGCACCTCGTACACGCGCGCCCCCCGCTTGAAGAGCTTGGCCGTGAT
The DNA here is from genome assembly GCA_003223555.1 of Acidobacteriota bacterium. Taxonomy (GTDB): domain Bacteria; phylum Acidobacteriota; class Vicinamibacteria; order Fen-336; family Fen-336; genus AA32. Next base: position 9,524 of record QHVM01000086.1, on the reverse strand, counting down.
CTCCGGCTCGATGCCGAACCGGTCGCTGCGCAGGGGCAGCGCCTTCAACACGTCGGCCCGCACCGCCTTGAAGCAGGTCTCCATGTCCGTCATCGTCGTGTTGTAGAGCACGTTGGTGACGAGGTTCAGGAACAGGTTGGCCAGGTAGTGGGTGAAGAGGAAGCAGCGGTGCCGGCCGATGAAACGGCTGCCGAACACGGCATCGGCCTTGCCCTTGACGATGAGGTCCAGCAGCTCCGGGTACTCCTCCGGACTGTACTCGAGGTCGGCGTCCTGGACCAGGATCACGTCCCCGCCCGCCTGGGCGATGCCCCGCCGGACCGCCGCCCCCTTGCCCCGGTTCCGGTCCTGCACGAGCAGCTTGAAGCCCCGGCGCCGGGAGAGCTCCTCGAGCGCGTCGCGGCTGCCGTCGGTCGACGCATCGTCGACGGCGATCAGCTCGATGCGCAGCGGCACCGAAAGCACGCGCTCGACGATCTCGCGCACGGTGCCGGCCTCGTTGTAGACCGGCATCACGACGCTGAGCAGCGGGTCGGCGAGCGGCGTCGCGCGGCCGCGGCTCACGAAGCCGGTCCGTAGCCCTGCGGGTGGTCCCGCCGCCAGCGCACCGCGCTCTCCACCATCGGGTCCAGCTCGACCTGCCGCGCCTCGAAGCCGAGCCCGCGGCGCCCGCGCTCGACGGCGGCGACCAGGCGCGGCGGGTCGCCCGGCCGCCGCGGGCCCACCCGGACCGGGACCGCCCGCCGCGCCACGCGCTCCACGGCCTGGATCACCTCCCGCACCGATCGGCCCCGGCCGGTGCCGAGGTTGAACGCCTGGAAGGCCGCGCCCTCGGCGGTTCGCCCGCGCAGGAATTCCAGCGCGAGCACGTGGGCACGGGCGAGGTCCTGGACGTGGATGTAGTCGCGGATGCAGGTTCCGTCCGGCGTGTCGTAGTCCTCGCCGTGGATGGTGAGGCCCTCGGCCAGGCCCAGCGCGGCGTCGACGGCCCGCGGGACGATGTGCACCTCCGGCCGGTGGTCCTCGCCCAGGCTGCCGTCCGGATGGCAGCCGGCCGCGTTGAAGTAGCGCAGGGCCACCGCCCGCAGGGAGCCGGCGCGGCCGTGGTCGGCCAGCGCGCGCTCGAAGGCGAGCTTGGTCGCCCCGTAGGGGTTGATGGGCTCCCGCGGGTGGTCCTCGTCCATCGGCACCCGCACCGGCATGCCGTAGACGGCGCAGGTGGAGCTGAACACGATGTCGCGCACGCTGGTCGCGCTCATGGCTTCGAGCAGGGCGAGTCCCTTGACGACGTTGGTCCGGTAGTACGATGCGGGGTCGGCCATCGAGTCGGCAACGCTCAGCAGGCCGGCGAAGTGCATGACCGCGTCCACGCCCGCCATGGCGCGGGCCAGGCTCGCCGCATCGCCCAGGTCGCCCCGCACCAGCGGCACCTCCGGCGGCAACGCCTTGCGATGTCCCTGGGACAGGTCGTCGAGGACCGAAACCTCGTGACCGGCGTCCCTCAGCTCGCGGACCGCGTGGCTGCCGATGTAGCCGGCACCCCCGGTCACCAGGACCTTCACCGCCGCCCGACCCCCTCGTAGTGGAAGCCCAGCTCCCGCAGGTGGCGCGGGTTGTAGATGTTGCGGCCGTCGAAGATGGCCGGGCGCCGCATGAGGGCCCGGACGCGCTCGAAGTCCGGCTCGCGGAACTCGTTCCACTCCGTGGCCAGCACCAGCGCGTCGGCCCCTTCCACCGCCTCGTAGCTGCGGTGGCAGAAGGTCACCCGGTCGCCGAGCAGCCGGCGGGCGGCGGGGACGGCCTTGGGGTCGTAGGCGCGCACGGCGGCGCCCCGGGCGAGGAGGGCCTCGATGACGGCCAGCGCGGGCGCCTCGCGCAGGTCGTCGGTGCGGGGCTTGAAGGCCAGCCCCCACACCGCGATCACCTTGCCCGGCAGGCCGCCCAGGTGGGCCTCGATCCTCGGCACCAGCACCACCCGCTGCGCGTCGTTGACGAGGTCCACCGCCGTCACCACGTGCAGGGGCAGCCCGGCTTCCCGGCCCATGAGGCGCAGGGCCTTCACGTCCTTGGGGAAGCAGGAGCCGCCGTAGCCGATGCCGGGGAAGAGGAACGACGAGCCGATGCGCGAGTCGGTGCCGATCCCCTTGCGCACCTCGCCCACATCGGCGCCCACGCGGTCGCAGAGGCTCGCGATCTCGTTCATGAAGGAGATCCGGCTGGCCAGCATGGCATTGGCCGCGTACTTGGTGAGCTCGGCGGAGGCGAGGTCCATCACGAGGATGGGATTGCCGGTGCGCACGAAGGGGGCGTACAGCTCCCGCATGACCGCCTCCGCCCGCGGGTCGTCGGTGCCCACGACCACCCGGTCCGGCTTCAGGAAATCGTCGATGGCCACCCCTTCCTTGAGGAACTCCGGGTTGGAGACGATCGAGAAGGGATGGGAGGTGAGGCGGGATACCACCTCCCGCACCCGGCGGGCGGTCCCCACCGGCACGGTCGACTTGTTGACCAGGACCTTGTAGCCGTTCATCGCCCGGCCGACGCCCTCGGCCACCGCCAGGACGTGGGTCATGTCGGCCGAGCCGTCCTCGCCCTGGGGCGTGCCGACGGCGATGAACACGATCTCGCTCGCGCGGACGGCGGCGGCGAGGTCCGTCGAGAAGGAGAGGCGCTCCTCGGCGACGTTGCGGGGGATCATCTCGTCGAGCCCCGGCTCGTAGATGGGCATCTCGCCGCGCCGCAGGGCGGCGATCTTGCCCTCGTCGTTGTCGACGCACACGACGGTGTTGCCGTTCTCGGCCAGGCACGTGCCCACCACCAGCCCGACGTAGCCCGTCCCCACCACCGCGATCCTCAAAGCGAGCGGAGCCTAGCATGAGGCCGCCCGCGGGGGCGAGCCTTGGTATCATTCCGCGTTTCTGATGAACATCGGGTTCGACGTGCGACCCTCTCTCGCGCGGCCGACCGGCGTGGGCACGTACGTGCTGGGTCTCGTCCAGCGGCTGCCCTCGTCGGCCCCCGACCATCATTTCTATTACTTCTCCGCTTCGCTCCGCGACCGTTACCCGGTCCGTGCCTGGCCGTCCAACGTCACCCTGGTCGACCGCCGGCTGCCCGTGCGGGCGCTCAACTTCGCATGGAACCGGCTGGGATGGCCGTCGCTCGACATGCTGGCCCGGGCTTCCCTGGACCTGGTGCACTCGCCCCACCCGCTGCTGGTCCCCGCGCGCAAGGCGAAGCACATCGTCACCCTGCACGACCTCTTCTTCCTGAAGCACCCGGAGATGACGGAGGCGGAGATCCGGCGGGACTACGCGCCGCTCGTGGCCAAGCACGTCCGGCGCGCCGACGGCGTCATCTGCGTCTCGGAGCACACCGCCTCGGAGGCGCGCCTGCTCCTCGACGTCCCCCCGGCGAAGATCGCCGTCATCCCCAACGGCGTCGACCCCGCCTACCGCTCCCCGATCGCCCCCGAGGCCGTCGACGTGGTGCTCGCGCGGCGGCGGCTGCCGAAGGGCGCGATCCTCTACGTGGGCACGGAGGACAAGCGCAAGAACCTCGTCAACCTCGCCATGGCCTACATGGGGCTGGCCCGGCGGCGCAAGCGCACGCCGCCGCTCGTGCTCGTCGGCCCCGGGTCCTGGTGGGCGCAGGGCGGAACCGACGTCGGTCCCCAGATCCGGGCGGTGGGGTACCTGGAGACGAGCGAGATGCGGGCCCTCATGGCCGCTTCGGCCCTGCTCGTGCTGCCCTCGCTCGAGGAGGGCTTCGGCCTACCCGTCGCGGAAGCGATGGCGGCGGGGCTTCCGGTCGTCTGCTCGCGCGGCTCGGCGCTCGAGGAGGTGGCGGGCGGCGCGGCGACCCTCGTCAACCCTCTCGACACCAGGTCCATCGCCGACGGCATGGAGCGGGTGCTCGACGATCCGGCCCTGGCCGACGCCCAGCGGCGCCGGGGGCTCGAGCAGAGCCGCCAGTTCGACTGGGACACGACCGCGGCCCGGACGCTGGAGTTCTACCGGCGTGTCCTCGGGCCCTGACCGGAGCCGCCCCGCTCGTTCGTGAACGTCGGCATCGACGCGCGTGAGCTGCAGGGGCTGACGACCGGCATCGGCCGGTACCTGCGGAGCCTGCTCCGATCCTGGACGGGGAGCATCGCGCCGGGCGACCGCTTCTTCGCCTACTTCAACGGACCGGCGCCGGAGGACCCGGTCCTGGACCATCCGGCCGTCGTCAAGCGGCCGGTGGGCTCGGGGCGCGCGCGCGGCCTGCGGTGGCAGGAGTCCCTCCTGCCGCCGGCGGCGCGGCAGGATCGGCTCGACGTGTTCTTCGCCCCCGCCTACGTCTGCCCGCTGCGGCTCCGCCTTCCCCGGGTCACGACCGTCCATGACCTGTCGTTCTTCGCGCTGCCCCGCGACTTCACGCTGCCGGACGGCCTGCGCCGGCGGCTCCTCGTCGCGGCCAGCATCGGGGCGGCGCGCTCGGTGCTCGTGGTCTCGGACTTCACGCGGCGGGAGATCCTGGCCCGGTTCCCCGAGGCGGAGCCGAAGATCGTCCGCATTCCCCTCGCGGCCGACGACGACCTTCCCCGGCCACCTTCCCGGGACGACGCCCGCGCGCGGCTGGGCGTGAGTGGCCCGCTGCTGCTGGCCGTGGGGGCGATCTTCAACCGGCGCTGTCTGCCCGACCTGCTTCGCGCCGCCGCACGTCTGGTCCGCAAGTGGCCGGACCTGGTGCTGGACGTCGTCGGCGAGGACCGCACCCACCCGCCCCTCGACCTGCCCGCTTTCGTGGCCGGCCTCGGCCTGGAGCGGAACGTCCGCCTCTCGGGCTTCGTGAGCGAGGCCGCTCTCGTCGAGCGCTACGCCGCGGCCGACGTGGCCGTGCAGCTCTCCGAGTACGAGGGCTTCGGCCTGCCTGCGCTCGAGGCCATGGCCCGGGGGTTGCCCGTGGTCACGAGCACCGAGCCGGCGCTCGGCGAGCTGTTCGGCGATGCGGCCCTGCTCGTGGACCCCCACGACGTTCCGGCCATCGCGGCCGCCATCGGTCGAGTCCTGACCGAGCGGGGCTTGCGCGTGGAGCTGGTGACGAAGGGAAGGTTGCTGGCCTCACGCTACTCGTGGGCCGAGACGGCGCGGCGCACCGCGGCGGTCCTCGCCGCCGCCGCTCGCCCGTGAGCAGCCCCCATGCCGCGGCGGCCCATCGCGTCAGCGCCGTCGTCGTCTCCTACAACACGCGCGAAGACCTGCTGCGCTGCCTGGACTCCCTGCGCCGGCATGCCGGCCTGCCCTGCCAGGTCATCGTGGTCGACAACGCCAGCGCCGACGGCTCGGCGGAAGCGGTGGCGAGCGCGTTTCCCGAGGTGCGCCTCATCGGCAACGCGGAGAACGCCGGCTTCTCCCGCGCGAACAACCAGGGGTTGCGCGAGGCGAAGGCCGCCTACGTGCTCTTCCTCAACAGCGACGCCGAGCTGACGGCGGGCGCGTTGCCCGCGCTCGCGGCAACGCTCGACGCGCGGCCGCGGCTCGGCGCCGTGGGACCACGCCTGCAGAGCGCCGACGGGACGGTCGAGGTTTCCTTCGGGCCCCCACTCACGCCGATCGCGGAATGGCGCCAGCGCCGCCTGGTGCGCGGCGTGAAGCGGCGCCGGACCACGGCGATGCGGCGCATCGAGGCGGAGGCGGCCGTCGAGCGCGAGCCGGCCTGGCTCTCGGCCGCATGCCTGCTGGCGCGCCGGGAGGCGCTCGACGCCGTGGGCGGATTCGACGAGGGCTTCTTCCTCTACGAGGAGGACGTCGACCTGTGCATTCGGCTTAGACAAGCCGGCTGGGGCGTCCTCTTCACTCCTTCCGCGCGCGTGATCCACCATCTCGGCCGCAGCATGCAGAGCGACCGGCCGCGGGCCCGGCTCGAGTATCAGCGCTCCCACCTGCGCTACTACGGCAAGCACAACGGGCCGGCGCTCACCGCCGCGCTGCGGCTCTTCATCGGCGGTGGCGCGGCGCTGGGGTGGCTGCGCGCCCTCGGCCCCGGCGAGGCCCGCCGCCTCCGGCGCCGGCGGCACACCGAGGTGCTGCGCCTCGCCCTGGCCGCACCTGGACATGATCCGGTGGTTTGACTCGACGACGGCGGCTTGCCGGCGGTTCGGAAGATCACGCTCAGGAGCAGGGTTCCCGCCGTCGCTTCTCGACCTCTTCCAGGAGCAGCCGCAACAGCGGCAGGCTCCTCTGGTCCTTCGGCCGACTCGCCGCCTCCTTGGATCGAATCAGGTCGCCGAGCGCGGCCACCCGCAACTCCATCTCCTTGATCGTCATCACTACCGCCCTTGGCTCGAGATCCGAGAAGCCTGTCGTTCCCGAGGGCTCGAAGGCGACGTCAAGATCGCCGAAGCGCGTGACCAGGTTCACCAGGCGCAGGCTGCCGAGGAACTGTGCGTCGCACGCGAACCGCAGGCCTTCCGGCGAGTCGGGTGTGCGGATCCGGGCGTCCATCTCACGAAGTGCGGCGGCCAGCCCCTCGAGATTGCCGGGCTCGCGCGACGGACAGATGTCCACGTCGAGCGTCGGGAGGGGAGAGCCATGGAGCACGGCGGCCAAGCCGCCGATCACCACATAGCTGACCTTATGTCGTCCCAGGCACGCGAAGATCTCGTCTGCCTGGAGCGCGGGCATCGCGCTAGTCGCGGATCAAGGGTCCGTCGGGCCGAAGGCTCAGGTAGAAGCGAAGGAAGGTGGCGTTGGCCTCCAGCCTCTCCTCCGGCGTCCAGCCGAGGCGCTCGACAATCAGGCTGCGATCGTGGGCGTCAGGATCGGCCTGCTGGAGGCGCAGGGCCTCGCGGATCGCCGCCTCGTCGACGGCGCCAGGAATCGCCATTTGGCCATTATTCTACGCTTCGCACGGCCCTCGATCAGGAGCCGGGGCGGACCCGCAGCAGCGCATAGGACTCGAGCCGCTCGCCGCTCTCGTCCAGGCTGATGCGGAGCGTGTAGTCCCCCTTGGCCAGCCGCTCCGGCGTGTACCCGAGGAGGTAGGTGCGGCGGCCGTTCTCGTCGCGTTGCACACGGTCGATCCTGATCATGCCCGCCGGCACCGTCCGGCCCTGCTGGTCGACGAGCGACGAGCGGATCTCGACGCTGGCGGCCGGGTCGGCGGGCCGCCGCGGCTCGTAGGCGATCAGCACCAGCTTCTCGGGCCCGGCCCCGTTCACTTCCAGGCTGGCCCGGGGCAGGAACGGCTTGCCCGCCATCTGGAACGGGAACGCGGCCACCTGCCCTTCCCGGCCGTGCGCCATCTCCACCTTCAGCCAGCGATCGACGTCCTCCAACACCACCGGCGGCAGGAGGAAGCCCGCCCGCGGGTTGTAGGGCGGCACCGTGACGTCCACGAACTGCACGCCGGCGGCGCCGCTCTCGCGATCCTGGACGAGGAGCCGGATGGTATGCTTGCCGGCCGGCACCCTCAGCGTGCCGTAGAAGGAGACCCCTCGCGCGGTCCGTTCCGGGTCGGCCTGCGCGGGATCGATGCGCACGAGCTGGGCCAGGTGGTCGTCGACGCTGCCGTCCTCCGCCACCGCGTAGGCGTACAGCTCCAGGGACAGCGGCTTGCCGGGCGTCCAGCTCAGGCTGTCCTTCGGCACCTGGAGCACGAGGCCTAGCGGCTGCCGCTCGCCGGAGACGGGGAACGGCAGGCAGAGGCTCGAGAAGCGCAGGTCGTTCTCGCCGGCGCCAGTGACCACGAGCTGGGCCGCCTCGAACTGTTTCTGCAGCACCGTCCGCGACGTGGCGGGCGGACGCTCGTAGTAGCCGGCCCGGTGCGACAGCTTCGCGCCCTTGCGCTCGACCTTCACCTTGATCTTGTGGAAGGCGCCGTTGCCCTTCTCCTTCAGCGGCTGGAAGCCGAGCACGTAGTAACGGCTCGTCATCTCCGCCATCTCGTGGAGCACCGACTCCAGGTCGTTGGTGTCCTTGAAGAAGCGCCCGCCCGTCTCGGCCGCGATGTAATTCAGGGCCTCCCGGCCCGAGCTATCGTGGGTCGCGCCGATCGCCGAGGCCTGTTGGGCCGTGGCGGCGGCCACGGGTCCCTGGGTCAAGGACCGGTCGGAGCCCAGGCCGGTGACGTCGATCGTGTGGACGACCGCGTCGGCGCTGGCCAGGCTCCGCGTCATGGCCGCGAGCAGGTCGCGCAGCCGCGCGTCCCCGTAACGCGTGTTGCCGTCGACCTCCCACAGGTTGCCCTGGGCGATCGACTCGGATTGCTGCTGCTGCTCCGAGCCGGTCGCGCCGACGAGGAGGCGGGAGTCGAAGCCGGCCGAGAAGTAGAGGACCTGCTTGCGCCCCTCGACTCCCCGCAGGCCACGCGCGAGGTCCTCGAAGCTGGAGATGAGGGTCATGATGTTGCCGCGGTACGACTCCTCCTCCGCCGCCCGCATGCGCCGGGCCAGGACGGCCAGCACGTCACCCAGGATGGCCTGGGAGTTGAGCTGCGCGCGGTTGACGCCCGGCGTGGCGACGTCCGTCGCCGACAGATCCGCGGCCAGGGCGAGGGGATCGCTGATCCGCGTGAGGCTCGGGATCCCCAGCGTCTCGACGGCGTGGATGAGAAGCGCGCGGTCCTCGGTGAAGTTGGCCACGATGCGCAGCCCGCGGTTGATGTCGAAGGTCGCCACCGCGGCCAGGTCGGAATCGGCCAGCCGCCGGCGGATGAAATCGCCCGCCGCCCGCTGGGCCCGGTTGAGGCCGGCGGGGTCGGTGAACGACTTGTCGAAGACGAGCAGGAAGCGGCGCCGCGCAGCCGAGGCCTGCCGCAGGGTCTCCTGGTCCTCCGGTGAAGTCGTATCCACGTATCGGAACGAGACGACCTCGGCCCGCTTGCCGTCCTCGTACAGCTCGAAGTCCTCCGAGCGCAGGCCTCGCACGGCCTTGCCGTCGCGGTCCACGATGAAGACCGGAAGGAGCACGAGCGAGACCTCGCTCGTGAAGACAGGAGCCCTGCTCGGCCGTTCGACGCCCGATGTCGACGGCACCGCGCCGAGCAGGGCCAGCGCGAAGACGGCCGCCGCGCCTGCCGCGTTCTTCATGGTCCCCCCGGGGTGGCCGATTGACGACTCACGATACACCCGAAAGCCAGCCGCCAATCCTTGTTCCTCGAGCGCCGCCCGGGCTGCTCGGCGACGGCCGACCGAGAGACAGGATTAATCCAACTGCTTGAAGTGGACTGGCCGATGATCCGGTCCCTTGAATCCTCGAGCCACGACGTCGCTCTGGCGCCGCCGCTAAGTAATTCAATCCATCGAAATTCAATCTTCCAGACGGCCGTCCCTTCAGTGGCACCGTGCTTGCTCCCAATCGACCGTCTTTCAATCTCTTAAGGGGATGTGCCGAAACACATTGGAGGAGCTGAGATGAACAGATCCCTGGTCCTGGGGCTGGCCCTGCTGCTGGGCCTGGCGCCGGGAGCGTTCGCCCAGATCGCCACGGGCAACATCTACGGCACGGTCACCGACCAGTCGGGTGCGGTGCTGCCGGGCG
>QHVM01000137.1 GCA_003223555.1 Acidobacteriota bacterium | reverse complement strand
GCCGGCGTGTTGCCGTAATAGTTGTGCAGCGAGATGCCGTCCACCTGGTCGTAGCATTCTTCGAGCACCTCGCGGTCCCAGACGAGATAGCTGGGTATGATCGTGTTGCTCGACCCGCAGGCGATGAGCCGCGTGCCCGGGTCCACGACCCGGATCTGCCGCGCGCAGTCCCGAGCCTTGCGGCCGTACTCGCGGGCCGGCATGTGCCCCATCTGCCACGGGCCGTCCATCTCGTTGCCCAGGCACCAGTACCTCACGTCGTGGGGGGTCTCCTGCCCGTGCTCCCGGCGCAGATCACTCCACCTGGTGCCCTTGTCTACGTTGCAGTACTCGACGTAGGCGACCGCTTCTTCGGGAGTGCCGGTGCCGAGGTTGAAGCCGAGCAGCGGCTCGGTGCCCACGAGCCGGCACCACTGGATGAACTCGTTGGTGCCGAACTGGTTCGTCTCGAGTGAGTTCCAGGCCCGCTCCAGCACGGTCGGACGCTTGTCCTTCGGCCCCACGCCGTCGAGCCAGTGGTAGCCCGAGACGAAGTTGCCGCCCGGGTAGCGCATGATCGGCACGCCGAGCCCCTTCACCTCGGCGGCCACGTCCTTGCGGAACCCGCTCGCGTCCGCGAGGCGCGAGCCCGGCTCGTAGACGCCCGTGTAGATGGCCCGGCCGAGGTGCTCCAGGAAGGCGCCGAGGAGCCGGCGGTCCAACTCCGAGCGGTACCGGGCCGGCTGCAGGACCACGCGGGCGGGTCCGCGGGTCTGCGCGTGGCCGACGCCGCCCAGCCAGGACCCCGCGGCGAGCGCGGCCCCGGAGCGGCAAAGCCCCGCCACGAACTCACGGCGGCCTGGAGGCTGGTCCATGAGGGATTCCCGATTGCCGGATCGTCGCATCATATGGTAATACCATTCAAACACCGACCAGGGGGATGGGCATGGCGCGCAGGACGACGCGAGGGGCTTCGCGCGTGGCCAGGCTCTGGCTGCTGCTGACGCTGGCCGCGGCCGGGCCGGCGTGGGCCCAGGTACAGACCGGGCGCATCGTGGGCACCGTCCGGGATCCCCAGCAGGCGACGGTGCCGAAGGCCACGGTCACCGTGACCTCGTCGGCCACGGGCGAGTCACACTCCGTCGCCACCAACGACCGCGGCGACTACGTGGTGACCCCCGTCAACCCCGGCCGCTATCAGGTGACGGTGGTGGGCCAGGGCTTCCAGACCGCCGTCGTCAACGCGGTCGACGTCCCCGTCGGGCAGTCGGTCCGGGTGGACGTCGAGCTGAAGGTGGGCGCGCGCAGCGAGACCACGGAGGTGACGGCCGGTGTCCCGATCCTCGACACCGAATCGGGCTCGCTCGGCCACGTCGTCACGAACACCCAGATCGTCAACCTGCCCCTCAACGGCCGGAGCTTCTACGAGCTGGCCCGCCTCACCCCGGGAGCCGCCGGACTGCCCGGCGGAGGCAACCTGGTCCGGATCCGCGCCAACTTTATCTCCGGCACCGCCATCAGCGGCGTGCGGGGCAGCCAACTCACCTTCTTGATCGACGGCGTCGACGTGACCGACCACCACCAGGGCGGGTCCTACATCCAGACGTCGGTCGACGCCCTCCAGGAGTTCAAGGTCCAGCAGAGCGCCTACTCGGCCGAGTTCAGCCAGGCGGGCGGCATGCTGAACGCCGCCACCAAGTCCGGCACCAGCGAGTTCCACGGCGGGCTCTTCGAGTTCCTGCGCAACGACCGGTTCGACGCCACCGACTTCTTCGTGAAGCCGAAGCAGCAGCTCGACCGGCATCAGTTCGGGGGGACGCTCGGCGGTCCGCTCGTGAAGGGAAGGACCTTCTTCTTCCTGAGCTACGAGGGAATCCGCGAGCGGCAGGGTCTTCCCGTCAACCTCACGGTCGCCTCCGCCGCCATGAAGCGGGGGGACTTCAGCGGCATCCGGAACCGGATCTACGACCCGACAACCGGCCAGCCGTTCCCCGGCAACGTCATCCCGGCGAGCCGGCTGTCGCCGCCGGCGGTGTACTTCTCACGGTTCATCCCGGACCCCAACGTCGGGAACGGAAACTTCACCTGGTCGCCGGAGCGCGACCTGGATGCGGACCAGGTCACGATGCGGATCGACCAGAGCGTCTCCCCGAAGCACAAGGTATTCGTCCGCTACAGCTTCCACGACAACCGCATGGACGATCCCAGCTCGACCCTGGGCGCGCCCTACCTGGCGTTCCCGGAGCTGGGCAAGGCTCACCTCCACACGCGCGGCCAGAACGTGGTCGCGGCGGTGACGAGCACGCTCAGCTCGACCCTGTTGAACGAGTTCCGCTTCAGCTACCTGCCGCAGGTCGTCGACCTCGAGCCTTTCGGCCTGGGAACGAACTACTACCAGGAGGCGGGGGTCAAGGGCTTCGAGGAGACGGGCCGTCCCGGCGTCGTGGGCTCCTTCCCCGATTTCGGTTGGAGCGGCTACAGCGCGATGAACGGATCGGCCTTCGACCAGCGGCCCAAGACGCAGGACCTGAAGGTCTTCGAGTGGACGGACAACGTGACCCACATCCGGGGCCGCCACATCCTCAAGGGCGGGATCAAGGTGCGCCGCTGGCTGCCGCACTTCACCGACAGCAAGCAGTACCAGGGCGTCTGGACCTTCAACGGCTTCGCCACCCAGAACCCGGCCAGCCCCGGCGGCACCGGCGACGCGTTCGCGGACTTCATGCTGGGCCTGCCGCGGCAGGTCCAGCGGGCGTTCCCGGCCGACACCTTCGGCGGACAGGCGACCTACGCCCACTTCTACGTCCAGGACGACGTCCGGGCGACCGACCGCCTCAGCCTCAACCTGGGGCTGCGCTACGAGCACTCGCCCTGGGCCTCCGGTTACCGCGGCCAGCTCGGCACCTTCGACCCTCTCTCCCCCCGGCCGATCATCGTGGCCAGCGACACCGACGAGATCGACCTGCCGTCGCAGTTCGCGGGACCCTCCGCGTACGCGCTGTTCCGGAACTACATCCAGACGAGCAGCCAGGCCGGGCTGCCCCTGTCCATCACGCGCACGGACACCACACAGTTCGGCCCGCGCTTCGGCTTCGCCTGGCGCCCGTTCGAGAGCAAGACGGTCGTGCGCGGCGGCTACGGCATTTTCTTCGAGCAGGAGAACACCGACGGCCGCGTCAACAACAACATGGTCCCCTTCCGGCTCGACGAGGTCGGGATCAACGACCTCGTCCAGCGCCGGACGATGGCCGACTTCTTCCGCGGCCGGGCCCTTACGACCTCGGCCGCGCCGTCGCTGGGACCGACGGCGACGGAGATGAAGATGGGACGCAACCACCACTTCAACGTCGGCGTGCAGCAGGAGGTCAGCCCCAGCACCGTTCTCGAGGTGAACTACGTCGGCAACATCGGCTCGCATCTCAACGGGACGACCAACATCAACATCCCCTCTCCCGGCCCGGGGGGCGTGCAGGCCCGCCGGCCCTATCCCGTATTCGGGGGCATCGCCTACTTCGACACGAACATGTCCAACACGTATCATTCGCTCCAGTCGACGCTCGTCCGACGGGCCTCGAAGGGGCTCTGGTACCTCGTGTCCTACACGTTCTCCAAGAGCATCACGAGCCAGAACAACCCCTCGGTCGGCGGCAACACCGGGCGGGAGAAGGCGATCTCGGCCTTCGACGTGCCGCACAACCTGGCGATGAGCCTCGGCTGGGAGCTGCCGGTGGGTCGGGGCAAACGCATCCTGGGCCGCGCGACCGGCGCGACGCAGGCGCTGCTGGGGGGATGGCAGATGC
>QHVM01000034.1:20820-24708 GCA_003223555.1 Acidobacteriota bacterium | reverse complement strand
TCGACCGCCGTGACGCCGAGGAGGATGGGCTGAACTTGCGAAGGGCCGGGGGCGCCGACGAGGGTGACCGTCGTGATCGGGACGTCGGGCCGCGGGTTCGTCCACTCGCTCGCCCACACGACGGCCGGGCGGCCGTCGGAAAGCCGCCCGGCCACGACCGGACGTGTCAGGTAATACGTGCGGTCGAGGCCGGCGTCCCATCGGCCCACCGTCTCGTCGAAGCGGATCTCGTGGGTGAGGACCAGCTCGTCCGCGAAGCGGACCTCGTAGTAGCCGAGCAGCTCCGAGGACTCGTGCGGGAAGTGGGTCTGGTCGCCGGCGTGGATCGCCGGCCGGCCCTCGCCGGTCGCGGCTTGCAGGAAGAGAAGCGAGGCCCACCGTCCGGACACGGGCAGCGCGGCGCGAGTCGGCTCGGCGCCCGGCCGGCGGGCCACGACCACGGCCGAGGGCCCATGGGCGGGGTCCGCTATCGCGTAGGGAAGCCCACGGCTGTAGCCGCGTCCCGGCTTCAACCCGCTCAGGTCCCAACCCTCGCCCTTCGGCGCGTGGTTGAACGCGGGCGTGATGTCCAGGACCTCGAAGCGCATCGGGTCCGCGACGAGCGAGGGAGGCGGACGGGATGACAGGAGTCTCCTGACCTCGGGCATGAGGACGCCCGACTCCTCCAACGCCGCCTCCTTCGTCGGGTAGTGCGTCGACCAGAGGAGGTTGACGCTGAAGGCGGCCTCCGGGACCTGGAGCTTGCCGAGCAGGAACTCCTCGAAGGCGCCCCACGAGGAGACCTCGGCCCCGAGCGCGCCGCCCCGCTGCACCCGGCCCGGCCAGTCCTTCTCCTCCGTCCCCGCGAAGTTCCCGATGACGAACGGCCAGCCGAGCGACTTGAACGTCGCGTCGCCCTCCTCGCGGGACCAGTTGAGGATGTGCAGCGGCGCTTTCGCCGCGGCGAGCCGCTCGCGGGCCGTCCGCGTGTCCGGCCGCTCGTAGCGGACGACGCCCCCCTCGGTCCAGCGCTTGCCGAACCGGTTGTGCCAGTCGACGAAGTGGTCTCCCCACATCCAGGTCTCGATCCCCTTCGCGGCGAGGTGGGCCTGGATCTTCAGGACGTCCTGGGCGTACAGCTCGCCCGTGTCCTTGCCCCGGCAGCGGGGGCAGAAGGCTCCGGCGCGCCACTCGTCGTGACCGATGTGGACGCGACGCGGCTTGAGGACGTCGAGGACCTCGTCCATCACGTCGAAGAGGATCCGGTACGACTCGGGATTGGAAGGGCAGTAGGAGTCGGGCCACGGCATGTCCGGGTCCTCGGCCACCTCGCGGTGCGGGCACGCGATGTAGTACGAATGGGTCAGGGACTGGACCTCGGGGACGATCTCCAGGCCGTACCGCTCGGCGGCGGCAGCCAGCCGGCGGACGTCGTCCTTCTCGACGTAGGCCCCGCCCCCCACCCCGACGTGGAGCGACGCCGCGAACCGGTTCGCGGTGCCGAGGGGAACGCCTTCGCCGAGCTTGTCCATCGTCTCGCCGTGGGCGTACCACTCGGCCACCGTGCGCCGCCACCCGGTGCTGATCTCGGGATGGGAATCGAGCCGCATCCCGCCCCCCACCTCGAGCACGACGCCGTTCCACTTGTAGCGCAGCAGGAAGTCGCGGAAGTAGCGCTCGGCGAAGGCGAGCTGGTCGCGGCCCGGCAGGTAGAGGTGCACCCAGCGGATCGGCAGGAACGGCCAGTCGCGGACGGTGGCCTTGCGGACGGCCACCGACTGCTTGCCCCAGCGGTGCACGAGCTGGATGAAGGAAGACACGCCGTAGAGCGTCCCCCGGTAGTCGCGGCCGGCCACCACCGCGCCGCCATCGTCCACGCGGAGCAGGTAGCCCTCGGCCGTTTCCGGAACGGCGGCATCGGGCGGGGCGTCGACCGCCGATGCTGCGGCCGTGCTCGCCACTTCGCCGACGACGATCGGCGTCGCCCCCGGCGGCGCCGCGCCGATGACGACTGGCATCGCGACCCCGAACTGGTCGGCGAGGAGCGAGGCGAGGAGCCGCCCGGGATACTGCGCCCGAGGATCGCCTTTCGGCACGACGATCACGGCGTCCCGCAGGAGCAGGCGGTCGTCGCCGTATCGCGCCTCCCGGGGGACCGGCCAGATCGGGAACGGCGGGGCGCCGGGATCCGCGGGCCCGCTGTCGCCCCCGCCGGGCGCGGCGGCCAGGAGCAGGGCCGCGAGCAGGAGGCCGTTCCTCATTCCCTCAGCTCGAACGCGGCCTCCTGGGCCAGGGTCTTCCCGGCGACGGCGTCCGTCGCCTCCACCTTGATCACGTAGCGCCCGGGCGCGAAGCCGCCGAGGGGCACCGGCCCCACCGAGGCGACTGCCATCGGCGTGTCGAAGGACTCTTCCTCGGCCCGGGCCACCGGCCGCCCGTCCTTCAGGAAGCTGAAGCGCGCGCGCAACGACGCCTTGCCGCCGGCCGGGTCCGGCTGCCCGCCGTAGAGCACGCACACCGCTTGCAGCTCGTCGGCCTTGGAGAAGACGTTGCCGAAGCGCGGCTGCAGGCGCAGGGCGCCGACCGTGAACGCCGCGTAGGGCCCGTCGGCGCTCGCGGTCTCGGCCGCCTGCGGGTAGACGATGAGGGAGCCGAGCTTGAGCCCCGGAGACTCGTAGTCGGGCACGTCCAGCGGGAACGATGCGGTGGCCGTCTGCCCACCGGTGACGAGGCCCACGCGCAGCGTGTAGCGGCCAGGTTTCAGGGTGATGCCGTAGGAAGCGATGAAGCTGCCGTCGGGCGCCAGCGCAGCGCGGATCGGGCGCTCGACGGCGGGCGCAGGCCGGCCGGACGCGTCGACGGCCTGCGCGACGACGGTCCCGGCCAGGCTCGCCGGGCGGGCGCCGTCGCTCCCGCGCAGCGCGCTCAGGTCGGCCCGCACCAGGCCCGCCGCGTAGGCCTCGCCTCGTTGCGTGCGGAGGAGGAGCTTCGGCTCCAGCGCCACCGGGAAGTCCGCTCGCGGCGATTCGAAGAGCTGCGACCCTCGACCCGCCGCGCCGGCCAGGTCCTCGAGCCGGACGAGGTGTCCGTCCGGCTTCTTCTGGTAGGTGATCGCGGGCTGGACGACCTTCGACTGGGCGACCCGGCGGAGGTCGTCGAGCACCCGGCCGGCCTCCGGGAAGCGGCACTCCTCGTCGAAGGCGATGCGCAGCTCCCCGCCGGTCAGCTCCACCGCGTCGCCCGGACGGCTGCGGTACGTCCAGACCTCGGGCTGCCGGGCGCCTTCGCGCATCGCGGGGAGCGATTCGAAGCGGGTCTTCATCTCCCGTCCTTCAACCTCCAGGGGCTCGCCCAGCAGCGCGAGGACCTGGCCGCAACCGCTCTCGGACCCCTTCCGGCCCGGGGACGGGAAGCGAGCGTCGGCCGCGGCCCAGGCGCGGGACACCATGCCCTGGAGCTCGTTGGCGGCCGTCGACGGGTCGGGATCGCGCCGCGCCCAGAAGATCCGCTCGAACTCCTTGCGGTCGGCGGCGTCGTCCAGCCCGCGGAAGACGGCCTCCTCGTCGGGAAGCATCAGCAGGTGGACCTGCTTCAGCCAGCGTTCGGTGTCATTGTCGAGCTTCGCCGGACCGGCGAGCCACCAGGCGATCGCGAGGAGGGGGATCGGCATGCGATCGATGCTAGAGTGTCCCCTTCGCCGCCGTCAAGGAATCCGGAGGTAGACATGGATCGTCGCGCCTTCGTGGCCGGCTCGCTCGGAACCGCCGTTTCACCCACGCTCGCCCCCGCCGCGGGCCCGGAGCACGCGACGCAGGAGGCGCCGCCGAGCGGACGCCCGCAGCTCCTCGAGCTGCGCCGGTACCGCTTCCGCTTCGGGCCCATGGAGAGCCGCTTCGGCGAGTACGCGAA
>QHVM01000034.1:20243-20811 GCA_003223555.1 Acidobacteriota bacterium | reverse complement strand
GTCAAGCCGGTGGGCGCGTTCTCGGTCGCCATCGGTCCGGACAGCCCCATGACCTACCTCCTGCTGCCCCTTCCCGGGCCCGAGTCGCTGGCGAGCCTCCCCGGCCGCCTGGCCGCCGACCCGGAGTACCAGCGCGCGGCGGCCGCGTTCCGGAGCCTGCCCGCCAGCGATCCCCCGTATGTCCGGCGGGAGTCGTCGCTGATGGTCGCCTTCGACAGCGTGCCCACGCTCGAGGTGCCGGCCGGAGCCGCCGCGGTGCCGTCGCGCGTGTTCGAGCTGCGCACCTACGAGAGCCACAACGAGAACGCGACCCTGAAGAAGATCGAGATGTTCGAGAAGGGAGGCGAGATCCAGATCTTCCGCCGGGTCGGCTTGACCCCGGTCTTCCTCGCCCGCAACCTGGTCGGCTCCGGGCTGCCGAGCCTCACCTACATGCTCGTCTTCGCCGACGCCGCGGCGCGCGAGAAAGGCTGGGCCGCCTTCCGCGAGGACCCGGGGTGGGTGAAGCTGCGGTCGACGGCGGGCTACGGCAACCCCGAGATCCTGACCAACATCCACAACGTGTTGC
>QHVM01000034.1:19732-20219 GCA_003223555.1 Acidobacteriota bacterium | reverse complement strand
ACCCCGTTCACCGCGTGCAGGCACGTGCCGCGCAGGCACAGCACCTCGACGGTGTTCCAGGAGCCGGTAGGGTTCTCGTTGTCGAAGGCCTTGACCGCCCGCCGCCGCGTGCCGTCGACCGCCCTCAGCGCGGTGACGCGGCCCAGGCCAGGCCGTCGGCGACGGGGCCGGCCTCGATGAGGCGGTCCACCTTCCAGCTCTGCAGGTCGATCGCCGCGACCTGGTGGCTGGCGTCGCACGACACGTAGGCGAAGCGCCCGTCGGGCCGGACCAGGACTTCCTGGGGCGCCTTGGGCACGTCGATCGTGCGGGCGACCTGCATCGAGCGCAGGTCCAGCACGCCGACCTTGTTCACGCTGATGAGCGCCATCACGAGCCACCGGCCGTCGGGGGTGGGCGCAGTGCCGTAGGCGATGCCGGGCAGCGCCACCCATTGCGTGCGCTGGTTGGTGGCGGTGTCGATGACGGCCAGCCGCGGCTCGGTCTG
>QHVM01000034.1:0-19663 GCA_003223555.1 Acidobacteriota bacterium | reverse complement strand
CACCGTGCCGACGTGGACGTTGGACGTGTAGGCGCGCTTGCCGTCGCGCGTGAGGGCCAACATGTGCGACTCCGGCTGCCCGGTCGGGATCCGATCGACGATCCGGTTCGTCCGGGGATCGATCACGGTGACGGTGCTCGTCAGCTCGGTGGTGACGTACAGCCGGCCGTCGGGGCCGAAGAGCGGGCAGTGCGGCCTCTCCGGGCGGCCGAAGTCGACGGTGGCCACCCGCTTGCGCGAGCCGATGTCGATGACGTCCAGCGTCTGCCCGTCCGTGCCGGGGCGGCCCACGCCCGAGTTCCCGTAGATCGGGACGTAGGCGGTGCGGCCGTCGGGCGAGGCGATCACCTCGTGGCCGGTGACGCCGCTCTCCTCCACCGTCGCCAACTGGCGGCCGGCGGCGGGATCGATGATGCCCAGCGTGTGGTCGCCCTTGTTGGCCACGAGCAGGAGACCGCCGGTTGCCGTGGCGGATACGTCCGTCATGCGCGAGCCCCCTTGCGCGGCGGCGGCCAGCACCGCCACCAGCGCCGTTCCGATGCGCAGCATGATGCCTCCTCGACTCGGAGACAAGATACCCCGGTTCCGGCGGCGGTGTCACGGGGAGACTCGTCGCCGTCACGGGTGCTCCGCGGATCGCGCCGCGAAGCCGCGCGGTCACATCTCAGAGGCGGGGCGTGGGCAGCTTCACGGGCGGGCCGGGAGGCACGCCCTTGCGGCGCAGATGGCGGCGGAAGATCTTGCCGCCCGCGGCGGCGTACAGCACGTCCCGGTCCTTGCCGCCGAAGACCAGGCTCGACGCCACGGCGGCCGGCGGGGCGGCGAGCGTGGCGTTGAGGCGGCCGGGCTGGTCGAACACCTGGATGCCGAGGCGCGTGGCGACGTAGAGGAAGCCCTCGCTGTCGGCCGTCATGCCTCCCGCGGCGGCATCCGAAGATTCGTCCGGCGCGTCGAGCCGGTAGAACGGCTGGCCGTGCCGCAGCGAGCCGTCCGCAGCCACCTGGAACGACCAGACCCAGCGGCCGCCGGAGTCCGCGGCGACGAGCAGGGCCTGATCGGGCGTCAGCGAAAGGCCGCTCGGCACCGGCAGGCCTTCGTGCGCGACGCGCGCGTTCCCGCTCGGGTCGACGTGCCACAGGCGCCGGTTACCATGATCGCTGCACCAGATCCCGCCGCGGGCGTCCACGGCCAGGCCCGATGCCGGGATGCCTTCGGCCACCACCTCCTCGCTCGCGTCCGCCGCAAAGGCAACGATGCGCCGGCGGTCGCCCTGGCTCGCGTAGAGGCGCCCGTCGGGCCCGAACGCAATCCCGCTGACCTTCCCGGCGCGATGCCTGAACACGGTGAACTTGCCGGTCGCGTCTTCGACCTTGCCGATGCGTTCGACGTCCGGCTCCGAGAAGTAGACCTCGCCTCCGCGGTCGGCGGCCAGGGCGGTGATCGCGCCATGCCCTTCCCCCACGGGCTGCCAGTCCGCGGCCGGGTCCAGGATCTCGGTGACGTAGTGGCGCTCGGCGCCCGGCTTGCCCCGGGACGCGGCGATCGGCTCGCTCCAGTGGCGCCACAGCCATCGCAGCGCGTCAGGCAGGACGGCCGAGCCCTGGACGTTGTCGTGGCCCCGGTCGCCGGCCACGAAGCGGACGTCGTAGCCGGCGTACTCCAGCGCGCTGGCCATCGCCTGGTTCCCGATCCACCAGTTCCCGCTGTAGATGTCGAGATCGCGGCTGCCGTCCTGGAGGAACACCCGGATCGGCTTGGGCTCGGTCTTGCGGACCAGGGTCGGGTAGGCGTCGCCGCCGCGCAGGCCGGTGTAGGAGCCGATGAAGGAAAGCACCCGGCGAAAGGCGTCGGGCCGGTTCCAGGCCACCGTGAAGGCGCAGACTCCTCCCGAGGACGAGCCGCCGATGGCCCGCAGGTTCGGGTCGGAGGTCAGCGCGTACTCGCGGGCGACCTCGGGCAGCACCTCCTCCGTCAGGAAGCGCGCGTAGCGGTCGCCGAGCGCGTCGTATTCGAAGCTGCGGTTGAACCGCGGTTGCTGGTCCGCCGTGCCGGCGCCCAGCAAGCCGGGATCGATGAAGATGCCGATCGTGACCGGCATCTCGCCCTTGTGGATCAGGTTGTCGAAGACCACCGGCACGCGCCAGCGGCCGCCCCCGTCGACGAAACGGCCGCCGTCCTGGAACACCATGACCGCCGCCGCGCTCTCGGGCCGGTACTGCGCCGGCACGTAGATCCAGAAGTCCCTCTGCGTGCCGGGGAAGATCGCGCTCGCCCAGGCGCGCTTCACCACCCGGCCGGAGGGCACGCCCGGCTGCGGCTCGGAGTCGGCGCTCAGCGCATAGTCGGTCTGTGCGCGCGCTTCGCCCGCCGGCAGTCCGGTGACGGCGAAGATGGCGGCGGCCACGACTCGGCGGCGGTCCATGGGCGCTTCCTCGGCGGCAGGGAGAGCGCGGATTCTACCCCGCGGGGGGTGCTCGCCGCTCGAGCACGCAGACGCCCATCCAGGGCCGGCGGCCCTGGCGGCCCGAGGACTCGGGCAACCGCGCGAGCAGCCGCCGCAACAGCCCGATCCGCTTCTCGCGCGCCGCAGTCTTGACGATGGAGTGGACCTCTACCGGCGTCCAGCCCGCCGGCTCGAAGAAAGCGGGACCCTCCGGCGGGCCGAACTTCAGCGGCGAGTGCGCGTCTTCCAGCGGGCGACCCCAGCTCCGCCGGAGCATCCGGAGCAGGCCCGGCGAGTCGAGGTCGAGCGTCCAGCGCCAGAACGAGGCCGGCCCGGCGAGGTCGCGCGCCAGCGAGAGGACCTGGTCGGGATCGAGGTAGACGAGCAGTCCCTCCGTGATGACCACCGCGCGCTTCGCCTCGCCGCCGATGCGGGCGAAGAGCCGCCGCCGTTCGGCCTCGTCCGCCAGGTCGAGGGTCACGCGCTCGAGCCGGCACGCCGGCTGCTCGCCGCGCAGCGCCCGCTCCTTCTCCTGGACGATGGGGGGAAGGTCCACCTCGACCCAACGGAGCGCCGGGGGCAGTGCCATCCGGTACGGGCGGGCGTCGAGCCCGGCCGCGAGGTTCACCACCGTGTCCGCGCCGGACTCGATCGACCGCAGGAGGACGCCGTCGATGAGGTGCGTCCGCAGCGCCCACGCCCAGGGGCCCGTCTTCTCGAGCTGGCCGACGATCTGCTCGCCCCTCTCCCCGGCCAGGCGGCGGGCATAAGGGTCGCGGAAGAGCGCATCCGGGCGCTCCGACTCCAGAGCCCGGTGCATGGCCGCCCAACGGGCGGTGTCCGAGACGTCGCGCAGAAGTGGCATGGCGTAGTCTAGCGCGCAGCGGCGGTCCACGGCGCAGCGAGGCACGCCGGGGAACACTCCGCCGCTTGTCAGCGATGTCGTCCGGTAGCATAGTGTGGCTTCCCTCGGCGGGGCGCCGGAGGCGGCCCCCGACATGACCATGGCCGATCTCGATCAGCTCTGCGTCAACACCATCCGGACCCTTTCCATGGACGCCGTCCAGCAGGCCAACTCCGGCCACCCGGGGACGCCGATGGCCATGGCGCCGGTGGCCTACGCGCTCTGGCAGCGCCACCTCCGCTTCGATCCCGACGACCCCATCTGGCCGAACCGCGACCGTTTCGTGCTGTCGATGGGCCACGCCTCCATGCTGCTCTACTCGCTCCTGCACCTCGCGGGCGTGAAGGCGGTGAACCCGAAGTACGAGACCCTCGGCGACCTGTCCGTGAGCCTGGACGACATCAAGCGGTTCCGCCAGCTCGAGAGTAAGTGTCCCGGCCACCCCGAGTACCGCTGGACCTCGGGGATCGAGACCACGACGGGGCCGCTCGGCCAGGGGGTAGCCACCAGCGTGGGCATGGCCATCGCGTCGAAGTGGATGGCCGCCCACTTCAACCGGCCCGACTTCCCGATGTTCGGCTTCGACGTCTACGCGCTCGCCGGGGACGGCTGCTTGATGGAAGGCATCTCGCAGGAGGCGGCCTCGCTGGCCGGCCACCTGAAGCTCGACAACCTGTGCTGGATCTACGACAACAACCGGATCACGATCGAGGGCTCGACCGACCTCGCCTTCAGCGACGACGTCGCCACCCGCTTCATCGGCTACGGCTGGAACGTGACCCGGGTTGGGGACGCCAACGACCTGGCCATGCTGGACCGGGCCTTCGACACCGCGAAGAACACGACTGGCCGGCCCACGCTCATCATCGTGGACAGCCACATCGGCTACGGCGCCCCCCACAAGCAGGACACCCACGCCGCCCACGGCGAGCCGCTGGGCGAGGAGGAGATCCGGCTCTCCAAGCGCGGCTACGGCTGGCCGGAGGAGGCGAAGTTCCTGGTCCCCGAAGGCGTGCGCGAGCACTTCGCCTCCGGCATCGGCGCCCGCGGCGCGCGGCTGCGCGCGGAGTGGGTGGCCCTCTTCGAGCGCTACAGGAAGAGCTGCCCGGCCGAGGCGGACGCCCTCTATCGCATGCAGCACCGGGAGCTGCCGGAGGGGTGGGAGAAGGCGATCCCGAGCTTCCCGGCCGACGCCAAGGGACTGGCCGGGCGCGACGCGTCGGCGAAAGTCCTGAACGCCGCCGCCCAGGCGATCCCCTGGCTCATGGGCGGCTCGGCCGACCTCGCTCCCTCGACGAAGACCCGCTTGACCTTCGATGGGGCGGGCGATTTCGAGGCCGGATACCACGGCGGCCGCAACATGCACTTCGGGATCCGCGAGCACGCGATGGGCGCGATCCTGAACGGCCTGTCGCTTTCGAAGGTCCGCCCCTACGGCTCCGGCTTCCTGATATTCAGCGACTACGGCCGGCCGGCCATCCGGCTGGCCGCGATCATGGAGATCCCGGTCATCTACGTCTTCACCCACGACTCGATCGGGGTGGGCGAGGACGGGCCCACCCATCAGCCGGTGGAGCACCTGCTCTCCCTGCGCGCGATCCCCGGCCTCGTCACGATCCGGCCGGGGGACGCCAACGAGGTGGCGGAGGCGTGGCGCGTCATCCTGCAGTTCCGCCACGAGCCGGCCTGCCTGATCGCCGATCCGCCCGCCGGGCCGCCCGAGGTGCTTCTCCTCGCCACCGGCAGCGAGGTGCCGCTCTGCGTCGCCGCCCACGAGCTGCTCGACAAGGAGGGCGTCCGCAGCCGCGTCGTGAGCATGCCCTCGTGGGAACTGTTCGACCGTCAAGACCAGGCGTACAAGGACTCGGTCCTGCCGCCCTCGGTGCGGGCGCGGGTGTCGGTCGAGCAGGCCTCGACGCTCGGGTGGGAGCGGTACGTCGGCTCGACCGGCCGGGCGATCGGCATGCGCACCTTCGGCGCTTCGGCGCCGCTGAAGGAGCTGCAGAAGAAGTTCGGCTTCGAGCCGGGCCGCGTGGTGTCGGCGGCCCGCGACCAGCTCGCTCCGAGAGCCTGAGCATGCGCATTGCCGTGGGTTCCGATCACGCCGGCTTCGCCCTCAAGCAGCTGGTCGGCGAAGCGCTGCGCGAGGCCGGTCACGACGTCCTCGACGTAGGCACCTACTCGACGGATCCCGTGGACTACCCCGACTCGGCGGAGGCCGTGGCGGGGGCCGTCCTCGATCGGCGGGCCGAGCGCGGCGTGCTGATCTGCGGCAGCGGGGTGGGAGCCTCGGTGGCCGCGAACAAGCTGCCGGGGATCCGGGCCGCCGTCTGCCACGACGCGTACTCGGCCCACCAGGGCGTCGAGCACGACGACATGAACGTCCTCGTCCTGGGCGGCCGCGTGATCGGCCCCGCCCTGGCGGTGGAGCTGGCGCGCGTGTTCGTGGCCGCGCGCTTCACCGGCGAGGAGCGCCACGTGCGCCGGCTCGCCAAGGTCAAGGCGCTGGAAGCCCGTTACCGGTAGCCGGACGGGCGCGTCCGCCCGCCGGCGAAGGAGACTCCATGGGAACCTCGAGCTCGCGTCCCACCGCCGTGCCGAGCGCGGTGGCCTCGCTGCGGCAGTACGGCCAGTCGGTGTGGCTCGACTTCATCCGCCGCAGCCTCATCGCCGGGGGCGAGCTGGCCCGCCTGGTGGAGGAGGACGGCCTCGGCGGCGTGACGTCGAACCCGGCCATCTTCGAGAAGGCGATCGACGGCAGCAACGACTACGCGGCGGCGATCGAGGAGATCTCCAGCGACCCGCACCTGGAGCCGAAGGAGGTCTACGAGCGCCTCGCGGTGCAGGACATCCAGGACGCGGCGGGGGTGCTGAGTCGGGTCTACGACCGCACCGGCCGGCGGGACGGCTACGTGAGCCTGGAGGTCTCGCCCGACCTCGCCAACGACACCGAGGGCACCCTGCGGGAGGCGCGGCACCTGTGGAAGACGGTGGGCCGGCCCAACGTCATGATCAAGGTCCCGGCCACCCCGGCCGGCGTCCCGGCGATCCAGACGCTGATCGGCGAGGGCGTCAACGTCAACGTGACGCTGCTCTTCGCGCGCGAGGCGTACGAAGCGGTCGCCCAAGCGTTCATCGCGGGACTGGAGGCCCGAGCCGGCCGCGGCCAGGACCTGCGCCACGTGGCCAGCGTGGCCAGCTTCTTCGTGAGCCGCATCGACACCCTGGTGGACTCGCTGATCGAGGCGAAGCTCAAGACCGCCGGCGGCACGGAGAGGGCGCGGCTGGAAGGGCTGATGGGCAAGGTGGCGATCGCCAACGCGAAGCTCGCCTACCAGAGCTACAAGAAGATCTTCGCCGGCCCGCGCTGGCAGGCCCTCGCGGCCAAGGGCGCCCAGACCCAGCGCGTGCTGTGGGCCAGCACGGGGACCAAGAACCCGCGCTACCCGGACGTGCTCTACGTCGAGGAGCTGATCGGCCCCGATACCGTGAACACCGTCCCGCCCGAGACCCTGGCCGCCTTCCGCGATCACGGCCGCCCGCGGCCCAGCCTCGAGACGGACCTCACCGAGGCCATGGACACGCTCGACGACCTCGACAAGGCCGGCATCTCGCTGCGCGAGGTGACCGGCGATCTGCTGGCCGACGGCCTCAAGAAGTTCGTGGAGCCGTTCACCAGGCTGCTGAAGGCGGTGGAACGCCGCTGCCGCGAGGCCAACCAGGCCCGCATCAACGGCCAGAGCTACGCCCTCCCCGCCCCGCTCGCCGGCGAGGTCGCCGGGAGGCTCAAGGAGTGGGACGCCCAGGGAGGCACCCGGCGGCTGTGGGCGGGCGACGCGTCGCTGTGGACAGGGACCGACGAGGCGAGCTGGATCGGCTGGATCGGCGTCGTGGAACCACAGATCGACGACGTGGCCTCGCTCGACCGCATCCGGGACGAAGCGCGCCGGGAGGGCTTCACCCACGCCCTGCTGCTCGGCATGGGGGGATCGAGCCTGTGTCCCGAGGTGTGGAAGGAGACCTTCGGCAAGGTGCCCCGCTCGCCCGAGCTGCTCGTCCTCGACTCGACCGATCCGGCCCAGATCAGGGCCCGCGAGGGCGCGATCGACCTCGAGAAGACCCTCTTCATCGTCTCCAGCAAGTCCGGCTCGACCCTGGAGCCCAACATCTTCAAGGCGTACTTCTTCGACCGCGTCCAGCAGGCGCTGGGCGCCGAGCGCGCCGGCAGCCGCTTCGTGGCGGTGACCGACCCGGGCTCGAGCCTGGAGAAGGAGGCCCGGGCGGGCGGCTTCCGTCACGTCCTGCCCGGCGTGAAGAGCATCGGCGGCCGCTACTCGGCCCTCTCCAACTTCGGGATGGTCCCGGCGGCGGTGATGGGACTCGACTGCGAACGCCTGCTCGACGAGGCCGAGAGGATGCTGCACGCCTGCGCCCCGGGCGTTCCCGCCGGGGAGAACCCGGGCCTCGTGCTGGGCACGATCCTGGGCGTGGCGGCCACGAAGGGGATCGACAAGCTGACGATCACGACCTCCCCGGGCATCCATGACCTCGGCGCGTGGCTCGAACAGCTGATCGCCGAGTCGACCGGCAAGGAGGGCAAGGGCATCATCCCGGTCGACCGGGAGCGGCTCGCGCCGCCGTCGGCCTACGGGGATGACCGGCTCTTCACCTACCTCCGTCTCGACGAGGCGCCCGACGCCGCCCAGGACGCGGCCGTCGAGGTCCTCGAGAAGGCCGGCCGGCCGGTGGTGCGCATCCACGTGGCCACGAAGTACGACCTGGCCGAGGAGTTCGTGCGCTGGGAGGTCGCGACCGCCATCGCGGGCGCGGTCATCGGCATCAATCCCTTCAACCAGCCCGACGTGGAGGCGAGCAAGGTGGCGACGAAGGCGCTGACCTCCGAGTACGAGAAGACCGGCAAGCTGCCCTCGGAAGCGCCGTTCTTCGAGGGCGAGGGAGTCCAGCTCTTCGCGGACCCGGGCAACGTGGAGGCGCTCCGGAAGGCCGCCGGCGCGGCCTCGCTCGGCGCGTACCTGATGGCCCATCTCGGGCGGCTGGGCGCGGGAGACTACTTCGCCCTCCTGGCCTACGTGCCGATGACCGCCAGCCACGAGGAGGCGCTGCAGTCGGCCCGCCATCGCGTGCGAGACCGGAAGCGCGTGGCCACCTGTCTCGGCTTCGGCCCGCGCTTCCTGCACTCGACCGGCCAGGCCTACAAGGGCGGCCCGAACCGGGGCGTGTTCCTGCAGGTGACCTGCGACGACGCCCAGGACCTGCCGGTGCCGGGCCAGAGGTACACGTTCGGCCTCGTCAAGGCCGCCCAGGCGCGGGGCGACTTCCAGGTGCTGGCCGAGCGCGGCCGCCGCGCCCTCCGCGTCCACCTCGGCCCGGACGTGGCCGGCGGCCTGCGGATGCTGGACGCCGCCATCGAAAAGGCGCTTGCGTGAGCACGTTGCCCTTGAACGCAGAGGCCGCAGAGAACGGAGACGAGAGTCACGGCAACGGCCGGCGCTCGGGTTGCCCGGAGCGGGGGCGTCGGTCGGTGCATGGACGGTCGGGGCGGGCCCGACCGTCGAGCGAGCGAGAAAAGACACGCGCTCCTTTTGAAGCCCGAGCGAGCGTCCCCCGCGCAGGGCGACCCGAGCGCCGACCACGGCAAGCATGAATAGACAAAGGAATGCATATATGCAGTTCGGCATGATCGGTCTGGGGCGCATGGGCGCGGGCATGGTCCGGCGGCTGATGCGGGGCGGCCACAAGTGCGTGGTGTACGACCGCTCGCCCGAGGCCGTGTCCGCCCTCGTCAAGGACGGCGCGGCCGGCGCCGCTTCCCTCTCCGAGTTCGTGAAGAAGCTCGACAAGCCGCGCGCGCTGTGCCTGATGGTGCCCGCGGCCTACGTCGACGCGTCCATCGAAGAGCTGGCGGCGCTGCTCGAGAAGGACGACACCATCATCGACGGAGGCAACTCGCATTACCACGACGATATCGCGCGGGCGAAGCGGCTCGGCGCCAAGGGACTCCACTACGTCGACATGGGCACGAGCGGCGGCGTGTGGGGCCTGGAGCGCGGCTACTGCCTGATGATCGGGGGAGAGGCCGAGGTCGTGAAGCGGCTCGGCCCGATCTTCGCCACCCTCGCGCCGGGCCGCGGGGACATCCCGCGCACGGCCGACCGGGAGGACAAGGGCGGCACGGCCGAGAACGGCTACCTCCACTGCGGCCCCAGCGGGGCCGGCCACTTCGTGAAGATGGTCCACAACGGGATCGAGTACGGCCTCATGGCCGCCTACGCGGAGGGGCTGAACATCCTCGAGAAGGCCAACGTCGGCAAGCGCGACCACGAGAAGGACGCCGAGACGACCCCGCTGCGCAACCCGGAGCACTACCAGTACGACTTCGACATCGCGGACATCACCGAGGTCTGGCGGCGCGGCAGCGTCGTGGCCTCGTGGCTCCTCGACCTCACCGCCGCGGCCTTCGTCAAGGACGGCCGCCTCCAGGGCTTCGGCGGCCGGGTGGCCGACTCGGGCGAGGGACGCTGGACGATCGCGGCCGCCAATGACGAGGGGGTGCCCGCCCACGTGCTCACGGCCGCCCTCTTCGAGCGCTTCGCCTCCCGGGGCGAGGCCGACTTCCAGAACCGCGTGCTCTCCGCGATGCGCTTCGGCTTCGGCGGGCACGTGGAGAAGAAGTGAGCGACGAGCGGCCGCGCTCGGACGCTCTGGTGTTCTTCGGCGCCACCGGCGACCTGGCCTACAAGAAGATCTTCCCCGCCCTGCAGGCGCTCGTCGGCCGCGGCCGGCTCGACGTGCCGGTGGTCGGAGTGGCCAAGTCGGGCTGGAGCCGCGAGCAGCTCGTCGAGCGGGCCCGGGCCAGCGTGGCGGAGTGCGGCGGCGGGCTGGACCCCGAGGCGTTCCCCAAGCTGGCCGCGCTGCTCCGCTACGTCGACGGTGACTACGCCGATGCGGCGACGTTCGTGAAGCTGAAGGCGGAGCTGGAGCGCGCCCGGAGACCCGCTCACTACCTGGCCATCCCGCCGAGCATGTTCGCCGTGGTCGTGGAGCACCTGGGCCAGGCGGGGCTGGCCGAGCAGGCGCGCGTGATCCTCGAGAAGCCCTTCGGTCGCGACCTGGAGTCGGCCAAGACCCTGAACGGCATCCTGCGCAAGGTCTTCCCGGAGGAGGCCATCTTCCGCATCGACCATTACCTCGGCAAGGAGGCGGTGCAGAACATCCTCTACTTCCGCTTCGCCAACGCCTTCCTGGAGCCGGTCTTCAACCGCCATTACGTCGAGAACGTGCAGATCACGATGGCCGAGAGCTTCGGGGTGAAGGGGCGGGGCAAGTTCTACGACGAGACCGGGGTCGTCCGCGACGTGATCCAGAACCACCTCCTGCAGATCGTCAGCTACCTGGCCATGGAGGCCCCTTCCAGCACCTACCACGAGGCCATCCGCGACGAGCAGGCCAAGGTGCTGCGGACCGTCCGCCCGCTCAGCGTCGCCGACATGGTGCGCGGCCAGTTCCGCGGCTACCGGGACGAGCCGGGGGTGGCCAGGGACTCCTACATGGCGACCTACGCGGCCGTGCGGCTCTGGGTCGACTCCTGGCGCTGGGAGGGCGTGCCCTTCTTCGTCCGCGCCGGCAAGAGCCTGAAGATGACCTGCACCGAAGTCAACGTCGAGCTGAAGAACCCGCCTCCGGTCGTCTTCCACGAGCCCACGCCCTCGGTGGGCAATTACGTCCGCTTCCGCCTGAGCCCGCAGGTGGTGATCGCCGTCGGGGCCCGCGCCAAGCGGCCCGGCGAGGGCATGCGGGGCGAGCCGGTCGAGCTGTCGGTCGTGGAGGAGCCCGAGCAGGGCAAGGACGGCCGCATGGACGCGTACGAGCGGCTGCTCGGCGACGCGATGGTCGGCGACGCCACGCTCTTCGCGCGGCAGGACGTGGTGGAGGCGGCATGGGCGATCGTCGATCCCGTCATCCACGGGCCGAGCCCGATGTACGAGTACGAGCCGGGAAGCTGGGGTCCGCCCCAGGCCGACCGCCTGGTGGCCGAGGTGGGAGGATGGAACACGCCGCAATGAAGGTGCTGGTCGTCGACGTCGGGGGGACCAACATCAAGGCGAGCATCGGGGGGAAAGGCGACGTGATCAAGATCCCCTCCGGACCCGACATGACCGCCACCCGCATGGCCGACGAGGTGAAGAAGGCCGTCGCGGGCCAGGACTACGACGTGGTCTCCATCGGCTACCCGGGCCCGGTGGTCAACGGCCGGCCCGCCGTGGAGCCGCACAACCTCGGCGCCGGCTGGATGCGCTTCGACTACAAGAAGGCCTTCGGCAAGCCGGTGAAGGTGGTCAACGATGCCGCCATGCAGGCCCTGGGAAGCTACCAGGGCGGCCGCATGCTCTACCTCGGCCTCGGCACCGGCCTCGGCTCCGCCTTCGTGGGTGACGGCGCGCTGGAGCCGCTGGAGCTGGCCCACCTGCCCTACCGCAAGAACCGCACGTACGAGGACTATCTCGGCCTGCGGGGCCTGAAGCGCATGGGACGCAAGAGATGGCAGCGGCACGTGGAGAACGTGGTGGAGCTGCTGAAGCACGGCTTGCAGGCGGACTACGTGATGCTGGGCGGCGGGAACACCAAGAAGCTCACGAGCGTGCCGCGAGGCGTGCGGCTGGGCACGAACGCCCACGCGATCCTGGGCGGGCTGCGCCTCTGGAACGCCGACGAGTCCGCGCCCCAGGTCTCGGCGTCCCCCAGGGGAGGCGCCGAGAAGCCGTCCTGAGCCGATGGCCACCCGCCTCTACCTCGTCCGGCACGGCGCGACCCAGCTCACCGCCGAGGACCGCTTCTCGGGCGCGACAGGGGTCGACCTCTCCGACGAAGGCCGCCGCCAGGTCGAGCGCCTCGCCGAGCGGCTGGCGGGCGAGGACGTCAAGGCCGTCTACTGCAGCCCGCTGAGCCGGACGGTGGAGACGGCGACGATCCTCGCGCGGCCGCACGGCCTCGCTCCCCTGCACCGGGACGGCCTGCGCGAGATCAGCCACGGGCGCTGGGAAGGATTGACCCGGCGCGAGGTGGAAGAGCGCTATCCCGACGAGTATGCGGCGTGGGAGGCGGACCCCTTCACGTTCTCCCCCCAGGACGGCGAGTCGGGCGTGGGGGTGCTCGCTCGCGCCCTGCCGGTCGTCCGCGAGCTGGTGGTCGCGCACCCGGAGGCGCGGGTCCTCGTCGTCTCACACAAGGCGACGCTGCGCCTGGTCCTCAGCAGCCTGCTCGGCTTCGACGCCCGCGGTTACCGGGACCGCCTCGACCAGTCCCCCGCCTGCCTCAACGTGGTGGACTTCAAGGACCCGGTCCGCGCCCGGCTGATGCTCTTCAACGACACCTCGCATTACGCCGAGCGTCCCCGCGCCCCGGACAAGAACCTGTCAAAGTGGTGGGATTCCACGCGTTGAGCGCGCGTCCGCTTCGCGGTCTCGAGGGAAGTGAATTCGCCTCCGCTCGCAGCGTTTGGCTCTTGCCCTGATTGGGCGTGGATCAGCGAGCAGACAATCGACTCGGATCGTCATATATGATATACGGCGGCTTTCCGCCTTCTTTAATTAAGGAGAGGATGTGAGCAGCTTCGAGCAGGCCTTGCCCGGGGCTAAGGGGGCAGGGGGTTCCCTGCGCCGCTGGAGCCGACGCGAGTTGCTGGCGCTCGAGTTCACCGCCCGGCCGGCGGGAGACGGGCATTGGATCCGCGTGCACCGGCCGGCGATGGCGTGCCGGTTCGAGGTGACGCTGTCGGGCGAGGATCGCGCTCAGGTCCCGGCGGCCCGGGAAGCGCTCGACGAGATCGACCGCATCGAGTCCGCCCTGACCGTCTTCCGCGAGACGAGCGACCTCGCCCGCGTGAACCGCATCGCGGGCCAGGAGGCGGTGGGCGTGGACGACGCGCTCCTCGGCCTCCTGCGGCTCTGTCGCGAGCTTCACGCGAGGACCGCGGGCGCGTTCGACATCACCACCACCCCGCTCAGCCGCTGCTGGGGCTTCCTGCGGCGCGAGGGCCGCCTGCCTGCCGCCCACGAGATCGCAGCCGCCCGGGCCGCCGTCGGGATGGACGGCGTGGAGCTGGACGAAGAGCGGCGCACGGTCCGCTTCCGCCGGCCGGGCATGGAGCTGAATCTCGGCGCGATCGGCAAGGGATATGCCCTCGACCGGGTGGGCACGCTGCTCCGGGGCCGGGGCGTGAGCCATGCCCTGCTGTCGGCGGGCGGCAGCAGCGTCCTCGCCCTCGGCGGCCGCGCCGGCGGATGGGTCGTCGACCTCCGCCCCCGGCGCGCGAGGCAGCGGCTGGCGCGCCTGCGTCTGGGCGACGCGGCGCTGGGGACGAGCGGGGCGGGAGAGCAGTTCGTCGAGGTCGGGGGGACGCGCTACGGCCACGTCCTCGACCCGCGCTCGGGCTGGCCGGCCGCCGGCGGGCTGAGCGCGAGCGTCGTCACGGGCGAGGCGGCGGTCGCCGACGCGCTTTCCACCGCGTTCCTCATCGGCGGCGCCGAGCTGGCCCGCCGCTACTGCTCCGCCCATCGCGGCGTGCTGGCCATCGTCACGCCGGACGACGGCTCGGAGCGGCCGCAGGTCTTCGGCGAATGCCCGGGCGCGGTGCTGGAGGGCGTGTGAGAGACCTCGAGGCGGTGCTCTCCCCCGCTCAGCAGGTGAGCCTCGTGCTCCTGCGCACGCTGATCGGCTGGCACTTCCTCTACGAGGGGTACTTCAAGCTGTGGCGGCCGGCCTGGAGCCGCGCCGGCGCCCCGCTCGCGGCGTGGAGCTCGAGTGGTTACCTGCACGCCGCCAGCGGCCCGTTCGCCGGCCTCTTCCACCGCCTGGCCGATTCGTCCTGGCTCGGCGCCGTCGACCAGGCCGTGTCCGTGGCCCTGGTCGTGGTCGGGCTCGGCCTCATCGTCGGCCTCTTCACCGAGGCCGCGTGCATCGGAGCCCTCGCGCTCCTGGCCCTCTTCTACGTCTCGGCGATCCCCAGCGCAGGCGTCCCGCAGCCGAGCGCCGAAGGCGCGTACCTGTTCGTCAACAAGAACCTGATCGAGGCGGGGGCGGTCGTGGTGCTGCTGGTCTTCGGCACCGGGCGCCTGGCCGGCCTCGACCGCCTGCGCCGCCCGCCGCGGGCGCGCGCCGTCCGCGCCGAGGAGGCCGCTTCATGAACCTTACCCCGGAGCAACAGGAGCTGGGCCGGCGGAACTTCCTGAAGGCCCTGGCCGGCACCCCCGCCCTCGCCGCCCTCGCCGCCGGCGCCGCCTTCAAGGGACCGGTGAAGGGCGGCCCGGTCAAGGTGGGCTTCATCGCGCCGGGGAGCCAGGGACGTGTGCTGCTCGAGCAGACCGATCCCGCCTACGCGCAGGTCGTCGCCTTCTGCGACATCAACCCCGCTTCGCTCGCCAAGGCCGACGAGATCCTGGCCAAGAAAGGGCAGCCGCCGGCGCGGCACTACGTCGAGTGGAAGGACATGCTCGAGAAGGAGAGCCTCGAGGCGGTGGTGATGGCCCCCCCGTTGTGGATGCACGCGGACATCGCCTCCGGCTGCCTGGAGGCGGGCAAGCACGTCCTGTGCGAGAAGATGATGGCCTGGGACGAGGCGGGCTGCCAGCGCATGCTGGAGGCGAAGCGCAAGAGCGGGCGGCTGCTCGAGATCGGCTACCAGCGGAACTACAACCCGATGTACCAGGCCGCCTACGAGGGCATCGTGCGGGCCGGCCAGCTCGGCGACGTCTATCACGCGCGCATCGTATGGCACCGCAACGGCACGTGGCGGCGCCAGGGGCAGCCGCCCTCTCCCGACTACGACCCGTCGAAGTGGGGCTATCCCGACTTCGACCACCTGCTCAACTGGCGCCTCTTCTGGAAGTACTCGAAGGGCCTCTACGCGGAGCTGGCCAGCCACCAGGTGAACATCGTCAACTGGTTCTTCGGCGCGGAGCCGCAGGCCGTGCTGTCCTCCGGCGGGGTCTACCGCTTCCCGGAGGGAGGCCGCGAGGTCTACGACCACGTCTACACCCTCTTCGAGTACCCGCACGGGCGGACGGCGGTCTTCACCTCGATCGAGTCCAACGCTTACGACCACTACTATGAAGCCTTCTATGGGACCAAGGCGACGCTGATCCTCCGGGGCGAGACGGAGGCCTACCTCTTCGACGAGGGAGGCGCCGCCCGCCCGACCACCGTCGACGTCACCCCGAAGGGCGCCGGCCCCGCGCTGGAGGCCTCCGAGAGCCGGTCGGCGGAAGCGGCCGGAGCGGCCCGGCCCGGTGCGCCGGAGAGGATCGAGCGGGTGGCCGCCTACCGGCTCGAGGTCTCGGGGTTCTGCGCGGCGGTCCGCACGGGCAAGCCCCTCGCCGGCGGGCCGGAGCGCGCGGTGGGGTCGGCCAAGGCGTGCATCCGCGCCAACGAGGCGGTGGAGAAGAAGACGCGCCTCACCGTGTGAAGGGGGAGAGGATGCCTCTGGCCGCCTCCCGGGACACGCGTCATCGCACCAAGCAGGAGTTCGTCTACCGGACGCTGCGCGACGCCATCATCCGGTGCGAGCTGCCTCCGGGCGACCGCCTGGTGATCGACGACCTCGCGCGCCAGCTCTCGGTCAGCGCCATCCCGGTGCGGGAGGCCCTCCAGCTCCTGCAGTCGGAGGGCCTGGCGGTGAACGTGCCCCACGTCGGGGCCACGGTGGCTCCCATCTCCCGGGAGTCGATCGTGGAGGTCTTCACGGTCATGGAGGGCCTGGAGATCGTGGCCACCCGCAGCGCCGCCCAGCGGGCGGCCGCGAGCGACCTGGAGGTGCTCCGAGGCATCGTCGACGCGATGGACCGCGCGCTGGCGGGGGGCCAGCCCGAACAGTGGGCGGACCTGAACAACCGCTTCCACGCCACGATCGCCCGCCTGACCGGCATGCCGATGCTCCAGGAGATGATGGAGCGGGCGCTCGACCGCTGGGACCGCGTGCGCCGCTATTACTTCAGCGGGGTGCTCGTCCACCGGGCGGAACAGGCCCAGCAGGAGCATCATGCCCTGCTCGCCGCCATCAAGTCCCGGGACCTTCCCACCCTCGAGTCTCTCGTCCGGCAGCACAACCAGGGAGCGCTCTCCTCCTACACCGCCTACGTCCAGGCCGTTCCGGCCCCGCCCACCATCTGAACCCGGAAACGTGCCCGGGCTCCCCCGCCGGGCCGGGTCCCGCCGCTATGATTTCCATGGCGAAGACCGTCCGCCATCTCACGGCGCCGAAGCGGGAGCAACGATCTCCGGGGCAAGGCCAGGTTCTGCACTGCTGCGGTCCACCGCGCCGCCGCGGCGCCCCTCAGGCGACGCTGGCCCCCGCGAACACGGAGGCGCCCACGAGGGCGGACGCGCCCCGGAGCCGAGGGTGCTCCTCGGCCGCGACGGGGACGATCTCCGTCTCGGCGGCCGACACCAGGACGTGCTCGGCGAGGCCGTCCCGGACGGTCGGCTCGATGAGGTCCCAGGCGGCCGTGATCTCGCCTCCGATGTAGATGCGGGCGGGATCGAGCGCGTTCACGATGGACGCCAGGCCGATCCCGAAGTAGCGCGCCGTCGACAAGAGCGCCGTCACGGCCTTGACGTCCCCCCGGCGCGCGCGGGCGATGACCTCCTCGACGGTGACCCGGGCCACGTCGGCCGGGAGCGGCGGGCGGGGCGGCCGGGAGTTGCCGACGTAGCGGGACAGGGTGGCGAGGTTGGACACGTACGCCTCCCAGCAGCCCTGGGCTCCGCACGCGCAGCGCGGACCGTCGATGCTGAGAGGCAGGTGTCCGAACTCGCCGGCCGTGTTGTTGCGGCCGCGCAGGACCTCGCCCCCGATCACCAGCCCGACCCCGACGCCGTCGGAGACGCTCACGAAGACGAGGTCTCCGGGGGGCTCGTCGCCGCGGGCGCTCCAGATGAGCGCCAGGGCGCACGCCTTGGCCGCGTTCTCCATCTCGACCGGCAGGCCCAGCCCCGCGGCCAGCGGGTCCCGCAGGCGCACGTCCCGCCAGCCCAGGGCGGGAGCGCGCACGACGACGCTCCCCGAGCGGTCGACCACGCCGGGAAAGGCGATCCCCACGCCGAGACAGCGGCCGGTGTCCGGGTGCTCGGCCAGGAGGCGGCGGATCTCCCCGACGAGATGAGCGGCGAACTTCTGCGGCTCGCCGTCGGTCGCGAAGCTCCGCACGGGGGTCAGCTCCTGCCCGACGAGGTCCGTCAGGACGATGTAGGTCCGCGTGAGGCGCACGTCCACGGCCACCGCGCATCGTCCCCTCGAGTCGAGGTGGAGCAGGGTCGGCTTTCGCCCGCGGTCGGCCGCCCCGGTCGCGCCCTCCCGCACGAGGCCCCGCTCGATGAGGTCGCTCACGATCCGCCCGGCGGCGCTGCGCTGCATGCCGAGCAGGCGCGCGAGATCCGCCCGGGAGACGGCGCGATGGGAGCGAAGGAGGTTCAGCACGATCTCGCGGTTGATCGCCCGGGGCGTCTTCCGGGTGGCCACCTTGAGGTGCCGGGGGTGGAGTCGCTTCATTGGTGAACCTCGTTGGTGCAAATGCTAGCGATCAGGCGCAGCGGTTGTCAATGCTTCAGATAGGCCCTCGCTCAGGAGCCAACTTTCCATCATCACAGGAGTATGCGTGTTTCAAGAGAGATAGAGGGTTGCCGGCGGGAAAAAGGTGGCCGTTGCGCGGGGCTTGCCTTCAACGATTTCCTGTTGACACGCCGGCCATTGGGGGGATATTGTGCCCGCACGTTGCTAATCCCCGGGGAAGCCGTCCTGCTGGCTGCCTGAGAAAAGAGGCGCGATGTCCAAGCGAAGGAGGCCTCCGATGAACAAAGCCGCGTTGAGAAGGCTCGCGTTCCTGCTTCCATTGCTGGCGCTGGGGGCCGCCGACCTGCGCGCCCAGACCAGCACGGGCCGCATCTCGGGCACCGTCGCCGATTCGTCGGGCGCGGTCCTGCCCGGCGTCACGGTCAGCGTCAGCCAGCAGGGCACCGGGCTCAACCGGACGACCACCACCGACGGCTCGGGCGCCTACGTCTTCGTCAGCCTGCCCGTCGGCACCTACGACGTCAGCGCGGAACTGTCCGGCTTCAAGAAGGCGGTCAAGACCGGCTATGTGCTGGTGGCGGACGGACGCCTCACCGCCGACTTCGCCCTCGCGGTGGGCGGCATCACCGAGGTCGTGGAGGTCACGGTCGCCGGCGAGAAGGTGAACACGGTCTCGGGCGAGGTCGCCCGCGTCGTCGACCGCGAGCAGGTGCAGAACCTCGCCCTCAACGGCCGCAACTACCTGCAGCTCGCCTCGCTCATCCCCGGCTCGCCCCTGCAGGACGCGAACATCAGCGCCCTCGACATCATGACCGGCCTCGGCATCAACACGACGGTCAACGGCAGCCGGACCAACGCCAGCCTGCTCACGGTGGACGGCGGATTCAACATGGACTCCGGCAGCAACAACAGCCAGATCAGCAACGTGGGGATCGACTTCATCGAGGAGGTCGCGATCAAGACCGCCAACTTCTCGGCCGAGTACGGGCGCAACTCGGGGGCCAACATCAACGTGGTCACCCGCAGCGGCAGCAACGACTTCAAGGGAAGCGCCTTCGAGTACGGGCGGAACGACAACCTCGATGCGAACGACTTCTTCAACAACTCACGCGGGGTCGCCAAGTCCCGCCTGCGCTACAACGACTTCGGCTGGAGCCTGGGCGGCCCGATCCAGAAGAACAAGCTCTTCTTCTTCGCGGGCGAGGAGTGGAAGAAGATCCGGCGCTTCACGACCCCCGCCTTGCGGACGCTGCCCACGCGGGCCATGCGCAACGGCGACTTCAGCGCGCTCTCGACCTTGATTCGCGACCCCCTCACCGGGCAACCGTTCCCGGGCAACGTCATCCCGGCGGGCCGGATCACCCCCGACGGCCGCGCGATCGCCAACGTCTACACCGCGATGGAGCAGATCGCCAGCTCCTATACCGACCGGGCCATCTCCAACAACTCGCTCTTCCAGGCCGAGAACCCGTTCGACTGGCGGCAGGACCTGCTCCGCCTCGATTACCAGGCGTCGCAGGCCCACCGCCTGACCGCGCGGGTGATCCTCGACAACTACAACCTCAACGATCCCTACGGCACCTTCATCGGGTCGCCCACGGACTCGGCGAACCCGCTCCCGACGTCCCCGACGAACCGGCGGCGGCCCGGCCGCAACATCCAGCTCTCCCACACCTGGACGGTGCGCTCGAACGTGGTGAACGAGTTCAAGGCCAACGCGTCCTGGAATGGC
>QHVM01000033.1:3007-43432 GCA_003223555.1 Acidobacteriota bacterium | reverse complement strand
ACGGACCTCTAGTGCACCAGTTGTCCCGTCAGGGGCACAGCTGGGTAGCTACGTCCGGCACGGATAAACGCTGAAAGCATCTAAGCGTGAAGCCAGCCTCGAGATGAAGTCTCCCGCAGGGTAACCTGCCTGAAGACCCCTTGCAGACGACAAGGTTGATAGGCCCGATGTGCAAGAGCAGTAATGCTCTCAGCTTACGGGTACTAATCGGTCGTGAGGCTTGACCATGACGTTTATAGTGTTTGAAACGGCGGTGCGGTGTCCTGCCCTCGCTTCGACCAGGGATCTTCGGCTGCTCATGCCGTCCTTGACAAGCTTCATCCCGGTGACCATGGCGGAGGGGTCACACCCGTTCCCATTCCGAACACGGCCGTTAAGCCCTCCAGCGCCGATGGTACTGCCAGGGTAGCCTGGTGGGAGAGTAGGACGTTGCCGGGATTTTTCATATTCGGAAGTATCGGGGGGGTGCCGACGCAAGACGCCACCTCCCCGCGCGCATTCGCGCTCCCCCCGAGTCGCTCGCGCCGGAATGAATCCGGCGCTCGCTGCCCGCGCCGTTTGCCGCAAGCCCCGACGCCTCCGCGTCGGGGCTTTTTTGTTGCCCGGGCGGGTGATAGACTCGCATCCTCCAGACGGCTGAAGGAGACTTCCGATGTCCGGACATTCCAAGTGGGCTTCCATCAAGCACAAGAAGGGCGCCCTCGATGCCAAGCGGGGCAAGGTCTTCACCAAGATCATCCGCGAGATGTCGATCGCCGCCCGCCTCGGCGGTGGTGACCCCAACTCGAACCCCCGCTTGCGCACCGCGGTCGAGAAGGCCAAGTCCGTGAACATGCCCGCCGACAACATCAAGCGCGCCATCCAGAAGGGGACCGGCGAGCTGGAGGGCATGGCCTACGAGGACATCACCCTCGAGGGCTACGGCCCCGGCGGAGTGGCCATCCTGGTGGAGGGCACCTCCGACAACCGCAACCGCACCGTCTCCGAGATCCGACACATCTTCACCAAGAACGGCGGCAACCTGGGCACCGCGGGCAGTGTGTCCTACATGTTCAAGCCGCGCGGCTACATCGCGATCGCCCAGGACAAGGTGTCGGAGGAGAAGCTCATGGACCTCGCCCTGGATGCGGGCGCCGACGACATCGTCTCCTCCGGCGAGGCGTGGGAGGTCTATACCTCGCCCGGGGCCTACGAGGCGGTCCTCCAGGCGGTGAAGAAGGCGGGGATCGAGCCCGAGCAGTCGGAGATCGGCAAGTACGCCGAAAACAGCGTCCCCCTCGAAGGCGTCAAGGCCCAGCAGATGCTCAAGCTCATCGAGTCGCTCGAGGAGAGCGACGACGTCCAGAACGTGTGGGCCAACTTCGACATCTCGGACAAGGAGCTGGAGGCGGCGGCGGCCGCGGGCTAGGATCCCGCCTCGCGCCGCGGCGGAATGGTCATCCTCGGCGTGGACCCCGGGTCGATGCGGACCGGATGGGGGGCCATCCGGAGCGACGGGCGCCGGCATCACCTGCTCGACAAGGGCGTCCTCGCCCCGCCTCCCCGTGACCAGCTGCCCGCGCGCCTGCGCTACATCCACGCCGGGATGGCGGAGATCATCGCCCGCCTCGCGCCCGACATCCTGGCCGTGGAGGACCTCTTCCACGCCAAGAGCGCCCGGGCCGCCCTCGTCCTCGGCCACGTCCGCGGCGTCATCCTCCTGGCGGGGGCGGAGGCCGGCCTCCGGGTGCAGGCTTTCCCTCCCGCCACCGTCAAGCTCCAGGTGACCGGCCAGGGGCAGGCGGAGAAGGGCCAGATCGCCTTCATGGTGGCGCGCATGCTGGCCCTGCCCGGCGACGGCGAGGCGGGCGACGCCGCGGACGCCCTGGCCGTGGCCCTGTGCCACGCCCACCTGCACGGCCTGGCGGTCCCCGCCTCGTGATCGCGCACCTGCGCGGCCGGATCCTCCGCAAGGGCCCCCAGGAGGCGGTGCTCGACGTCGGCGGCGTCGGCTACCGTGTCTCGATCCCGGTCTCCACCTTCTACCGCCTGGGCGAGCCCGGCGCCGAGGTCGAGCTGCGCACCTACACCCACGTGCGCGAGGACACGCTCGCCCTCTACGGCTTCCTCACCGGCGCCGAGCAGGACATGTTCGAGCGCCTCATCTCGGTCGGCGGCGTAGGTCCCAGGCTCGCGGTCAACATCCTCTCGGGGATCGAAGTGCCGGATCTCGTGTCCGCGCTGCGCACCAGCGACGTCTCCCGCCTCACGCGCGTGCCCGGCGTCGGCAAGAAGACGGCGGAGCGGCTGATCGTGGAGCTGAAGGACAAGATGCCGGTGGTCGTGGCCGACGAGGCGCCGACGGCGCCCACCGCCGGCGGCCCGAAAGAGGACCTGCTCTCGGCCCTCGTCAATCTAGGCTACTCGCGAGGCGAGGTGGAGCGGGGGGTGGACCGCGCGCTGCGCGAAGACGGCTCGGGCCGGTTCGAGGACCTGCTGCGGCGGGCCCTGCAGATCGTGGCGGGACGCTGAGGCCTGACCGTGGCCGACCCCCGGCTCGTCTCGGCCCGCCCCATCGACGACGACCTCGGCTTCGACCTGTCGCTCAGGCCGCGCACGCTGGACGAGTACGTGGGCCAGCCCCAGGTGGTGGCGAACCTGCGGGTGGCGATCGAGGCCGCCCGCAGTCGGGGCGAGGCCCTCGACCACGTCCTCCTCTTCGGACCGCCCGGCGTCGGCAAGACGTCGCTCGCCCACGTCATCGCCACGGAGCTGAAGGCCGCGATCAAGGCCACCGCCGGCCCCATCATCGAGCGGGCCGGCGACCTCGCGGCGCTGCTCACCGCCCTCCAGCCGCGGGAGCTGCTCTTCATCGACGAGATCCACCGCCTGGACGCCAAGGTGGAGGAGATCCTCTATCCCGCGCTCGAGGACTACACGCTGGACCTCATGATCGGCAGCGGACCCGGCGCCCGATCCATGAAGATCCCACTGAAGCCGTTCACGCTGGTGGCCGCCACCACGCGGGCGGGGTTGCTGACCGCGCCGCTGCGCAGCCGCTTCGGCATCGTCCATCGCCTCGACTTCTACTCCGAGAAGGACCTCGAGTTCATCGTTACGCGTTCGGCCCGCATCCTCGGCGTTCCGCTCGAGGCGGAGGGCGCGAGGGAGCTCGCCCGGCGCAGCCGCGGCACGCCGCGCATCGCCAACCGGCTGCTGCGGCGCGTACGGGACTTCGCGCAGGTGCGGGCGCAGGGCGTGATCACAGCCGGCGTCGCGCACGACGCGCTCGCCCTGCTCGAGGTGGATGCCCACGGCTTCGACGAGGTGGACCGCAAGCTCCTGCTCACGATCATCGACAAGTTCGGGGGCGGGCCGGTGGGAGTGGGGGCGCTGGCGGCCTCCATTAGCGAGGAGGCCGACGCGATCGAGGACATCTACGAGCCCTACCTGCTGCAGATCGGCTTCATCGACCGCACGCCGCGTGGGCGGGTGGCGACGCGGCGCGCCTACGAGCACTTCAACCGCGCGGCCCCCGACGGCGGGCCGGGCCCCGGCCAGAAAAAGCTGTTCTGATCGAGAATCCCGGGGGGTGAACGACCCCCCGCGCGCTCCCCCAGTCGCTCGCTCGGGAGTGAATCCCTCGCTAGCTGCTTGTAGTCTTCCGGTGTGGACATCTCTGATTTCGACTACGAGCTGCCACCGAGACTCATCGCGCAGGAGCCGCTGCCCGAGCGCGACGCCTCGCGGCTCCTGGTGCTCGGCCGGAAGAGCGGAACGACCTCCCACCACGCGTTCCGCGAGCTGCCGGCGCTGCTGGCGCCGGGGGACCTGCTGGTCGTCAACCGCAGCCGCGTCTTCCCGGCACGGCTCCTCGGCCGGCGCGCGAGCGGCGGCGAGGCCGAGGTGCTGCTCCTGCGCGACCAGGGCGGCGGGCGCTGGGACGCCCTCGTGCGACCGGGACGCCACCTGCGACCGGGCCAGAAGGTCACGATCGACGACGACCTGTCGGTCGTGATCGAGTCGGAGGCCCTGCGTGAGGACGGGACGCGCCGCGTGCGGCTCCTGTCCCGGCGCCGCGACGTCAACGGCGCCCTCGAGCGCTGCGGCCACACGCCCCTGCCGCCCTACATCCGCCGGCCCGACCGACCCGCCGACCGCGAGCGCTACCAGACCGTCTACGCGCGCGAGAGCGGCAGCGTCGCCGCGCCGACCGCCGGCCTGCACTTCACGGCCGCCCTCCTGGCCGCGCTGGATGAGCGGAGGATCGAGCGCGCCGAGCTGGTGCTGCACGTGGGGCCGGGAACGTTCCAGCCGGTGAAGTCGCGGCGGGCGGAAGAGCACCGGATCGAGCCGGAGCCGTATCGGGTGCCACCCGAGACGGCCGCGGCGGTGGACCGCGCCCGGGCGCGCGGCGGGCGGGTGGTCGCGGTGGGCACGACCACCGTGCGGGCCCTCGAAAGCGCGGTCCGCCCCGACGGCACCGTCGCGCCCGGAGACGGCACGACGGCGCTCGTCATCCTGCCCGGCCACCCGTTCCGCGCGGTGGACGCTCT
Source organism: Acidobacteriota bacterium (assembly GCA_003223555.1). Taxonomy (GTDB): domain Bacteria; phylum Acidobacteriota; class Vicinamibacteria; order Fen-336; family Fen-336; genus AA32. The sequence goes on along the minus strand of QHVM01000033.1, from coordinate 38,897 downwards.
TCTCACCAACTTCCACCTGCCGCGCTCGTCGCTGCTGATGCTGGTGGCCGCCTTCGCCGGCCGGGAAGCCGTGCTCGGAGCCTACGCCGAGGCGGTCCGTCTCTCCTACCGCTTCTACAGCTACGGCGACGCGATGCTGGTGCTCTAGAAGCCAGACAAACGAACTTGCCTTTTAACGCAGAGGTCGCGGAGAAGTTCCCAGCATAGCCCGAGAACGCAGAGACGGACGGGAAATGCTTTCTGTCTCCGCGTCCTCTCTGTTTTCTCTGCGTCCTCTGCGTTAAACGGCTTGGGCCTATCGGTCGGGACGGGGCTTCTTGCCCACCACCTGGGAGAGCAGCGCCTCGTAGCGCGAGAGCTCCTCCGGGGAGGGCAGGAGCAGGTGGACGCGGCGGAGGCTCGTCCCCAGCTCGGCCGCCGAGTAGCAGACCTGGGCCAGCAGGGCCAGGAAGCGCGCGGGGGGCAGCCCGGCGTGGGCAGTGCCCAGGGGCTGCACGGCCAGGCAGCTCATGCAGCGGGCCTTGGCCTCCTCGAAGGCGCCGAGCAGCGCCTCGAAGACGTGGGCCTCGCGGGCGGGGGGCGAGCTACCGAAGTCGTAGACGATGGCCTGCAGCGTGAGGGGCGCCCCCTTCTTGGGCGGCGCCACCACGATGGATCCGGGGCGGCGGGGCCGGTCCTGGGCCGAGGCGGCCAGCACCTGCTCGGGGGTCTCACGGGTGTCCTCGATCGTCGCCAGCTCGCCCAGGATGAGGTGCACGTCCTGGGGGACGACCACCGCCTCGGTGGCAGGCGGGGCCTGCTCCCCCGAGACGAGGTCCAGGTCCAGGGAGTCGCCGAACGACACGGCAAACCGCGCCCGTATCAAGACCGCTCGATTCTAGGCGCCGCTTCCCCGCCGGTCAACGCTTGGCGACCTGGTCCTCCCCCCGCTGCACGCCGCGCCGGTGCTGGTCGGCCAGGCGCCGCAGCGCAGCCACGATCTCGGGCCGGTCCGCGGCGAGGTCGTACTGCTCGCCGGGATCCTGGTCCAGGTCGAAGAGCCACGGCGGGTCGACCGGCCGCGGCGGCTCGTCGTTGCCGTCCGGCCTCGTGAAGAAATGCAGCTTGAACCGGCCCTCGCGCACGGCCTGGAGGGCCGCGCTGCGGTAGTAGAAGTAGGTCCGCCGCGGGCTCGGGCCGGCGCCGCGCAGCACCGGGGAGAGGTCGTAGCCGTCCAGCACCCGCCCCGGCGGCAGCGGCGCGCCGGCCAGGGCGGCCAGCGTCGGCAGCACGTCGAAGAACGACCCCATCTCGCGCACCACTCCCGGCGCTACCGTGCCCGGCCACCAGAAGATGGCCGGGACGCGCACGCCGCCCTCAAACGTCGTGCCCTTGCCGTCGCGCAGCGGGCCGGCCGAGCCGCCCAGCGCGCGCTGGCCGCGCCAGGGGCCGTTGTCGCTGGTGAAGACCACGAGTGTCCGCCGGTCCAGGCCCAGCTCGGCCAGCGTTTGGAAAAGCCGTCCCATCCCCCAGTCGATCTCCTCCACCACGTCGCCGTAGGGGCCGCGCGGGCTGCGGCCGGCGAATCCCTCCCCCGCGAAGAGCGGCACGTGGGGCATCGTGTGGGCCAGGTACAGGAAGAAGGGCCGGTCGCGGTTCGCCTGGATGAGCCGGATCGATTCCTCCACGTAGCGGCGGGTGAGGGTCGCCTGCTGGGCGGGCCGCTCGACGACCTGGCTGCCGCGAAGGAGCGGCACGTCGAAGTACTCGCTCTTCGGATGCTCGATGCGGGTGGGGGGGCTGTCCGGATTCGCGTCCATGTCGTTCGAGTACGGGATGCCGAAGTAGAGATCGAAGCCGTGGCGCGGCGGCAGATACGCGGGCAGATGGCCGAGGTGCCACTTGCCGACCAGGGCCGTGGCGTAACCGCGACCCTTGAGCAGCTCGGCGATCGTCACCTCCGATGCGGGCAGGCCGCCTTTCGAGTCGGCGTAGAGGACGGTACGGACCTCCGAAGCCATGCCGCTGCGCACGGGCAGCCGGCCCGTCAGCAACCCGGCGCGACTCGGCGTGCAGTACGGAGCCCCCGCGTAGAAGCTGGTCCAGCGCTGGCCCTCTCCGGCCATCCGGTCCAGGTGCGGGGTGCGGATGGTGGGGTGGCCGTAGCAGGCGAGATCGCCCCAGCCCAGGTCGTCGGCCACGACCAGGATCAGGTTGGGCGGGCGCCGGGCCGGGCCCGGCGTCGGGGGCGCCAGCGTGGCCGCCGCCAGCATGAGCGTCGGGACGAGCCGCCCGTTCATGGTCATACGCTACACTACACGCGGCCATGGCCGAGCTGAAGCCGAAGGAACGGGCGGCGTGCCGCTGGGACCTGGTCAGCCTGGGGGAGGTGATGCTGCGGCTCGACCCCGGCGCGGGGCGCATCCACACGACGCGCCGCTTCCAGGTCTGGGAGGGCGGCGGCGAGTACAACGTGGCCCGGGGCCTGAAGCGCTGCTTCGGCCTGGAGACGGCCATCGTCACCGCCCTCGTCGACAACGCGGTGGGGCGGCTCGTCCAGGACCTCATCTTCCAGGGCGGCGTCGACCAGTCGCACCTCAGGTGGGTGAAGGACGACGGGGTCGGCCGGACGGCGCGCAACGGGCTCAACTTCACCGAACGCGGCTACGGCGTCCGGGCCGCGGCGGGCTGCTCCGACCGCGGGCACACCGCCGTGTCCCAGTTGAAGCCGGGCGAGATCGACTGGGATCTCGTGTTCGGCAAGGAAGGCGCGCGCTGGTTCCACACCGGCGGCATCTTCGCCGCCCTTTCCGAGACGACGCCGCTCGTGGCGAAGGAGGCGATGGAGTCCGCCCGCCGGCACGGTACCCTTGTCTCCTTCGACCTCAACTACCGCCCGTCGCTCTGGAAGTCGATCGGCGGCCAGAAGCGGGCCCGGGAGGTCAACCGCCAGCTCGCGCCGCTGGTGGACGTCATGCTCGGCAACGAGGAGGACTTCACGGCCGCCCTCGGCTTCGACGTGGAGGGCGTGGGCGAGGAGCTCTCCGCGCTGGACCCGGAGAGCTTCCGCCGCATGATCGAGGAGGCGGTGAGGACGTTCCCCAACTTCCGCGTGGTGGCGACCACGCTCCGCAACGCGCGCACCGCCACCGTCAACGACTGGGGCGCGGTCTGTTACCACGGCGGCCAGGTCTACCGGGCCCCGAACCGCGAGGGCCTCGAGATCCTCGACCGGGTGGGGGGCGGCGACTCGTTCGCCTCCGGCCTGATCTTCGGGCTCCTGGCCGGCAAGGGCCCGCAATGGGCGGTCGAGTGCGGGGCCGCCCACGGCGCCCTGGCCATGACGACGCCCGGCGACACGACCATGGTCACGATGGCCGAGGTCGAGCGGGTCATGAAGGGCGGCGGCGCCCGCGTGGCGCGGTGAGCGGGGGGTCTGGGGGGACCGGGGAGTCCCCCCAGCTCGAGGAGTGAGCGCGGATTCATTCCGCGCGAGCGGAACATGACCAAGCCGGAAGTGATCCGACGGATCGCCGAGGTGGGGGTGGTGCCGGTCGTGCGCGCCCAGTCGGCCGACGAGGCCATGCGCGTGGTCGAGGCCATCCGCGAGGGCGGCGTCCCGGTGCTCGAGATCACGATGACCGTGCCCGGCGCGATCGGGGTGATCGAGCAGGTCGGGCGCCGCTTCGGCGCCGACGTCCTCCTGGGCGCCGGGACGGTCCTCGACGCCGAGACCGCGCGCGCCTGCATCCTGGCCGGGGCCCGGTTCGTGGTGAGCCCCGCCCTCGACCGGGGCACCATCGAGCTGTGCCGCCGGTACTCGGTCGCGGTGATGCCGGGGGCCCTCACGCCCACCGAGGTCATGGCGGCCTGGACCGCCGGCGCCGACGTGGTGAAGATCTTTCCCTGCGGCGCGGTCGGCGGCGCCAGCTACATCAAGTCCCTGAAGGCGCCCCTGCCGCAGGTGGAGATGATCCCCACCGGCGGGGTTTCCGTGAAGACGGCGGCCGACTTCATCCGCGCCGGCTCGATGGCCCTCGGCGTGGGGGCCGACCTGGTCGACACCGCGGCCATCCGGGACGGCAAGGCCCGCCTGGTCACGGAGAAGGCGCGCGAGTACGTGCGCCTCGTCCAGGAGGCGCGCGCCTCGCCCTGACCCCCGCCCCCGCGGGGCGGCGCCTTGACAGCCCCCGGAGGTCGTCGCACAATTTTTGGTCGGCCCCGCCATGGAACAGACCCTGGTCCTCAACGCCAGCTACGAGCCGCTGAGGATCATCTCCTGGCAGAAGGCCATGACCCTCCTCTTCCAGGGGAAGGTCGAGGTCATCGCCGTCTACGATCGGGAGATCCGCGGCGTCACGGTCCGGGTGAAGCTGCCGTCGGTGCTCCGCCTGCTCCGTCACGTCCGGATGAAACGACCCTTCGCCGACGTCCCCTTCTCCCGGGCCAACGTCTACGCCCGCGACGACCACACCTGCCAGTATTGCGGACGCCGCCTGTCCCCTTCCCAACTCACCTTCGACCACGTGATCCCGGTGGCCCGGGGCGGTCACAAGGGCTGGGACAACATCGTGACCTGCTGCATCGCCTGCAACCGGCGGAAGGGCGACAGCACCCCGGAGGAGATCGGCTTCCACCTCGTGCGCAAGCCGCGCCGCCCGGCCGCGCTCCCCTACCTGACCTTGAGCTTCGGCATCCACCGCGCGCCGGCGAGCTGGCGGGACTACCTGTACTGGGACCTCTCCTGGGAACGCGGCTGACCGGCTGATCGGCCCCTCCCGCCATGGGCCTCAGCGGCAACCTCCGGACGATGGACCTCCCCGAGATCCTGCAGTGGATCTCGACCGGACACAAGACGGGCACCCTGCACCTGGAGCGCCGCTCGGTCGAGAAGCGGATCGTCTTCCGGGGCGGCGTCATCCACACCTCGTGGTCCAACGACCCGCGCGAGTCGCTGGGCCAGTTCCTCATCCGGGAGCGTCTGGTCACCGAGGAGCAGCTCTTCCGCGCCCTGCTCAAGCAGGAGACGGAGGGACGACTGCTCGGCACCATCCTCATCGGCGACGGCCTGCTGAAGGAGGCGGACCTGCGCAAGAGCCTCCAGGCCAAGGCCGAGGAGACGGTCTACGACCTGTTCCTGTGGCCGGAAGGCAAGTTCGAGTTCAAGGATGGAGAGCTGCCCGAGAACATCAACGTCTTCATCGGCCTGGACGTCACGGGGGTGATCCTGGAAGGTGTCCGCCGCGTCGACGAGTGGCAGCGAATGAAGGACGTGCTCCCCTCCACGAGCGTCACCTTCCGGGTGATGATCGGCCACGACCTGCCCGACGACCCGGTGGAGCGCGAGGCGCTGAAGCTCGCGTCCCTCGACAAGAGCCTGGCCGCCATCAGCCTGGAGCTGCGCCGCCCGGAGTTCGAGACGGCCTCCGTGCTGTTCGGGCTGCACGGCCGGGGGCTCGTGCAGGTGGACTCGCTCGGCGAGGAGGCCGCCGCGGCCGCCGACCTGGTGGGCACGATCAAGGACCTGCTGAGCGTGGCCGGCCAACGGCTGAAGGAGCGGCGCTACGACGCCGCGCTGCGCGCCTACGAAGAGGTGCTCGCCATCGACCGCCTGAACCAGCACGCCAAGAAGGGGCTCATCGCGGTCATGGAGTCGCGCAGCCGGGACCGGGCCCTGCGCAGCGTGCCGCTCGACAAGGTTCCGGTCCTGCTCATGGACATGAGCACCCTCACCCGGCAGAACTTCGACCCCCAGGAGGGCTTCGTGCTCTCCCGCGTCAACGGCGAGTGGGACGTGCGCTCGATCCTCAAGCTGTGCCCGATGGCGGAGGACGACGCGCTCATGATCTTCGCCCGCCTGCTGGAGCGCAAGGTCATCCGGCTTAATTGAGCTGGGGGGTGCTAGCGGCGCACCCCCAGACCCCCCGCTCGCTCCGCGGGAGTGAATCCCGCTCCGCTCGCAGCTGTGGCTCCATCCTTGTTCCCTGCGATCTCTGCGCGATCTCTGCGGTCTCTGCGTTCAAGAGCAAAGCCGCCTGGCCTAGAGCCGGCGGCCGATGACCGGGGCGATCTGGCGGAGCTCGCGCATCAGCTCCTCGAACATGTCGGGCGTGATCGACTGCGGCCCGTCGGACAGGGCGCGGTTGGGGTCGTGATGGACCTCGATCATGAGCCCGTCCGCCCCCACCGCCGCCGCGGCCCGGGACAGCGGCGCGACCTTCTCCCGGCGTCCGGTGCCGTGCGAGGGATCCACCAGGATCGGCAGGTGGCTCATGCGCTTGACGGCGGGGACCACCGCGAGGTCGAGCGTGTTGCGCGAGAAGTCGGAGAAGGTCCGCACGCCCCGCTCGCACAGGATCACCTGGTAGTTGCCCTCGGCCAGGATGTACTCGGCCGACATCAGGAACTCCTCCAGCGTGGCCGACATGCCGCGCTTCAGGACCACCGGCTTGCGGGCGCGGCCCACCCGCTTCAGCAGCGAGAAGTTCTGCATGTTGCGCGCGCCGATCTGGATGGCGTCGGCGTAGCGCTCGGCGAGCTCCACGCTCTCGGAGTCGAGCGCCTCGGTGACGACGGGAAGCCCGGTGGCCTCCCGGGCCTCGGCCAGCAGCTTCAGGCCCTCTTCGCCCAGACCCTGGAACGAGTAGGGGCTGGTGCGCGGCTTGTAGGCCCCGCCGCGAAGCAGCTGCGCGCCGGCCGCCTTGACCGCGCGGGCCACGGTGAGGAGCTGCTCGCGCGACTCGACCGCGCACGGCCCGGCCACGATCGCCAGCTCGGGCCCGCCCACCGGCACCCCGCCCACCCGTACGACCGAGTCGTCCGGCTTCACCTCGCGGGAGACCAGCTTGTACGCGTGGGTGACCGGGATGACCTCCAGCACGCCGGGCAGCGTCTCGAAGACCGGCGCCTCCTCCGCGCCCTTGTTCCCGGTGATGCCGATGGCGGTGCGCTGGGCCCCCGGAATGGGATGGGCCCGGTAGCCACGGGCCTCGACGGCCTCCACGACCCCGCGGATGTCGGCCGCGGTGGCGTCCTGACGCATCACGACGAGCAGAGGAACCTCCTCGAGCGGCGACGAGCCCAATTGTAGCCAAGCGGGCTATGATGTGCGCCGTGCCGCTGGGGCAGCTCTTCCAGACCAAGAGCCTCGACGAGCTGATCGCCGAGACGAGGGAGGCGGGCCACCAGCTCCGCCGCGCCCTGGGGCCGCTGAACCTGATCGCGCTCGGCATCGGGGCCATCATCGGCGCGGGCATCTTCGCCACCATCGGCACCGCGGCCGCGGGCGACGTCCAGCGCCCGGGGGCCGGGCCGGCCTTGATGTTGTCCTTCGTGCTGACCGCGTTCGTGTGCGCCTTGACCGCGTTCTGCTACGCCGAGTTCGCGGCCATGGTGCCGGTGTCGGGCTCGGCCTACACCTACGCCTACGCCACGCTCGGCGAGCTGGTGGCCTGGATCATCGGCTGGGACCTCATCCTCGAGTACGCCATCGGCAACGTCGGGGTGGCCATCTCGTGGGCCAACTACTTCCACACCTGGCTGGAGACGATGGGCATCCACTTCCCCCGCTGGCTGGCCATCGACTACGGCACCGCGATGGCCCGGATGCCGGAGGTGGTGGAGCAGGCGCCCCACGTGGCCGGGGTGCCCATCGTGCTCAACGTGCTGGCCTTCGGGATCGTCATGGTCATCACGGCGGTGCTGGTATGGGGGATCCGCGAGTCGGCCCGCTTCAACTTCGCGATGGTGGCGGTGAAGCTGGTCGTGCTGGGGTTCTTCCTGACCGTGAGCCTCCACCACGTGCAGAGCGCCAACTGGCACCCCTTCGTCCCCAACGGCTTCGGCGGCGTCGCGGCGGGGGCGGCCATCGTGTTCTTCGCCTACATCGGCTTCGACGCCATCTCGACCACCGCCGAGGAGACCCGCAACCCGCAGCGCAACATGCCGATCGGGATCATGGGCTCGCTCGTCGTCTGCACGGTGGTCTACATCGCGGTAGCGGCGGTGTTCACGGGCATGATCTCCTACGGCGACCTCAAGACGACGCTCGCCACCGAGCAGGCGGAGCCGCTGACCCTGGCCATGAAGCACGTGGGCATGTCGTCCTGGATGGTGGGGATCGTGGCCTTCGGCTCGGTGGTGGCCCACACCGCGGTCCTGCTCGTCTTCCAGCTCGGGCAGCCGCGGATCTTCTTCGCCATGGCCCGGGACGGCCTGCTGCCCCAGGTCTTCGCCCGGGTGCATCCCCGTTTCCGGACCCCCCACGTGGCCACGATCGTCACCGGCCTCTTCGTCGGCGTCACCGCCAGCTTCACCTCGCTCGACGCCATGGTGGACCTCACCAACATCGGAACCCTGTTCGCCTTCATCCTCGTGTGCATCGGGATCACGGTCCTGCGCGTCAAGGACCCCGGGCGCCCGCGGCCGTTCCGCGTGCCCCTCGGCCCCTACCTCATCCCGACGCTCGGCGTGGTGTCGTGCCTCGGGCTCATCTACTACCTGCCGCCGTCCTCGTGGATGAGGTTCTTCGGGTGGCTGATCGTGGGGGCCGTGATCTATTTCTCGTACGGCTTCCGCCACAGCCGCCTGGCCGCGCCCGCCGCGGCCCCGGCGCCGCCGCCGCAGCCCGCGTCCTGACGCGCCGCTCAGGGTTCCGAAGCGGGGAGGGTCTCGAGCAGCGCGCGCACGCGCTCGCGCTGGGGGGCCCGCGACGAGGCCAGGTAGGCGCGAGCGGACTGCCGGACGCGGTCGAGATCGGCCGGATCGTGGGAGAGCCGCCAGGCCAGGCCCCGCGCCTCGATGGCCCGCACCCGCGCCTCGTCGGCCCGCGGGCTCGCCGGATGGGTCTCAGCAAAGGTCTTCCACGCGTCGGCGAGGCGGCGGGCCTCGTCGACCGAGCCGGCCTGCCGGACGAGGAGGGACTGGTAGCCCACGTCTTCGTCGGCCCGCATGAGCTGCGCGTCGGTCCGGACCCCCCGGCTGGCCTCGTCGCGCTGGATCTTGCGGAGCGGGCCTTCCTTGTTCTTCTCTTCGGCCCCCTCCAAGCGCTCGGCCGCCCCGGAGACGGACGCTGGAGCCGGGCCGGCGGCCGGGGCCGCCGGCGGCGCCGCCTGGTTGGCGGCGGCCTGCGACGACGGCTCCTGCGCCGAGGGGCCCGAACGCTTCTGCGCGTACAGGCCGCTCTTGAGCTGCTCGCGGGAGGCCATCATCGGGACGGGGGTGGCGACGCCCGCCGGCGGCGCGGCCCCCGGCTCCGCCGCGGTCTTGGCGCGCACGCGGGGGGGCTCGGCGAAGGCCGGGCTCGCCGCGACCAGCGTCGTCGGGGTCGAGGAGCGCAACGCGTCCGTCTTCACCGCTTCTGGCACCGGCGAGACGACCCGCCGCGCGCTGAGGGGCACCAGCACGGCCAGGGCGAGGCCCGCCGCCGCCGCCAGCGCCCAGGCCGGCCAGCGCCGCGCCCGCCGCTGCGGGAGCCGCTCGCGCAGACGCCCGGAGAAGGACCCGAAGTAGCCGGCCGGCGCCTCCAGGGGCAGGGCGCGGGCGGCGGCATCCACCGCCCGCAGCTCCTCGAGGTGTCGCGCGCACGAGGGGCAGCCGCGCAGATGGGACTCGACGCGGTCGCGCTCGCCGGCGCTCAGCTCGCCGTCGAGGTAGGGGGACAGGCGGTCCTCCACGTGGGCGCTCACGGCTCGCTCCCGGCGCGGCGGGCGGCCGCGAGGTAGGGAGCCAGCGCTTCGCGCAGCTTCTCCCGCGCGCGTGAGAGCCGGCTCATCACCGTGCCGATGGAGATCGCCAGGACATCGGCGATCTCGCGATAGGACAGCTCCTCGAAGACCCTCAGGCAGAAGACCGCCCGCTGCTCGGCCGGCAGGTCCTGGAGGGCCCGCTCCAGCATCGCGCGCGCTTCCGAGTCCAGCACGCCCTGCAGCGGAGAGGCCGCCGCGGAGGGCGTCGGTTCACGGCGAGGTTGGCGGCGATGCGGCAGATCCAGGGTCCGAACGGGCGGGCGGCGTCGAAGCGGTCCAGGCTGCGGTGGGCGCGGATGAAGGCTTCCTGGGCCACGTCGTCGGCCACCTCGTGCCGCCGCACGATCCGGTAGGCGGTGGCGTACACCCGGCGCTGGTAGCGCCGCACGATCTCCTCGAAGGCAGGAAGGCTCCCCCCGCGGGCCTTCTCCAGCAGGCCAGTCTCGCTCTCCGCATCCTCCACGGCGCCCGCCGCCCCCAGGCCCCCGCCGTCACACGGACGAGATACCGCGGCGGGGGCCCGGCTATTCCGACTTTCCCTACTCGAGGACCTTGATCACCACGCGCCGGTTCTGGGCCCGGTGCTCCCGGGTCTTGTTGTCCTCCACCGGCTTGGTCTCGCCGTAGGAGATCACTTCCATGCGGTTGAGGGCGATGCCGAGCTCGTCGTGCATGTAGTTCCGCACCGCTTCGGCTCTCTGCTCGCCGAGCTTCATGTTGTAGGCCTCGGGACCGGTGGAGTCGGTGTGGCCCTCGATCTCGAAGTACACCCCCCGGTTCTCCTGCTTGAGCTGCACGATCGCCCCGTCGACGATCTGCTTGGCCTCGTCGCTGATCCTCGCCTTGTTGAGGGGGAAGGTCACCTTGTCGTTGGAGAGGGTCACGGTGTAGATGAGCTTGCCCTTGGCCGCCCGCTCCGCCTCGGTGGCCCGGGTCAGGGCCTGCTGGCCGATGCCCCGGGCCTCGTTGGCGCCGGCCTGGGCCGTCTGCGCGGCTTGGTTGACCTCGTCGATCCGGACCTCGTTGCGCTTGACCCGCTCCTGCGTCTTCTCGACCTCCCCGGAGAGGTTTTCGACCTTGGTGTTGATCTCGCCCACTTCCTTGCCCACGTACTTCTTGGTGGCGCAGCCGGTGGCGGCCACGCCGACGATCAGGAACACCGGGATGATCGGCCTCATCGGACCTCCATTCGTTGTCGTCAAATCTCTCGGGGCCTGCGCCCCGGGTGATGGTTCAGGACTGCGGCACGTAGCCGCTGCGCGTCTTGACCGAAACGCCCCTGCGTGTGGTGGTGACCTCGACCCTCCGGAACCGGAAGGGCCCGGGCGGCGGATCGTATCCCAGGCGGTACTGGTGCTTCAGTTCGCCCACGATGGTGTCGGTGGCCTGCTTCAGGCCGGAGAACTCGCTGACCACGAAGGCGGCGCCCCCCGACATCTCGGCGTAGCGGGCCAGCACGCGGCTGCCGGTGGTGGCGGCGGTCGGGCGCTGCCGCCCGGTGAACCGCCCCGAGTCGGGATCGTCCAGCGGAGAGACCACCGAGATCGCGTAGACCGGTACGTCCAGGGCCCGCGAGCGGGCGATGACGTCCTCCGCCGACCGGTGGCTGGCGGTGTCGACGCCGTCCGTGATCACGACCACCGCCCGGCGGCCCTCGCCGTGGGTGGCGAGATCGGAGGCGGCCTGGCCAAGCGCGTCGTGGAGCGCCGTGGACCCGAACGGCTGCAGCTCGGAGAACCCGCGGAGGATCAGGGCGTGATCGGTGGTGAAGGCCACGACCCCGAAGTAGTGGTCGTCGAAGCCGGCCAGCGCGATCTGGTCCGTCGGGTCCAGCGCGTACAGGAGCTGCCGGGCCGCCATCACGGGGCTGGACGAGCGCGGCGTCGTGCTCATGCTGCCGCTGGCGTCGACCAGCAGCAGGACGCGAGCCGGCGACTCCCGGCCCTCGGAGAAGTGCTGGATCGCCTGCGGCTGGCCGTCCTCGCGGATCGAGAACTCGGTGCGCCGCAGGTCGGTGACCGGCCGGCCGTGGCGGTCGACGGCGATGGCGGAGAGCACCACCAGGTCGGTCCGGCTCGGGAAGCGGAGGACCTGGTCCTCCCCCCCCGCCCGTCCCATCCCTCCCAGGAGGAGGGCGGCGGCCAGGACCGCCCCCGCCCGCCCTCGCATGCCCCGCCTCAACATCGTCACAACCTCAGTATAGGGTCAGGCGAATCCGCGCGATTTGTGATGCGCCTCACGGACCGCCCGGGGTGATTTCCGTGCCGTCGTTACTCGTGCTGGGCGATGAAGAAATCGATGCGGGTCTCGGCGGCCGGGGTCACGTTCGTGAAGAGGATGGCCACCCGGTGGGCGTCGCCCTCGCCATGGCCCACCCGCACGACCCGGCCGCCGACCTCGAGCGGCCCCCCCGTGCCCGGCAGCGCCATCGCCACCGAGACCTCCGCATCGACCGGCAGCGCGCGGTGGGTCTCGACGAGCACCGCGTCCCGGCACACGTCTTTCAGGTGGCCGGGAAAGGAGGCGCCGTTGGCGGTCAGCCGCACCGGCACCTCGACCGGGAAGCGGGGGCTCTTGCGCCGCTCCTCCGTCACTGGACCTTCACCACGATCAGGGTGATGTCGTCGGCGGGCGACGCCGCGCCCTCGAACCGGCCCACGTCGGAGAGGATCTGCTCCCCGATCCGGCCCGCGGGCTCCGTGGCGTGGGCCTCCACCTGTCGCATGAGCCGCTCCGTGCCGTACTCCTCGGTGCCGCTCCAGGCCTCGGTCACCCCGTCGGTGTAGAAGACGAACACGTCGCCCGGAGACAGCTCCACCGTCATCTCCTCGTAGGTCGAGCCGTCGAAGGTGCCCAGGGGCAGGCCCGGCAGCTCGAGCGGCTCGCAGCGCGCGTGGGCGGCCTGGTAATGGAGGGGATAGGGCAGGCCGGAGTTGGCCAGCACCAGCCGGCGGGCCGCGAAGTCGAAGCGGGCGTACGTCAGCGTGCAGAAGAGCCCGTCCATTCCCCGCCGCCGCAGTGTGTTGTTCACGTGGCGCAGCAGCTCGGCCGGAGCGTGGCGCTCGAAGGCCCGGGCGCGCACGTTGCCGGAGGCGAAGGCGCCGTAGAGGGCGGCCGACACGCCCTTGCCGGCCACGTCGCCGATCGCCACCGCATGGACGCGCTCCCCGAGGTCGAAGAAGTCGTAGAGGTCGCCCCCCAGCACCTGGGCGGGGACGAAATGGGCGGAGGCCTCCCAGCCCGGACCCCCCGGGCACTTCTCGGGGAAGAGGCCGCCCTGGATGCGGCGCGCCACGTCGAGGTCCTTCTCCAGGCGCGCCTCCTTCGCGCGGAGCGACTCGTAGAGGCGCGCGTTCTCGATCGCTACCGCCACCTGGCTGGCGAGCGGGGTCAGGATCTTCACGTGCTCGTCGGTGAAGCGGTTCAGCACCGGGGACTCGAGGTCGAACACCCCGAGCACCTTCTCCTTGTGGACGAGGGGCACCACCAGCTCGGAGCGGGTCTGGGGGATGAGGTTCAGGTAGCGCGGGTCCGCTCGCACGTCGCCGACCAGGATCGGCTCCTTGGTGAGGGCGGCCGTCCCGGTGAGCCCCTGCCCGAGAGGGATGCGGGGCTTCTCGGGCGCGTCCGCGTAGGCGACCGCCTTGCGCACGACGAGCTCCTGCGTCTGCTCGTCGAGGAGCAGGATGCCGAATGTCTCGTAGTCGATCACCCGCTTGACGACCTCCGCCACGCGCTGCAGCAGCTCGTCGAGGTCGAGGATCGAGGCGGTCTCCTTGCCGATCTCGTAGAGCGTGGCGAGCAGGCCCGCGTACCAGCGGGCCTCGCGGTAGAACGTGGCGTTCTCGATCGCCACCGCCAGGTGGCGGGCCAGCACCTGGAGCGCGGTGCGCGCCTCGGGGGTGAAGGCGCCCAGGTCGGGGCCCTCGATGTTCAGCACGCCCACCAGGCGGTCGCGGTTGAGGAGGGGGATGGCCATCTCGGCCAGGACCCCGGGCACGACCGCCAGGTAGCGCGGGTCCCGGGTCACGTCGGGGACGAAGACGGGCTCCCGCGACTGCGCGGCGGCGCCGACGATCCCCTCCCCGGGCCGGATCCGCATGCGGGAGCCCGCCTCGGACTGGTAGCCCTCGACGAAGGCCGGCACCAGCGCGCCCTCCCGGTCGACCAGGAAGATGTCCAGGATCTTGTAGTCCACGATGCGCCGCAGCTGGCGGGCGATGGTGGGCAGCAGGGCGTCCGGGTCCAGGACGGCCCCGATCTCGCCCACGATGGGGAGGAGCTCGGTGAGCAGGGCGCCCGGCAGTGGTGGACCCTTCTCCACGGACTCCCAGCTCCGCAAGACTGGAGATGTTAACACGTATAAACTCCGGGCCATGTCCGCCGTGAGCGCGCTCCGCCTGCCCATGGAGATCGAGGACATCAAGGCCGTGCTGCCCCACCGCCATCCCTTCCTGCTGATCGACCGGGTGCTCGAGCTGGAGGAGGACCGTCGCATCGTGGCGGTGAAGAACGTCGCCTCCGACGAGCGCTACTTCATCGCCGGCCCGGGGGGGCGGCCGACCCTGCCCGCTTCCATCCTGACCGAGGCCATGGCCCAGGCCGGCGCGGTCCTGATCCTCAGCAAGCCCGAGAACCGCTCCCGCCTGATCTACTTCATGGGCATCGACCGCGTGCGCTACCGCCGGCCGGTGGTGGCGGGCGATTCCGTGATGCTGGAAGGGATCGTGGTGCGCCTGCGGGCCAGGATGGGCAGCCTGCGGGGGATCGCCCGCGTGGACGGCCACGTGGTGTGCGAGGGCCAGATGACCTTCGCCCTGGCCGACCGCCCGCCTGAGCGGTGAGCCCCGGCCCCCTTTCGCTGGCGCGGGCGCTCTCCAAGTTCGGGGTGTGCTCGCGGGCGGAGGCCGAGCGCTGGATCGCGGACGGCCGGGTGGAGGTGGACGGGGAGGTCGTGCGCTGGCCGGCCCGCCGGATCGAGCCCCGCCGCCAGCGCGTCACCGTGGACGGTCGGCGGGTGGGGGACGACACCGAGCGCGTGGCGCTCGCCTTCCACAAGCCGGCCGGCTACATCACGACCCGGGCCGAGCCGGGCGGCCGGCCGACGGTCTACGACCTCCTCGGCGACGTCGGGCGATGGGTCTTTCCGGTGGGACGCCTCGACCGCGACAGCTCCGGGCTGCTCATCCTCACCAACGACCACCGCCTGGGCCAGCGGCTGACCGATCCCGGCCACGCGGTGCCCAAGACCTACCATGTCCTGGTCGAGGGAGTGCCGTCGGCGGCGGCGCTCTCGGTCCTGCGCGAGGGGGTGAGCCTGCCCGGCGGGACGCTGACCCGGCCGGCCCGGGTCCGCTCGCTCGGCCGCGGGCGCGAAGGCGCCTGGCTCGAGATCGTCATCGCCGAGGGCAAGAACCGCCAGGTGCGGCGGATGTGCGCCGCGGTGGGCCACGAGGTGCAGGCGCTGGTGCGCGTCAGGATCGGCGCCCTCGAGCTGGGGGACCTGGCGCCGGGCCGGTGGCGTCGGCTGGACGCCGGCGAGCTGGCTCGCCTGCAGACGCGCACCGCGTCACGGGGAGAAAGGAGCATGCGATGAAGCCGAGGCAGATCCTGGCCGTGCTTCTCATCGTGGGCGGGGTGCTCGCCCTCGCGTATCGGGGGTTCAGCTATACGAAGGAGACCCACGAGGCGAAGATCGGCCCGCTCGAGGTGCAGGTCCAGGAGAAGAAGTACGTCGATCTGCCGGTGTGGCTCGGCGCGGGAGCCGTCGTCGTCGGCGCCGTGCTGCTGGTGACCGGGAAGAAAGGCTAGGCGGGCAGCTCGGCCTCGCCGCCCGCCAGCACCTCCTGGTCCTTGTACTGGAGCTGGTAGAGCCTCCAGTAGATCCCCCGCTGGGCGAGCAGCTGCTGGTGGGTGCCGCGCTCGCGGATGCGGCCCTTGTGCATGACCAGGATCTCGTCCACGTTCTGGATGGTGGACAGCCGGTGGGCGATGACGATGGCGGTCCGGCCGCGCAGCAGCACCTTGAGCGCGTCCTGGATGAGGGCCTCGGTCTCGGTGTCGACCGAGGACGTGGCCTCGTCGAGGATCAGCACGCGGGGGTCGTGGGCGAGCGCGCGGGCGAAGGAGAGGAGCTGCTTCTGGCCCACCGACAGCGTCGCGCCCCGCTCCCGGACCTCCGTCTGGTAACCCTCGGGCAGGGCCTCGATGAAGCGGTGGGCGTGCACGGCCCGGGCCGCTTCGCGCACCTTCTCGTCGGGGATGGGCGAGCCGAGGCGGATGTTGGAGGCGATCGTCCCGCTGAACAGGTGCACGTCCTGCAGCACGAGGGCGAGCGAGGAGCGCAGCTGGGCGGGGTCGAGGTCCTTGACGTCGATCCCGTCCAGGCTGACCCGTCCCGCCTGCACGTCGTAGAAGCGGGCGAGCAGGCTGATGATCGTCGTCTTGCCGGCGCCGGTCGCGCCGACGAGGGCCACGCTCCGTCCCGCCTCCACCGTGAAGTCCACGTCGCGGAGCACCCACTGGGACGGGACGTAGGCGAAGGACACGTCCTCGAAAGCCACCCGCCCGCGCACCTGGGCCAGGAGGGCGGGCCGGGGCGGAGAGACGACCTCGGCCGGGCTGTCGAGGAGGGTGAAGATGCGCTCCGAGGAGGCCATGGCCGCCTGCAGGATGTTGAACTTCTCGGACAGGTCGGAGATGGGCCGCCAGAATCGCTCCGAGTACTGGACGAAGGCGACGAGCGCGCCGAGGGTCAGCGTGCCGGCCAGGACCCGCGCGCCCCCGTAGAGAAGGATCATGGCCACCGCGACCGCCGCCAGCAGGTCGATGGCCGGGTAGAACACCGCGTAGTAGAAGATCTGGGACACGTTCGCGTCGGCGTGGGCGCGGTTGATGGCGGCGAAGGCGTCGCGGTTGCGCCCCTCGCGGCGGAAGAGCTGCACCACCGACATACCGGTCAGGTTCTCCTGCAGGAACGCGTTGATGCGGGCCACCCACTTGCGCACCTCGCGGAACGACTGCCGCGAGCCCTGGCGGAACCAGTTCGTGATCACGAAGAAGAACGGGATCACGGAGAAGGTGACGAGGGCCAGCTTGGGGTTCATGGCGGTCATGACGCCCATGATGCCGAGCAGGGTGAACAGGTCGCCGAAGACGGTCACCACCCCGGAGGTGAACAGCTCGTTCACGGCGTCGACGTCGGTGGTGACCCGGGTCATGAGCCGGCCGACCGGGTTGCGGTCGAAGAAGCCCACGTGCAGCCGCTGGAGGTGGCCGAAGATCTGCCGGCGCATGTCCAGCATCACCTTCTGGCCGGTCATCTGCAGGATGTAGACCTGGCCGTAGCGCACCGCGAAGGCGCCCAGCAGCGTCAGCAGGTACAGGGCGGCCACCCGGGCCAGCCCCGGGGCGTCGCCCTTCGTGATGTAACGGTCGATGGCGACCTTGGTGAGGTAGGGGCCGACGAGGTCGAGGCCGGCCATGACCACGATGAGGAGGAAGGAGACGGCGACCGCCGCCTGGTACGGGCGGAGGTAGGTAAGCAGCCTCCGCAGCAGCGTGCGGTCGTAGCTCTTGGCGACCAGGTCCTCCGTGAAGGCGGCCGTGCTCACTCGGTGCGCTCCAACGCCCTCACGCTGTGCGCTCCACTTCCTCTTCCAGCAGTTGCCGGCGGTGCAGGTCCGCGTAGAAGCCGCCGCGGGAGACCAGCTCGTCGTGGGTCCCCCGCTCCACGATCCGACCGTCGCGCAGCACGACGATCAGGTCGGCGTCCTTCACCGTGGAGACCCGGTGGGAGACGAGGAAGGTCGTGCGGCCCGAGCGGACCTGCTTCAGCCCCTTCAGGATCCCTTCTTCGGTGTAGGTGTCGACCGCGCTCAGCGCGTCGTCGAGGACCAGGATGCGGGGGAGGACGGCCAGGGCGCGGGCGAGCGCGGTGCGCTGCTTCTGGCCGCCGGAGAGCGTGATGCCCCGCTCGCCCACGAACGTGTCGTAGCCCTGCGGGAAGTCGGCCACGTCCGGGGCGAGCTGGGCCACCCCCGCCGCCCAGGCGACGCGCTCCTCCACTTCCTGCCCGTCGGGGGAGAGGCCGAAGGCCACGTTCTCGCGCACGGTGTCCGAGAAGAGGAACGTCTCCTGGGGCACGAAGCCCACCGCGCCGCGCAGGGTGGCCAGCGGGATGCGGCGCACGTCGTGCCCGTCCACGTACACCGTCCCCGGCGGCGCCTCGTAGAGGCGCGGGATGAGGCTCACCAGGGTCGACTTGCCGGAGCCGGTCGGGCCGACCACCGCCACCGTCGCACCGGCGGGCACCTTGAGGTCGATGTCGCGCAGCACCGGCACGCCGTCGTAGGCGAAGGTCAGCGAGCGGAACTCCACCTCGCCCTGCAGCCGGGCCACCGGCTCCGGCTGGTCGTCGCGGATCTCGGGCGGCGCGTCCAGCATCTCCGCGATGCGGCCCATCGACGCCTCGCCGCGCTCGAAGATGTTCACCACCCAGCCGAGGGCGATCTTCGGCCAGTGGAGCATGGCCAGGTAGGCGCCGAAGGCCACGAACTCGCCGAGGGTGATCCGCCCCGCCACCGCCATGCGCCCGCCCAGCCATAACACCAGGACCGCGCCGGTGCCCATCAGGAGCTGGATCCCGGGGTAGAGGGCGCCGAACATGTGGATGAGGCCGCGGTTCCGGCGGACGTACTCCTGGTTGGCGGCCTCGAACCGGGCCACCTCGTGCGGCTCCTGCGCGTAGGCGCGCACGACGCGCGCGCCGGACAGGCTCTCCTGGACGATGACGTTCATCTCCGCGAGCTGGGCCTGCACCGACTCGAAGCGGTCGTGGATCCGCTGTCCGAAGTAGCGGACCAGGATCGACACCAGGGCCAGCGGGACCAGGGCCAGGCCCAGCAGCCGGGGGCTGATGCGCAGCATGAGCGCGACCGTGCCCACGAAGGTGGCCACCGTGTTGGCGGTGTACATGATCCCCGGTCCCAGCACGTTGCGCACCGCCGACATGTCGTTGGTCGCGCGGCTCATGATGTCGCCGACGCGGTGGGACTGGTAGTAGCGGGCCGAGAGCCGCGTCAGGTGGGCGAAGAGGTCCCCCCGCAGCTCGTACTCGATCTCGCGGCTGACGCTGATGAGCACCATGCGCATGTAGTAGCGGAAGACGCCCTCCAGCAGCACCAGGCCGACGATGAGGCCGGAATAGAGCCACAGCTTCTCGCGGGTCACCCGCAGGGTGAGGTCGTCCACCGCGTAGCGGAGCACCCAGGGCGAGGCGACCGACAGCGCGGTGGTGAGGACGAGGCAGAGCAGGCCTCCCGCGATGCGCGCGCGGTGGCGGCGGACGTAGGGAAGGAGGCGGCGGAGGTAACGCACGCGAACCCCTATTCTAAGCGGTGCCGCGGCGAGCGGAGATCCGAGGCCGGCTCAGCGTCGGAAGGCGGCCGTCTCGGCCTTGCGCCTCCGGTCCAGCTCCTGGCTGGCCCTCAACAGGTGGGGCAGGTTCTCCTTCTCCCAGGCCAGCGCCTGCCGGTGCCACGGGTAGCGCGCTTCGGCCTCGCGGAAGGGCCGGGAGTGGTAGACGGTCCGCCCCGCGCCGTCGGAGACGCCGCCCAGGTGGTGGTGCAGCATCTCGTGGTAGACGACACTCTCCAGGAAGTAGCTCGGGACCTCGCGCCGGTCGAGGACGGGATGGATGCGGATGAGGGCCAGGACCGGGTCGTAGCTGCCGAAGGTGAGCCCGCCCCGGCGCGCGCGGCCGCCCCCGCGGCCCCAGGTGAGCGGCACGTGCAGGCCGCCCGCGAAGAAGCGCGCGTTCAGGCGGTCGTAGACCAGGCGCAGGTCGTAGTACCTCCCGCTCGTGACCAGCGGGGGCAGCGGGCGGGGCATCTTCCGCACGCGGTGCAGGTTCTCGTTCATGAAGCGGCGGACCTCGCCGTCGGCGCTGCGGCTCGTGCGCCGCAGGCTGCGCGACACCGCCCGCACCACGCCGAGGGGAGCGTGGAGGAACATCCGGTGCAGCCGCAGCAGCACCGCCCCGCCCCGCCGGCGGAACGAGAGGAGCACCGAGCGATTGTCGGTGAGGGTGAGCCGGACCTCGCGCCCGGTCTCGCGGAGGATGGCCGCCTCGAGGCTGGCCTGGTCCCAGAACGGAGTCTCGTCGAAGCTGAGGGAGAGCTGGCGCGATCGGGTCCGGGGCGCGAAAGCCATCGGGTTCCTGAGGGAGGAAGCATGGACCAGCACCGTGCGCACGTCAAGCCGCCGGGAGCGCGTGGTGGGCCCGCTCAACCCTTGTTGGCCATCGGCACGTAGTACTGGGTCCCCTTGCCCATCTGCCGCACCTGCCTCAGGAGGTCGTCCACGTCCTCGGCCCGCTTCACGAAGTCCACCTCGGCCGTGTTCACCACCAGCAGCGGCGTCTGCGCGTAGTGGAAGAAGTAATGGTTGTACGCTCGGTTCACCTCGGCCAGGTACTCCTCGGAGAGCCGGGTCTCCTCGGGCCGACCGCGCTGGCGGATCCGGCGCACCAGCACCTCGGTGGGCGCCTGCAGGTAGATGACGAGGTCGGGCCGGGGCACTCCCTCCGCGAGCAGCGCGTAGAGCTTGTCGTAGATGATCAGTTCGCTGTCCTCGAGGTTCAGGTAGGCGAAGAGCTTGCTCTTCTCGAAGGCGTAGTCGCAGATGGTGGCTGCGGCGAAGAGCCGGCGCTGGACCAGCTCCTGCTGCTGGCGGTAGCGCGACAGCAGGAAGAACAGCTCCACCTGGAACGCGGCGCCCGCGCCGCCGTCATAGAAGGACTTGAGGAACGGGTTCTGTCCCCACTCCTCGAGCACGGTGTGGGCTTCGAGCTTCTGGGCGAGGCGCTCGACGACCGCGGTCTTCCCCACCCCGATCGGCCCCTCCACCGCCACGTACTGGAACTTCACCGGCGACAGCTCCGCTCGTGGAGCAGCACCGCGGAGCGGTCGGGGCAACGGCGCAGCATCTCCGCCGCCGTGAGGCCGAGCACCGGATGGCGGGCGAGGGGGGCGATCTCGGCCAGCGGCACGAGCACGAAGCGGCGGCCGGCCATCCGGGGGTGGGGGAGGACCAGTCCGGGCCCGGGGCGGACCTCGCCGCCGTGGAGCAGCAGGTCGAGGTCGATCGCCCGCGGACCCCGCGGCGCGTCCCGCACCCGGCCCAGCTCGCGCTCGGTGTCGAGGCAGGCCTGCAGGAGCGCCTCGGGCGAGAGCGCGGTCTCGCCCCCGGCCACCGCGTTCAGGAACCACTCCTGGGGCGGCGCGTCGAGCGGCTCGGTGAGGTAGAGCGAGCTCATCGCCGTGACCCGGAAGCCGCGCGCCTCCAGGCCTTGCCGGGCCCGGAGCAGGCTCCGCTCGCGGTCGCCGAGGTTCGCGCCGAGGCCGACGAAGACGGCGGGAGCAGCGGCCATGGGAGCGGCCAGATTACCACCCCCGCGGCCGGGGTTGACAGGCCCGTCGCCCGGCGCCCATAATGAATGGCGGTTCATTCATAACATGGCGCGCCGGCGCAGCGACGACAAGCGCTCCCGCATCCTGCACGCGGCGGTGAAGGTCTTCGCCCGCCGGGGCTACTTCGCCTCCCGGGTCTCCGACGTCGCCCGCCGGGCCGGAGTGGCCGACGGCACGATCTACCTCTACTTCCGCAACAAGGAGGACATCCTGGTCAGCCTGTTCGACGAGGTGATGTCCGAGCACCTGGAGGGCCGGCGGCGGCAGGTGGAGCCGGAAGCGCCCGCCCCCGCGCGGCTGCGCGCGATCGCCGAACGCCACCTGGGCCTGCTGGGAAGCAACCGCGACCTGGCGGTCGTGTTCCAGGTCGAGCTGCGGCAGTCGACCAAGTTCATGGAGCGCTTCACGGCCTCCTGGCTCCAGGACTACCTGGCGCTCATCGGGGAGGTGATCGAGCAGGGCCAGCGCGAGGGCTCGCTGCGGGCGGACCTCCCGGTGAAGGTGGCGACCAAGGCGTTCTTCGGCGTGCTCGACGAGATGGTCACGTCGTGGATCCTCAGCCGGAAGCCGTACGACCTCGCCGCGCTGGCCGGCCCGGTGGTGGACCTCTTCCTGCGGGGGGCGGCCGGGTCGCACCCGGCGCGGGAGGCCCGCCCGCTCCTGCGGGCGGTGGCGGCGGGGAGGAAGCGGTGAGCGATCCGGCGTCCCTGTGCGACCTGTTCTACCGGTCGGTCGACACGTTCCGCAAGCCGAAGCACCTCGAGTACAAGCGCGGCGGGGGGTGGCGGGCGGTCAGCTCGGAGGAGTTCCGGCGCGCGGTCGAGGAGCTGTCGCTGGGGCTGGCGGCCCTGGGCGTGGAGGCGGGGGACCGCGTGGCGCTGCTCTCGGAGAACCGGCCGGAGTGGGCCTACACGGACATGGCGGCGCTGGCGGCGCGGGCGGCCGACGTGCCCATCTACCCGACGCTCACCGCGCCCCAGGTGCTCTACGTGCTGAAGGACAGCGAGGCGAAGGTGGTCGTCGTCTCGACCCCGGACCAGGCGGCCAAGGTCGCGGCGGTGAGGGACCAGGCGCCGCACCTGCGCCACGTCGTCGGCATGGAGGAGGGAGCCTCCTTCCCCCCCGGCGTGCTGAGGCTGGAGGAGGTGCGGGAGACGGGCCGCGCCCGGCTCGCCGAGCGCCCGGACGCGGTGCGGCAGCGCTCGGCGGAGGTCCGGCCGGACGACCTGGCCACCATCATCTACACCTCGGGCACCACCGGCGATCCCAAGGGCGTGATGCTCACCCACGCCAACATCGTGTTCGACGTGAAGGCCTCCACGGCCGCCTTCGCCGGCCTGCACCAGGACGACGTCGCCCTCTCGTTCCTGCCCCTCTGCCACATCTTCGAGCGCATGGCCGAGTACCTGATGCTCCACCACGGGGTGACGATCGCCTATGCCGAGGGCGTCGACCAGGTGGTCGGCAACATGGCCGAGGTGCGGCCCACGCTCATGTGCTCGGTGCCGCGCTTCTACGAGAAGGTCCACGCCCGCGTCCTGGAGAAGGTCGCCGGCGACCCGGCCTGGCGGCGGCGCCTCTTCCGGTGGGCGCTGAGGGTGGGGAGCGACGCCTTCTGGCACCGCGTCCGGAAGACGCGGCCGGGCGCGGCGCTCCGGCTCCAGCACGCGGTGGCCGACCGCCTCGTCTTCAAGAAGATCCGGGCCCGGGTCGGGGGGCGCATCCGCATCTTCATCTCCGGCGGGGCGCCGCTGGCCAAGGAGGTGGCGGAGTTCTTCGGCGCGGCCGGCCTGCTGATCCTGGAGGGCTACGGGCTGTCCGAGACGAGCCCGGTCATCGCCCTCAACCTGCGGGGGTGGAGGTGGAGATCGCTCCCGACGGCGAGATCCTGACCCGGGGCCCCCACGTCATGAAGGGCTACTTCCACAAGCCGGAGGCCACCGCGGAGGCGATCGACGCCCGGGGATTCTTCCACACCGGCGACGTCGGCCACCTCGACCCCGACGGGTTCCTGGTCATCACCGACCGCAAGAAGGACCTCATCGTCACCTCGGGAGGGAAGAAGGTCGCCCCCCAGCCCATCGAGAACCTCCTCAAGACGAACCCTCTCTTCGGCGAGATCGTCATCGTCGGCAACCGCCGCAACTTCCCGGCCGCGCTGGTGGTGCCCGGCTTCCCGGCGCTGGAGGGATGGGCGCGGCAGCAGGGACTGGCCTTCTCGAGCCGGGAGGAGCTGGTGGCCCGGCCCGAGGTGTCCGCCCTCTACGAGCGGCTCGTCCAGGAGATGACCCCCCACCTCGCCCAGTTCGAGAAGATCAAGAAGATCGCCCTCCTGCCCCGGGAGTTCACGCTGGAGGCCGGCGAGCTGACCCCCACCCTCAAGGTGCGCCGGCGCGTCGTCGAGCAGACCTACAAGGACGTGATCGACCGCCTGTACTCGGGGGCGGCGGCGTGACGGCGCGTATTAATTAAGGATGGAGTGATGGCCACTGAGACCCGGACCCCGGTCGTCGCCGCCCGCGGCGGCGGCTTCCTCATCGAGGAGCGCAAGGTGGAGGAGGTCTTCACCCCCGAGGACTTCACCGACGAGCAGCGCATGATCGGCGAGACGGCGGCCGAGTTCATGGAGAAGGAGATGGTGCCGCGCCTGCCCCGCATCCTCTCCCTCGACTACGGGGCCACCCGAGAGCTGCTCCGCAAGGCGGGGGAGCTGGGGCTGCTCGGGGTGGAGATCCCCGAGGAGTACGGCGGGGCCGGGCTCGACAAGGTCTGCGGCTGCCTCGTCTCCGAGAAGTCGGCCCGGGACGGCAGCTTCGCCGTCTCGTTCATGGGCCATACCGGCATCGGCACGCTGCCCATCGTCTATTTCGGGAACGAGGCGCAGAAGAGGAAGTACCTGCCCCGTTTTGCGGCCGGGGAGTGGATCAGCTCGTACTCGCTCTCGGAGGCGTCCTCGGCCAGCGACGCGATGAACGCCCAGGCCCGGGCGGTCCCCTCGCCGGACGGGGCGAGCTGGATCCTGAACGGCGAGAAGATGTGGCTCACCAACGCCGGCTTCGCCGACGTCTACATCACCTTTGCCAAGGTCGGCGGCGAGCACTTCACCGCGTTCATCATCGACAAGGGCTCCCCCGGCGCGAGCCTGGGCGCGGAGGAGCGGAAGACCGGGATCAAGGGCAGCTCGACCTGCCCCCTCATCCTCCAGGACGCGGTCGTCCCGAAGGAGAACCTCCTCGGCGAGATCGGCAAGGGCCACAAGATCGCCTTCAACATCCTCAACATCGGCCGCTTCAAGCTCGGGGCGGGCTGCGTCGGCGGGGCCAAGGGCGCGCTGCGCACGGCGGTCGGGTACGGCAAGGGGCGCCAGGCCTTCGGCCATCCCATCACCGACTTCGGCCTCGTGAAGCACAAGCTGGGCGAGATGGCGATCCTGGCCTGGGTGGCGGAGGCGATGGTCTACCGCACGGCGGGCATGATCGACCGCCGCCTGGCCGGGGTGACCCGGGCCGCCGAGGCTCTGCCGTGCATCGAGGAGTACGACGTCGAGTGCTCGATGATCAAGGTCTGGTGCTCGGAGATGCTGGACTACGTGGTCGACGAGACGGTCCAGGTCTTCGGCGGCTCGGGCTTCGTCGAGGACTACCCGGCCGAGCGCTACTGGCGCGACGCCCGCGTCAACCGCATCTTCGAGGGCACCAACGAGATCAACCGCCTGCTCGTCCCCGGCCGGCTTGTGCGGCGGGCGATGAAGGGGGAGCTGCCGGTCTTCGACAAGGCCACCGCCCTCCTGGACGAGGTTGCCGCGCCCCCGGCCGCCGCGCCGGAGGACGGCGGCTTCCTCGCCGCCGAGGCGCGCATGGCGGAGGGAGCCAAGAAGGCCGCTCTCATCGGCCTGGGCCTGGCCGCGCAGAGGTACGGAGCCGGCCTGAGCGAGCAGCAGGAGGTGATGGGCCACTTCGCCGACATCGCGATGGAGACCTACGCTCTCGAGAGCGCGGTCCTGCGCGCGCGCAAGCGGGCGGCGGCCCGGGGCGAGGACGCCTGCCGGCTGCAGGCGGCCGCGGTGAGGTGCTTCGCCCAGGACGCCCTCGACCGCGTCGAGGTGTCGGCCCGCCGCTTGCTGGCCGCCGTGGCCGAGGGCGACGCCCTGCGCGCGTCCCTGGCCGCCCTCCGGCGGTTCACCCGGCGGGAGGTCGAGAACACGGTGGCCCTGCGCCGGCAGGTGGCCGAGGCGGCCATCGACCACGGCGACTATCCTCTTTAAGCTCTCCCCCAGGTCGCTCGCTCGGGGGAGACCCCCTCGCTCGCTGCTTCCACCCGACTCCGGCGGAGCCACGGGCCGGGAGCAGTAGCCCATGAAGGCCAGGGCCAGCCCCAGCGCCATCGCCACCGCCGCCACGGCCAGGACGCGCTGGTAGAAGCGATGGCGGAGCTTCGGGTCCCGGATCCCGAGATAGCCGGCCAGCGTGTGGTGCCGGCGCGCGGCGACCTCGGACGCGGCCGGGGCCGTGAAGCGCTCGCCGCAGCCGAGGCAGCGCCAAGGGGCCCGGCCCATCATCCGCAGGAGGATCGTCTCCCGATAGCCGCTCCGGTGGGAACGGACGGTCCGCTCGGCGCCGCAGGCCGGGCATCGCGGCGAGGATGAGGCGGAGGCACTGGCCGGGGGAGCCGTGAGGCCCAGGCTAGAGCGGCCGGCCCCGGCCGTCAACTGCTATCATCTCTGGCGATGGCGCCGTTGGCCTTGCTCTTCCTGGCCGCTCCCGCCGCCGTGCGGATCAACCACCCGCCGGTGGCCTGCTTCCTGGCTGACCGGTCACCTCGCATCGAGGCGCTGCTGACGCCCGCGGACCAGGTGAGGGGGCGGGTCTATTTCAAGGGGGCGGCCGACGGCCAGTTCTACTTCGTGGAGATGACGTCCCGGCTCGGCCGCTTCGTGGGCCTGCTGCCCCGGCCGAGGGAGAACGCCGCCTCGATCACCTACTACATCGAGGCGGTGCTGGGTGATGGGCGGACGAACAAGACGTCCGAGATCACGGGCAAGGTCGTGCGGGATGCCCGGAGCTGCCCGACCGCCAAGGGCGTGGCCGACACGGCCGACCAGGGTGACGTCGAGGTCTTCTCCACGGGCGCCATCCGGAAGCCCGAGGGGTTCGAGGGCGTTTCCAGGGTGAGTCCGCCCGCGGCCGCGGGGCGAGGCCGCGCCATCCGGGCCGACACCCCGGCCCCCCCTGCGTCCGCGACGCCCGCCGCCTCCCCTCCGACGACGGACTACCAGATCGGGCCCGAGGACATCCTGAAGGTCACCGTCTACGGCCACGACGACCTCACCCAGACCATCGTCGTCCAGAGCGACGGCACATTCATGTTCCCCCTCATCGGGCGGGTCAAGGGCGGGGACCTGACGCCGAAGGAGCTGGAGCGCAAGATCACCGTGCTGCTCTCCCAGGGATACATCCGCAACCCCCAGGTCACGGTGCTGGTCCAGGAGTACCGCAGCAAGACCATCTTCGTCGTGGGCGAGATCACCCGGCCGGGCACCTATCCGCTCTCCGGCAACCGCACGCTCGTGGAGGCGCTCGCGCGGGCCGGTCCCGCCACCGCCAACGCCAGCTCCGAGGTGGTGATCGTGCGCCCGCACGGCGAGGTCCAGGGCCCGGTGCTGCCGACCCAGGTCGGCGAGGGCTCCTCCTCGGGCGAGGCGCCGGGCATGGCGGAGGTCATCCGCGTCAACATGCGCGACATCCAGGCCGGCGACCTGACCAAGAACGTCCTGCTGCGCCCGGACGATACAGTCTTCGTACCCCAGGCCCCGAAGGTATTCGTCTCGGGCGAGGTCCGCAACCCCGGCGCCTATCCCTTCGCCCCGGGGACGACCGTGCGCCAGGCCATCAGCCTGGCCGGCGGCTTCACCGAGGACGGCTCGTCGGGCCGGATCCGAGTGGTGCGGGCAGTCGAGGGCAAGAGCCGGGAGCTGAAGATCAAGATCGACGAGCCCATCCAGCCCGGCGACACGATCGTGGTAAAATCGAAGCTCTTCTAGCGCGTCTTGCTGCCCATCCAATAAAGCATAGGTTGAGCCGGCAGGAGGTTCTGCCGCTCCAGCGCTGAATTTCCATCAGTCGCGCTTTTGACTTGGCGTACTCTTTTGGGTATCGTTTGCGTTCTTCCTCCCGGTGCCCGGCGCCGACGTGGCCGCCCGGACCGAGTCGGAGCGAGAGAAGGCGAGGTTCTCCGGCCGTGAGCCCGAGCGCGTCCTCCGGCTACGAAGGCGAGCCCCAGGAAGCGCATCTCTGGGAATACATCTACGTCATCCTCCGGCGCCGGCGGCTCGTCCTCGCCGTGTTCCTCGGGGTGGCCGCCCTGGCCACGTTCCGCTCGCTCCTCACCCGTCCGGTCTACGAGGCGTCCGCCCAGATCCTGATCGAGCGCGACACGCCCAGCGTCCTGACCTTCAAGGAAGTGGCCCAGGTGGACGCCGCCCGCGACGACTACTACCAGACCCAGTACAAGCTGCTCCAGAGCCGGGCCCTCGTCCGCCGCGTGATCGAGAGCATGAGCCTCCTCCAGGACCCGGAGTTCGGCGGGCCGCGCAGCGCGGAGGAGATCGAGGCCGTCAAGGCGGCCTCTCCCGGCGCGTCTGCGGTCATGGAGAGGGCGATCGACGAGTTCCTCGGGAAGCTGAAGGTCGTCCCGATCAAGAGCAGCCGGCTGGTCATGGTCTCCTACGAGTCGTTCCGTCCCGAGATGGCGGCCGCGGCGGCCAACGGGCTGTCCAAGCTCTACATCGAGCAGACGCTGGAGTTCCGGTACCAGACCTCGTCGGAGGCCGCCCAGTGGCTGGGCCAGCAGATCGAGGAGCAGAAGGGCAAGGTGGAGCAGGCCGAGCGCGCCCTCCAGCAGGTCAAGGAGCAGGAGGGCATCGTCAACATCGAGGAGCGGCGCACGCTGCTCGACCAGAAGCTCAAGGAGCTGGGGACCTCTCTCACGACGCTGCGCACCGAGCGGCTCGAGAGGGAAGCCCTCTACAACCAGATGCGCGGCGCCGCCAACCCCGAGGAGCTGCCGGAGGTCATGCGCAGCCCGCTCGTCCAGTCCCTCCGCATCGAGCTGGCCGGCCTCGAGCGCCAGCAGGCCCAGCTCCTCGAGCGCTACATGGACCAGCACCCGGAGGTGGTGAAGGTCCGCAACCAGATCCAGGAGACGAGGAAGAAGATCGCCGCCGAGAGCCAGCGGGTGATCCGCGCGGCGGAGAACGACTACAAGGCCTACGCGGCCCAGGAGGCGAGCGTGGCCTCGGCGCTGGAGGCGGCCAAGGCGGAGGCGCTCGACCTCTCGCGGCGGAGCGTCCAGTACGACACCGCGAAGCGCGAGGCGGAGGCGGGCAAGGAGGTCCTCAACAGCCTCCTCTCCCGCCACAAGCAGACCGACGTGGCCCAGGAACTGAAGAACTCGAACATCCGCATCGTGGACCCGGCCAGCGTGCCGCGCGGTCCGGTCCGCCCCCGCACGACGCGGGACATCCTCTACGGGGTCTTCCTCGGCCTGGCCTTGGGGATCGGGCTCGCCTTCTTCCTGGACTACCTGGACAACACGATCAAGACCCCCGAGGACGTGCGCAAGCAGCTCGCCGCGCCGCTCTTGGCCGTGATCCCCGAGATCGCCAACCCGGCCGAGGTCATCATCAAGTCGGGGGTCGAGAGCCCGCTCGCCGACGGATATCGCCTGCTGCGCACCTCGCTCAGTTACTCGTGGCCGGAGGCCGCCTCCCGCATCCTCCTCGTGACCTCCACCTCGGCCGGGGAAGGCAAGACGGTGACCTCGGTCAACCTCGCCCTCATCCTGGCCTCGCTGGGGGGCCGCGTGCTGCTGGTGGACTGCGACCTGAGGCGGCCGCAGAGTCACGTGCTGCTGAGGGGCCGGAAGTCACCCGGAGTCTCGGACCTGCTGGTGGGCCAGGCCCGACCCTCGGAGGCCATCCAGCGCCCCGCCGGCACCACGCTCAGCCTGCTCGCCTCCGGCACGCGGGCGCCCAGCCCGGCCGACCTCATGACCCTGCAGACCATGCGGGACTTCCTGGACGGCCTGCGCGGCTTCTACGACTGGATCGTCCTCGACACGCCGCCGGTGGGCCCGGTGGCCGAGGCGCTCATCCTCGCGCCGCTGACCGACGGCGTCGTGGTGGTGGTGGGGGCGGAGATGGTGCCCCGCAACGGCCTGCGCCAGACCCTGGAGCGCGTGCGGGAGACCGGGACGAGGCTGCTGGGGGTCGTGCTGAACCGCGCCCAGGTCGAGAAGCACTCCTACTACTACGGCCGCTACTACGGGCACTACTACGGTCACTACTACAGCAGCGCGCCGTCCCGTCCGGTGGCCGGCTCCAAGGTGGCGAGAATCGGGGACAAGCGCAGTGCGCGGTAGGGCCGTCCTCGCCGCCCTGGCGCTTCTCGCCGCGCTGGGCTGCGAGAAGCTGCCCGAGATCCCCAACGTCCCGCCCACGGCCTCGTTCGTCTACAGCCCGGTCAGCCCGATCAACGCCGGCCAGACGGTGGTGACCTTCATCGCCTCCGGCAGCACCGACCCCGACGGCCAGATCGTCTCCTACACGTGGAACTTCGGCGACGGCACCGCGGAGGAGAGCCGCAACACGCCCACCACCACGCACGTCTTTCCCGACACGCCCGCCACCTGCCTGGAGATCGTCTACACCGTGCTCCTCACGGTCACCGACGACAAGGGCGCCAAGGCGTCGGCCTCCCAGACCGCGCGGGTGACCGAGCTGCCGCCGCCCACCTCGGCGGCCTGCACGCGGTGACCGGCCCGGTGTGGCCGCTGCTGGCGGCCGTCCTCGTGCTGAGCGCCGCCTCGGCCGCCCCGGCCCCCGCCGCCGAGAAGGAGAAGAAGAAGCGGCCGGGCCGGTTCCGGGTCGGCCCCGTCTACCTCACGCCCAAGCTCCAGCTCAAGAACGCCGGCGTCGACACCAACGTCTTCAACCAGCGGACCGGGGAGATCCCCGACACGTCGGTGGTCCTCAGCCCGACCATGCTCGCCGCGATGCCCGTGGGCCGCCGGCTGCGCCTCACCGGCGCGGGCAACCTGGACCTCAACTACTTCCGGCGCCAGAGCAGCGAGCGCTCCACCGACTTCGGGGGGGAAGGCCGGGCCGAGGTGGACGTGGGCCCCTTCACGTTCTTCGGCGCCGGCGGCGGCGGCCAGTACCGCCAGCGCTTCACGATCGACATCGACCAGCGCGTGCTGCGCCACGAGCGGTGGGGCTCGGTCGGAGTGACGCTGGCTCCCACCCGGCGCGTGTCGGCCACGCTCTCCGGGACGAGCCGGATCTCCGAGTTCGCCAGCCTCGCCATCGCGGACGTGAACGTCAAGCAGAGCCTGGACCGCGACGAGCTGACCGGCACCGCCCAGCTCCGCTACGCCTTCAGCCGGCGCACGAGCTTCGTGGCCTCGGCCGACACGATCGAAGACCGCTTCCTGCGCCTGTCCCGCGTGACCTCGCGCCTCACGCGCTCGTACCGGTACCTGGGCGGTTTCGAGTTCGGCGCGAAGGCGATCGTGCGCGGGCGGCTGCTGGCCGGCGTCCGGGAGTTCCCGGTCTCGGGCTCCACCCCCCGCTACCGCGGCCCCAGCCTGGCGACGTCGCTGTCGTTTCCCTTCCTGCGCTACGGCCTCGTGACCGCGGTGGGCGAGCGGGACATCTACTTCGCCCTCACGCCGACGCCGCTGCGCAGCAGCCTCTTCCGCAACACCTACGTCTCCACCCGCTTCGGGGGCGAGGCGGCGGTGGGCCTGCCCTTCGCGCTCATCGGCCGGGGCAGCTTCGGCTTCGAAGAGGCCAGGTACCTGCTGCCCTATCCCGTCGGCTCCGCCTTCGCCCCCCGCGTCGATCACCTCTGGACGGGAGGGATCAGCCTCCTGCGGAGCTTCCGGGCCGGGATACGCCTGGGGGGCACCCTCCAGTGGGCGCGCCGGGTGAGCGACTTCCCGAGCTTCTCCTATCAAGGCCTCCGCTACGGGATCCAGGGCGAGCTGGTGCCGTGAGGAGCGCTCGCGCTGCCGCGGGCGGCCGCTCTAGCGGAACAGCGTGCGGAAGATGAGCGTGGCGATGCCCGGCTGGCGGGCCAGCGCGACGATCACGTCGTGGTGCCAGTTGAAGCGGGCCGTCCGCTGGACCAGCTCCTGGACGTCCTCCGAGTCCATCGCCCGCACCAGCAGGTCGATCTCGGCGTCCGAGCACTTGGTGACGAACTGGCGCAGCCAGTCCGCCACCCGCAGGTCCGCCCCCAGCCGCGCCTGCCAGCGGTGCTCGTAACGGGCCAGGAAGGCGTCGTCGAGCCGGCCGGCCGCGAAGGCCTCGGCCAGCGTCTCGGCGGCCAGCGAGGCGGTGAGCAGGCTGTAGAAGATGCCGCCGCCGGTGGTGGGCTTGGTGAACCCGCCGGCGTCGCCCACGACCAGGACCCGGTCGGTGTACGTCTTCGCGATCGGCCGGAGCGGCAGCAGGCGCCGGACGATCGGCGCCCGCTCGCCCTGCACGCGCGCGCGGAGCGGCGGCCGCTCGAGGAAGGCGTCGAGATACGCTCCCGCGTCGCCCATGGCCATCACGCCGACCTTGAGCCGGTGGCGGCCCCCGCGGACGACCGGCACCGTCCACGCGAAGCCGTTCGGCGCGACCTGCCGCCCGAAGTGCAGCTCCACCACGTCGCCGGGCGTGGCATCGGCCTCGGTCTGCGCGGTGTGGATCGCCTGGCCGGGCAGGCCGAGCCCGAGCTGCCGCTGGAAGCGGTACGAGACCCCGCAGGCCAGCACGCAGGCCCTGGCCCGAACGGGCCCCGCCCCGGTGCGCAGGTCGACACCGTCGGCCGCGAGCTGGACGTCCCGCACCGCGGTCCCGGTGCGGAGCGAGGCGCCGGCATCGATCGCCCGGCGGGCCAGCCCCTGGTCGAAGGCCGCGCGGTCGATGGCCAGGATCGCGTCGCTGCCCGCGGCGGGCCAGGCGTGCCGGGCCTCGCCCCCGTTCGGCGCCACCAGGCGCGCCCGGGCGAGCCGGCCGAGGACCAGCTCGTCCGGTATGTCCGTCAGATCGGCCGTCTCCAGCGAGACGATCCCGGTGCAGTGGGTGGGCTCTCCGACCCGGGGATGATCCTCGAGGAGCAGGACGTCGAGCCCGGACCGGGCGAGGTGGGCGGCGGCGAGCAGGCCGGCCGGTCCGGCGCCGACGACGGCAACGTCGATCACCGCAGCGATTATAGGGGGCGAGGCAAGACGCGCGAGCTAGAACTTGCGCCCGCCGCGATGCTCCCACTTGCCGCGGAAGGTGATCCAGAACGACAGCGCGATGAGCCGGAGGTCCAGGCCGAAGCTCTGCTTGCGGATGTACAGGACGTCGTACTTGAACTTCTGCCGCCGCGGGATGTCGCGGTCCGCGTAGACCTGGGCGATGCCGGTCAGCCCGGGCCGGACCTGGTGGCGGGCCTCGTAGCCCTCGATCTCCTCGATCGGCACCGGCTCGCCGGTCGCGCTCCGCTCGATCTCCTGCGGCATCAGGGCCCGCGGCCCGACGAAGCTCATGTCGCCGACGAAGATGTTCCAGAGCTGCGGCAGCTCGTCGAGGGCGGTGCCGCGCAGGATACGGCCCACGCGGGTGACGCGCGGATCCACGTGGGCGGCCTGGAGGGGGCCGAAGCGCCGGTCCGCGTCGGGGACCATCGATCGGAACTTCCGGCTCTTGAAGCGCCGCCCATCCCGTCCCACGCGGTCCTGGGCGTAGAAGACCGGGCCGCCGTCGTCGAGCTTGATGGCGAGGGCGAAGAGCAGCCACAGCGGGCTCGAGAGGAGGAGGCCCGTCCCCGCGAGAAGCGCGTCGAGGAGGCGCTTGGCGGCCGGCTCCCGCCGGGGCTTCCCGGTTCTCGCCCCCGGCGGCCCGGCCACCTCCTGGTAGAGGGCCACCGTGCGCCCGACCATGCGCTCGACGGTGAACTCGCTGAGCACGCGGCGGCGGCCCTGCTCGCCGAGCCTCGTCCGCAGCGCGCGGTCGCCGAGGAGCCGGTCGAGCGCGTCGTGCAGCGCTGCCACGTCGCCGGGCGGCACGACCAGCCCGCTCTCGCCGTGGCGGTTCACCCACGGGACGCCGGTGGGGAGCTGCGTGCTCACGACCGGCTTGCCGCAGGCCATCGCCTCGAGCTGGACGATGCCGAAGGTCTCGTTGGTGCCGACCGAGGGAAGCACGAAGACGTCGCAGGCGTGATAGGCGGCCGCCATCTGAGCGTCGTCGAGCTCCTCGACGAATACCACCCGGTCCGCGAGGCCCAGCTCCCCGGCCAGGGCGCGCATCTCCTCGAGCAGCGGGCCGCGGCCGACGAGCAGCGTCGTACCGGTCAACCCGACCAGGGCGCGCAGGAGCACGTCGACGCCCTTGTAGGGAACCATGCGCCCGATGAAGAGCACGAGCGGCGTGCCATGGCGCCGGCGCAGCTCGTCGGCCTGCTGCCTGACCGCGCCGGTGGGCGTCCAGGGCGAGGGATCGATGCCGAAGGGGATCACCTCGCACTTGCCGCGGATGGCCTGCAGCTCGGGGGCCTGGGCGGCCAGGGCGGGCGAGGAGACGATCACCCGCTCGGCCCGCCGCAGGGCCAGGCGGGCCAGCGGCTGGTACATGAAGTAGTACCAGCGGTGCAGGATGAGCTGGCTGTGGAACCACACGACCAGCTTGCCGCGGGGGCGGGCCAGCAGGTACGAGGCGAAGGCCAACGGGTTCGGCTCGTGGAGGACGACCACGTCGCCGGCCAGCCGGCGCAGCCAGAGCGGGAAGGTCGGGCAGACACCGACGGTGCCGACCGAGCCGAAGCTGGCCACCCGCGTCACCGGCACGTTGCCGCAGACCTCCCGGGTTGTGCGCGGCCTCACATTGGCGACCAGCACTTCGGTATCCACCGCGCGATGCTCGTCCTCGGCCAGGACCTGGAGCATGCGCTCCATCCCGCCCCGGGCCGGCGGGTAGAACTTGCCGACGTGCAGGACGCGCAGGGCGGGCCCGCCGGCCGTGGTTAGGATGCCTTCTCGTTCGCCAACGCTGAGCCCTCCGGTGCGGCTCGAGACTAATCTCGTCGGCGTTTCTCGGTCAACTGCTCTATCATTGCGCATGCTGGGCCCGTCCCTGCACCCGGAAGGCCAACCGCAGAGCAAGCTCCCCCCGGCGCGACCGGGTTCCAGACCAGAACCAGCCCCCATGATCCACGAGGTGGCTCCACTCTGGGTCCGCCTCGCCGCTCAGACGCTTCGGATCCTACCGGCAGGACGGTATCGCGCGATCGACTGGCTTCCCTGCCGAGGGCTTCAGCCGTTTCTGATGCGCCTGCCGTGGAATGCCGGCGGGTATTGGTTCGAGTGCGACCCTCGGGACGCAATCGCCCGCGAGGTCTGCTTTACCGGACGCTATGAACCACAAGAGACGGCCCTCGTCCGAACCATCCTGCGGCCTGGAATGAGCTTCGTCGACGTGGGGGCGAACTGGGGTTACTTCACGTTGCTGGCGGCCTGGCTCGTGGGGGAAAGGGGCCGAGTGGTCGGCCTCGAGCCGGACCCGAGGATCTTCCCGGTGCTCGAGCGGAACCTCGCCCGCAATGGGCTCACTACTGTCCTTGCGCTCCAGGTTGCCGCGAGTGCGCAGCACGCTCGCATCCTGCTGCGGGGCTACGACGAAGACGCTGGGAACTTCGGGCTCACGCGACAGGTGGCCCAGGCCTCGTCTGAGGGCGAGCATTTCGAAGTGGTGGGCGAGCCTCTCGATGGGCTTCTGGATCGGTTCGGTCTGTCCTCGGTCGATCTGCTAAAGGTCGACATCGAGGGAGGCGAGGGTTTCGCCCTAAAGGGTCTCAGCAAGTCACTCGCGACGCACCGGATTCACCGGTTGCTCTTGGAGCTTCATCCGCAGCAACTCTCGGAGCTCGGCGATTCTCCGACGAGGATCCTGTCGGGCCTCGAATCACTCGGCTATCGCATCTGGGTCGTGGATCATTCGCGAGAGGCAACCCGTCGCGCGGCTTACCACAAGGATGTCGATGCACGTGGTCTGCTGCACGCCTATCGTACCAGCGAGCGGTTTGGACCCTGGCCGCATGTTCTCTGCGTGGCGTGCGGCCGGGAGCCGATCGAGCGATGACGGAGCGGGCGCCGGGCGCTGGCAGCGGGCGCCCGGACATGGAGGCGGAGTCCTCGCGATGGGGACTCCCGGAATGGTTCATCGTTTCGCAGACTGCCTTCCCGGCGCTTCTCTTCATACCCGGTGCGCAGTCGCTTCGATTGCTGCTTCGGATCGCGCCCTTCGCCTTCAGCCTCGCGCTGTGGATGTGGGTTGCATTTCGGCCGCAGGAAAGCCCAATTCGACCTCACCCCGCACGCCGTTGGCTCATTCTGATCGCCGTCTATCTGGCGTTCATGGTCTTCCATCCCACGACGAACACGCTGCTGGCCGGTGCCGCTCACGCCATGCTTTATCTGTCGGTTCTGGCACCCGCTCTGTGGATGCCCGCCCTGGTCCAGGGGCCGAGACACCTGCAGCGTCTGCTGTGGATCCTCCTGATCTGCAATGGCATCAATGCCACAGTCGGGGTTCTCCAGGCCTACGACCCTGGTACGTGGCTGCCATCGGAGCTCTCACGCATCGTGCAGCAGTCCGAGTACGGT
>QHVM01000033.1:0-3002 GCA_003223555.1 Acidobacteriota bacterium | reverse complement strand
GGTCAGAGCATCCTCCGCCCGCCCGGCCTGTTCGATAACCCCGGTGCGGTCGCGGGGCCTGGGGCCGTCGCCGCGATCCTGGGGCTCGCCTTCGCGCTGGAGGCGCGAAATCTGTTCCTGACGCTCGTGTGTGGTTCAATCGCGGTCGCGGGGATAGCCGCGATCCTGCTGAGCCACGTACGAACGAGCGGCGTCATCGCCGCGGGCATGCTGCTCACCTACGCCACTCTTCGGTCCCTCGGAGGCAGGCGGGGAAAGGCATTGATCTTCCTGGGGCTGGCGGTTCTTCTCGTTCCCTTCTCCTTTTCGGTGGCATTGATCATCGGAGGGGATGCGGTGCAGGAACGGTTTGCTACGCTCCTCGAAGGTAGCCCCATGGAGGTCTATTACATGACTCTCCGTGGTCCCCAGCTCGAGGATGCCTTCACCAATCTGATCTGGCAGTACCCCTTCGGCGCCGGTCTCGGGCGCTGGGGGATGATGCTCTACTACTTCGGCGACCTCGAGAGCCGGACGGCGCCTCCCCTGTGGGCCGAGTTGCAGCCCAATGCATGGATTCTGGACGGCGGAATACCTCTGCTGGTCCTTTATGCCGGCGCGCTCCTGGTTTCCACTCGGCAACAACTGAGATTCGCCATCAGCGGCGGGCCCCTCAGTTCCCATGCTGCCGCGATCCTTGCCGCCAACGCGGGAACGGTTGCGCTCATCCTCGGCTTCACCCCGTTCACCAATCAGGTGGGCTTGCAGTATTGGCTGCTTGCCGGTGCGGTGCACGGGGCGGCCCAGTCGGAGAGGGGCGCCGCTCTCCACCTCTTGGACCACCCTGCGGGCCTGCCGCGGGTGGTCGGCGCGAGGATCTGATCGGCACGCGTGGGCTGACAGGTGCGACCAGGCCAAGGGTTTTGCTTGTTGCTGGCGATTTCGTCACCTGGGGCGGAATGGACCGTGCGAACTATGAGTTGGCTTGGTATCTCGCGACGAAAGCTGGGGCCACCGTCGATCTCGTCGCTCACTCCGTGGCTTCTCCGTTGCGTGACCACCCTCTCGTTCGGTGGCATCGAGTGGCTAGGCCGCTGGGTCGACACGCGCTCGGTGGTCCGCTGCTCGCGCTGAATGGACGTCGCGTGGCCGCGCAAGTCCATCGAGAAGGAGGAAGGGTCGTCGTCAATGGGGGAAACTGCGCCTGGCCCGATGTCAACTGGGTCCATGCAGTCCATGCCGCATGGCCCAGTCGCCATCGGCACGCCTCACCGATGGTTCGCTTGCAGGCGGCTCTTTCCAAACGTGGGGCGCGGTTCGCCGAGCGGCGATCGTTGCGGATGGCGCGCTCCATCATCGCCAATTCGTGGCGGTCGCGGCAGCAACTGATCGAGCTCGTCGGCGTACCGGCCGATCGCGTTCAGACGGTCTATTGCGGCACAGACACTGAAGCGTTCAGGCCACCGTCACCGGTGGAGAAGACCGAGGCGCGCCGGCGTCTCGATCTGC
The DNA here is from genome assembly GCA_003223555.1 of Acidobacteriota bacterium. Classification (GTDB taxonomy): domain Bacteria; phylum Acidobacteriota; class Vicinamibacteria; order Fen-336; family Fen-336; genus AA32. The sequence continues at coordinate 1,514 of QHVM01000033.1, read as the reverse complement.
CGATCGAAGGACCCGTGATCGCATTCGCGGGCGCTCTGGGATACGACCGGAACAAGGGCTTCGATGTCCTCCTGAGGGCATGGGAGCTTCTTTGCAACGATCCGGCATGGGATAGTCACTTGGCGGCAGCCGGCAACGGTTCTGAGTTATCCCTCTGGCATCGGCAGGCGAGCGCCCCGACAGTGCGCGGTCTCGTACGGATGCTCGGATTCACCCGGGAGATGCCGACGCTGATGGCTGCTGCGGATGCTTTCGTCAGCCCAACGCACTACGACGCCTATGGTCTGAGCGTGCACGAGGCGCTCTGCTCTGGGTTGCCCGCCTTTGTTACCGCCACAGCCGGCATCGCGGAACGGTACCCCTACGCGCTAGGCGATCTGCTCCTGAGCTATCCGCCAGATGCAGTTCAGGTCGCCGAGCGGCTCCGTCGCTGGCGCGCTGACATCGAGGGCCATCGGGTGCGCATAGCCGGATTCACATCGTACTTACGGCAGCGAACTTGGGGCGACATGGCCCGCGACATCGTCGACGCATTCGCGCTCACGAGTACCTAGAGCCGCGATGCGGGTGCTCCACATCTACAGCGGAAACCTCTATGGTGGGGTTGAGACGCTGCTGACCACGCTCGCCCGGCACCGAGACTCGTGTCCCGCTCTGGACCAGCACTTCGCGCTGTTCTTCACAGGGCTCCTGAGTGAGCAGCTAAGGGCCACGGGCGCAACCGTCCACTACTTGGGCCAGGTGCGGGTCAGACGTCCGTGGAGCATCTGGCGTGCTCGTCGGCGCCTATCGAATCTTCTCAGCCGATACCGCTTCGAGGCCATCATATGTCACTCGGTCTGGACACAGGCGGTCGCCGGGCCAGCAGTGCGATCGGCGGGAAAACCGCTGCTGTTCTGGCTGCACGGGCCTGCAGACGGCCGCCATTGGCTGGATCGATGGGCTCGGCTGACGCGGCCGGACCGCGCTGTCTCCACCAGCGGCTTTACTGAAAACGCATTGCCCGCCCTCTACGCGGGAGTCCCGCGCGATGTCATCTATCCGCCCGTGTCGCCGCCCGACGCTGGCGATCCCGCTCGACTACGCTCAGAGGTTCGCGCCGAGCTCGGCATCCCCTTGAATGCCGTGGTGATAATTCAGGTCAGTCGGATGGAAGGTTGGAAGGGACACCGCGTTCACCTGAGGGCGCTCAAACTCTTGGTGGATCTACCGGACTGGGTGTGTTTGCTGGCGGGAGGGGCCCAGCGAGCCGGTGAAGGCCGCTACCTCGAGGGGCTGGAGCTGATGGCGCACGACCTGGGGCTGGCAGATCGAGTGCGCTTCCTCGGTCATCGTTCAGATGTGCGACAGCTGCTCGCTGCATCCGACGTCTACTGTCAACCGAACGAGGAGCCGGAGCCCTTTGGCATAGCCCTCGTGGAGGCGCTCTGGGCGGGTCGGCCGGTCGTGACGAGCGCCTTGGGGGGAGCCGCGGAGATCGTGGACGGCTCTTGCGGCATCTTGGCGCCTCCCGG
>QHVM01000032.1:61731-64520 GCA_003223555.1 Acidobacteriota bacterium | reverse complement strand
CACCGGGCGGAGGTGCTCGGAGCGGACCTTCCTGGAGTTCCACCACATCCGTCCCCATGCGAAGCAGGGACCGGTCACCGTCGCGAACATTTCTCTGCGCTGTAGGCGTCATAACCAGTACGAGGCCGAGCTGGTGTTCGGGCCTCACCAGCTTCGATCTTCCGGCGGGACACCGGCTGCTGGTCCGTGATCGGCAGGTAGCGAGGCGAGGAATCATTCGAACAGGTTGCTGAACGATCCTCGGGCGTTGAGCATCGCGCGGAGAGTCGCACCGGCGTACGGGGGTCTGGCGCGCCCGGAGGGATTCGAACCCCCTACCCCCAGGTTCGAAGCCTGGTGCTCTATCCGAGTGAGCTACGAGCGCGCTCGCTCAGCATAGCAGGCGCCGCGCGTTTTGCCCAAGCAGCTCGGCAACCGGCCTCCCTTACTCGTCCCGACACGTGGGGCCGGCGCATGCCTTGAGCGCGGCAAGCCGCCGGGCGAGGCGCTCCACGCGCGCGGGAGCCGCCGTAGCGTAGACATTGCTCATCTCGAAGGGGTCGTGGAGCAGGTCGTACAGCTCCCGCTCGCCTCCCTGGTACTCGACGTAGAGAGAATCGTCCGACCGCAGCGCCGAGTACGGCGGGACCCCGCCTTCCTCGGCCGTCCAGTGCTCGACCAGGAAGTCGGTCCGCCACCGGCCCTGCGGCGGCCTCCGGCCGTGGAGAAGGGAAACGAGGGACCGGCCATCGACGCCGGCCGGCGCCGCCGCTCCGGCCAGCTCGGCCAGGGTCGGCGCAAGGTCGATGTTCAGGACCGGCTCCTCGCGCGCCCCGGGGGGAACGCCGGGTCCGCGGACCACGAGGGGCACGCGGATGGACTCTTCGTAGGCGTCCCCTTTGCCGTGGTCGAGCCGGTGCGCGCCGAGCTGGAAGCCGTTGTCGGAGGTGAGGAACACGTAGGTCGAGTCCAGCTCGTCCTGGGCGGCGACGGCCTGGAGGAGCCGCTCGATCATCTCGTCGACGGCGAGAAGCGTGCGCAGTCGCCGGCGGTACAGATCGTCGATGCGGTCCGCCACCTCGGGCGAGAAGCGGGGCTGGGCGCGCACCCATCCCGGCTTGGTGCTCACGTCTTCCTCGTCGAAGGAGGGCGGCCGGGGCGCGCGGAGATCGGCGAAGGCCAGGTCGTGCCGCGGGGCGGGCCGGTCGGGCTGGTGGGGGGCATGGGGCGCGAGGTACAGGAAGAAGGGCCGGCGGCCGCCGAGCGGGCGTCGAGCCACGAAGTCCACTGCGCGGGCGGCCAGGACGTCGCTCTGGTAGTCCTCGGGCGCGTGCCCGTGGCGCTCGAGCCGGCCGCCGTGGTTGGCCACGTAGTCGTAGTACGGCTCGGGGAAGAAGAGGCCGAACCATTCGTCCCAGCCCGGCGGGACGTACCGCCGCTCCGGTCCCGGATACCCGTTCAGGTACTTTCCGACGAGAGCGGTGCGATACCCCGCGGCCTGCAGCCAGGTGGCGAAGGTGGCCGCCTCCTTGCCATCCTGCCGGAACTTCTTGAAGCCGCCGAGCGGCGGCGCGTTGTCGAGGGCTCCGTGGTTATGAGGGTAACGACCGGTGAGGATGGAGGCCCGCGACGGGGTGCACACCGAGTCGGTCACGAAGGCGCGGTTGAATGTGAGGCCGCGGTCGCCGAGCAGCGACTTCACGCGCGGCATGTGCGCCAGGTCCGCCGCCGCCATGTCGTCGGTGACGACCAGGACGATGTTCGGCTGCACCGGGGAGGGCGGGGCGGGGACGCCGGTCCTGGGCACGCGGGCGCAGCCGACGCCCGTGAGGACCAGCGCGAGAGCGTAGCGGGATGAATCTCGTGGCACCGACGCGGCCGGAATGATCCGCAGGGAGAGGGTAGGCCGGCAGCCCCTCAGCAGGAATCGTGCCCGCCCCTCGAGGCGCGGCAAGTCCCTCAGGACGCGAGTCTCTGGGCGGGCATGAAGGGGATGGCAGGGGTCGCGTGAAAGCCTTGATGAAGGAAACTATCACCGCTGAAGCCTGGCACCCGGCTCCAAGATCTGATCGCTGGACGCTCGGAGCGCTAGAGTCCCACCACGCGAAAGCGCGCGGAGCGAATGCGGTAGCGCTTGTTGATCCCGATCGCCAGCACCGTCATGCGCTCGATGGTGCGGGCCGCCTCCAGTTCGCCGGAGTCGACTGGACGCAGGCCCGGGATCTTCGCCGCCAGCTCGAGGGCGCGGGAGCGGGCGGCTGGCGAATCGCCGCAGACGAACTCGTCGCAATCGAGCGGCTCGTCGAGGGTGGCGAGCGTGGCGGCGGGGAGGGTCTTGAAGGCCGCGGCCATGCCGACGTGCTCGGGCAGAAGACGACGCAGGTGCTCGCACGCGGAGCCTTCGGGCACCTCTACGAGCCTCGGGACGCCTTTCTCGAACGCCACCGGGACCGTGACGTCGATGAGGACCGATCCGCTCCGGAAGCGCTCGCGGCTCGCCTGCAGCGCCGCCGCCGCGTGGGCGAAGGGCACGGTCAGCAGAACCAGATCGGACCGCGCGATCGCGTCTTCGTTGGTCGCGGGCTCGATGGACAGACCCTCGTGCCCCTCTTTGAGCGCCCTGACGACCTCTCGCGCGTGAGCGGCCTCTCGCGATCCGACCAGGACGGCGACGCCCGCCGCGGCCAGGCGCGCGGCGAGGCCGCGCCCTTGCGCGCCGGTTCCTCCAACGATGGCGACTTGCATGATAAAAGACCCTCAAGGAGACACCCATGGCTGTCGAGATTCCCGACCGCTATCGTGACCTGTTC
>QHVM01000032.1:48875-61712 GCA_003223555.1 Acidobacteriota bacterium | reverse complement strand
ATGCCCGACGGCACTCCCCAGGTGACGCCCGTCTGGTGCGATCTGCAGGACGGCCTTGTCCTCGTCAACACCGCCAAGGGGCGGCAGAAGGACCGCAATCTCCGCCGCGACCCGCGCGTGGCGCTGGCCATCAGCGATCCCACCAATCCGTACCGCTACCTGCAGATCCGCGGCCGCGTGGTGGAGATCGACGAGAAGGGGGCCGACGCGCACATCGACAAGATGGCCAAGAAGTACCTGAACAAGGACAAGTATCCCTACCGCCAGCCGGGCGAGGCGCGGGTCCTCTACAAGATCCAGCCCGAGCGCGTCCAGGGCAACGCGGAATAGCCGGGACGCGCCCGCCCTGCCTCAGCATGCGACCCGGCCCTGGCGTGGCCGGACCAGGTCGGCGTACGCCGCGGGCAGGAACGCGAGGCCGAGCACGCTGCGCGTGACGACGAACGTGAGGTGCGCGGCGAGGCTGAAGGCCAGCAGACGCGGCTCGGGGGCGTAGCGGCCGAAGAAGAAGATCCACGCCGCCTGCGTCGTGCCGAGGTGCGCCACCGTGATCGGCAGCGCCGCCAGCATGAAGATCACCGGCAGGAAGGCGAGCATCGGCCAGAAGGGGATCTGCAGGCCGAAGGCGTGCGCGGCCAGGTAGTGCACGCACAGCGAGACGAAGAACATCGGCGCCCGCAGGAGGACCACCTCGAAGTACCGGCGGGCCGGCGCCAGCCGGAACGTCCGCAGCAGCGCCCACTCGCGCGGCGCCCCGAGCCATCGCGCATTCTCGTGCGCGCGGCCGGCGCGCGTGTAGGTGAACACCGCGAGCCACACCAGCGCGACACCAGGCGGCACCCACAGCAGCTCGCGGGGCACCGCTGATCGGATGGCGAGGATCCCGATCGTCGCCCAGGCCACGAGGTGCATGTACTCGGTGAGCACGAGGAACAGCACGGTGCTGCCGAGCTGCAGGAAAGGCGATCCCAGCCGGCGGCTCAGGTAGGCCGCGAGCGCGCCGCGGCCCGCGTTGGCGTTGAAGAAGGCGACCACGTACGAGGCGGCGCGCACGGGGAGCAGGTCGCGGTACCGGGCCGGCGCGTGGAACCAGCGGATGACGACGGCGAGGACCAGGGTGTCCCAGCAGAAGTAGAAGACGGTGTTGGGGACCATCACCGCCAGGAAGCGCGGATAGTCGGCCTGCGCGAGAGCGGCCAGCAAGGGCTCCAGGCGGATGCGGCGCAGCAGGACGGCGAAGATCGCGAGCGTCGCCAGGATGGCGGTGATCCGGCTGGTCAGGAGCCGGGCGAGCGCGGTCCGCCATGGGCCTCGGCCGGCCGCTGGCTGCGACAGGACGCTCATCGGAAGAGGTCCTCCTCCGGCCGGCGTCGCAGCTCGCGCGCCGACCCGTCCCCGATGACGAGGCCGAGGTCCGCCGCTCCCGTCACGACCGCCACCGGCACGCCGCGCGTCTTTCCCATCACCAGCTCCGCGGCGGCGGCCAGCTCGTCGGCCACGGCGATGGCCGTGGCCTGCAGCCGGTGGCCATGCGGGTCCGTCTGGCCGCGATAGTCCAGGATCGGAGACAGCCCGGCCAGGCCGATCGCGACGTTGGTCTGTCCCTCGCGCCACGCGCGTCCGAAGGTGTCGGCGACGATGACGGCGACCGCGCAGCCGAACCCGGCGCTCAGGCCGTCGCGAATCCGGCGCGCCGACGCATCGGGATCCTCCGGCAGGAGCGCCGCCCATCCGTCCGGCACGTTCGAGGTGTCCACCCCGGCGTTGGCGCACACGAAGCCGTGCCGCGTCTCCGCGATGAGGACACCGCGGTCCATACGCACGATCCGCACGGCCTCGCGCAGCACCAGCTCGACGACGCGCGGGTCCTTCCCGCTCGCGGTCGACCACTGGCGGGCGATCGCCGACGGCTCGATCGTGTCCAGGCGAGCCAGGCGCCCCTCGGCCTTCGATACGATCTTCTGGGTGATGACGAAGACGTCGCCCACCGTCACGTCCAGGCCTGCGCGTCGAACCCCTCGCACGACGAGGGCGGCGAGGTCGTCTCCCGGCTTGATCTCGGGAAAGCCGGGAAGGCCGGCCAGGCGCAGCGTCGGGACCTGCGTACCGATGCCGGCGTTGATGGACATGATCTGCGGTGATGCGCCTTCGATCCTTCTATCATGGAAGGGATGGCCAACGACGACGTCGACGTGGCGCGGCGCTATCACGAAGCGACCAAGCACAGCTACTCCAGCGTCCGGGCGAGAGGTGAGCCGCTCGACTGGAGCAACCAGCCGCTGCCGTTCAAGATCTTTCCCGACCTCCCGCCCATCGCCTTGCCCCGCGACTTTGCGGCGAGCGGGGTGTCCGCGCTGGCCGCGATCGCCCGGCAGGTGCGGCGGATTCACTCCGGTGCCGCAGACGACGGCGAGCGCGTTCCCTCCCTGCGCCAGCTCGCGTACCTGCTCTTCTTCTCGGCCGGGATCACCAGGCGGCGGCAGGGCCCGGGCGGGGAGGTGGGGTTTCGCGCCGCCTCGTGCACCGGCGCCCTTTACGAGATCGAGCTGTACGTCGTCTGTCAGGACCTGGACGGCCTGCCGGCCGGCGTCTATCACTTCGGCCCCGCCGATTTCGCGCTGCGCGCCCTGCGCCGAGGCGATCTCCGGCAGGCGCTGGCGGCGGCGACGGGCGACGAGCCGGCCGTGCGGCATGCGCCGGTCACCATCGTCTGCACCGGCACGTACTGGCGGAACGCCTGGAAGTACCGGGCCCGCACGTATCGACACTTCGGTTGGGACAACGGGACGATCCTCGCCAACCTGCTGGCGGCCAGCACTGCCCTCGACCTGCCGGCCGGGGTCGTCTGCGGGTTCGTGGACGAGACGGTGAACGAGATGCTCGGTCTCGACGTCGAGCGCGAGGTGTCGTTTTCCATGGTGCCCGTCGGTCACGTGAGCGCCGCGCCGCCCGCGGCGCCGCCGCTCGAGCGGCTCGACTTCCGCACCTTGCCGCTGTCGCGCACCGAGGTCGACTACCCGGTCATGCGCGAGCTGCATGCAGCCTCGGCGCTGAGGGCGCCCGAAGAGGTGGCCGGCTGGCGGGCAGCCGCGCGAGGCACGGTGCTGAATGCGCCGGCGGCCGTCGAACGCCGCGGGCCCGGGATCCCGTTGCCGGCCGAGACGCACGAGGCAGCCGGCGACGCGTTCGAGGAGGTCGTCCTGCGCCGCGGCTCGACCCGCCGCTTCCAGCGCGGCGCGGCCTGGAGCCTGCCGCAGCTCTCAGCCGCGCTCGGAGGAACGATGCTCGGCATCCCGGCGGACTTCCTGGGCACGCTGGGCGCCTCCGCGCTCATGCCGCTGCTCAATGACACCTATCTGATCGTCCACGCGGTCGAGGGCTTGGCTCCCGGCGCTTACGTCCTGCACCGCCCGTTCGAGCTGGAGCTGTTGAAGGAGGGCCTCTTCCGCGACGAGGCGGGCTACCTCGGCCTCGAGCAGGACCTGCCCGCCGACGCGAGCCTGGTCGTGTTCTTCCTGGCCGACCTCCGCGCGATCCTGGGCTCGCTCGGCAACCGCGGCTATCGGGCGGCCCAGCTCGAAGCCGGGATCCTCGGCGGCAAGCTGTACCTGGCGGCCTACGCGCAGCGGCTGGGGGCCAGCGGCCTCACGTTCTACGACGACGACGTGGTGGATTTCTTCTCGCCTCATGCGGCCGGCAAGAGCGCGATCTTCTGCATGACGCTCGGCCGCCCGATGCCACGCCGGCCGACGTAACCCGGGCCGCCCGGCGGCAATCCTGGCGACGTGGTCGGATTCCCGCTGCGGTCAGAGCTGCCGCCTCAAGGCGACGAGCTGGCGCAGGTTCGACCAGATGGTGGCCAGGTTGCGCACCTTCGAGGCCCCGGCCAGGCGCGGCCGCACCTCGATCGGCACCGCGGCGATCCGGCAGCCGGCCCGCGAGGCGCGGACGATCAGCTCCAGCACGACCGCCCAGCCGCGGCCCGTGGACCGCAAGGGGAAGCGATCGAGGATCGCGCGACGCAGCATCAGGATCCCCTGGAAGCGCGGGATGCGGCCGAAGAGGAGCCGCTGGACGAGCCGTTCGCACCCGGAGAGCAGACGCGCGACGGCCGATCCGCCCGGCTGGGCCAGATAGCCGAGGGCCAGGTCGTGGTCGGCCATGACGCGGACGAAGCTCGCGAGCAGCGAGGCCGCGAACTGGCCGTCGGCGGGGAAGAACGTGATGAGGTCCCCTTGAGCGGAGCGAAGGCCGGTCTGATAGACGCCGCCCAGGCCCTGGTTCTGCGGATGGTGGACGACGCGAATCTCGGGAAGCCCCGCCGCCAGGCGGTCGGCGGTGGGGGCGGTCGCGTCGCGGCTCCCGTCGTCGACGATCAGGACCTCGAAGGACCGGCCGATCCCGGCGAGCGTGGCGTGGATCTCGCGGACGACGGGCTCGAGGCTCCGCGCCTCGTTGAATGCCATCACCACGACGGTGACCGAGACCGCCCCGGGGGCGAGGCCGGCGGCCTGGGCCAAGCGCTAGCCTCGCGGGCGCAGCGGCCGCGCCGGCACCCCGGCCACCACCGTGTTGGGCGCGACCTCGCCGGCCACGACCGCCCCGGCTCCCACCTGCGCGCCGCGGCCGATGCGGGCCCCGGGCAGCACCACCGCTCCCACCCCGAGGTCCGCGTCGTCCTCGATGACGACCGGAAGGAAGTCGAGCGTGCTGTGCAGGATCGGCTTGTCCAGCTCGTCGAGACGGTGGGCGGAGGTCACGATCTTGACGCCCGGCCCGATCCCGACGTTGCGGCCGATGGTCAGGCCGCCCGCGGAGTGGAGGAAGCACTGCTGGCCGATCCAGGTGCCGTCGCCGATCGTCATCTTGTTGCGGTGGTATCCCTTCAGGATCGTGTAGTGGCCGACGTACACGGCGCTTCCGATCTCGATCGTCTCCGGATGGAAGACGAGCACGCCCGTCTCGAAGACGACACCCTCGCCGAGGACCGCGAACTGCTCGCGCGAGAACGCGCCGGTGCCGTGGCTGCGGGCCATCCCTAGCTCACCGCCGCGGCCAGCCGCGCGGCGACCTGATCGACGTCGCGGTCGCTCATACGCGGATGCAGCGGCAGGGCGAGGCTCTGGCGGAAGGCCCGGCGACTGTTGGCGAGCGGCGCGGCGGGGGGAGAGTGCCGAGGCTGCGCGCTCAGCGAGTAGGTGCCGAGGGTGGTCTCGATCCCGTCCTCGCGCAGCCGCAAGCGGACCCGGTCGCGGTCGATCCTTTCCTGGAGCAGCACCACGTAGGACTGCCAGACCGGCCGAGTGCCGTCCCGCCGGACCGGCCTCCGGACGTCCTTCACGCCGGCCAGCGCCTTATCGTAGCGGTCGGCCAATTCCGCGCGGCGGCGGATGGCGGGCTCGAGGCGCTCCATCTGGGCCACCCCCAGGGCGCCCTGGAGCTCGGTGAGCCGGTAGTTGAAGCCGGCCCGCTCGAAGCGGCGGCTGTCGCCGGCCTCGACGCAGCCGTGGTTGCGCAGCTGCCGGACGCGCTCCGCGGTCGCCTCGTCCCGGGTCACGACCATGCCCCCCTCGCCGGTCGTGATCACTTTGCGGGGATGGAAGCTGAAGCATCCCGCGTCGGACAGCGTGCCGCACTTGCGGCCTTGCTCCTCCGCGCCCAGCGCGCACGCGGCGTCCTCGACGACCTTGAGCCCGCGCTCGCGGGCCAGCTCCAGGATCGGGCCCATCTCGGCCGGCTGGCCGAACAGGTGGACGGGCAGCAGCGCGCGGGTGCGTGGCGTCAGGGCGGCGCGGAAGTGGCCGGCGCCGGAGTTGAACGTCTCGAGGTCGACGTCGACCAGCACCGGCCGCGCGCCGGCCAGCTCGACGACGTTGCCGGTCGCCGGGTGGGTGAAGTCGGGCACCAGGACCTCGTCGCCGGGCCCGAGGCCGAGGGCCAGGACCGCGAGGTGCAGGGCGGCCGTGCCCGAGCTGACCGCCACCGCGTGCGGCACGCCGAGGTAGGCGGCCACCCGCTCCTCGAACTCCCGCACGCGGGCGCCCTGGACCAGGAAGCCGTCGCGCAGCACCCGGGTCACGGCCTCGATCTCGGCGTCGCCCGTGTCCGGGATCGTGAGCCGGATCAAGCCGTGCCCTGCTCCCGGTACCACTGGATCGTGCGCTGGAGGCCCTCGTCGAGGTCGACCTTCGGCTCGTAGCCGAGCAGCCGGCGCGCCTTGTCGATGTTGGGGACGCGCAGCTCCACGTCCGCGTACGGCCACTTCACGAAGGCGAGGCGCGACTTCGAGCCGCTGATGCGGATCACGTGCCGGGCCAGGTCGTAGATCGTACAGACGCTGCGCGGGTTGCCCACGTTGAAGGCCTGGCCGACGGCCTCCGGCCGCTCCAGGCCCAGCAGCACGGCGTCCACGATGTCGTCGACGTAGCACCAGGCGCGGATCTGGCTGCCGTCGTTGTGGATCTCCAGGTCCTCGCCGCGGAGCGCCTTGACCACGAAGCGGTGGATCGCCCCTTCGCCGACCTGGCCCGGCCCGTAGATGTTGAAGGGGCGGATGGAGAGGGCGGGCAGGCCGTGCTCGATGCGGTAGTTGTGGGCGAGGTGCTCGGTGGCGAGCTTGCTGACGGCGTAGGTCCAGCGCGCCTCGCCCACCGCGCCGAGGCTGGTGACGTCGCCCTCCGTGACCCGATAGGCGTAGGTGCCGAAGACCTCGCTGGTCGAGAAGTCGATGAAGCGCTCGATCTTCGCCTCGGCCACTGCCGCCTCGAGAAGGTTGTAGGTGCCGATGAGGCTGACCTTCATGGTGGTGACCGGCATCCGGCGCACCGTGTCGACCCCGGCGATCGAGGCCAGGTGCACGACCATGTGGCATCCCCGCATCGCCTCGCGCACCTGCGCCGCGTCGAGCACGTCCCCCTCGACGAGGCGAAGCCAGGGATGCTCCACGAGCCCGCTCTGCCGCAGAGGCTTGCGGTAGCCGTTGTCGAAGACGACGACCCGGTTCGACTCCAGCAAGCGGCGGCAGAGCGCCTTGCCGATGAAACCCGCCCCGCCGGTGACGAGCACCTGCCTGTCGATCATTCACTTAGGACGGGGGGGTAATTCCCCATGAGCACCCCCCGCGCGCATTCGCGCTCCCCCCCATGTCGCTCGCTCGCGAGTCAATCCCTCGCTCACTGCTTTTGCTGGGCCAATTTTGACCGACTTGCCGCGACCGGTAAAGGTGAGCCGGCGCTACCGCAACTCGAGGTCCAGGTCCCTGCGCACGTAGGCTCCGTCGGGCCCCTCGAAGGAGACCCGCAGGCGCGCGTCGCCGTTCGGGGCGGCGTCGACCGTGACGCCCGGGACCGCCTGCGGCCGCCGCGGCCCGCGCACGCCGACCGCGTAGGTCCGTCCGGCCCGGCCGTCGAGGACGAGCCGCAGCCGGCCGCCGTCGGCCCGCGCCCGGAGGATGCGCAGGCCCTGGCTGGGCTGACCCCGGCGCGGTGCCTCGACCGCCATGTAGACGCCCGTTCCCTCGTCGAGGCGGAAGACGACGCGATGCGTGCCCGTGACGTCCAGCTCCGCCTCCAACCGCTGCCCGTCGCCGAGCCTCGCCGGAGACACCGCCGCGGGCCGGCCGTCGACGTCGACCGACCGCACCCGCGCGTCGAGCGGGAAAGCGGGCGCGATCCGCACGCGGACCGGACCGTCCCCGCCGCGCCGGACGACGGTCACGGTCTCCTCGCTGCGCCGGCGTTCCAGCGCCAGGTCGAGGCGCGCTTCGCCGACGGCGACGTTGCGCAGCTCGGCCCGTTCCCAGTCGGCCGGTAGCTGCGGCGCAAACGTGAGGGCGCGGCCGCCGCCGCCCGCCTCCAGGCCGAACAGGCCGCGCAGGACCGGGGAGACCACCATCGCCTCCGACCAGACCTGGTGGTGCGAGGAGCGCGTGAAGGGCGCGTCGAAGGCGCCCGAGAGCAGCTCGGTGACGTACCCGAGGGCGTTGTCGAAGGCGAGCAGGGCGTTGGCCATCGTCGCCTGATAGCCGACGTGGGGGCGGCCGTAGCGATAGGCCCCCACCGCCGTCCAGCCGGTGAAGAGCGGCCATACCGAGCCGTAGTGGTAGGAGAGCGGGTCGTAGAGGTGGCTGCGCTCGGAGAGGATCCGCTGCCCCCAGTCCGCCGCCAGCTCGGCCCCGCCCAGATGATCGATCTCGGACTGCGCCCGCTCGTCCTCGAGCGTGTGCCACCACGCCGGCACCGCGGGCAGCGCCGTGTCCTCGTCGACGAAGCGGGCGTCCTTCAGCTCGTCCATGCGGGCCTGCCGGCGCTCGCGGTCCGGGCCCGGCTCGGCCTCCCGCCGCTTCTCGTCGGGCCGCTTCGTGGCGAACCCGTAGAAGCCGCGGCCGGCCAGCCAGTACGTCTTCTCCATCGCCGCGCGAGTGCGGTCCGCCCAGGCGCGGGCCTCCCCGGCCAGCGCGGCGTCTCCCACGGCGTCGGCCATCTCGGCCAGGCCCCGGCAGGCTTCGATCCACACGCCCTGCATGTAGATCTCCTCGTGGGGCGGGTAGAGCGCGCCGCCTTCCACCCAGCCGTGGCCGAACTTCGTGTTCTCGACGAGGCCGTTGCCGTCGGTGTCGGTCGCGGCGGTGAAGTGCCACGCCTTCACGATCGATTCCCACGACTCGCGCACGTAGGCGAGGTCGCCGGTGGCTCGGAAGCGGTCGGCGTGGACGGCGACGTAGAGGGGCGTGGCGTCGGCGCTGTTCCACGGGTACGGGTAGTCGGTGAACCACGGGATGAGGGAGGCGCTCTGCGAGATCTCGTGGGGGATCTTTCCGTCGGCGCGCTGGAACTTCTTCAGGAAATCGAGGGCGGTGCGGACGGTGCCGAAGTCGCCTTCGGCGTCGAGGGCGAGGGCCGTCCAGAGCGCGTCGCGGCCGAAGAGCCAGGCGAACCCCGGCCGCTCGCTCTCGCCCGAGGTGCGGAAGCCGGCCAGGAGTCCGGTGCCGAGGAGCGGGTTCGTGGCCAGCCCCTTGTCCATTCCCACCTTGGCCCACGCGAACGCGGTGTCGAGCCGCTCGTCGGGCGTCGAGACCGAGGCCGTGCGCTCCTGCAGGGCGTGGTAGTAGGCGACGTTGCGGCCGTAGAGGGCGGGCACCGAGGCGAGCAGCCGGTCGTAGTCGGCGCGCGCCTTGTCCTTGCCCTCGACGCCGCCCACGAACAGTATCGGAAGAAACTGGGTGCGCATGCGCTCGCGAGACACCTCGACCACGAAGCGCAGGGGGGCGTCCCGCGGCTCTTCCTGATAGGGCATGACCGACGTGTCGGTGGCGCCCGGACAGCCGATCACGGCCACGAAGCGCTTGCTCTCCTCGGTGATCGTGTAGAGGTGGGCCTTCTCGTCCCAGCCGACGTTGCCGGTCATGAGCCCGGCCGGCCACATGAGCCTCAGCCGCGGGCGGAACGACCCGGTGACCGTCATCGGCAGCGTGCTGTCGACGTCGAGCAGCATCACGGCCGCCGGCTCCTCGAGCGGCGCGAACAGGACCTGGCGCACGGTGAAGGCGGGATGGGAATAGGTGAGCGTGGTGGCCTCGGGGCGGGCCTGGATCGACGCCACCACGTCCGACCCTTCGATGTCGAGCGGGTAGCCCTCCAGGCGGAAGGAGAGCCGGAAGTCGTCGACGAGCTTCAGCGGGTAGACCCAGGCCTCGAGGCCGCGCGTCTCGTAGCCGAAGAGCGCCGAGCGCCGGCCCACCACGTCGAAGAACGCCCCTGAGCGCACGGGCCGCTCCAGCTCCAGGCCGCTCTTCGGCATCGGGAACCGCGGGACGAACGCTGGGGGCAGGGCCGCGGCCAGGGGCGGAGCGAACAGGACGAGGAACGCGCCCGCCGCCAGCGAGGATCCTTCCCGGCGCGCGCCCCGCATCGCGCCGGAGATTAGGCCGCCGGCTCGGCCAGGGTCAAGCGGAGGTTACAACTCTGTCGATTGGTCGACGCCGGTGGCGGCGAAGACGGAGGACATCTCGGCGCGGGCGATGTGGATGAAGTGCTGGACGACGACCGGGTCGAAATGGCTGCCGCTGTCCATGATCAGGCGCCGCAGCGCCTCCTCGCACGGTAGGCCCGCCTTGTAGGGCCGCGCCGCCACCATCGCGTCGAAGGCGTCGATCACGCTGACGATGCGCGAGCCGATCGGGATGTCCCGGCCCCGGAGGCCGGCCGGGTACCCGCTGCCGTCGTACTTCTCGTGGTGATGCAGCGCGAAGAGGCTGGCGCGCTCCAGTCCCGGCACCAGGCGCAGGACCGCCCAGGAGAACTCGGGATGCATCCGCATCACCCGCCACTCCTCCGCGTCGAGCGGGCCGGGCTTGCGAAGGATGGCGTCCGGGACGCCCACCTTGCCGGCGTCGTGCAGGAGAGCGGCGACCTCGACGTCCTCCAGGCCGGCCTCTTCGAGCCCCAGCTCCCGCCCGATCCGCACCGCCCATTCGGCGAGCCGGGTGCTGTGCACGCCCGTGTTGAGGTCCTTGAGGTCGAGCATCTGGTTGAGCGCGCAGATCGTGGCCTTTTTCGTGCTCCGGACCTGCTCCTCCAGCTCCTGGACCCGCAGGAAGTCCCACGAGAACGGAGCCCGATCCTCTCGCGGGCTCACCATGAGCGACGCCGCGGTCACTGGATCTCGGACCAGTCGATGGCCGAGGTCGAGCAGGTGTCGGGGACCGGGTACTTGGGAGCGTAAGGCCAGAGGGAGCGTCCGGCCTGGATCGCCTGGTAGAAGTCGACCCGTCCGTAGTTGAGGTCGTAGGTGAGCCGCTTCGCATGCGAGACGAGTGAGGACACCTGGCTGTTGCTGGCGCCGTTCTGCATGCCGACGAGCAGAGCCGCTTCTCCCGAGACGTAGGGCGCGGAGAACGACGTTCCCCAGGCGGCGGCGAAGCTGCCCCAGGGATAGGTGGTGATGATGCCTTCGCCCGGCGCGGCGACCCACACGTCGGTGGTGCCGTAGTTGGAGAAGGACGAGCGCGTGTCGGCGTTGCTTGTCGAGGCCACGCCGATCACGTTGCCATAAGCCGCCGGGTAGGCGGCCGAGCTGCTGCCGTCGTTTCCGGCCGAGGCCACCGCGATGAGGCCCTTGCCGACGGCATTGTCGATCGCCCGCTTCAGCTCGGCCGAAGACGTCGGGCGGCTGAAGCTCATGTTGAGGACCTTGGCTCCCTTCTGCGTGGCGTAGTAGAGGGCCCGGAGGATGTCCGAGGTATAGCCCTGCCCGTCGGGGCCGAACGACTTCAGCGGCATGATCTTCGCCGTCGGCGCGGCCAGGTGGACGACGCCGGCCACCATCGTGCCGTGTCCGAAGTCCGCCTGGCCGGGATCGTCCAGCACCGCCGCCGAGGACTGGTCCACCACCGCGAGCGTGGACGAGTTCACCGCGTAGACGCCGTCGAGCACGGCGGCGGAGGACTGCTTCACCGAAGTGTCCGCGGTCTCGTTGCCACCGCTCACGTTGCGCGTGAAGTCGTAGGCGTCGACCAGCCACGGCTTCAGCGTGGGGTGGTCGGTATCCACGCCGGTGTCGATCACCGCCACGACCCCGGCCCCCGTCTCGCGCAGGCCGCAGTGGGTGTCCCGGAGCCGGACGATGTCGTTCGCCGGCTGCTGGAGATAGCCCTCCCAGGCCGTCGTCCCGTAATAGGTCACCAGCGTGCGGTTCCAGAGCTGATCCAGGACCGCCGCGCTCGACTGAGAGGATGTCCAGGTGGCGTCCTGCGCGATATGGACGGGCCGATCCGGCTCGACCGCCGCCAGCCCGAGCAGACTGAGGGTGAGAGTCAGGACGCTATCGATGAGCCCCCGGACGAGGAAGAGGGAGCTGGGCGCCGTGGACCCGGGAAGCGTGTCGAGCGACAGCAGGACGGTGCAGCCGAGCAGCTTGCAGAGGCTGCTGACGACCGGCAGGCCGTCGGCGACCTTGGTGCGGACGATCTTGTCGCCGTCGCCCGCCACCGCAGGTGCCGCAAACGTCGTGATGAACGCCGCCAGAACCAGGTAGACGACCCACTTCGTCCTCATGAAACCTCAGTCCCTCCCTCTCCTCGGCGCTCGGCACCTAAGCGTGCCGCGCCCTTGTTCTACGAGCCGAACCGCCAAGCGTCCCCCTGGTCGCCCCTTCGCGCTCGGTTCCATCGAGGAGAAAGCCGGGCAGCGCGAGGGTGCCGATCTCGGGGATCCCGACGGACAGTCGAAGGTGCTCGGAGGGATCTGCCTGCAACTGGAACTCCCCCAGGTTGTTCGTGAGCGTCCGGTCGAGTGTCTCCTCTCCCGTCGAGAGGAGCACTGGGAGGTCGGGGAGCCCGGTGCTCGGATCCGCCTCGTCCACGATCTGTCCCACTACGGAGAGACGGTCCGTATCGACGGTGCTCTCGACCTGCAGCCGGATCGTGAACCGTCCGGCCCGGTAGAGGAGCTGACGCGGCGAGGCGCCGGCGGCCCGGACGCCCGCCAGGGCCGGCTGGCGGAAGCTGTCGAAGATCAGGGAAACACTGCGGGCGGCCCGCTCGATGAGGCCCGCGGGCCGGTAGACCCCGAACTGTCCCTTCATGCGAGCGAGGACGTCGTCGGGCGGCTGGTACGAGGCTTCCTGGCCGGCCATGCCGAATACCGCGGTCCACATGTCGAGCGTCTTTGCGCACCGTTCGCAACCAGTGGGCAAATGCCGTTCCAGTGCAGCGTTCCGCTGGGCGTCCCCTTGCTGACGGGCAAAGTCGGCCCAGTCCTCTTCCGTGAAGTGTGCTCCGTGAAGTTCGCGCCTGCCACTCTCGGCCATCCCGATTTCTCCCGTTCCGGTCCTCAGACA
>QHVM01000032.1:48335-48824 GCA_003223555.1 Acidobacteriota bacterium | reverse complement strand
GTTGGCTAGAACCCTGCCTGAAAGCAGGAAAGGGGCCCAGTGCAGGGGGTGGGGGTAGCGCTTCCGGATTTCGCGGATGGCGTCCCTCAGGGCGGCCGCCCGATTGGGCGCGGTCAGGATGCGGTCGTAGAAGGCGGTCATGAACTCCGCCGTGCTCCGGTCGGGCACCTCCCAGAGGGCCACGAGCAATGCGGCCGCCCCGGCACGGAACAGCCCACGCACCAGCCCGAGCAGCTCGTCCCCGGCGGCGATGACGTTGAGGCCGGTGACGCATCCGCTGAGCGCGATGAGCTCCGCCGGAAGCCGCAGGCTGTAGAGGTCGTACAGGGTCAGGTAGGAGCCGCCCAGACGGATCCCGGAGAACATCGGGTTGTCGCTCCGGAAGAACCCGTGGGTGGCGATGTGGATGAACCGGCTGGCCTCGCCCCTCGCCCGCAGCACGCCGTCCGAAGCCTCTCGCCCGAGGTACAGCTCGGGCTGCGGGAGCCG
>QHVM01000032.1:42288-48318 GCA_003223555.1 Acidobacteriota bacterium | reverse complement strand
GGTCGGGCACCCCCAGGATCAGGGAGGGTCCGGCGCGGTTGGTCGCTCGGCCATGGCACAGACCGTAGATCGTGGCGCTCGGGGCGTACGAGACCGAGAAGGAATCGATGAGGTGTTGCCGGCCGTCGTAGAGCGCGTGAAACGGGACGTAGTGGAGCACGTCGTGAGGCACGAAGATCAGGTGGTCGGCCTGCAACCGCGTGCGCAGGGGCGCCAACAGCTCCTGGTAGAGCTCGCTCAGGTGGGTCTGGGCGGAGGCGAGGAGCGCCTCCTCCGAGGCCGGGGTCAGGTGGGCGGCGCCGGGGCGAGCCCACGACAGCTGGAACTGCAGGAGGCGCAGCAGATGCTCCACCCGGGCCACGAGCGCGACCGGCACCACGTCGAGCGTGTCACGCGTGAGGAGGAAGGCCAGCAGACGCTGGCCGACGCGAAAGTACGCGACGATCATCGTGTCGGCCGGCAGCGCGGCCCGGATGGCCGGAAGGGGCAGGCGCGACGGCACGAACAGCTCGCGCGGCTGACCTTCCGAGTCCGGCAGCTCGCGCAGCACCCGCAGCAGCTCGCTCTCGTGGGCCTGCACCTGGCTCTGCAGCCGCTCCAGGCGCTCGGCCGTGCGCTCTTCGGGGGCCATCTGCTCGGCCTCGATCCGGTGGTAGTACCAGTTCAATTCTTCCCGCAGCTCGCTGACCCGCCGGACGAGGTCGCTCTTGCCGGCCGAGGCGGCGGAGGCGGGAACGGCCGCCCGCAGGATCAGCTCCTGCAGGCTGCGGGACTTCGCCTGCTCCACGTACGAGAAGGCCTCCTCGAGCGCCTCACCGCTGGGGCTGCGGCCCAGCGACAGCTCCACCAGGCTCTCGTAGACCTCCAGCTTGTTCTTCATGAATGCGATCTTCAGCTCCTCGCCGCGCAGGCTGCTGCGCAGCGTCTCGAGGAAGCGCTGCGCTTCCCGGTAGGAGTCGTAGGCCGCGGCGCGCCCTCCGGCCGCCTGCTCGATCTGACCCTGGACGTAATGCAACTGGAAGCTGAGCGCGGGCAGGTCGAGGGCGGACAGGCTCCCCGCGGCCCGGTCGCACTCCCGGCGCGCGGCGTCCAGGTCGCTCATGCGGAGCGCGATGCGGGCGAGCAGCAGGCGGCACAGGATGGCCTTGCTCGCCAGCGCCGGAGAGCGGAACGACTCCAGCGCCGCCAGACACGAGCGGCGGGCTTCGAAGAGACGGCCGGCCCCGAACAGGATCAGGGCCTGGTAGAGATCGATGAGCGCCGGCCACACGGAGTTCTGCTCCCTGACGAACATCGCACGCGCCTCGGCGAACAGCTCGAGGGCCCCGAGCACCTTGCCCTGCTGCCCGTGGGCGATGGCGAGGTAGCCGAGCGATTTCGCCGCCTCGTACCCCATGCGCAGCCGGCGGAAGGAGGCGAGGCCCTCCTCCGCCATCTCCGCCGCTTCCTCGCTGAGGTTCAGCTCGAGGTAGATCTCCGACAGGTCCAGGGCGCACAGGGCTTCGTGATATTCGTCGCCGATTTTTCGGCAGGCTTCACGCGTCGCCTTGAGCGCTTCGATCGCGGAACCGTACTGGCCCCGGAAGTAGTACAGGTACGCGATGTTGTAGTCGGCCTGAGCCACCAGCCTGGGCATCCCGTGCTCTTCGGAGAAGGCCCGGGCGCGGCGATGGGTCTCGAGCGCGCGCGGAAAATCGTTCAGGCTGATGAGGCACATCGCCATGTTGCTCAGCGCGACCGCGATCCCTTCCACGTTCTTGTGGGGAAGCAGCCGCTCGTAGGACCGCTCGTAGCAGCGGATCGCCTCCTCGAAGCGGTCCTGCCGGTGGTAGATGTTCCCGACGTTCAGCTCCAGGCGGGCGAGCCGCAGCTCGTCGCCCTCGCGCGAGAAGATCTCGCGGGCTCGGGCGGCGGCTCTTTCCGCCCGCTCGTACTCGCCGAGGAGGATGAGGGGCTGGATCGACGTGCTGAGGGTCCGGCCCACCTCCATGGGCTGGCCGGCCTTCCCGAACAGCCGGACCGCCTCCTCGTGGTGATCGACGGCGGCCTTGTGCTCGTTGAGCGCGTAGAGGGCGTTGCCCTTGGCCCGCAGGCTCTGGGCGAGGGCCTGGGCGCCGCGGAGCCGGCGGGCGATCAGCTCGGCAGCCTGGGCCAGGGCGAGGGCCTCCTTCGGATCGACCCTGACCCGCTGGGGCACCATGTCGCTCAGCCGCGCCACCGTCTCACGGCGGAGCAGGGCGGGATGCGCGGCCAGGAACCGGCGCCGGCTGCGGTCGTCGGCCAACCGGGCCAGCTCCGCGTAGAGCCGCTTCTCGCGGGGCTCCGCGCCGGCAGACCGCCTCATCGTCTGCTGATCTCCATCATCGGAACCCCGTCTTCTCCAGGTGCCGTCGCAGGCGCCCCAGGCACCGGCCCCTGATGAACCCGATCGAGCCGGTGGCGAGCCCGAGGCTGCGGGCGACGTCCTGGTATGGCCGTGCCGGGCTCTCGAAGAACAGCATCTCGATGAGCCGCCGGCAGCGCGGCGTCAGGACCCTCACCGCCTCGCGGAGCGTCTGCTCCTGCCTGATCCGCGCGAGCATCTCGTCCGGCAGCGGCGCGTCGGGACGGGCGAGCGCCAGGTCCGACTCCACCGGATCTCGCGCCGCATAGGGCTGCTCCTGGCGGCGCCAGCGCGAGCACTCGTGGGCCGTTACCCGGATGAGCCACATGGGCAGCGCCTCGGGCTGTCGCAACTGCTTCAGCTCGGCCAGCAGCAGGAGGCAGACCCTCTGGAAGACGTCGGCCGCGTCGTCCCGGGGGATGCCTTGTTTGATGGGGATGGAGAAGATGAGGTTCTTGTACTTCTCCAGGAGCGCCGACCAGGCGTCCTCGCTGCCGCGGAGGCAGGCGCGCACCAGGCGCGAATCCGGCCAGGAGAGCTCGTCCCGTCGGCCGTTCACATCCGGCGGGAGCCGACGTGGAGCGGCATGGGCGGCCAAGGATAGCACGCGGGCGGGCGGCAACTGCCCTATCATCCGCTGGTGCCGGCGCTGCTCGAGGTCCGCGACCTGGCGGTCCACTATGCCGACGGCCACGGCGGGCCCGTGGTGGCGGTGGACGAGCTGAGCCTGGACGTGCCGCCGGGCGAGGTGGTCGGCCTGCTCGGCGAGTCGGGCTGCGGGAAGTCGACCCTGCTCCTCGCCATCCTGGGCCTGCTGCCGCGCTCGGCGCGCGTCGTGAACGGATCGATCCGGTTCCGCGGACGCGAGCTGCTGGGGCTGGGCGAGCCCGAGCTGCGGGGAGTGAGGGGAGCCGAGGTCTCGATCATCTTCCAGGACCCGGCGCTGGCCCTCAATCCGGTACGCCGGATCGGTTCCCAGGTGGCCGAGGTCGTGCAGGCCCACCGGCGGTGGAGCGGCCGGCGTTGCCGAGACGAGGCGCTGTCGATGCTGGCCGAGGTGGGGTTTCCCGACCCGGTCCGGATCCACGATTCCTACCCTCACGAGCTCAGCGGCGGCCAGCGGCAGCGCGTCGTGATCGCGCAGGCCCTGGCCTGCCGTCCGGCGCTGGTGCTCGCGGACGAGCCCACCGCTTCTCTCGATTCCACCACCCAGGCCGAGGTACGGGGCCTGCTCGGTGCGCTGCAGCGGCGGCTCGGCCTCGCGATGCTCGTCGTCAGCCATGACCTCGGGGCGCTGGCCACGCTGGCCCGGCGCGTGCTCGTCATGTATGCGGGCCGGCTGGTGGAGGCGGGCGACTCGGCCCGCGTCTTCGGCGATCCGCTCCACCCCTATAGCCGAGGGCTGCTCCAGGCGCTTCCGCGCGCGCCGGAGCCGGGGAGCTCTCGGGAGCGCCGGGTCCCCTCGCCGATCCCGGGGTCGTCGCCCGACCTGGCGCGACTGCCTGCCGGCTGTGCCTTCGAGCCGCGCTGCGCGGACCGGCTGCCCGCGTGTGTCGATCGTCCTCCTCGAGAGACGCGGCCGGCGGACGGCCGCCAGGTCCGGTGCTTCAAATATGGAGGCTGAGCCGCCGCTCTTCCGTGTCTGGGGCCTGACCAAGCGCTACTCCGGCCGGGAGCGGCGGGGCGCGCCGACGGTCGAGGCGCTGGCCGGAATCGACCTCGAGGTCACGCGTGGATCCGACCTGGCCCTGGTCGGACAATCGGGCTCCGGCAAGTCGACGCTCGCCCGCTGCCTGGCCCGCCTGGACGAGCCCACGAGCGGCCGCGTCCTGTTCGAGGGGATGGACCTGCGGGAGCTGCGCGGGCCGCGGCTGCTCCGGTTCCGAGAGCGGGTCCAGCTCATCCTGCAGGACTCCGCGACAGCCCTCGACCCCCGCCTGACCGCGGCCGCGATCGTGTCCGAGCCGCTCGAGGTCCTCGGCCGCGGCGATCGGCGCGAACGAGGCCGGCAGGCCCGGGAGCTGATGGAGAGCGTGGGGATCCCCGCCGCCTGGGCGGCCCGCCGGCCCTTCGAGCTGAGCGGCGGCCAGCGCCAGCGCCTGGCGATCGCCCGCGCCCTGGCCGTCCAGCCGGAGCTGCTCATCCTCGACGAGGCGTTCGCGGGGCTCGACGCCTCGATCCAGGCCCAGATCGCCACCCTGCTCCAGGAGTTGCAGGCCCGCCATGGGCTGACGTACCTCTACGTCTCCCACGACCTCAGCCTGATGGCGCTCCTGGCCGACGAGGTGGCGATCATGTTCGAGGGACGGATCGTGGAGCGCGGCGACGTGGGGCGCATCTTCACCGAGCCGCGCCATCCCCACACGCGGGCCCTCATCGCTGCGGTGGCGTCTCTGCCGGCTCCATCCGCGCCGCCGGCGTCCTAGACGTGGTCCGGCTCGCCCGGCGCGCGCTCCACGGCCTCCTCCTGCTCATCGGGGTGTCGGCCCTGTCGTTCCTGCTGGTCGAGCTGGCGCCCGGCGACTACTTCGCCGAGATGCGGCTCGATCCGCGGGTCTCCGAGGCCACCCTGCGCACGCTGCGCTCGCGCTATGGCCTCGACCGGCCGCTGCCGGAGCGTTACCTGCGCTGGGTGGCCTCGCTGGCCCGGGGAGAGCTGGGGTACTCGTTCGCCTATGGGCAGCCGGTGGGTCCGCTGCTCTGGCCGCGCGTGCGCAACACGCTTCTCCTCACGGTCACCGCCACCGCGCTGGCCTGGATGCTGGCCGTGCCGCTCGGCGCGTGGTGGGCCACGCGGCGAAGGGGTCCCGTGAATGCCGGCCTGGCGGGTGTCACGGCGGCGCTGCTCGCCCTGCCGGACCTCGTCCTGGCCCTGGGACTGCTCCTGCTCGCGCTCCGCACGGGCTGGTTCCCCGCCGGGGGCATGGTGTCGCTGGGCCACGAGCAGATGGCATGGAGCGAGCGCGTCGGGGACGTCGCCGCTCACCTCGTCCTGCCGGTGACGGCGCTCGTCCTGGGCATCCTGCCGGTGCTCGTGCGGTACGTGCGCGCCGGCGTCGCGGACGCGCTCGACGCGCCGTTCGTGCGCGCGGCCCGCGCGCACGGCATACCGCCGCGGCACGTGATGTTCCGGCATGCGCTGCCGGCGGCGGCCAATCCCCTGATCTCCCTGTTCGGGCTGTCGCTGGCCGGCCTGCTCAGCACGTCGCTGCTGGTGGAGGTGGTGATGAGCTGGCCGGGCCTCGGCCCGCTGCTGCTCGAGGCCATCCTGGCCCGTGATTTCTACCTGGTCCTGGGGCCCGTCCTGGCCTCGACGCTGCTCCTGGTGTCCGGCAACCTCGTGGCCGACGCGCTGCTGCTGGCCGCCGACCCGCGGATCCGGGCCGCCGGACGATGAGCCGGCGGGCCGGCTCGACGCTGGCGCTCGGCGCGCTGGCCGCGGTCCACCTGGCCGCGCTCGCGGCCGGCTTCCTGGCCCCCTACGATCCCACGGAGCAGAACCGGTCGCTGCCCTACGCGCCGCCGGCGCGGCTGCGCTTCGTGGACGCCGGCGGAACCTTCCACCTGCGGCCGTTCGTCTATCCGATGGCCGAGCAGGGCCCCGGCAGCGGCGTCTACGGTGACGACCGCCGCCAGGCGTATCCCGT
>QHVM01000032.1:36856-42269 GCA_003223555.1 Acidobacteriota bacterium | reverse complement strand
CTGCGCGGCCGCGTTCACCTCTTCGGCGTCGACGAGCCGGGGCGGATCCTCCTGCTCGGCACCGACGGATTCGGGCGGGACCAGCTCTCGCGGCTGCTCCACGGGGCGCAGATCTCGCTCTTCGCCGGGCTGACCGCGACCACCCTGGCCCTCGGAGTGGGATGGCTGCTCGGCACGCTCTCCGGCTTCTACGGCGGCTGGGTCGACGCCGCCCTGATGCGCGGCTCCGAGCTGTTCCTGGCCCTGCCGTGGCTCTACCTGCTCTTCGCGGTGAGGGCGGTCCTGCCTCTCAGCATCCCTCCCGAGCGGGCGTTCCTGCTGCTGGTGCTGGTCATCGGGCTCGTCGACTGGGCACGGCCGGCGCGGCTCGTCCGGGGTGTCGTCCTGAGCGCGCGCGAGCGCAACTACGTCCTGGCCGCTCGCGGCTTCGGCGCTTCGGACGTCTACCTCATCCGCCGGCACATCGCCCCCCAGACCTTCGGCCTGCTCCTCACCCAGGCGGCGCTGCTCGTCCCCCAGTACATCCTGGCTGAGGTGACGCTGTCCTTTCTGGGCCTGGGCGTGAGCGAGCCCGTGCCGAGCTGGGGAAACATGCTCGCCGACCTGCAGCACTACCACGTGCTGGAGTCCTGCTGGTGGATGTGGGCGCCGGGCCTTGTCCTGGTTCCGGTGTTCCTCGCATACTACGCGCTCTCCGAAGCCCTTGATCGGGCCGGACCCGCGTAGGCGCGGCGGGGCTCGCGAGGATGGAGGCTCGGGTGCGGGGTCTGTGGGTCGTCGCCGTTGCGCTGGCCTCGCCGATCCTGGCCCAGGGCCGGTCCCCTTCCGCGGAGCTGCTCCTCAGCGAGAGCGAGGCCGGCCGCCCCGGCGGACGTCTCGTGTTCGCGCTGCGCTCGGAGCCCAAGACCCTGAACCCGGTCACCGCCGTCGACATCCCGTCGCGGGAGGTCATCGGCCGGCTGATGGCCGACCTCGTCCACATCGACCGGCAGACGCAGCAGACGGCGCCGGCCCTGGCCAAGTCGTGGCGGGTCTCTTCCGACGGGCGCCACTACACGCTCGAGCTGCGGCGCGGGCTGCGCTTCTCGGACGGCCATCCCTTCGACGCGGACGACGTGGTGTTCAGCTTCGGGTGCTACCTGGACGAGCGCAACGGCTCGCCCCAGCGCGACCTGCTGATCGTGGGCGGCAAGCCGATCGTGGTGCGAAAGCTGGATGCGCATCGGGTGACGGTCGACCTGGAGCAGCCCTTCGCCGCGGCCGAGCGCCTCTTCGACAGCAACTCCATGCTGCCGCGACACCTGCTGGAGAAGGCGCAGCAGGAGGGCCGCCTGGCCCAGGCGTGGGGCCTCGGCGCCGCGCCGGCCGACATGGCGGGCCTGGGCCCTTTTCGCTTGAAGTCGTACGTGCCCGGCGACCGGCTGGTGCTGGAGCGGAACCCGCACTACTGGAAGGTGGACCGGGCGGGGCGGCCGCTGCCGTACCTGGACGAGATCGTGTTCCTGCTCGTGCCGAGCGAGGACGCCCAGGTCGTCCGCTTCAAGGCCGGCGAGACGGACCTCATCAGCCGGCTGAGCGCGGCCAACTTCGCGGCGCTCGCCCGCGATCCGGCCGCGGGGCGCTACCGGCTGGAGGACCTCGGCCCGGGGCTCGAGTACAGCTTCCTCTTCTTCAACCTCAACGACCTCGGCGGCAGGCTGGAGGCAGTGTCGCGCAAGCAGGCGTGGTTCGGGCAGACCGCGTTCCGGCAGGCCGTGTCGGCCGCCCTGGACCGGGACGGGATCGTCCGGCTCGTGTACCAGGGACGCGCCACGTCCCTCGCGACGCACGTGACGCCGGGCAACAAGCTGTGGGTGAACCGCGCCCTGCCGCCGCCCGTGCGGTCGCTCGCCCGCGCTCGCGATCTGCTGGCGCGGGCGGGGTTCTCCTGGAGCGGGGAGGGGGCGCTCACCGACGGCGGCGGTACGCCGGTGGAGTTCACGATCGTGACCAATGCCGCGAATGCCTCGCGCGTGCAGATGGCGAGGGTCGTCCAGGACGACCTGCGGCAGCTCGGCATGCGGGTCCAGCTCGTGCCGCTCGAGAACCGCGCCCTGCTCGACCGCGTCCTGCAGAGCCACGACTACGACGCCGCCCTCATGGCCCTGGCCAGCGGCGACGTGGATCCCACCAGCGAGATGAACGTCTGGATCAGCAGCGGGCCGACCCACCTCTGGCGGCTCGGGGCCTCCGCGCCATCGGCGCCGGGAGAGAAGGAGATCGACGAGCTGATGCGCCGGCAGGCGGTCACGCTCGACCCGCGGGAGCGGAAGCGCCTCTACGACCGCGTCCAGGAGCTGGTGGCCGACAACCTGCCCCTCATCCCGCTGGTCTTATGTGCTGTGGAATGCCGACGAGCTGTTCTGGCGGCCTTGACCGCCGCCGGCGCGCGGCGTAGCCTGCCTTGCATCTCATGCACTCCTTGCCGGCGGTAGCCCTCGCCCTGGCGGCCGTCGTCGACCTCTCGGGCGCCACCGTGGACCCCCGTCCCGGGGCGGGCGCCGGGCCGGCCGTCGTCGTCTTCGTCCGAACCGATTGCCCGGTGTCGAACCGCTACGCGCCGGAGCTGCGCCGGTTGCGCGAGCAGTTCTCGGCCCGCGGCATCTCGTTCTGGCTCGTCTATCCCGACCGCGCGGAGACGCCGTCGGCGATTCGCCGCCACCAGAGCGACTTCGGCTTCGGCTACCGGGCCCTTCGCGATCCGCAGCACGAGCTCGTCCAGGCCACCCGGGCGACCGTGACGCCCGAGGCCGCCGTCTTCGTGGCCGCGGCGTCGGGGCCGCAGATGGTCTATCGGGGGCGGATCGACGACCGGTACGTCGACTTCGGCCGGTCTCGTGCCGCGCCCACCCGGCGCGACCTGCGGGAGGTCCTGGAAGCGCTGGCCCAGGGCGTGCCGGTGACCCCGCGGACGACGGTGGCCATCGGTTGCTCCATCCCGCCCTTGGAGTGAGGCCGCCGGGGGCAGGGCTGCTCGGCGTGTTGCTCGCCGGCGCCGTCGGCTGCGGGCGGGCGCGATCCGACCAGCCGGCGTCCGCGCCGCCGCCGAGCGTGACGTTCAACCAGCAGGTGGCCCCCATCGTCTTGCGTCACTGCGCCCCCTGCCACCGGCCCGGCGAGGCGGGCCCCTTCAGCCTGCTCACCTACCGGGACGTCCGCAAGCGGGCCGACCAGATCGCGCGCGTGACCGCCAGCCGTTACATGCCGCCCTGGCCGCCGGAGCCGGGCTACGGTTCGTTCGTCGGTGAGCGGCGCCTGCCGGACGACGACGTCGCGCTGCTCCAGCGCTGGGTGCGCGAGGGAGCGCCGGAGGGAACAGGCGCGCCGCCTTCTCCCCCGCCGCAGGGCGAGGGCTGGCAGCTCGGCCGTCCGGACCTGGTGGTGCAGATGAAGGAGACCTACACCGTTCCCGCCGAAGGCACCGACGTCTTCCGGAACTTCGTGCTGCCCGCGCCCGTCAAGGGGACCCGCTACGTGCGCGCCCTCGAGCTGCGGCCGGGTGACAAGCGGGTCGTCCACCATGCCAACATCCTCCTGGACCCCACGGGATCCGCCCGTCGCCGTGATGCCCGGGATCCCGGGCCGGGGTTCGCCGGCATGGACGTGGAGATGGAGTCCGACCGGTTCGAGCCCGACAGCCACTTCCTCTTCTGGAAGCCGGGCACGGCCGCGGTCAGCGAGCCGGCCGGCATGGCCTGGACGCTCGACGAGGGGACGGACCTCGTCCTCAACATGCACTTCCCGCCGTCGGGCAAGCCCGAGCCGATCCGGCCCGAGGTGGGCCTTTACTTCACCGACGAGCCGCCGACGCGGTTTCCCATGCTCCTGCAGCTCGAGCACGACGGTGCCATCGACATTTCCCCCGGGGACTCCCATTTCGTCATCGGCGATCACTACGACCTGCCCGTCGACGTCGAGGTGCTGGGCGTCTATCCGCACGCTCACTACCTGGGCAAGGACGTGCAGGGCTTCGCCATCCTGCCCGACGGCACGAAGAAGTGGCTCATCTGGATCCGCGACTGGGACTTCGCCTGGCAAGCCGTCTATCGCTTCGCCCGGCCCCTGTTCCTGCCCCGCGGCTCGCGCGTGGAGATGCGGATCGCGTACGACAACTCGGCCGGCAACGTGCGCAACCCCAGCGACCCGCCCCGGCGGGTGGTGGCCGGCAACCGGTCCACGGACGAGATGGGCCACATGTGGATCCAGGTCCTGCCCCGGCAGAAGGAAGACCGCTGGGCGCTGCAGGAGGCATACATGCGCCGCCGGCTCGAGAAATACCCGGGCGACTTCGTGGCCCATGCCAACCTCGCCGCCGTCCTCGAAGAGCGGGGGCGGCTCGAGGAGGCGATCGCCGAATACCGGCAAGCGCTGCGGGCCCGGCCCCGGAGCGCCCCCGCGCTGAACAACCTCGGCGCCGCCCTGCAGGCGTCCGGGCGGCTCGAAGAGGCGGTCGCCCGCTACCGTGACGCCCTCCGCGCGGAGCCCGATTACGGGAACGCCCGGCACAACCTCGGCGGCGCGCTCGTGCTCCAGGGCGCCTTCGCCGAAGCGCTGCCGTTCCTGCGCGAGGACGTGCGAGCACGTCCCGACGACGCTACCGCCCGCAACAACCTGGGCGGCGCGCTGCTCGCCACCGGCCATCTCGACGAGGCCATCCGCGAGCTGCGCCACGCGGTGGACGGGGAGCCGCGCTCCCTCGAGGCCCACTACAACCTGGGCCGGGCCCTGGCGGCGCGCGGCCGGCTGAACGAGGCGTTAGAGCAGCTCGAGCAGGCGCTGCGCATCGCGCCCGGCGACCGCGATGCGGGCCAGGCCCTCGCGGAGCTCAAGGCGAAGCTCGGAGTGAACTGAAACTTCAGTAGTTGGAGAGACGAGGCGGGGGCGCCAGATGACAAGAAAGGCGACAAAAAAGGTCCTTGACGCCCCTGTGACCAGGCAGTAGGATCCGCGCCGACCCGTAAACACGCACCCCTGCGAGTGTGTCTTCTGCCCTTGACCCGCCACACGGTCCTCGTTCCCGACGGCTTCTTTCTCCGTGCCTGCCCGGCACCATCCAACAAGGGGGTAGCATGAGCTCCGCTCTGCGCGACGCGCAGCGTTTCTTCGGGGAACCCGCCCGAGTTCTGGCCCTGGCCGTCGTCATCGCGGCAGCCGGCTGGCCCGTGCCCGCTTCGGCGCAGGCCGTCTACGGAAGCATCGCCGGCACCGTCACCGACTCCACGGGCGCCACCCTGCCCGGGGCGAGCGTGACCGTCACGAGCGTGGAGCGGAAGACGACCGACACCGTGACCGCGAACGCCTCCGGCTACTACGTCAAGGAGCGGCTGATCCCGGGCAGCTACGAGGTCAAGGCGGAGCTGAGCGGCTTCAAGTC
>QHVM01000032.1:12894-36778 GCA_003223555.1 Acidobacteriota bacterium | reverse complement strand
CCTCAAGACCGACCGCGCGGACGTTTCCGTGATCCTGGAGACCAAGCAGGTCACGGAGCTCCCCAACCTGGACCGCAACTTCACGAAGCTGATCCTCCTGACCCCCGGCACACAGCAGCAGTCCTGGAACCATGCGGCGAGCGAGAACCCCCAGGGCTCGCTGCAGACCCAGGTCAACGGGCAGACCTTCGCCGGCACCGGCTACCAGCTCGACGGCACCGAGAACCGCGATCCGATCCTCGGCATCATCGTGATCAATCCGAACCTGGAGGCGATCGGCGAGACGAAGGTGACCTCCCAGAACTACGACGCCGAGTTCGGCCAGGCCATCGCGGGGGTGGTCTCCGTCCAGACTAAGTCCGGCACCAACGACATCCACGGCAGCGCCTTCGAGTTCCTGCAGCGCGACCGGTTCCAGGCGCGAAACCCCTTCTCCCAGCCGGACGTGAAGAACCCGATCACGGGCAGGGTGCTGCCCCAGACGAAGAAGGACCAGTTCGGCGGATCGGTCGGGGGGCCCATCGAGAAGAACAAGTGGTTCTTCTTCGGCGACTACCAGGGCACGCGCAGCAACGTCGGCGGGTCCCAGCTCCTGACGGTACCGACGGCCGCCGCCCGCAACGGAGACCTGAGCGCTTACGGGGTCAACATCTTCGATCCGAACGGCGGGGCCCCCGGCAGCCGCCCGCAGTTCGCGGGCAACGTCATTCCCGGCTCCCGCCTCTCGCCCCAGGCGCTCAAGGTCCTCTCCCTCATCCCGCTGCCCAACACGGCCGGCAGCGCGAACGGCACCCGCAACAACTTCATCGCCCAGGGCTCGGAGGCGTTCAACAACGACAGCTTCGACGTCCGCCTCGACGGGCGGCTGAGCGAGAAGATGAATACCTTCGTGCGGTACAGCTACGCCCGCTTCGACCTCGACGGCCCAACGGCCTTCGGGGCCGGTGGAGGGTCGCAGCTCGTCTCCCTCGGCGGCAGCTCCAAGGTCCGGAACCACAGCGCGGCGGCCGGCTTCGACTACAGCATCAACAGCAAGACGGTCCTCGACTTCCGCCTCGGCTTCTTCAAGTACGGGGTGGACGTGCTTCCGTTCGACTACGGGACGACCCCGGCGAAGGACGCCGGCATCCCGGGCATCAACCTCGACACCACCTTCACGTCGGGGCTTCCCGCGATCTACCTGAGAGGGGGCGCCGCCGACATGAACTTCGGCTCCGGCCTCGGCGTCAACCGCTGCAACTGCCCGCTGGCCGAGCACGAGAAGCAGGCCCAGGTCGTGTCGAACCTCACCCGGCTGGCCGGCAACCACACGATCAAGTTCGGGATCGACATCCGCCGGGCGTACAACCTGCGGGTGCCGAGCGACTCCCATCGGGCGGGCGAGCTGACCTTCAACGAGCAGGGCACCGCGGGGCCGGGCGGCGGCGGCCTCGGCCTGGCCACATTCCTCCTCGGCAACACGACCAGCATGGTTCGCTACGTCAGCCCCAATACGAACGCCCGCGAGCGCCAGTGGCGGCAGTTCTACTACGTCCAGGACACGTGGCGGGCCACGCCGAAGCTGACCCTCAACTACGGCCTGCGGACGGACATCATCAACCCCCAGACCGTGAACGAGGCCGGCAACGGAGGCTGGCTGGACATCAAGACCGGTGAGATCCGGGTAGGCGGTTTCGGTGACATCAACCTGGCCGGGAACGTGAAGAACAAGATCAACTGGGCCCCGCGCTTCGGCATCACCTACGAGCTGAACCCCAAGACGGTGGTGCGGGCCGGCTACGGCCGCAGCTACGACATCGGCGTGTTCGGCTCGACCTTCGGCCACACAGTCACGCAGAACTTGCCGGTGCTGGCGTTCCAGAACCTGCAGCCGCCCAACTCGTTCCAGAGCGTGTTCAACCTGGCCCAGGGGCCGCCGGCGCCGGTGTTTCCGGCCATTCCCAGCAACGGCCGCTTCCCTCTCCCGAGCGGCGTGTCCGCCCGCCTGCTGCCCGACACGCAGCACCTCTCTCACGTCGACGCCTACAACGTCACCGTGCAGCGGCAGCTCACGAACACCATCTCGGCCGAGCTCGCCTACGTAGGCAACACCGGCCGCGGCTTCATCGGCGACAACCCGGCCGCCAACTACAACCAGCCGACCATCGTGGGTTTCGGCACGCTGTCCCAGGACCAGCGCAAGCCGTTCTTCGCCTGCGGAGCGAAGAACGCCGACGGCACCTGCGGCAACTTCGGCTGGAACCAGGGGATCGACTTCTTCAGCAACACCGGGAAGAGCCAGTACAACGGGCTCCAGGCCAAGCTCACCAAGCGCTTCTCGAGTGGCTACTCGCTGCTCACCCACTACACGTTCCAGACCCACAAGAACAACGACGGTAGCTACTTCTTCATCGACCCCAACGTGCAGTACGGCAACGCCACGTTCATCCGGAAGCATGTCTTCGTCCTGGCCGGCACGGCCGAGCTGCCCTTTGCCAAGGGCAACGCCGTCCTGGGCGGCTGGCAGGTCAATGCCAACGCCACCGTGATGAGCGGCCTGCCCCTCGACGACGTCAGCTACCGTGATGCCGGCGCGGACCGGGACACGGGGCCCAACCGTCCCAACCTCGTCGGTGACCCCCAGGTGGGCAGCGGGGACGGCATCACCAGCCCCTACTTCAACGTCACGCCGATCGGCACGTCGGGGAGCGCCTTCGGCCGGCCGGCGAAGGGCACCTTCGGCGACCTGAAGCGGCACGCGCTGCGCGGTCCCGGCTGGTGGAACGTGGACGCGTCGCTCTTCAAGCGGTTCAAGATCAAGGGCGAGAGCAACCTGGAGTTCCGCGTCGAGGCCCAGAACGTCTTCAACCACATCAACCTCGGCAACCCCGACGCCGAGATCGGCGTGCCCGGGAACAACAACACCCACGCGGGCTTCATCAGCGGGATGGCGCCCAACGCCCTGACCCGCAACCTGCAGTTCGCGCTGAGACTGCTGTTTTAGTCATTGAGCTGGGGGGTGCTAGCGGCGCACCCCCCAGACCCCCCGCTCGCTCCGCGGGAGTGAATCCCGCTCCGCTCGCCGCTTTG
The DNA here is from genome assembly GCA_003223555.1 of Acidobacteriota bacterium. Classification (GTDB taxonomy): domain Bacteria; phylum Acidobacteriota; class Vicinamibacteria; order Fen-336; family Fen-336; genus AA32. Next base: position 33,709 of record QHVM01000032.1, on the reverse strand, counting down.
GCTTCTGGGGGATGCTAGCGGCGCACCCCCCAGACGTCGCGCGCTAAGCTCGGGCGGCGGCGCCGCGGGCGGCGATGCGAGGCGCCCGGGCGAGGGGAACGGGTGCCGCCGCAGGCTCCTCCGCCCGCACGGCAGGCAACACCCGCGCTTCGCCTTCGCGCGGGGCTACGCGACGGAACTGCAAGCGCCACTGCGCCCACCCGGCGAGGATGGCCCGCGCCAGGGGGCTGTCCGTCAGCTCGAAGTGGCGGGCGATCGCCTCTCCGAGCCAGGCTCGCTCCTCGGCGTCCAGCTCTTCCTCCACCGCCACCAGCTCGGGGTTGTGCCGGTGGCGTAGGCGGCCGTCCGCGTCGAGGACGTAGGCCACGCCGCCCGACATGCCGGCCCCGAGGTTGCGGCCGGTGGGGCCGAGGATCACCGCTGCCCCGGCAGTCATGTACTCGCAGGCGTGGTCCCCGGTGCCCTCGACGATGGCCAGGCCGCCGCTGTTGCGGACCGCGAAGCGCTCGCCCACCCGGCCGGCGATGAACGCCCGTCCTCCGGTCGCGCCATACAGCACCGCGTTTCCCGCGATGACCGCCTCGCGGCCGCGGCCGCCCTGGTCGCGCGGGGGCCGCAGGACCAGCTCGCCCCCCGACATGCCCTTGCCGACGCCGTCATTGGCCTCGCCCTCCAGGCGCAGGCTCATGCCCTCGATGCAGAAGGCGGCGAAGCTCTGGCCGGCGCTGCCGCGGAACGAGAGGCGGAGCCGGCCCGGGGGCAGCGGCCGCCCGCGATAGCGGCGAGACAGCTCGCCCGCCACGCGGGCGCCGACAGCGCGGTCGGCGTTGGTGATGGGCATCTCCAGGGCCAGCGGGACGGGCCCGTCGGTGCGGTAACGGAGGCGGGCCAGCACCGCCTCGTCCAGGTGGCCGCCCGTCGGGGGCGGGTCGTTGCGCGGCTGCCCACAGCGCCGGCCCTCGGCGGAGGCGCTGGGCGAAGCGATGATGCGGCTCAGGCTGAGGCCGGCCGCCCGGCCGCCGGAAGGAATGCGGGCCTCGAGCAGGTCCGTCCGGCCGACGATGTCCTCCAGCCGGCGGAAGCCCATCAGGGCCAGGATCTCCCTCACCTCCCCGGCGACCGCGGTAAAGAAGCGCACCACCTGCTCCGGCGTGCCGGTGAAACGCCGGCGCAGCTCCTCGCGCTGGGTGGCGATCCCGGCCGGGCAGGTGTTGAGATGGCACTGCCGGGCCATCACGCAGCCCGCCGCCACCAGCGCCGCCGAGCCGAATCCGAACGCCTCCGCCCCGAGCAGGGCGGCGATCACCACGTCGCGGCCGGTCTTGAGCCCCCCGTCGACCTGCAGCCGCACCCGCGAGCGCAGCCCGCTTCCGGAGAGCACCTGCTGCGCCTCGGCGAGGCCGATCTCCCACGGCGTGCCGGCGTTCTTGATCGAGCCCAGGGGCGAGGCGCCGGTGCCGCCGTCGTGACCGCTGATCTGGATGGCATCGGCGTGGGCCTTGGCGACTCCAGCGGCGATCGTCCCCACGCCGGCGGTGGAGACGAGCTTGACGCTCACCGTGGCGGCGGGGTTGACGCGCTTGAGGTCGTACACGAGCTGGGCCAGGTCCTCGATGCTGTAGATGTCGTGATGGGGCGGGGGCGAGATCAGGGTCACCCCGGGCGTCGAGTGGCGCACGCGGGCGATGTGGGGGGCGACCTTGTGCCCGGGAAGCTGTCCGCCCTCGCCGGGCTTGGATCCCTGGGCCATCTTGATCTGCAGCTCGTCGGCCGACATCAGGTACGGCGCGGTCACGCCGAAGCGGGCCGAGGCCACCTGCTTGATCCGGTTGGCGGCGCGGTCACCGCCCGGCAGCACCTGCCAGTGCAGCTCGGCCGGCTCGCCCCCCTCCCCGCTGTTGCTGCGGCCGCCGATGCGGTTCATCGCGATGGCGAGCACGTGCTGGGCCTCCGGGCTGAGGGCGCCCAGCGACATGGCGGCGGTCATGAAGCGGGGAAAGATGGCCTCGACCGGCTCGACCTCCGCGAGGGGGACCGTCGGCCCCGTCCGCACCTCGAGCAGGTCGCGCACGGCGAGCGGCGCCCGGGCGTGGACCAGCTCCGCGTAGCGCCGGTACTCGAGCGCCCCCCCCGCGCTCATGGCCGCGTGGAGCGCCTTCACGACCCGGGGCTCGAAGGCGTGCGCCTCGCCTTTCTGGCGGTAGCGGTGAAGGCTGCCCTCGTCCAGGTCACGGCCGGCCGAGGCGAATGCCTCGCGGTGGCGCGAGAGCACGTCGTTCGCCAGCTCCTCCAGGTCCGCGCCGCCGAGGTGGCTGGCGGTGCCGCTGAAGTGGGCGGCCACCAGCTCGTCGGCCAGCCCCACGATCTCCATGAGCTGCGCGCCGTGGTAGGAGCGCAGGGTCGAGATGCCCATCTTGGAGATGATCTTGAGCAGTCCCTTCTCCAGGCTGGCCAGGTAGCGCTGCGCTCCCCGCCGGCCGGCGTCCGGGAGCTCGCTGCCCGTTTCTGCCGCCGCTTCCACCGCCTTCAGGGCCAGGTAGGGACAGACCGCCTCCGCCCCGAAGGTGACGAGCGCGGCGACCTGGTGGTCGTCGCGGGCCTCGCCGGTCTCGACGACGAGGCTCGCGCGCATCCGGAGGCCCCGCCTCACGAGGTGCTGGTGGACCGCGGAGACGGCCAGGAGCGACGGAAGGGCGGCCTGCTCCGCCTCCACGCCACGGTCGGAGAGAACGAGCAGCGCCGCTCCCTCCTCCACCGCGCGCGCCGCGTCGGCGAGGAGCGCCTCGAGGGCGGCGCGGAGCGCGGTGGCGCCGCCGGCGGCGGGGAAGAGCAGGCTCAGCCGCCGCGGGCGCCATCCCTCGCGCGGCCAGCCCACGAGCGCCTCGAGCTGGCGCGGCTGCAGCAGAGGGCCGGCCAGGTGCACCTGGGCCGCATGTTCCGCCGTCTCACCCAGGATGTCGCCCCGCGGGCCGAGGTGGACCGCCAGCGACATGACGAGCGACTCCCGCAGCGGGTCGATGGGGGGATTGGTGACCTGGGCGAAGCGCTGCTTGAAGTAGGAGAAGAGCAGGCGGGGCCGGCCCGAGAGCACGGCCAGGGGGGTGTCGTCCCCCATCGAGCCCAGCGGCTCGCGTCCCTCGCGGAACATGGGGGCGAGCACGAGCTGCATCTCCTCGCGGGTGTAACCGAAAGCCCGGAGGACCTCGACCGGCGGCTTCTCCGCGTCCACCGCCTGCTCGGGCGCCTCCTCCGCGCTCTCCGCGAGCACGTCCCCGAGAAAGACGCGGCATTGCCGGAGCCATTCGGCGTATGGCTTGCGGGCGGCCAGGTGGCGGTGGATCGCCTCCCGATCCAGGAAGCGGCGGGCGGCCAGGTCGACGGCCACCATGTCGCCCGGCCCCAGCCGGCCGCGGTGCAGGATCCGGTCGTCCTCGACGTCGAGGACTCCCGCTTCGGAGGCGACGAGGACCAGGCCGTCCGCAGTCAGCGCCGTGCGGGCCGGGCGGAGGCCGTTGCGGTCGAGCGCGGCCCCGACCACCCGCCCGTCGGTGAACACCACCAGGGCGGGACCGTCCCACGGCTCCATCAGGCAGGACTGGTACTCGAAGAACGCGCGCACCGCCGGGGCCAGCTCCGAGTCGTTCTCCCACGCCGGCGGCACGAGCAGCGTCATCGCCTGGCAGGCGTCGCGGCCGCCGACGGTGAGCAGGGCCAGGGCCTCGTCGAGGCTGGCCGAATCGCTGCCTCCCCCTGGCAACAGGGGACGCAGCTCGCCCGCGGCGAGGCCCAGCCGCGGCGCGGCGAAGGACGCTTCTCGAGCCCGCATGCCGCTGCGGTTGCCCTGGATGGTGTTGATTTCGCCGTTGTGGGCGAGCAGCCGGAAGGGTTGGGTGAGCGTCCAGGACGGAAGGGTGTTGGTGCTGAAGCGCTGGTGGAACACCACGAACGCGGTCGCGAAGCCCGGGTGGCGGAGGTCGGGATAGAAATCCGCGAGATCGACCCCCCGCACCAGCGCCTTGTAGACGAGGCTGCGCCGGCTCAGGGAGGCGACGTGCAGCTCGGCCATCCCTTCTTCGGCCGCGCGCGCCTCCGCGTCGCGGCGGACGCGGTAGAGGGCGGCCTCGAGCTCGTCGTCACTGAGGGTGAGGGTCGAGCCGGTGGGCCGGCCCACGAGGAGGTGGGCGATGGCGGGCTGCGACCGGCGGGCCTTCTCGCCGAGGACGTCCTCGCGGACGGGGACCGGCCGCCAGCCCAGGAAGCGCAGCCCGCGCCGGACGAGCGCGTCCTCGAGAATGCGGCGCGCCCGCGCCTGCGGCGCGCCGGCGGCGGGCAGGAAGACCAGGCCGACCGCCAGATCGGCGGGCGGCAAGTCTCCCAGGCCTCGCGCCTCCAGGTGCGAACGGAGCACGTCGTACGGGATCTGCGTGGTGACGCCGGCGCCGTCGCCCGTCCGCCCGTCGGCGTCGACCGCCCCGCGGTGGGCGAGGCGGTCGAGGGCGGTCAGGGCGAGGGGTAGCAGCCGGGTCGAGGGCCGGCCTTCCAGCTCGGCCAGGAAGCCCACGCCGCAGGCGTCGTGATTGAGCTGGGGGGTGCTAGCGGCGCACCCCCCAGGGCCGCCCTTCGCAAGAAGGTGCGACGCTTCGCGTCGCGTCGTAAACGCGGGGCTGACACTCGTCTCGCTGCGCTCGACTTCGTGTCCCCCGCGTCCCCCGCTCGCGTCTTCCGCGGCGGCGAACTGGATTCGCCGCCGCTCATCGCGCGGGTCCGCTTCGCGGCCCCGGCGGGGGTGAATCCCGCTCCGCTCGCTGCGTTGTTCCGGGTCCATGGGGAGCCAGTATGAAAAGCCCCGTGATATAAGAGAAGATCAAAGTTCGCATGGATCCCATGCGTTGATGAGATATGCGCGCCATGCGACCTACTTCTAGGAACGATCGAGAACAGGAATAACATGGACGTCCGCCAGCTCGAGATGTTCAAGGCGGTGGCCGAGGGGGGCGGGTTCACGCGGGCGGCCGAGCGGCTGCACGTCTCCCAGTCCGCGGTGAGCCGCCAGGTCAAGCTCCTGGAGGAGGAGCTGGGGAGCCTCCTCCTGCATCGGCACGGCCGGCGAGTGGCCCTCACCCCCTCGGGCGAGCTGCTGCTGAAGCTGGCCAACCGGGTGCAGCGGGACATCCAGGACGCCGTATGGCAGATCTCGGAGGACGGCAAGCTGCACCGGGGCCGGCTGCGGCTGGGCGGGGGCATGACGGTGTGCCTGTTCGTCCTGCCCCGGCTGCTCAAGCGCTTCCGCCGCCTCTATCGGGAGGTGGACCTGCGGGTGACCTCCGGCACGTCGGAGGCGATCCTGCGCCTGCTCCGCAACCACGAGGTCGACCTGGGCCTGCTCACCCTGCCCATCGTGGCCGCCGACCTGGAGGTGGTCCCGGTGCTCAAGGAGGAGATGGTGATCGTGACCGCGCCCGGCCACGTGCTGGCCCGCTCGCGCTCGGTCGAGCCGGAGCGCCTGGCCCGCTTCCCGTGGATCCTCTTCGAGGCGGGCTCGAACTCCCGCAAGGTCATCGACCAGTTCTTCCTCGAGGAGGAGGTCCCGGCCGACGTCGCCATGGAGACCGAGAACGTGGAGATCATCAAGGCGATGGTCGCGAGCGGGCTGGGCATCGCCCTCATCCCGTACTCGGCGGTGGCCAAGGACGTGCGCGCGAGGCGGTTCGCCTTCACCCGCGTCAAGGGGCGGCGGCTGTACCGGGAGACCGGCTGGGTCTACCTCAAGTCCGACTACGTGCCGCGGACCATCACCGAGGTGCTGAGGGTCTTCGACCTCATGAAGCCGCAGTTCGGGATTCGGCCGCCGGGCCCTTGACGACGGCCAGGCCGGCCAGCGCCCGAATCACCTCGCTGCGGCCCTCGACCCCCAGCGGGCCCCCGGCGCGGGAGAGCAGGAACTCGTCACGGACCCTCCCGCCGGCGGTATCGATGGCGGCCAGCTCGATGTCCGCCCGGCTGAAGAGGTAGAGCAGGCCGAAGCGGTCCGGCCCCTCCAGCCGGAGCCGGGTTGCGCCGCGGGCCGGCTCGTCTTCCATCTCTACCTCGAGCCGGCTGAGCGGCGGCAGGCGCCCGAGGCGCTCCCGCAGGAGCGGCTCGAGCTCGACCTTGCCCTCGACCGCGTCCTCCAGGAAGACCTGGAAACGGCGGCGGGTCGCGCTCTGCTCGAAGCGGCCGTCGTCGTCCCGGAAGCGGAAGGTGTCGAGCACCAGGGCGCTGGCGTTGGCAAAGGCCTCGGCGGCCACGATGTCCATCCCCGAGCAGCTGAGGGCCCCCGCGATCCGGGAGAAGAGGAACCGCCGGTCGCGAGTGATCACGCACAGCTTCCAGAGAGCCGCCGAACGGCCCAGCGACGAGATGACGGGCCGCGTCCCAAGGCTCCCGGCGAGGGCATAGTGCTTCACCACCTCGGCCCGGGGCGTCTCGGCCAGGTACTTGCGCGGGAAGCCGAGGATGAATCCCGCGAAGCCCGCATCGACCGCCAGGGGAAGCGCACGCACGAAATCCGCGACCTCGGCCGGGTCGATCGGCATGTCCGGCGAGTCGCGGGCTCCCATCAGCGCACTAGGCGCGCACGGCGCGCTCGACCGGAGTCACCGCGTCCTGGTCCTCCTCGGCGGTGCGGATGCGGTAGACCTTCTCCACCGGAAGGACGAAGATCTTCCCGTCCCCCACCGTTCCCGTCCGGGCCGATGCCAGGATGGCGTTCACGGTCGGCGCCACGAAGTGGTCGGAGACGCCGATCTCCAGCCGGACCTTCTCGGACAGGTCCATCTTCACCGTGGTGCCACGATAGGTCTCGACCCGCTCGGTCTCGCCGCCGTGGCCCTGGACGCGGCCGATGGTGAGACCGCGCACCTCCTCGTGGAAGAGCGCTTCCAACACCGCGCTGAGCTTGTCCGGGCGGACGACGGCCACGACGAGCTTCATGGCCGACCCTCGCCGGCCTGCAGGACAGGCGTGATTGCCGCCCCCACGGGTCCGGCCACCGAGTCGGCCGGGATCAGGATGGCGCCCTCGCCGCGCGCGTATGCCTCCTCGCCGTGCTGGCTCACGTCGAGGCCGAGCCCCTCGTCGGGCGCGGCCGCGCGCAGGGCGGTGACGGCGCCGATGGCCTTCATCAGCCCCCAGGTGAGGGCCGCGCTGTAGACGATCGAAGCCACCACGGCCAGCGCCTGTACGGCCAGCTGCTTCGGGTTGCCGAACAGGGCCCCGTCGGCGGTGCCGTTCCAGGCCTTCTGGGCGAGCACGCCGGTGAGCAGCGCCCCGACCGTGCCCCCCAGGCCGTGGGCGGCCACGACGTCGAGCGAGTCATCGAGCCGGGTGCGCGCGCGCCACAGCAGGGCGTAGTAGCTCGGGAAGGCGGCCAGGGCGCCCAGGACCAGCCCCGACATGGGCCCCACGAAGCCGGCCGCCGGGGTGATGGCCACCAGCCCGACCACGATCGCGGTGGCCCCGCCGACCGCGGTGACCTTTCCGGTCCGCCGCAGGTCCATCAGCGTCCAGACGACCAGCGTGGCGGCCGGGGCGAGCAGGGTGTTCACGAAGGCCAGCGCCGCGCTGGGGCTGGCGCCCAGCGCGCTGCCCGCGTTGAAGCCGAACCAACCGAACCAGAGCAGTCCTGCCCCCAGGACGGTGAAGGGGACGCTGTGGGGCAGGATGGCCTGCCGGCCGTAGTCCTTGCGCGGCCCGAGCACCAGCGCCGCCACGAGCGCCGCCGCCCCCGCGTTGATGTGGACGACCGTCCCTCCGGCGAAGTCGAGCGCGCCCAGGGAGGCCAGCCAGCCGCCCCCCCACACCCAGTGGGCGATGGGAGCGTAGACGACCACGCTCCAGGCCGTGATGAAGGCCAGGTAGGGGCCGAAGCGCATGCGCTCCACGATGGCGCCCGAGACCAGGGCCGCGGTGATGATCGCGAACGTGGCCTGGTAAGCCATGAACAGGAGGTGGGGGATGGTGCCCTGGGCCTCCAGGCCCACGCCCCTCAGGAAGGCGCGCGAGGCCGAGCCCACCAGCGGCCAGCCGGGGTCGAAGGCGAGGGAGTAGCCGATGACGGCCCAGGCGACACCCACGAAGCCAAGGGCGGCCACGCTCATCATGATGGTGTTGAGCGTGTTCTTGGCGCGGACGAGGCCCCCATAGAAGAAGCCGAGCGCGGGCGTCATCAGGAGCACCAGCGCCGTCGAGACCAGCATCCAAGCGGTATCCGCGGCGCTCATCGTCATCGAGCAGCCTCGACCCGGAGCGCAGTTGCCCGAAGCCGCATGCACACCTCCTATGCTCGTGGATCGCGGTAGATCACAGCAAGAAGCATGCTGACATGCCTCAGCAGCCTCCGCGGCATCTTAACTATCATGTCGCCAAGGATTTGCGGTCTGCCTACGATCTGGTGCGAGTCGCTCAGCCAGGCGACAGGAATGGAGGATTCGCACGGCAACCAAACTTTTTCGTGTGTTCAGGCCCGAAACCGACGAGGCTCGAGCCCGTACTTGCGCACCTTGTAGCCGAGGATGCGCTCGATCGAGTCCAGGAGGCGAGCGGCCTTGGCCCGGTTGCCGCGCGCGGTCTTGAGCGCGTCGAGGATGAGGTCCTTCTCGTAGGCCTGCACGGCCTTGGCGAGGCTGCGCCGAGGCAGCGTGCCCGATACCTCGGCCGTCTGCAGCGTGGGCGGCAGATGATGGGCGTGGATCACCCCGCCGTCGCACACCAGCGCCGCCCGCTCGATGCAGTTCTCGAGCTCGCGGACGTTGCCCGGCCAGTGATAGCTCATGAGCATGTCGATGGCCGTGGTGGCGATGCGCCGCACGTCCTTGCCGTGGGCCGAGGCGTATTTCTCTACGAAATGGTCGGCCAGGAGCAGGATGTCGGGCCGGCGCTCCCGCAGGGGCGGAAGGAAGATGCTGAACACGTTCAGCCGGTAATAGAGGTCCTCCCGGAACTCGCCGTGCCGGACCGCGGCCTCCAGGTCCTTGTTGGTCGCGGCGACGAGCCGCACGTCGACCTTGATCGGCCGCACGCCGCCCAGGCGCTCGATCTCGCGCTCCTGGAGCACGCGGAGCAGCTTCACCTGGGTGGCCCGGCTCAGCTCGCCGACCTCGTCCAGGAAGAGCGTACCGCCGTGGGCCAGCTCGAACCGGCCCTTCTTCTGACCCCGCGCGTCGGTGAAGGCCCCCGGCTCGTAGCCGAACAGCTCGGACTCGATGAGGCTCTCGGGCAGGGCCCCGCAGCTCACCTTGACGAACGGCTTCTCCGCGCGCGGTGAGTTGTAGTGGAGGGCGTGGGCCACGAGCTCCTTGCCGGTCCCGGACTCCCCGCGGATGAGCACGGTGGTCGCGCTGCCCGCCACCTGGGCCACCTGCTCGTAGACCTGCTGCATGGGCCGGCTGTTGCCCACGATGTTCGAGAGCTCGTAGCGCTCGCGCAGCTCCTGCTTCAGCTTGGTGTTCTCCTCCAGCAGCCGCTGGCGCTCCGCCTCGGCCAGCCGGTGCACGCGCAGGGCCTGCCCGATCATGGAGCCGACGATGCCCAGGAACTTCGCCTCCTGGTCGTAGCTGCGGTCGCGGCGATAGGGAAGCGACACGCCGAGGGCGCCGGCGGTGCGGTCGTTGACGACCACCGGCACGCAGATGAACGTCATCTCCGCGCGGCTCTTGCGGAAGACCCCCGTGCGGTCGAGGAAGAGCGGCTCCTGGCTGACCTGGGGCACCACCACCGGCTTGCCGGTCTGGACGACCCGGCCGACGATTCCCTCGCCGACCTTGTAGCGCGTGCGGCGCTCGACCTCGGCGCTCAAGCCCGTCGCGGCCTCCAGGCTCAGCTCGCGCGTGCCGTCGGCGAGGAGGGCCACGCTGCCGCTGAGGGTCCCGTGACGGTCCTCGAGGATCTCGAGGACCCGGATGAGGGCGGCCCGGGGGTTCGGGGTCGCGCCGAGGGTCTGGCTGATCTCGAGCAGGTCGGAAAGCTTCCGGATCTCGGGCGTCACCGGCGGAGGCATCGAGTCATCCTACGAAAACGAACGTCTCGTATCAATCACGGACAGAATTGTATGATTGCCTCGCCAGCGCTAAGGAACCGGCGGTCTCCCCGGAGAGTGTAGACTCGCCTCGTGCCGGTGCGGTTCAAGGTCGGCCTCGTCCAGATGGCCATGGACGCCGACCCGCGGGCGAATCTCGACAAGGGGGTGGCCAGGGTCGGCGAGGCGCGAAGGGCGGGGGCCGACGTCGTCTGCCTGCCGGAGTTGTTCCGGTCCCAGTACTTCTGCCAGCGCGAAGACGCCGGCCTCTTCGACCTCGCCGAGCCGGTGCCCGGCCCCACCACCGAGGCCCTCGGCCGCGCGGCGAAGGAAGCGGGCGTGGCCGTGGTGGCGCCGGTCTTCGAGCGCCGTGCGCCGGGCCTGTACCACAACAGCGCCGCCGTCATCGACGCGACCGGCGAGGTCGTGGGCCTCTACCGCAAGATGCACATCCCCGACGACCCCGCCTTCTACGAGAAGTTCTACTTCACGCCCGGGGACCTCGGCTTCCGGGCCTTCGACACCCGCGCCGGCCGCATCGGCACGCTCATCTGCTGGGATCAGTGGTACCCGGAGGGCGCCCGGCTCACCGCCCTCCAGGGCGCGTCGGTGATCTTCTATCCCACCGCGATCGGCTGGCATCCGCACGAGAAGGAGGCCTTCGGCGTCGCGCAGCGCGATGCCTGGCGCACCATCCAGCGCGGCCATGCCATCGCCAACGGCGTCTACGTGGCCGCCGTCAACCGTGTGGGCCACGAGAAGCCGGCCGGCGGAGGGCCGGGCCTGGAGTTCTGGGGAACGTCGTTCCTCTGCGATCCCTTCGGCGTGATGGTGGCGGAAGCCTCTCCCGACAAGGAAGAGATCGTCGTGGGCGAGGTGGACCTCGTCCGGCTGGAGGACGTGCGGCGCAACTGGCCCTTCCTGCGCGACCGCCGCATCGACGCCTACGCCGGCCTCGACCGCCGCTTCATCGATTGACCGCGAGCCCGTTGCCTGTAGCCGGCCCGCGGTTCCGCCTTCCTGCCGAGTGGGAGCCCCACGAGGCGACCTGGATCGGCTGGCCCCACAACCGGTCCGACTGGCCGGGCCGCTTCGCGCCCATCCCCTGGGCCTACGCCGAGATCGTCCGCAAGCTGGCGGCGGGGGAGCGGGTGCGGGTCCTCGTCGGCTCGAGGGTCGAGGAGGAGCGGGCCCGGCGCCACCTCGGCCGCACCGGCGTGGACCCCGCAAGGGTCGAGTACTTCCGCTTTCCGACCGATCGCGGCTGGACCCGTGACTTCGGCCCGCTGTTCGTCCGCAGCGCGGGAAGGGGAGGGCTGGCCATCGCCCGCTTCCGTTTCAACGGCTGGGCCAGGTACCCGGATTGGCGCAAGGACGACCGCGTGCCCGAGCGCGCGGCACGGGCCCTTCGGCTTCCGGTGGTGGACGTGCGAGCGGGTGGCCGGCCGGTGGTCCTGGAGGGCGGCAGCATCGACGTCAACGGCCGCGGCTCGCTGCTCACCACCGAGGAGTGCCTGCTCGACCCGTCCGTCCAGGTGCGGAATCCCGGTCTCGGACGGAAGGAGCTGGAGGCCGTCTTCCGCGAGTACCTGGGCGTGATGAACGTGCTGTGGCTGGGGCGGGGCATCGCCGGGGACGACACCCACGGCCACGTGGACGACCTCTGTCGCTTCGTGGACCGGCGGACGGTTGTGCTCTGCCGCGAGCGGGATCCCCGCGATGCCAACTACCGGCCGCTCGAGGAGAACCGCGAGCGCCTGCAGGGGATGCGCCTGGAGGACGGCGCGCGGCCGGAGGTCGTCGATCTGCCGATGCCGGCCCCGCTCTTGTTCGCCGGCCGCCGCTTGCCGGCGAGCTACGCCAACTTCTACGTCGCCAACGCCGCGGTGCTCGTCCCGACATTCAACGACCCGGCCGATCGCCTCGCGCTGGGCGTCCTGGCCGAGCTGGTGAGCGACCGCGCCGTGGTGGGCATCCACGCCGTCGAGCTCGTCTGGGGGCTCGGCACGCTCCACTGCCTGACCCAGCAGCAGCCGGCGGCGACTGCCCGGGGATGATCGTTTCTTGTATTCATTTCGGACCGACCTCCATGCTAGGCTAGCTGCAGTCGTCATCGGGCGGGGCGCCTTACCGAGAGGCGCCAGCGCCGCAGGGCGCCATGAGCGAGCGGGCCGTGCGGATCGTCCCTCACCAGGCGATCACGGTCGCCATCGAGAACCCGCGGCGGGGCCGGTCGTACGGAGTGGTCGCCAACATCTCCGGGGGAGGCGCGTGTCTCTTGACCGACGCGACCCTTCCGGTCGGCGAGAGCCTCCAACTCGAGCTGAGCTTCTTCCGGGAGCCCCAGGTCGTGCCGGCCACCGGCCGCGTCGTGTGGAGCTCCGGCAACCGGGACATCGGCGCGCTGCGCTACGGCGTCCAGTGGACTCCGGCGGACGGGAACCCCCGGCTCCGGAGCCTGATCGAGCGCGCGGGGACGACCTAGCGCCGGCGGCCGTCGGCGAGGTCGGCCAGCAGCTCGACGTAGGCGGCGTTGGTCCAGCCGAATCCCACCTGGTTGGCGCTGTAGCCGAAGCGGATCCCGGCGGCGACGTCCGAGCGCCTCTGTCTCACGTCGTACTTCTCGACGATGACGCCGTGCTCCTCGAAGTCCCTGGTAACCAGGGAGAGGAACTTGCCGGTGACGCGGTCGGCCTCCGGCCCGAACCCGTACCGGCGCAGGCCCTGGACGGCGATGAGCTGCAGGGGAGCCCAGCCGAAGGGCGCATCCCACTGGCTGCCGCTGACGTTCGTGCTCGTGAGGATCCCCCCCGGCGCTTCGAGCCGGCGGAGGTTTCCGAGCACGCGCTGCGCCTGCTCTGAGGACTCCAGGCCCGCCCATAACGGATAGAAGGTCGTGGCGAAGAGGTAGGGGCGGCGCCGCCGGCCCGGGAAGTCGTAGTCGTAGTAGAGCCCGGCCTGCTCGTCCCAGAGATAGCGGTCCACCGCGGCGCGCCGGTTCGCGGCCCGCTCGTCCCAGGCGCCGGCCTCGTCCTTGCGCCCCAGCTCCCGGGCGATCTCCGCCGATTCCTTCTCCATGCGGTAGAGGAGGGAGTTCAGGCAGACCGGCACGTAGTGGATGATGTCGACGCTGAAGGGTCCGAAGCGGTTGGAGGGATCGAAGCCGGACTCGCGCATCGACCGGTCGCCCCGGTAGAAGAGCGGCGTGAGCTGGTCGGTCGCGCGGTCGTAGTACTGGCTCACGTCGTAGTCCTCGACGGCGTGGGTCCGGTAGTACTCGCGCACGCGGTCGTAGTGGGTCCGGCCCTGGGCGTCGCGCTCGTCGCTCAGCACCTCGGGGGCGGGGCCCTGGCCGAGGTCGTAGTAGCGCGACAGGCCGGTCGACTCCACCAGGTGGGGCGGGGTCGTCCAGAAGCGGTAGTAGGACTCGACGGCCGGCCAGGCCGCGCGGAGGAACTCCTTGTCGTGGGTCTGGCGGTAGACGCCGAGCACCATCTCGGTCAGGAACGGGGGCTGGGACCGGGTGAGGTAATAGGTGCGGTTGGCGTTGAGGATCGTGCCGTACTTGTCGATCTCGTAGATGAAGTTCTCCGCCATGTCCCGTGCCCGCTCCAGCTCGCCGTCGCGCAGCAGGCCGACCTGGATGAAGAAGCTGTCCCAGCCGTACATCTCGTTGAATCGCCCCCCGGGCACCACGTAGGGACGGGGCAGGTAGAGCAGGCCGTGGTCGCTGATCGTGCCCGGGTCGGCGGGAAGGGTCCGCAGCTCGATCTTCGCCAGCTCGTCGGGCCCTAGGAGCGCCTTCAGCTCGCCGGCCACGCGCCGGCGGTCCTCGCGCGGCGAGAGATAGACGGGAGAGGGCTGGCCGGCCGGACGCTTCATCTTCGGGTCCATCGCCGCCCGCGGCAGGTCGCGGTTGGAGCGGGTGAGCGTCCCCCATGCCTTCTTGATGTAGGCCCGCACGGCCTGGATGCGCTCGGCGGACGGCACGGCTTCCTCGGGCGGGACCGCCGCGATGCCGAGCAGGACAGCGAGGCCCGCGGCGGCGAGGTTGCGGCGGCGGCGCTCGTCCATCACAATCACCCCGCTCCGACGCCGGGTCGTGAACGACCCGGCTCACATGGCGAGCGCGGGATTCATGCCCGCGCGCGCGAAAGGCGGACTCCCGGGCAGTATCTCCGCGGGGACCGCGAGTGCGCAAGCCGGCCGACGGAGCCTCCTGCATGGGCGCGCCGCGGTGGGATCGAATGAGCCGAAGCCGAGCCTTCGTGGGCGTCGCGCTGGTGAGCCTGTGCGTGCTCATGCTCCAGCTCGTGCTGACCCGGCTCTTCTCGGCCACGATGTACTACCACTTCGCCTTCCTGGCCATCTCGCTGGCCCTGCTCGGGTCGGGCGCCAGCGGGGTCTTCGTCTACCTCGGGGGCCCGCGGCTGAGCGCTTCGCGGGCGCCCTGGGCGCCGGCGCTGGCCGCGGCGCTGTTCGCGGTCACGACCGCGCTCGCGCTGGCGGTGATCCTGGCCAACCCGCTCTCCCCGCTCGACTCGGGACGGACGACCCTCGTCCGCCTGACGTGGATCTATGGCGCTTGCGCGCTGCCGTTCTTCTTCGCGGGGTGCGTGGTGACGCTCGCCATCGCCCGATTCGCGTCCCAGATGAGCCGGCTGTACCTCTTCGACCTGGGCGGGGCCGCCGCCGGCTGCCTGCTCCTGATACCGGTCCTGGACTGGTGGGGGGCGGTGAACACGGTCCTCGTGATCGCCGTGGTGGCGGCGGGGGCGGCTCTCGTGCTCGATGGAGCCGCCGCCGGCCGCCCCTGGCCGGTCGGCCTCTTCGCGCTGGCGCTGGCCGTGGCCGCCCTTGCCGTCCACAACGCCGCCACCGGAGCGCTCGACGTCCGGCGGGCCAAGGGGCTGGTGGAAGAAGGCCACGTGATCTTCTCCCGCTGGAACTCCTTCTCGCGGGTCACGATCTGGGGCAGCCTGGACAGCGACGCCGTCCTCATCATGATCGACGCCGACGCCGCGACCCTGCTCAGCCGCAGCGGCGACGACCTGCGCCGCCACGCTGTCCAGGCCGAGCGCATCGAGGCGCTGGCCTACCGGCTCCGGCCCGGAGCCCGGGCTCTCATCATCGGTCCCGGGGGAGGCAACGACGTGATCATGGCGCGGCTGTTCGGCGCCCGGGAGGTCACCGGGGTCGAAGTCAACCCGATCATCGCCCGCGACATCGTCTCGTCGGAGCCGTTCCGCAGCTATTCGGGCCGGCTCTACGAGCAGCCGGGAGTGCGCCTGGTCGTCGACGAGGGGCGCAGCTTCATCCGCGGCTCGCGCGAGCGCTACGACGTGATCCAGGGGACCATGGTCGACACCTGGGCCGCCACCGCGGCCGGGGCGTTCGCGCTCACCGAGAACAACCTCTACACGGTAGAGGCGTTCGCCGACTACGTGAGCCACCTCGAAGAGCGCGGCCTGCTGAGCATGACCCGGTGGTACCTGGAGCCACCCGACCAGCTTCTCCGGCTCTTCTCGCTGGCCCGGGCCACGATGGCCAGGCTCGGGATCACCCGGCCCGAGCGCCACCTCATGCTGGCGAGGGGGCCGACGGAGCAGGGAACGACGCGCGCCCCGGCCACGTTCCTCTTCGGGCGGGCCGAGTTCACCGACGAGGAGGCGCGGCAGGTGGAGGCGGTCGCCGTGCGCAACGGGTACACCGTCCTCTATACGCCGCTCCACCGTCCGGACAACGACTTCACGCGGCTGGCCGAGGCGGAGGACCCCCGGCGGGTCTGGTCCTCGCTGGAGGACGACGTCTCCCCCCCGACCGACAACCGTCCCTTCTTCTTCAACACCGTGCGGCTGCGGAACCTGGGGGCCGCGGTCGGGGAGGCCGGCGAGTGGCGCAAGACAAACCTCGGCACCTTCGTGCTGCTCGGCCTCCTCGTCATGACTGCCGCGCTCACCCTCGCGCTCATCCTCGGACCGCTGGCGCTGGCTCGGGGAAGGCTGCTCGCCACCGAGAGCGGCACCCGGCTCGCCGTCCTCTTCTACTTCGGCAGCCTCGGCGTGGGCTTCATCGTCCTGGAGGTGACCCTGGTGCAGAAGTGCATCCTCTTCCTGGGCCAGCCTGTCTATGCGCTGGCGGTCGTCCTCTTCTCGCTCCTGGGATTCAGCGGCGCCGGCAGCTTCCTGAGCGGGCGCCTGCCTGACGCGCGCCTCCGGGCCGCGCTGCCGAAGGTCCTGCTCGTGCTGGTCGGTCTCGTCGGGCTCTACGCCCTCCTGTTGTCGCCGGTCTTCTACGCCCTCGTCCAGGCGCCCCGGCCCTGGCGCGTCGGCGTCGCCGTCGCCCTGCTGGCCCCCCTCGGACTCGTCATGGGCATGCCCATGCCCATCGGCATCCGGACCCTGGCGCGGGAATCGGCCGAGCTCATCCCCTGGGCCTGGGGAGTGAACGGCGCCGCCTCGGTCATGGGCTCGGTGGGCGCGCTCGCAATCGCGCTCCTGGCCGGCTTCAACCAGGCGATGCTCGCCGGCGCTGCGCTCTACCTCGTGGCCCTGGCCTGCCAGGGCCGGCCCTGGGCGGCGGCGGCCCCGCTTGACGCGGCGCGAGGTCGGACGATAGCGTCCATTGCGAGGTGAACCGATGATCGGGTTGCTGCCGGCTCTGGCGCTGCTCGCGGGAAGCTCCGGGCCCTTCGATTACGACGCCAGCCGGGCCCTCGACGTGCGCGAGGCGGGGGTCGAGGCCGTGGCCGGCGTGGCCGTCCACGACCTGTCCTATGCCGGCCCGCAAGGCCGCGTGACCGCATACCTGGTAAAGCCCTCCGGCCAGGGACCGTTCCCCGCCATCCTCTATGTCCATTGGGGGCAGGGAAACCGGTCGGAGTTCCTCTCCGAAGCGGTGATGATGGCGCGGCTCGGAGCGATCGGCCTGCTCATCGACGCGCCGTTCGCCCGCGAGGACGCTCCCCGGGAGGCCGACTTCGCCCATCCCGACAAGCAGCGGGACATGTGGGTCCAGGGCCTGGTCGAGATGCGGCGGGGCATCGATCTCCTGGTGGCCCGCCGCGACGTGGACCCGAAGCGGCTGGGCTACGTCGGTCACAGTTAC
Organism: Acidobacteriota bacterium; assembly: GCA_003223555.1. Taxonomy (GTDB): domain Bacteria; phylum Acidobacteriota; class Vicinamibacteria; order Fen-336; family Fen-336; genus AA32. The sequence continues at coordinate 16,548 of QHVM01000032.1, read as the reverse complement.
GGCGCCACCCTGGGAGGAACGCTGGCCGGCGTGGAGAGACGGGTGAAGGCCTATGTCCTCATGGGCGGCCTGCCCAGCCTGGCCGACTTCGACGACCCGCTCATGGGAGCCTTCTTCAGGGGCACGACCGACGAGCAGCGGAAGAAGTACGCGGAGGCCATGGAGCCGATCGCCGCCGTGCGCTTCCTGGGCCAGGCCCCCCCGGCGGCGGTGCTCCTGCAGTTCGCCCGCCACGACCGGTTCATCTCTCCGCGGGCGGCCGACAAGCTGGAGCGCGCGGCCAGCGAGCCCAAGCAGACGCGCTGGTATTTCGACAGCCACGAGTTCGCCGACCCGGAGGCGCTGCGCGACCGCCTGCAGTGGCTGTGCAGCCAGCTTGGCCTGCCCGACCCGCGCCCGCTCCTGCGAGAGAAGGTGGCCGGCCCTAGCGCACGGCCGTGATGACCCTCTGGCCGCCCGGCCGGTCCTCGAACTCGAAGCTCACCGAGTCGCCGACCCGCAGGCGGCGGTTGACCTTCTTGTCGACCACGTAGCTCTCCGAGCTGCCGCCGACGTCGATCGTGACCCGTGAGCCGGAGACACGGGTCACTCGGCCGATGAGCGACGCTTCCCGGATGTCGCTGACGTTGCCGTCCCGGTCGAAGGTGAGCAGCACGAGGTCGCCCTCCTCGAAGCGCCGCAGCGCCGCGCGGCTGCTCACGCGGTAGGCCTGGCTGCGACCGGCGACGTCGGCATGAACGAGCCCCCGCCGGCCGTCGATGCTCTGCAGCCGGGCCTTGACGACCTGGCTGGCCGGACCCGCCGGCACCACGGGCGTCAGGGGCACTCCGGCCTTGACCCGGGGAACGCGGGCGCCTTCCGGCACCGACACGACGTGGACGCGGTCGAGCACCGGCCCCGCCGTGGCCGCCGGGTTCACGCGGATGCGCATGCCCTCGGCCAGGACGTCGATCTTCGCGTTCGGGAAGGAGGCCTCGTCCCGCGAGCTCTGGAACACCACGCGGGTCCGGTTGCCGATGGGGAAGCGGTGGGTGTGGCCGTCGTCGGCGCGGAGCGTCACGTAGCCGCCGTGAACGGACGTGACGACGCCCTCGACGTTGTCGGACGGCGCGGCCACGCCGGGGGCGGCCGCCAGGACGACAGCGGTCAGGAACGCCCGGGAGGTCGGTGAGGCGAACACGCGTCGAAGCATTGGGGTCCTCCTGCGGCAGAGAGTACAGCAAGTGGCGCACGTAGGAGCTATGCGCGGGATGGCCGGTGATCGCGCACACTCTATGAGCCCCCCGGCCGTCGGCGGCGGCCGCTCGTCACCGGGTGGCGATAACCACCAAAGAAGTTGCTCGTTAGCGGGGGCCGGGGTTCGCCACGTATCCTCCATGTGCGGCTGGACCCGATCTTGCTGGGCCGGCGGCAGGCATGCCTTGACGCGGCGCGGTGCGGGCGATAGCCTCCGGTTCGGGTAGGTCATTGAAGAAGTTCGCCTTCGGTTTCCTCGTCCTCATACTCAACAGCGCATACCTGGCGGCCCGGGCGGAGGCGTCGCCCTTCTACTTCGCCAACGTCGCCCTTCATCTCCTGCTCGGCGTGGCGCTCTCCGTCGCCGCGGTCATGCGACTGGCCCGGCGCCCCGGCCGGTGGCCGCCCTTGGCGGTCGGGGCGGGCGGGCTGCTGGGGATCGCCGCGCTCTCCGGCCTCGTCCTGATGGTCGTCGGGGCGACCCGCCCACACCGCTGGATCCTCGACGCCCACGTGGCGAGCGCGGTGGCCGGCACGCTCGCGCTGCTGCTTCACGCCGCGCTCGCCGCCCGCCGCCTCCCCGTCCACCCCGACCGCACGCTGCTCTGGGCGGGGCTGGCGGTGGCCGACGCCGCGCTCGTGGCGGGGGTCGTGCTCGCGGTCAGGGACCGCACCGAGGGCCCGCGTCGCGATCGGATCGTGAACCCGGCCACCGCTCCGGCCACGATGGACGCCGAGGGCGCGGGGCCGAAGAGCCCGTTCTTCCCCTCGTCGGCGGAGACCAACGTCGGCCGGACCATTCCCGCGAACTTCTTCATGACGAGCGCCGTCTGCGGCCGCTGCCACCAGGACATCTACGCGCAGTGGAGCTCGTCGGCCCACCACTTCTCGTCGTTCAACAACCAGTGGTACCGGAAGTCCGTCGAGTACATGCAGGACGTAGTGGGCACGCGGCCCTCGAAGTGGTGCGCGGGGTGCCACGATCACGCGGTGTTCTTCAACGGACGGTTCGACCGGCCGATCAAGGAGCAGATCGACACCCCCGAGGCGCAGGCCGGGCTCGCCTGCACGTCCTGCCACTCGATCGTCCACGTCAAGAGCACGATGGGCCAGGGGGACTTCACGATCGAGTACCCGCCCCTGCACGACCTGGCGGTGAGCGACAACCGGCTCGTCTCCTGGACCCACGACTACCTGATCCGCACCGATCCCGAGCCGCACCGCCGGACGTTCCTGAAGAGCTTCCACCGCGACCAGACCCCCGAGTTCTGCTCCTCCTGCCACAAGGTCCACCTCGACGTCCCGGTCAACTCCTACCGCTGGTTCCGGGGCTTCAACGAGTACGACAACTGGCAGGCCTCGGGCGTCTCCGGCGAGGGAGCGCGCAGCTTCTACTACCCGGCGAAGCCCCAGAAGTGCGCCGACTGCCACATGCCGCTGGTGGCCGCGCACGACCCCGCCGCCCGCGACGGCCAGGTCCACTCCCACCGCTTCCCGGCCGCGAACACCGCCCTGCCTTTCGTCAACCAGGACCCCGAGCAGCTCCGGGTGACCCAGGCCTTCCTGCGCGACGGCCAGGTGTCGGTCGACGTTTTCGGCCTCGTGCGCACGGCCGAGGGGGCGGCGCCGGCGGAAGCGAAGGCGGCCGGGCCCGGGGAGGCGCGGCTGGCCAGCACGTTCGCGCAGGGTGAGGAGTCGATGAGCTTCGGCTCTCCCCAGGCGTTCCTCTCGCCGCCCGCCGAGGTGGTCGCTCCGCTGGACCGGGTCGGCGCGACGGTGCGCCGGGGGGAGTCCGTGCGGATCGAGGTCGTGGTGCGGACCCGGAAGGTCGGCCACTTCTTCCCCGGGGGGACCGTGGACGCCTTCGACGTGTGGGTCGAGCTGGAGGCGGTGGACGACCGCGGGCGGGTGGTCTTCCACAGCGGGAGCGTGGGCGAGGCAGGCACCGGCCCCGTGGAGCCGGGGGCTCATTTCTATCGCAGCCTTCAGCTCGACGATCACGGCAATCCCATCAACAAGCGCAACGCGTGGATGACGCGGTCGGTGGCCTACGTCCGCCTGATCCCGCCCGGGGCGGCGGACACCGTGCACTACCGGCTGCGCGTCCCCGCCGACTGCGGCGACCGCATCCGGCTGAAGGCCAGGGTCAACTACCGCAAGTTCTCGTGGTGGAACACGCATTGGGCGTTTGCCGGCGTGCGCGACCCCGCTCAGCCGCAGTTCTCCCTCACCGCGGACCACGACGACGGGCGGTGGATCTTCAGCGGTGACACCTCGAACGTGTCGGGCCGGATCAAGGCCGTGCCCGACATCCCCATCACCGACATGGCCTCGGCCGAGGCGACGCTGAGGGTGGCGGGCCAGGGCGCTGCGGTCCCGGGTGACAAGCCGGTCCTCGACCCGTCGGTGCGCGAGAGG
>QHVM01000032.1:7811-12842 GCA_003223555.1 Acidobacteriota bacterium | reverse complement strand
TTCCTGAAGGTGACGCAGATGGAGCCGGGCTACGCGGACGGCTGGGTGAACGTGGCGCGGGCCCGCATCCAGGAGGGCAACATGGCGGCGGCCGAGGATGTGCTGCGCAGGGCGCTTGCGATCGATCCCCGGCTGGCCAAGACGCATTTCTTCCTGGGAACTGCGCTGAAGAGCCTCGGCCGCTACGACGAGGCCCTGGACCACCTGCGTCTGGCCGCTGCCTCCTATCCTCGCGACCGGGTGGTGCTCAACCAGATCGGGCGGATCCTCTTCCTGAAGCGCCGGTACGGGGACGCGATCACCGAGTTCCAGCAGGTGCTCGTCATCGATCCCGAAGACCTGCAGGCCCACTACAACCTCATGCTGTGCTGGCAGGGGCTGGGCGACGCCCGGCGCGCCGCCGCCGAGCAGGCTCTCTACGAGCGCTTCAAGGCGGACGAGTCCTCCCAGTTCATCACCGGCCCCTATCGTCAGCTCCATCCCGAGGACAACAACGAGCGCCAGCGACCCCCCGCTCGCGCGGGAGTGAATCCCGCGCTCGCTCATCAAGCTGGGGGGCGCTACTCTGCGGGAAACCCTGCGCCCCCCAGACCCCCCGCGTCTTATTTGCCTCGACGCCGCTCGGCGGGAGGGGGCGGCGGCTCGCGATGACGCTCAGGATCCTCGCGGCCTTCTTTGTCGCGCTGATCACCGCTCTCGGCCTCGCCGCCACCGCGGCACCTCCGGTCGTCTTCACCGACGTCACCGTCGCCGCCGGCGTCCGCTTCAAGCACAACAGCGGCGCCTTCGGAAAGAAGTACCTTCCCGAGACCATGGGCCCGGGCTGCGCCTTCCTCGACTTCGACGGCGACGGCTGGCCGGACATCCTGCTGGCCAACTCGAAGAGCTGGCCGGGACATCCCGGACCCGTTTCGCGTCCGGCGCTCTACCGCAACAACCACGACGGCACGTTCACGGACGTCACGCGCGGCTCCGGCCTGGACGTGGAGATGTACGGGCTGGGCGTGGCGGCCGGCGATTACGACAACGACGGCAAGGTCGACGTCTACCTAACCGGGCTCGGTGGCAACCGGCTCTTCCACAACCTGGGGGGCGGCAGGTTCGCCGACGTGACCGCGAGGGCGGGGGTGGGCAACGGCGGCTTCTCGACGAGCGCGGTCTTCTTCGACTACGACAAGGACGGCAAGCTCGACCTCTTCGTCGCCAACTACGTCCAGTGGTCGATCGACAAGGACCTCTTCTGCACGCTCGACGGCACCCACAAGTCCTACTGCACGCCCGAGTCCTACCGGGGCCAGAGCCCGGCCCTCTACCGCAACCGCGGCGACGGGACCTTCGACGAGGTGACCCGGAAGGCCGGGCTGGAGAACCCGTCCTCGAAGGCGCTCGGCGCCACGCTGCTCGACTACGACGGCGACGGCTGGCTGGACCTGTTCGTGGCCAACGACACTCAGCCCAACAAGCTCTACCGGAACCGGGGCGACGGCACGTTCGCCGAGGTGGGGATGGCGGCGGGGGTGGCCTTCAACGAGGCGGGGGTGGCCCGGGCCGGCATGGGCGTGGATGCCGCCGACTACGACGGTTCGGGCCGTCCGAGCCTCGTCATCGGCAACTTCTCGAACGAGATGATGGCCCTGTACCACAACGAGGGGACCGGCCTTTTCATCGACGAGGCGCCTCCTTCGACCCTCGGCCAGGCCACCCTGCTGAGCCTCACCTTCGCCTGCTTCTTCTTCGACTACGACCTCGACGGCCGGCCCGACATCTTCGCGGCCAACGGCCACGTGGCCGACGACATCGCCGCCGTCCAGCCCAAGGTGCGCTACGCCCAGCCGCCGCACCTCTTCCGCAACCTCGGCGGCGGACGGTTCGAGGTGATGGACGACAAGCTGGGGCCGGCCTTTTCCCGGCCGATGGTGGCCCGCGGCGCCGCCTATGCCGACTTCGACGGCGACGGCGACCTCGACGTCCTCGTCACCACCAACAACGGTCCGGCCCGGCTGCTGCGCAACGAGGGGGGCGCCCGGAACCACTACCTTCGCGTCCGCACGGTCGGCACCCGCTCGAACCGCGACGGCATCGGCGCCCGGGTGACCGTCACTCCCCAGGGCGGCGCCCGCCAGTGGAGCCTCGTGAAGACCGGCTCCAGCTACTGCTCCCAGAGCGAGCTGACGCTGACCTTCGGCCTCGGGCCTGCAGCGCGGCCGGCGCGAGTCGAAGTGGCGTGGCCGAGCGGCGCCCGGGACGTCGTGCCCAGCGCCCCCCCCGACCACATGATCACGATCGAAGAGGGAAGGGGACTCACGCAAGACCTTGAACGCAGAGGTCGCGGAGGAACGGAGAGGACGCAGAGACGGAACTGAAATGAAGCTGCGTTCCCTCCGTACCCTGATTCCCCTCTGCGTTCTCGCCGTCGTTCTCTGCGTCCTCTGCGTTGAATCCGTTGGGGCCCGGGCGGTCCCGTTCGGAGCGCGTGAGGACGCGTACCGGGCCAACAACCGGGGGGTGGCGCTGCTGGAGCAGTTCCGGCCCGGGGAGGCGGCCGAGGCGTTCCGCCAGGCCCTGAGGACAGACCCTGGCCTGGCGATCGCCCGCGTCAACCTGGCCATCGCGCTCTTCAACATCCCCGACCTGCCGGGCGCCGAGCGCGAGGCCAGAGCGGCCGCCCAGGCCTTGCCCGACTCACCCCAGGCGCCGTACATCCTGGGGCTGGTGGCGCGGGGGCTCAACCGGGTCGAAGATGCGGAGGCGGGCTTCCAGAGAGTCGCGACCCTGGACCCCACCGACGTGGGAGCCCAGGTCAACCTCGGGCAGCTCTATTTGCAGGAACGCCGGTACCCGGAGGCGATCGCGGCCTTCCGCGCGGCCATCGCGGCCGAGCCCTACAACGCCACGGCCGCCTACAACCTCGGCCTCGCCCTCACCCGCTCCGGGCAGACGGAGGAAGGCCAGAAGATGCTGGAGCGCTTCCGCGCCCTGCGGGAGGGCGGCTATGGGACGCTCATCGGACAGAACTACCCGGACCAGGGACGCTACGCGGAGGCCATGGCCTCCACCGGCGCCGAGAGCGATCTCGTCGACGCCGAGACGCCGCCGGTCCGGTTCGTGGATGCGAGCGCGCGCGTGCTGCCGGCCGCGGCCACCGCGGACGGTCCCGCAACCAACTCGGCCTTCGGCCGCCACGTGGCGTCGCTCGCCGAGGCCTGGTCGGGGCTGCCGGGCGCGGTGACGCTCTTCGACGTCGACGGCGACGGGGTACTCGACCTCTACGCGTCCGGGCCGACGGGGCAGCGGCTCTACCACAACGAGAGCGGGCGGTTCGTCGACGTGACCGAGCGCTTCGGCCTCGACGCCGCCCAGGCGGCGGCCGGCGCGGTGGCGGGGGACTACGACAACGACGAGCGCGCGGACCTGCTCGTCCTGGGCCAGCGTGGCGTCACGCTGCTGCACAACGACGGCGGGCGGTTCTCGGACGCCACCGCCGCGGCCGGGATCGCGTCCGATCCCCGCCCGTACGTCGCCGCCGCGTTCGTGGACGCCGACCATGACGGGGACCTCGACATCGTCCTGGCCGGCCTCGCCGAGCCCGGGCCGTCGGGCGGAGGAGCCGTATTCCCTGACGGCTTCCCGGGCTCGCCGACGCGCCTCCTCCAGAACGTCGGCGGCGGCCGCTTCAAGGAGATGGGCCAGCCGGCGGGTCTCGCCACGGGACCCGTGCACGCCGTCGGCCTGGTGCCCACCGATTTCGACAACCGGCGCGACGTGGACCTGCTCGTCGTGCGCGACGACGCGGCGCCGCAGCTCTTCCAGAACATGCGGGACGGCACGTTCCAGGACGTGGCGGCCCCGGTGGGCCTGGCGACGGCGGGCGGCTTCCGGTGCGTGGCCGCCGCCGACGTGAACAAGGACGGATTCACCGACTTCTTCCTCGGCCGCTCCGACGGACCCGGGACGCTGGCCCTCAGCGACGGCCGGGGCCGCTTCCGCCTGGCCCCCGGACCCGCCGGATCGGAAGGCGCCGCCGCCGCCCAGTTCCTCGACTACGACAACGACGGCCTGCTCGACCTCGTCGTCTTCACTGACCGGGGCCCGCACCTGCTGCGCAACCTCGGCCGGAGCTGGGCCGACGTGACCGCCACCGCATTTCCTGCCTCGCTCATCGGCGCTCCGGGAGCGCTGGCCGGGGCCTCGTTCGCCGCCGCCGACCTCGACGGCGACGGCGACACCGACCTCGTCGTCCGCCTGCGCTCGGGCGCGCTGCGGTTCTGGGAGAACCAGGGCGGCCGGAACCACTCGATCCGCGTGCGTCTGGCCGGGCTGGTCAGCAACCGGAGCGGCCTGGGGGCGAAGGTCGAGATGCGGGCGGGCAGCCTGCGCCAGAAACTGGAGACCTCCGCGGCCACCCCGCCGGCCGCCCCGGCCGATCTCGTCTTCGGCCTCGGCCGTCGCCTGGCCGCCGACGCGGTGCGCGTGCTGTGGCCGGCGGGGATCCTGCAGACCGAGATGGCGGAGCCGAGCAAGACGGCGCTCCTCGTGAAGGAGCTGGACCGCAAGCCGTCCTCCTGTCCCTATCTCTACGCCTGGAACGGCGAGCGCTTCGCCTTCGTGACCGATTTCATGGGCGGGGGCGAGATGGGCTACTGGGAGGGGCCGGGGGAGTGGAACCATCCCGACCCGGACGAGTACGTGCGCCTCACCGACGAGCAGCTCCGTCCCCGCGACGGGCGCTACGAGCTGCGGGTGACCGACGAGCTGGAGGAAGGACTGTTCATCGACCGCCTGGCCCTTCTCGCCGTCGCCCACCCGGCCGGCGATGAGGTGTTCCCCGACGAGGGGCTGAGGACGCCTCCTCCCGCTTTCCGGCTCTTCGCCGCCCGAGGCGCGCGTCCGCCGCGCGGGGCGGTGGACGGCCACGGCCACGACGTCCTCGACCGGATCGCGCGCCTGGACCGCGCCTGTCCCGACGACTTCCGCCTGCTGCCGATCCGCGGCTATGCGGAGGACCATTCGCTGACGCTCGACCTCGGTCCC
>QHVM01000032.1:0-7722 GCA_003223555.1 Acidobacteriota bacterium | reverse complement strand
TCGCCGCGGGGGGTGGAAGACGGTCGCCGAGGTCGGCATCCCGGTCGGACGCCCCCAGACGCTGGTCGTCGATCTCGCGGGCCGGTGGCGCCCGGGGGAGCGCGTGCGCATCGTCACCAACATGAGGATCTACTGGGACCAGATCCGGGTGGCCGCCCGCGGCAGCGAGCCCGAGGCGGGCCGGTGGCTGGGCCTGTCCCGCGCCGATCTCCGCGAGCGCGGCTTCTCGGCGGCGGTCAGCCCCGACGGACGGCCGCCTTTTTCGTACGACTACACGCTCGTGTCCGGGGACGCGCCGTGGAAGCTCCTGCCGGGCCGTTACACGCGTCCCGGCGACGTGCGCGAGCTCCTCGCCGCCACCGACGACCTGTTCGTGACCGCGCGCCCGGGCGACGAGATCGCGCTGTCCTTCGACGCCCTCTGCCTGCCGCCCCTGCCCGCCGGCTGGCGGCGGACGTTCCTGCTCTATGCCGACGGCTTCAGCAAGGAGATGGACGTCCACTCGGCCAGCCCCGACGGGCTGTCTCCCCGGCCGTTCCATGGCATGACGCGCTATCCCTACGGCCCCGGCGAGTCCTACCCGCTCACTCGAGAGCGGCAGGCGATGATCGATCGTTACGAGACGCGGGTGGTGGCGTTCCCCTTGCCGCCGCTGGAGCTGCGGGCTACCTCGCCAGGCGGTCGGTGACCAGCCGGCGGAACTCGGCGTCGCCCTTCAGCGAGTCGAAGTCGGGGTCATCCTGCAGGTGGGCGAACTCACCGCCGCATGCAGCCGGGCGGTCTGCACGAAGTACGTGGTGTCGTCGCCCTGCAGCCGCGGGGGCTCGCTGACCGCGACGCCCAGCCGCGCCTGCGCGCGGGCCCGGAAGCTGGCCGCTTGCCAGCTCGCGGCGTCCCCGTCGGCGCGGCGGAAGTCGATCAGCTCCTTGCAGTGGGCGATCAGGCTGCGGAAGACCGCGGCCGCCCGCGCCTTCTGGCCGAGCTTGGCTGCCGCCACGCCCGCGTAGTAGCGGGCGGCGAGGTCGCCGCTGACCATGCCCTGGTGCTGGCTGCCGAAAGAGTGGGGTGTGAGCTCGAAGGCCAGCTCCAGGTCGGCCGCGGCGTCCGAGTCCTCTCCGCGGGCCATCTCCATCCAGCCCCGCAGATGGTACGCATTGCCGTAGTTGGGGTCGAGGGTGATCGCCTTCGTCACCACCCCGGCCGCCTCGCGCGGCTGGCCGGCCATGTAGAAGCCCCACGCGGCGTCGGTGAGGTTGGTGACGTCGGCTTCCGGCGCGTCGCGCACGGCGCGGAACTCGGTGAGGGCCTCGGTCCGCCGGCCGGCCTCGAGGGCCACCCGGCCCAGGATCGCCCGCTGGGAGAGGAACCGCGGGCCCTCGCGCTGCGGCCAGGCGGCCACCGCCTGCCGCGCATAGTGGACGGCGCGCTCGAACTCGCCCTTGCGCCGGAACGCCTGGGCCAGGACCGAGCACAGCTGCGCGCGCTCGCCGGCCGCCAGCGACGGGGCGTCGACGTGGGCCTCGCCGATCATGATGGCGTCGTCCCAGCGGCCCAGGGCCTGGAACGTCTCCGCGGCCAGGCCGGGGACGCCCACCTCCTGCGCGTAGGCCGGGTAGAACTGCAAGAGCGCGTTCCAGTGCTCCAGGGCGTGGTCCGCCCGCCGCTCCACGATGAGCGCCTCGAAGCTCTGCACGAGCAGGCGCTCGCGGTCCGGCAGGTCCTTCACGAGCCGGGCCGCGGCGCGCACGGCCGGCGCAGGATCGGGATCGCCATAGCCCCAGCGCCGCCGCCATTGCTGCACCTCCGCCTTCTTGACGTAGGCCTGGGCGAAGGCCGGATCAAGGTGGAGCGCCTGGTCGAGGTCGGCTTCCGCCCGCTCCGCGCCGAGACGGCCGCCCCGGGCGTATTGATCGAGGGCGCGGAGGTACAGCCGCTCGGCGTCCACGGAGCCGGTCGTGAGGCGGGAAGGCCGCCAGCCGGCCGCGGCGACGTCGGGAGGCCGGAGGTGGTGGAGCAACCTCAAGGTCAGCTCGTCGACCGCCTCGAGGAGCCGGGCCTGGTCCCCCCGCACCGAGGCGCTGGCTTCGCCCGCGCCGGTGGAGGCGTCCATCAGCTGGGCATTGATCACGAACCGATCCTCCCCGGTGGCCGGGCCGGCGATCCTGACGAACGAGCCGGTGATGACGCGCCGCGCCCCGAGCCGGCGGGCCACCGCGGTGGCCGCGGTCGGGGACGGGGACTGGTCCTCGGCGAGGCCGGCCTCGGCCAGGGCGGCATCGACCTGGTGCCGGGGCAGCACCCGCAGGCCGGGGGTCTGGCCCAACTGGGAGCGGATCATCTCGGGCAGACCCTGGCGGAGCCAGCCGCTCTCCGGCCGCGGCTCCGAGACCGACACCGGCATGACCACCAGGGCGTCGGGGTCGAGCGCCGCCGAGAGCGGCGCCGGACTGCGCATTCGCAGGAGCAGCGCCACGGCCAGCGCCACCGCGGTCCCTGCGACGCCGATGAGAGCGGCGAGTCGGGTCACGTTGCGACGGGACCGGAGACGGCGCCGAGGAGGAGCCGCGGGGTGGGGGGCCACGAGCTGCGGCCGAGGCGTCTCGGCCGGAGCGGGGAAGGGAAGCACGGCGGGCGCCGGCGGCGGTGTCTCCTCGTGCTCGGTCACGTCGGCCACGAGCTGGTAGCCCTTGCGCGGGACGGTCCGAAGGTATCGCGGCCGGCGCGTGGCCTCGCCGAGGGCCCGGCGAATGTCGACGACGCACCGCACGACCGCGTCTTCGGTGACGTCCCCCGCGGGCCACAAGACGGCCATCAGCTCGGGACGGCCGACGACGCGCCCGGGATGGCGCGCGAGGTACAGCAGCAGGTCGAAGGGCTTCGCGTCGAGCGGGATGAGCCGCTCACCCTCCCGCAGGACGCCCGTCTCCGGGTCCAGCTCGAACGGGCCGAAAGCCAGGCGCGGCGCGGGCCGGTCGCCGTGGCCGAGGCCGGAATCGAACTGCTGCGAGGTCATCGGGGCGCCGATGATACTTCACCAGCCGCGGGTCGGGGGGGCCGGTACGGCGATGCGGAGGCGAGCGGGCACCTCGGCCGGCAGGTTGCGCTCGGCGCCCAGGCAGGCCGCCGCGGCCATGATGGCCATCAGCACGGCCAGCGTCGCCAGGCCCGCTGCCTCCGCCGTCCCGAACCCCGTCGCCGGCCGGCCGCGGCGGACGCGCAGGTACAGGAGGCCGGCCACCAGGGCGGCGACGCTCAGGGCGGCTCCCTCCGGCACGCGCGAGGGACGATAGGAGAGGACGAGATCGTGGGAGCCCGCGGGCAGCGCCAGCGACAGCAAGCCCTCGTGCGGGAGGAGCGGCCCCCGTATCGTGCCGTCGGCGCGCCAGCCCGGGAAATAGTTCTGGTTCACGACCAGCCGGTCGGCGGCGCCGAGCCGCGCGAGCACGTGGAGCCGGTTGGGCGACCAGCCGGCCAGCTCTACCTGGCCCTGCCCGTCGAGCAGGTAGACCTCGCCGCGATAACCGGGCGCGCCTTCCGTGCGCACGGCCGGGAAGGAGGGCACGTCGGAGATGCCCTGCTTGTTGCCGCGGTTGGCCAGGACCGCCTCGTAGAGCTGTCCGCCCCACTGCTCGGGATGCGAGGGAAGCCGCGACTGATGGAACGGTCCCGGATGGAGGCCGACCGGAGGATCGACCGGGAACGCCGTCGCGGAGATGGGGGCGTTGACGAGGGCCAGCGACGCCGCGAGCAGCAGCGTGATGCCGGCGCCGGCCGCGAAGCGCAGGCTGGGTGGCACCACCAGGGCCACTCTCTCGTCGACGGCCTGGAGCCCGAAACCGGCGGCCAGGCTCAGGCAGAAGATGACGAAGGACACGAGCCTCTCCGGACCCTGCATGGAGTGCAGGATCGGCAGGTCGTGCAGCGAGTTCCACAGGCTCGGGCGCACGCCCGCCCCCAAGCTCATCCACGCGTAGAGGGCCCCCGGCACCAGCAGCGGCCAGACCCGGCGCCAGCCCCACAGCGTCCCGAGGAGGGCCAGGGCCACTGCCCCCACCCCCACGTAGGCGCCGGCGTTGATCCAGTAGATCCAGGTGCCGTCGTCGTGGCGGAAGGCGCCCCACGGCGTCGTGAGGTCGGGCAGGCGCGGATCGAGGAGCGAGCGGGCGAGGACGAGCGGCGTCAGATAGCGGCCGCGGGCGGCCAGCTCGCGCGGGAAGGCCAGGTAGACCTCCGCGATCGGGACGAGCCGCAGGGCGGCGAGCGCGCCGCCGCCGGCGATGACGGCCGCCAGGCCGAGCAGCGGCCGTCCGGAACGGCGGGCGAGGGCCAGGCACGCCGCGTGGAAGCCGAGGAACACGGGTATGAGAACGAACTGGTAGATCGCTCCGCAGAAGATGAAGGCCGCATAGGCCGCGGCGGCGCCGAGGAGGAAGCGGTGGTCGTCGAGACCCCGGGCGTAGAGCCAGATCAACCAGGGGAGGAGGGCCACCGCGCACAGCCAGTTGGGCAGGCCGCCCGAGAGATAGAGCGGGAACACGCTGGAGCCGAAGAAGACGAGGCCGGGCGTCATCCGCGGCCACCCGGAAAGGCCGAAGTATCCGGCGAGCGTCCACATCCCCGCGCAGCCGAACACGAACAGGGGAAGCACGAGCAGCTTGAAGGCGGCGGGCACGCCGAAGAGAAGCGCCAACGGCGTCACGGGCGAGAGCAACATCGATTCCGGCTGGGCGAACGAGACCTGGCCCCCCTTGCGCCACGGGTTCCACAGCGGAAGCTGATGGTAGGCCTTCACGGTCATCACCTCGGCTTCGGCCTGCCCGAGGAAGGCGTTCCAGTCCTTGCCGCCCAGCCGCTGCCAGCCCTGGAAGGCGCTTCCGAGCAGCACGAGGCCGAAGGCCAGGAAGACGGCGAGCGCGAGGGAAGTCCGAAGGTCGCGCGCCGGCATGCCGGCATCGGATCGCAAGCCGGGTGCGCTCACCGCGACTCCGACCTAGGGCCGGACGTGCTCGACCACGATGGCGACGCCGGGCGCTCCGGCGGCCACGTTCTTCGCGGTGCCTTCCAGGTCCCCTGGCTGCGGCATGGCGTCACCGCTGCGCGAGATCCGGGCCGTGAGGTCGAAAGGGCCGTCGAACGGGACGCCCTCCATCATGGTGTCGCCCGCCGAGAGGCGGAAGGCGAAGGGGAAGCGGGCGTGCTCCTCCTTGCGTACCGCGACGACCTGCCCGGTGGCCGAGCTGCGGGCAATCACGAAGAGCACGCCGTCCGGCCCGGCCCGGTCCCGCAGCCGCGCGGCGAGACGGACCTCGCCCTCGACCACCTTGCTCTCGGCCGGCCCGCCGACGCTGACCGGGGGATGGCCCGCGGGTAGCGCCGGTGGCGCCCCCGTAGTGCCGTCCCGCGACGTGAGCGGCCGCAACGAAGTGGCCTCCGCCGGTGGACTGACCGAAGCGGTGGGGGCGGGGCGCTCGCCACAGGCCACGGCGATCGCGCCGGCGAAGGCCATGAGCGCGGCGGCGCGGCTCATCGCGCGGCCCTGGCGAGGGCCTTCTCGATGTCGGACCGGCCGTGCTCACCCTGCAGGAGCGCCACCCGCCGGCCCTCGCGGTCGTAGACGATCGTGGCGGGCACGACGCCGCTCCAGTCCCGGTCGACGCCATCGATGAAGGCCTGGTCGGGCCCGGAGGCCCGGGCGTGGACGGGGAAGGGTGGCCGGCGCGCGGCCACGAACGCCTCGAGCGTCTTGCGGTCCTCCGGCTCGTCGATCGACACCGACACGAAGGCCACGTCCTTCCGCTCGCGGGCGAGCGCCATCAGGGACGGGAACTCCTTGACGCACGGCTCGCACCAGGTGGCCCACAGGGTGAGTACCACCGGATGGCCCCGATGGGACGCCAACGCCCGGCCCACCCCGGAGGCGTCCACCTCCCCGGCGAGGACCGCGGCCAGAAGGAACGCCGCGCTCACTGCGCGACGCGCTTGATCGTGCAGCCGAAGGCCTTCGTCTCCGCCACCGGCACCGGCTGGCCGGCCAGCAGCGCGTCGAGGGCCCTCCGCAGGTCCTGGCTCTTCACGTTGGCTCCGGTACGGTCGTCGTCGATGCGGCCGTGGTAGCGCAAGACCGAGGCGGAGTCGTAGACGTAGATCTCCGGGGTGACCTGCGCCCCGAAGTGATCGGCCTGCACGTTGCCGACGTCCTTCAGGATGGGGAAGCTGAAGCCGTGGCTGGCCGCGTGGGCGGCGATCTCCTCTACGCTCTCCTGCCGGTTGGAGTTGATCCCTATGAACGCGACGCCCTTCGACGCGTACTCGCGAGACAGGGCGGCCATGCGCTCGTTGTACGCGTTCGACACCGGGCACTGGGTGGCGATGAACATGAGGACCACGGCCTTCCGGCCCTGGTCGGCGCCGACGTCGACCGTCTGGCCCGAGGTATCACCGAGCTTGAACGGCTGGAGCTTCTGTCCGATCGCCACCGCTCCGGGAGCGGGCTGGGCGGCGGCGGCAAGGCCGAGAACGAGGGCAAGCCGGCTCAGGCGCATCGTCGTCTCCCTTCAAGTGGGCCCCGCCATTGTAAGCCGGCTAGCCGGACGCGGGCGGGATCGCCAGGAGCGCAACGCGCTGTTGCCCGCGGCGGACGAGCTGTCGGCCACGATGTTCATCGAGGGTCGACCACCCGGGCTACCGCGCGGAGGGCGAGGTGTCGCCCGCGACCCGTGCCGGACCTCCGCTGAACCGTCGGACCGCTCGCGCCAGGGCCGGCCGCTATAATCGGGCTACGTGGCCACCCGCACGCAGCTGCTCTTCCTCAGCCTGGGCCGGCGGCTTTCCCAGCACCTCAAGGAATCCGTCCTCGCCGTCCAGGACTACATCCTGCTCACCGCGCAGGGCCTGAACGCGCTCGTCACGCCTCCCCGCTACCATCAGGAGCTGCTCGCCCAGATGGACAGCCTGGGCGTCCAGTCCCTCTCCATCGTGGTGCTCACGGGCATGTT
Organism: Acidobacteriota bacterium; assembly: GCA_003223555.1. Lineage (GTDB taxonomy): Bacteria > Acidobacteriota > Vicinamibacteria > Fen-336 > Fen-336 > AA32. The sequence continues at coordinate 727 of QHVM01000032.1, read as the reverse complement.
CACGGGCATGGTGCTGGCCCTGCAGTCGGCGGCGAGCCTGGACGCGTTCGGGGCCCGGCCCTACGTCGGCCGGCTGGTGTGCATCTCGATGGTGCGGGAGCTGGGGCCGGTGCTGACCGCGCTCATGGTGACGGGGCGGGTGGGCTCGGGCATGGCCGCCGAGCTCGGGTCCATGGTGGTGACCCAGCAGATCGACGCCCTGCGCGTGCTCGGCTCGGACCCCGTGCGGAAGCTGGTGGCGCCGCGGCTGGCCGCGGCGCTCATCATGGTCCCTCTCCTGACGATCGTCTCGGACACGGTGGGGATCTTCGGCGGGAGCCTCATCAGCATCTTCAACCTTAAGCTGTCGTGGGAGTTCTACTGGCGCTCGGTCATGAACGCCATGGTCATGAACGACCTCGTGATGGGGCTGCTCAAGCCGCTCGTCTTCGGCCTCATCCTTTCCTCGGTGGGGTGCTACATGGGCCTCAACACCAGCGGGGGAACGCAGGGCGTGGGACTGTCGACGACGCGCTCGGTGGTGGTGGCTTCGGTGACGATCCTCTCTTCGGACTTCTTCATCACCAAGCTGCTCCTCATCCTGTTCCCGGTGGCCTGATGCGCGAGACGATGCGCGCGATCCTCGGCCTCCCCCCCCGGCCGGCCCCGGCGCCCCCGGAGCCGCCGCCGCGGGCCCGCGACTCCGACGAGCCGATCATCTCGTTCCGCGACGTTCACCTGGCCTTCG
>QHVM01000031.1:11110-47740 GCA_003223555.1 Acidobacteriota bacterium | reverse complement strand
GTGCCCTGCTCGAACTCCTCGAAGGCGGCCTTCAGCTCCTCCCGGGTGTTCATGACGATGGGACCGTACCAGGCCACCGGCTCCTTCAGAGGCTGGCCCGAGACGAGCAGGAAGCGAACGGGCTTCTCGTCGGCGGTGATGCGGAGCGCGCTCCCGGGCCCGTACAGGACGAGCGTCTCGGCATCGCACGCGTGCGGGTGCCTCGTGTCCCACCAGCTCTCCCCGGTGGCCTCGCGGGCGAAGGGCTCCCGCGCCGGGTCGAACCAGCCCTCGCCCTCGATCACGAACGCGAACACCGTGTGGCCGGCCTTCACCGGGTGGGTGAAGGACTTCCCGGCCGGCAGCGATACGTCGAGATACTCGGGGTCGGTGACGATCTCCCGGACCGGTCCCCGGACGCCGTCCACCTCCCCGCAGACGACCCGGACCGTGGCGCCCTCGTTCGTCTTCACGACCGGGATGTCGGCCTGCTTCACCTCGCGATAGCGGGGGTCCATCATCTTCTGCTTCGCGGGCAGGTTCGCCCACAACTGCATCCCCCACATCTGGCCCTTGCGGTCACCCTTCGGCATCTCCTGGTGGATGATGCCGCCTCCCGCCGTCATCCACTGGACCTCGCCGGGCCGGATGACGCCCTTGTTGCCCAGGCTGTCCCCGTGCTCCACGTCCCCGTCGAGGACGTAGGTGATCGTCTCGATGCCGCGGTGGGGATGCCAGGGGAAGCCCTTCCGGTAGTCGTCGGGGTTCTCGGACTTGAAATGATCGAGGAGCAGGAAGGGATCGAGCTGGGGGACCTCGTGGAAGCCGAACGCCCGCCTCAGGTGGACCCCCGCCCCCTCGATGGTCGGCTCGCTCTTCCAGACCTTCCGGATCGCGCGGAAGACGTCGGGTTGCGGGGTCGGCATATCCGGGCAGGTGTACCACGGGGACGGGGCGCCATCAAACCGGCGCCCTGCACTTGACATCCTAGTGGAAGGGCCGTATCTTTCACTTGGGTGCCTGGTAGAGAGTCGGGAAGGGTCGAGCTCCTCCAGGGGACGCTGGACCTCATCGTCCTCCGCGCCCTGGCCACCATGGGGCCGCAGCACGCGTACGGCATCGCCGCGCGCCTGGAGCAGATCGCCGAGCATCCCTTCACGCTGAACCAGGGCACGTTGTACCCGGCGCTCGTTCGCCTCGAGCAGAGGGGCTGGATCAAGGGGACATGGCAGACGACGGAGAACAGGCGGGAGGCGAAGTACTACGCGATCACGAAGGCGGGCGCGCGGGCGCTCGGCGAGCAGACCGAGAGGTGGCGGCGGTTCGCGGGCCTCGTGGACAAGCTTCTCCTGAACGAGTCGGACTGATGGCGGGCCTCCGGCGATTGCTCGCGAAGCTGGTCGACCTGCTGCGCCCCGGGCGCGCGGAGGCCGACCTCTCGCGCGAGCTGGCGTCGCACCTCGCGCTCCTCGAAGACGAGCTTCTGCGCCGCGGCCTGCCGGCGGAGCAGGCGCGACGGGCGGCGAGGCTCTCGTTGGGCGGCGTCGAGCAGGTGAAGGAGCTTCACCGCGACGAGCGCTCGTTCGTCTGGCTCGACGACGCGCGGCGGGACCTGCGGCACGCGGTGCGGCTGCTCCGGCGCGACCCGCTCTTCGCCCTCACCGCTGTGCTGTCGCTCGCCATCGGCATCGGCGCCAACACCACCATCTTTTCGGTGGCGAACGCCCTCTTGTTCCGCGCCCCGGCCGGGGTCGCCGACCCCGCCCGTCTCGTCGACATCGGCGTCGGCCGGCAGGGCGTCGGGTTCAACCCCGGCTCGTATCCCAACTACCTCGACGTCCGCCAGCGCGCGACGACGCTCGACGGCGTGTACGCATCGGAGATGTTCGGGGCGCCGCTGGGCATGGGGAGCGCGGGAAACGACGGCCGCGGGGAAGTCGTCTCCAGCCGCCTGGTGACCGCCAACTACTTCACCGTGCTCGGCGCCCATCCGGCCGCGGGCCGGCTCTTCGCGGCGGGGGATGGCGAGCAGCCGGGCGCCGCGCCGGTCGTGGTGCTGAGCCACCGTTTCTGGAAGCGTCGCTTCAACGAGGATCCGGCCATCGCCGGTCGGACGCTGCGGCTCAACGGCCATCCGTTCACCGTGGCCGGCGTCGCGGCCGAGGGATTCCAAGGCACGCACGTTCTCGAGACGGACGTGTGGCTGCCGCTGGGCATGATCGCCGCCGCGAGGCCGAGCGAGGCCTCGCTCCTGGCCAATCGTGGGAGTGGATGGCTGGTCATGGGCGGCCGCCTGAAACCGGACGTTTCGGTGGCCCAGGCCGCCGCCGAGCTGGCCGCCATCGGCCGGGCGCTGGAGCGCGAGTTCCCGGATCAGAACCGGGGGAAGGAGCTGCGCCTGCGGGAGTCGTCGTCGATCCCCGGGGCGAGCGGGCCGGTCACGGCGCTGCTGGCGCTGCTCATGGGGGTGGTGTCGCTCGTGCTGGTGATCGCGTGCGCGAACGTGGCGGGCGTGCTGCTGGCCCGGGCCGCCGCCCGGCGTCGGGAGATTGCGGTGCGCCTCGCGATCGGCGCCGGACAAGCGCGGCTCGTCCGCCAGCTTCTGACCGAGACCGCGGTGCTGTGCGGCGTCGGCGGCCTGGCCGGCCTCCTGCTGGCGCGCGGTCTCACGTCGCTGCTCGTCTCGCTCCTGCCGAGGCTGCCGTTTCCGATCGACGTGTCGTTGGGGTTGGACGGCCGGGTGATCCTGTTTACCACCGGTCTCTCGCTGGTCGCGGCGCTCCTGTGCGGCCTCGTACCCGCGCGGCAGGCCTCGCAGGCGGACGTCGTGTCGGCGCTGAAGGACGACTCGCCGGGCGCGTCGGGCCGGTCGCGGCTCAGGAACGCGTTCGTGGTCGCCCAGGTCGCGTTCAGCCTCGTGCTGGTCGTCGCCACCGGCCTCTTCGTGCGTGCGCTGCGGCGGGCCGGCTCGACGGATCCCGGTTTCGATCCCCGCGGCGTCGAGCTGGTCTCGGTCGATCCTTCGGCGGCCGGCTATGGCGACGTCACCGGTCCGCTCTTCGCCCGGGAGCTGATCGAGCGTGTCCGGGAGCTTCCGGACACCGAGAGCGCGACGATCGCGAGAGTGTTCCCGGGCGGCTTCGAGGGCATCGGGCTCGGCGGCGTCACGGTGCCGGGCGACGCGCGGGCGAGCGGAGAAGCTCCGGAGTGGGACTGGAACATCGTGGAGCCCGGATATTTCTCGACGCTGCGGATCCCGCTGGTGGCGGGCCGCGACTTCGGCCCGAGCGACCGCGCGGGCAGTCCGCCGGTCGCGATCGTCGGCGAGGCGGCGGCGCGGCACTTCTGGCCGGGGGAGAACGCCATCGGCAGGTCGCTGGTGCAGTTCGGTGCCGGCGGGCCGGCGTCGAAGACGGCGACGCTGCTCGTGGTCGGCGTCGCGCGTGACGTGAAGTCCAGCCGCCTCGTCGACGGGCTGTCGTCGTCGTTCGTGTACGTGCCGCTGCAGCAGCGCTATACGTCCAACGTGATGTCGAGCATGACGATCGCCGTGCGGACGAGCAACGGGCCGCGCATGGCCGCCGAGATCCGGAGGCTGGTGGCGTCGATGAATCCGAACCTGCCGATCGTGACCGTCCAGACGCTCGAGGACTACACCGCGCTCGGCCTGGTGCCCCAGCACGTCGTGGCGTCCGTCTCGGGCAGCCTGGGCCTCGTCGGGCTGCTGCTCGCCGCGATCGGCATCTACGGCGTGACGGCCCACGGGGTGACCCGCCGGATGCGGGAATTCGGGATCCGCGTGGCCCTGGGCGCGAAGGGCGCCGACATCCTGGTCATGGTCCTCAGGCAGGGGATGTCGCTCGCCGGCATCGGGTGCGCGATCGGGCTGGCGCTCGCGGCGGCGGTCAGCCAGGTGTTGACGGGATTCCTCTTCGGCCTGCCGCCGCTCGATCCGCTCGCGTTCGGAGGAGCCTCGGCGCTGTTTCTCGTGACCGCATTGGCGGCGTGCTATGGACCGGCGCGCCGGGCGGCGAGAGCCGATCCGCTGGTCGCGCTGCGGTACGAGTGAGGCGGTCTCTACGTGCGCGCCCGCGCGGCCCTCTCAGGGGGTGCGGCGGCTTCGCCGGCCGAGGACCGCGCGGGGCGCCTCCGATCACATGCGGTGCGGCCGCTTGCCGGTGTCCTTCTTGGGCGGCGGCGGGGGGGTGAGGGTCGTGCCGCTGGTGTTCGCCGTCGTCACGTTCCCGGTGAACGTCGGCGGGAACCGCGCCGTCGTCGCCGCCTCGAAGCCGGAGGCGAGCTTGATCAGCGTCGGCTCGCTGAAGGCCGTCCCGAGGAAGCTGATGCCCATCGGCATCCCGAGCACGCTCGCCGCCGGCACCTGCACGATCGGGTACCCCGGCCCGCCAGCCAGCCCCGAGCTCGCGAAGATGAAGTGGTCGGAGAGGATCAGGTCGGTCGTCCAGCCGGGACTGTCGGTCGGCGCGACGACCGCGTCGAGGTCGAACTGGCTGAGCGCGGCGTCGATGCCGTTCACGCCGGCGTTGCGGTCGATGGCCAGCGCCTGGTTGTAGGTCAGCCCGCCGAAGATCGGCTGCGGGTTGTTGCCCGGGTCCGAGCCGCTGGTGTCCATCGCCTCCGCGAACTGGAAGATCTCCTGGAAGAAGTACGGCATCTCGGTGGCCGCTTTCGCGTTGTTGAAGGCGATGGCGTCGGCCAGGGTCTTGTTCGCCATCGGCACGCCGACCCGGGTGGCGAAGTACTTCTGCACGTCGAGCTTGAAGTCGTAGAGCAGCACCAGGAACTCTCCGTCGGCGGGGGCGAAGGTGAATCCTGCGCCGTCGAGGTCCACCACCGTCGCGCCCGCCGCCGCGATGGCGGCGATCGCGCTGTCGAAGGCGGCCACGACCTGGGGTGGCGCGTTGTCGATACCCTGCCGCGTCACGCCGACGCGCGCGCCGCGCAGTCCATTCGGGTCGACGAACGCCGCGTAGTCGGCCGGAAGGGCGGGCCGGGTGCGGCCGGTGCCCTGCCATCCGAGGGGCACGCCCGACGTCGCGGGATCGCGCGGATCGGGCGTCCGGCTCACGATGACGTTGAGCGCGGCGGCCGCGTCCGCCACGGTGCGCCCGTGCGGCCCGATGGTGTCCTGGGTGTGTGAGATGGGGACCACGCCTCCGCGGCTGGTGAGGCCGACCGTCGGCTTGATGCCCACCACGCTGTTGACGTTGGCGGGGCAGACGATGCTGCCGTCGGTTTCCGAACCGATGCTGACCGCCGCGAAGTTGGCCGAGGCGGCCGCCGCGGACCCGGAGCTGGAGCCGCAGGCGTTGCGATCGAGCGAGTACGGGTTGTGGGTGAGCCCGCCGCGCCCCGACCAGCCGCTGGTCGAGAAGAAGGAGCGGAAGTTGGCCCACTCGGAGAGGTTGGTCTTGCCGAGGATCACTGCTCCGCCCGCCCGGAGCTTCGCCGCGACCGTCGAGTCATGGATGGCGGGCTTGCCGACCAGCGCGAACGATCCCGCCGAGGTCTGCATCCTGTCGCCGGTATCGATGTTGTCCTTGAGCAGGACCGGGATCCCGTGCAACGGCCCCAGCACCCTGCCTCTGGCGCGCAGATTGTCGGCGCCTTGCGCCATCGCCAGCGCGTCGGGATTGAGCTCGATCACGCTGTTGACGTTCGGTCCGCCCTGGTCGAGCGCCATGATGCGGTCGATGTAGTACTGGGTCAGCTGGACCGACGTCAGCCGGCCCGCCGCCATGTCGGCCTGCAGATCGGCGACGGTCGCTTCGTTGAACTGGGTCGGCGCATCCTGCGGGTGCGCGAGCAACGGGAACGCCAGCGTCGCCGCAAGCGTGGCAACAGGGCTCATTCGCATGAGAAGTTCCTCCGGGGGGGCCGTCCGCGGCCCCGATCGACGGCGGTTTTCGTCTGCAGTGACGGTTACGGAAGCGCCAGCAGGGGTGAAGGAAACGCTACGCCCTTCCCGGCGCGCGTGTCAAGATCGATGAGAAGCCCGGGGTCGCTACTGCCTTGAGTCGCGCAGCGGCTTGCAGTCGACGCGGGTCCAACCGCCCCGGACCGTGGTGCTCTCGCAGTAGGTCTTGCCGGTGCGGCCAGGCTTGTTGAGATAGCCGAGGATGCTGGCGCACGTCTCGCCCCGGGCGGGTTGGACGACGCACGCGCCGGCGTGTTGCGGGTGCGCGAAGCAGCAGGGAGGCCTCGGTCGCTCCCTGGCCGCTGCGATGCCCGCGTCTGCGCGCAAGCACAACGGCAGGAGGATCCCGAGCGCAATCGTCTTGAGCCGCGACCTAAACCCCTCCGGTCTCACGTTCTCCTTGTCGCCGCGCGCAGGAACACTGCGCAAGCCTCCGAGAAGAGTATAGACTGAGCGCCGATCGATGGTCCTTCCGATCCTCGCGACCCTCGCCCTCGCCGTGATGCAGCCGGTCCCGGCCGCCAGCCCTCAGCCCTTGGATCCGGCGACGCTGGGTCCGGCCGTCGGGCAGACGATCCCGGCGTTCGAGGCCCAGGACCAGGAGGGCCGCCGGCGCGACTTCGCGTCGCTGGAGGGCCCGAACGGCCTGGTGCTGGTCTTCTTCCGGTCGGCGGACTGGTGACCGTACTGCAAGGCCCAGCTCGTCGAGCTGGAAAAGCAGCTTGAAGGACTGCGCCGGCGCGGCCTGGGCCTGGCGGCCCTGAGCTACGACAGCGTCGCGATCCTCAAGGAGTTCTCGGCGCGGAGGAAGATCACCTTCCCGCTGCTGTCGGACCCCGCGTCGAAGGTCATTCGCGCGTTCGGCATCCTGAACGAAGCCGACTACCCGCCGGGTCACCTGGCTCATGGCGTTCCGTACCCCGGCACCTTCGTGACCGACGCCAAGGGGGTCGTCCGCTCGAGGTTCTTCGAGAAGACCTATGTCGAGCGGCGGACCGCGGCGAGCCTGCTGGCGCTGGCCGGCGAGACGCCGGAGGCCCCGGCCAGCGAGACGAGCACGCCGACGTTCACGCTCCGCACCTGGGCGAGCAACGACGCCGCCGCCCCCGGCCAGCGCGTGACGCTCGTCCTCGACTTCGAGATGAAGTCGGGGATGCACGCCTACGCCTCCGGCCCGCACGGCTACCGCGCGTTGCGCCTGCGGCTGGAACCGCAGGCCCTGGTGACGATCCACGAATCGGCGTTCCCGGAGGCGCATCCCTACCACTTCGCGCCCCTCGACGAGACCGTGCCCGTCTTCGAGGGCCGCTTCCGCCTCACCCAGGACGTCACCCTCGCCAGCGGGCGCGACTTCGCGGAGCTGCTCAAGACGCCGAATCCCGCGCTCACCATCGCCGGCACGCTCGAGTATCAGGTCTGCAGCGACAAGGTGTGCTTCGCGCCGGCCGCGCTCCCTTTGCAATGGACGATCCCGGTCCTCCCGCTGGATCGCGAGAGGTCACCCGAGGCCATCCAGCACAAGCCAGGCAAGACTTAGGGCGATTTCCTGGTCACACGAGCGCCGTCGTCGAGGTCCAATCCTTCGAACAGCGCCGGGGATGTCAGCCTGGCGGCGGGAGGGAGAAAGATGCGAGACTTCGACGTCCAGACGATCGAGATCGGGGCGCCCCTCGACGTGGCCTTCCGATACATCGCCGATCCGGTTGCGCTGCCCGAGTGGACCCATGCCTTCCGCTCGGCCTCGGAGGGAAGGGCAACCCTCGCGACCCCCAACGGCTCGGTCGAGGTCGGATTGGAGGTGAGACGATCGCGGGAGCAGGGAACGGTCGACTGGGTCATCACCTTTCCGGATGGCAGCGTCGGCCGGGCCTTCTCGCGCCTGGTCGGCATCGGCGCCGACCGCAGCATCTACAGCTTCGTCCTGCTGGCGCCGCCGGTGCCTCTCGAGCGGCTCGAGGGGGCGTTCGCCGAGCAGGCGAAGATCCTCGGGGAGGAGCTGGCGACGCTCCAGGAGAGATTGGGCGGCCGCGGAATCGAGCCGGCGAAGGCCGAGGTGAGTCATGGAGGAGTCTCTTGAGGATCTCGTCCGTCGCGCGCGTGAGGGTGACCGTGACGCCCTGGAGGGCCTCGTCTCCGACATCCAGGGCCGGATCTACGGCCTGGCTTTGCGGATGCTGTGGCACCCGGAGGACGCCCGCGACGCGACCCAGGACATCCTGATCCGGATCGTCACGCGCCTCGGTACGTTCCGGGGAGCAAGCTCCTTCATGACCTGGGTCCACCGGGTGGCCGCGAACTACCTGCTGAATGCTCGGAAGAGCCGCCTCGAGCAGCAGGCCTACACCTTCGCGCGCTTCGGCGAGGAGCTCGACGAGGGCCTCGGCGAAGCGCCGGCCCCGGCGGGCACGCCCGACACGGCCCTCCTGCTCGAGGAGGTGAAGATCGGCTGTACCCTCGGCATGTTGACGTGCCTCGATCGGCCGCACAGACTGGCCTACATCCTCGGGGAGATCCTCGAGATGGAAGGAGACGAGGCGGCCCGGGTCCTCGCCATCCGGCCGGCTGCCTTCCGGAAGCGGCTTTCCCGGGCTCGCGAGGCCATCGTGGCCTTCACGCGCGCCAAGTGCGGCCTGGTCAGCCCCGAGCGTCCGTGCCGATGCCGTCGCCGTGTCGCCCACGCGCTGCGGACCGGGCGCGTGGACCCGCGGCGCCTGCTGTTCGCCGCGGACGCCGAGGCCGCGCACCGCTTCCCGGCGGTGCTGGCCGAGATCCGGCGGCTGGAAGAGACCCGCCGAGCGGCAGCGCTCTTCCGGACCCTTCCGCAGTTCGCGGCGCCGGCCGATTTCGCAGCCGGGATGCGGAGGCTCGTTCAGGCCGGGCCGGTCCGCCAATGAGCACCGCCCCGAGAAGCCAGCCCTGGTCGACGCGGTTGGCGCGCATCGAGCCCATGGATCTGGTGCGCTTCATGGTGGGCTCCGTCTTCCTGTCGGAGGGCATCCAGAAGTTCCTCTTCCCGGCCGAGCTGGGGGTGGGGCGCTTCCTCAAGATCGGCATCCCCTGGGCCGCCGGCATGGCCCCCTTCGTCGGCGCGGTGGAGATCGGAGCGGGTCTGCTCGTGATCGTGAACGTCCTGGCCCTCTACTCGGCCATCGCGCTCCTGATCGACATCTCGGTGGCGATCCTCTCCACCAAGGTGCCGATCCTGCTGGGCCGGCCGCTCGGTCCGTTCTCGCTGCCCAAGCTCCCGAGCTACGGCATCTGGAGCTTCCTGCACGAGGCCCGCACGGACTGGTGCATGCTCCTCGGTTGCCTGGCCGTCATCCTCCAGGCAAGAAGGGACCGTCGCTCGTCGTGACGAGGGACCGCACCGCGGCCGCGCGACGCGGGCGCCCGCGGGCCTTCTGGTTCGTGGTCGTCGTCGGCGTGATGAGCCTGTTCGCCGACGTGACGTACGAAGGGGCGCGCAGCGTCGGCGGCCAGTTCCTCGGATCGCTGGGGGCGAGCGCCCTGATCGTCAGCACCGTCGCCGGCCTGGGCGAGCTGGCGGGGTACGGGCTCCGCTTCCTGTCGGGGCGATGGGTCGACCGCCGGCACGCCTACTGGCCCATCGCGATCTTCGGCTACCTCGTCAACCTCCTGGCCGTCCCCGCCCTCGCCCTCGCCGGCCACTGGCTCGTCGCCGCCACGCTGATGCTGCTCGAACGGACCGGCAAGGGCATCCGCAACCCGCCCCGCGACGCCATGCTGTCGCACGCGGCCCACCGGATCGGGGCGGGCTGGACGTTCGGATTGCACGAGGCGCTCGACGAGACGGGAGCGGCCCTGGGCCCGCTGCTCGTGGCGCTCGTGTTGTGGCGGCGCGGCGGATACCACCTCGCCTTCGCCATCCTCCTCGCCCCGGCCCTGGTCTCCCTGGCCCTCCTGCTGTTGGCTCGCCGGCTGAACCCTCACCCGCGCGAGCTGGAACCGGCAGGCCATGCGGTTGCTATGCGCGGTTTTGAAACACGCTACTGGATCTTCGCCACCGCCGGGGCCCTCACGGCGGCGGGCTTCGCGGATTTCTCCCTGATGGCCTACCACCTCGCCCGGCACCACGTCCTGGCCGAGGCGAGCATTCCCCTCCTTTACGCCCTGGCCAACGGCATCAATGCCGCCTCCAGCCTGGGTCTCGGCCGCCTCTTCGACTCGTGGGGGCCCCATGTGCTGTCGGTCGCCATCCTGCTGCCACTCGCCAGCGCGCCGCTCGTCTTCTTCGGCGCCGCGCCCGCGGTCCTCGCCGGGATAGCCCTATGGAGCCTGGGCGTGACGGTCCAGCAGAGCCTCTTCAAGGCGATGCTGACGACCCTCGTCGGCGCCCACCGCCGGGCCACCGGGTTCGGGACCTTCGACGGCATCTGGGGCCTGGCCTCCTTCGGCGGAAGCCTCGTGCTGGGATACCTCTACGGCGTGAGCCTCGCCTGGCTCGTGGCGGTGTCGGTGGCGTTGCAGGTGCTTGCGGTGCCGGCCGTGTGGGCCGTCACTCGGCGCGGCCGAACGCCTTGATCTCCTCCATTTCCTGCGGCGACAGCTCGCGGGGAACCTGGCCGCGAGAGAGCTTCTCGCCCTGGACGTGGTGGCGGATGCCCTCGACGACCTCGGGGTTCGACAGCGTCGTCGTATCGCCGACATCGGCGAAATTCGAGATCCCGGCGATGACCCGGCGCATGATCTTTCCCGAGCGGGTCTTGGGCATGTCGGGGACGATCCAGACGTTCTTCGGCCGCGCGATCTTCCCGATCTGGGCTTCGATGGCCTTGGCCACCTTGTCCTCGATGTCCTTGCTCGGGGCGAGCCCGGGCTTCAGCGAGACGTACATCTCCACCGCCCGGCCGCGAAGCTCGTCCATCACCGGGACGGCGGCCGCCTCGGCGATCTCCTCGACCGTGATGCTCGCCGACTCCAGCTCCTTGGTCCCCAGGCGGTGCCCGGCGACGTTGATCACGTCGTCGATCCGGCCGAGGATCCGGAAGTAGCCGTCGGCGGCCTGGACGGCCCCGTCGCCGGCCAGGTACGGCCAGTCGCGCCAGTCCTTGCTGTCCTTGTCCCGGCAGTACTTCTCGTAGTAGATCTGCACGAACCTCTCGGGCTGGCCCCAGATCGTCTGGAAGATGCCGGGCCAGGGATTGCGGATGCAGATGTTGCCGGCCCGCCCGCTCCCCGCCTCCACCACGTTGCGGTTCTCGTCGTAGATCACGGGGTAGATCCCGAGGACCCCGGGACCGCAGCTGCCCGGCTTCATCGGCTTGAGGGCGGGCAGGGTGCTGCCCAGGAAGCCGCCGTTCTCGGTCTGCCACCACGTGTCGACGATGACCGCCTCGCCCTTTCCGACGACAGAGTGGTACCAGCGCCAGACGTCGGGCTCGATCGGCTCGCCCACCGTCGTCATGTGCTTGAAGTGGTAGTCGTACTTCTTCGGCTCGTCCGGGCCGAGCTTGCGCAGCATGCGGATCGTCGTGGGCGCGGTGTGGAAGATGTTCACCCCGAGCCGCTCGGCGATCCGCCAGGGACGGCCGGGGTCCGGATAGGTAGGCGCTCCCTCGTACATCACGCTCGTGGTCCCGAGCGCCAGGGGGCCGTAGACGATGTAGGAGTGACCGGTGATCCACCCGATGTCGGCGAAGCACCAGTAGGTGTCCTCGGGATGGATGTCCTGGTAGTACTTCGAGGTGCCGGCGACGTAGGCCAGGTACCCGCCGGTGCTGTGCTGGCACCCTTTCGGCCGCGCCGTCGTGCCGCTCGTGTACATGAGGAACAGCGGGGCTTCGGCCGGCATCGAGACCGGCTTCACCTCCTGTCCCCGGTAGTCCTTCAGCAGCTCGTCGACGAAGAAGTCCCGGCCCGCGACCATGGGGCTCTTCGATGCGTACCGGCCGGGATGCCGTCGCCAGACGAGCACCTTCTCGACCTCGACCCCGCGCTCGCGGGCCGCCGCCACCGCCTGGTCGGCCTTGGCCTTGTGGTCGATCAGCTCCCCGTTGCGGCAGTAGCCGTCCATCGTGACCAGGATGCGGCTCCCCGAGTCGGCGATCCGGTCTCCGCACGCCGCACCGCTGAATCCGCCGAACACCTCGGAATGGATCACGCCGAGGCGGGCGCAGGCGAGCATGGAGACGGGCAGCTCGGGGACCATCGGCAGGTGGAAGGTCATCCGGTCGCCGACCTTCACCCGGCCGAGGCCGCGCAGGAGCGCGGCGAACTCGTTGACCCGCTTGTAGAGCTCCTGGTAGGTGATCGCCTGGGTGTCTTCGGTCTCCGGCTCGGGCACCCAGATGAGGGCGGCCTTGTTCCGGCTGGTCGCCAGGTGGCGGTCGACGCAGTTGTAGGAGGCGTTCAGCCGCCCGCCGACGAACCACTTCCAGAACGGCGGTTTACTGGCGTCCAGCGTCGTGTGCCAGTAGGCGTCCCACGTGAGCAGGTCGGCGTATTCCTTGAAGCACTCGGGGAAGTGCTCCTCGCTGAACCGCTCGAAGATCGCCGGGTCGGCCGCGTTCGCCTGGCCGATGAACCTTGCCGGAGGGTGGTAGTACTCCTCTTCGCGCCAGTGGACGGCGATCTGCGCCTCCGAGACCTGCGCTCCCTGCGCCTCCTGTTCCCTTGCCATCGGTCCGCCTCCCGCGTGAAGGACGACTCCAAGCATACATTTTCATGGCACATCTGGCGGCGCCCGTCGGGTGGCGGCCCGGCCCTCCGGCCTACGCACCGAACTGACGAAGGTGGTGGTCCAGGTGCAGGTAGCCCCACCGGAGCCAGGCGGCGTCGGACATGCTGCCGAATATCGGATGAAGCTGCCAGTCGAAGCTCCGGGCCGGCGCCGTGACCAGCTCCAACAGCGCCTCGAGCTGCGCGACGTCCGCGGCGAAGTCGGAGGGCCTCGTGCCTCCCAGCTCCTGATCGATCTCCGGCCGGGTGAGGATCCCGGCGGGCCAGGGCAGGGGAAGGTAGAGAACGACCCACTTGACGAGCGTCCGGTGAAGCGGGCTGGTGGCGTGGCTCACCGCTTTGTGACCAGTGCCCATGCGCAGCGAGTCGCTCACATGGCACACCATCTGGTGCGCCGACATCCGTCCCCAGCGACGGACGCTCTCCGGACGCACGTCTCTCAGCCGGCGGAGGATCTCGGCCTTGTCGAGCGGTCGGGCCAGGGTCTTCATGGAGTGTATGCGACCGCCTCCGGCTCCGCGTGGATCTTCATGAACCTGATGCGACCGCCTCCGGCTCCGCGTGGATCTTCATTGAATGCGCTCGCGCCGGAGTGAATCCGGGCGCGAGCGGGTGAGGAAACGCTCCGCCTGCGGCGGCCGAACACGTCACCGGCCGAGAAGCCGCTCCCCGCCGTTCTCGCGGAACGCAGCCAGCGCTCGCTGGCGGCCCCCTTCGGCTTCCGAGAGCAGCTTCCGGAAGGTGGGATCGCTCCGCAACGCGTCGAAGTGGCGGCTGGCCGAGAGAATAGGCGCGACGAAGTAGCCCTTGGCGACCGCGCGCCGCAGGTGGCCGAGTCCGCGTTGGTGCTCGCCGACGTCGCAGAGCAGCCATCCCTCCTGGAAGATGGCCTCCGGGTCGTCCTGGATCTTCAACGCGCTCAGCGCGGAGATGCTGGCGAGCATGTCCGACGGGCGCCGATCGAGCCAGGCCGTCAGGTAATCGGTCCACGATTGGAAGGCGGGGATGCGGGATGCCTGCCGCGAGGCCTGGCGCATCTCGAGCAGCAGCCGGCGCGCCTCGTCGCGGCGGCCGGCCAGCCCGAGACCGATCACGCGGATCCCGTCGTCGGCGCCGACGAAGAGCAGGGGCGGCTCGACGGCCATGAGCCGCTCGATGTCACCCGTCATCATTATTGTCTGCTCGAAGCTCGTGGGGACGTTCGGGTCGAGTCGACGTGCCTCTTCGTGCGCGGCGCTGGACTGCTCGAAGAGGCCACAATAGCGACAGGCGTGGACGAGCCCCGCGAACAGCTCCGGGTCGTTGCCGTGACGGTCGGCCTCGCCCAGTAGCCGCACGAGCGCCCGCTGCGTCTGGCCGATGTCCGACTCGAGGTTTGCGTAGAACTTGTGCGCGACCGACAGGCGCGGGTTGAGCTCGAGGGCGCGGCGGAGGGCCTCCTCGGCCTGCGCGTCGCTGCTTGGCGAGGCCTCGATGTACTTCCCGATCACGCGGTGGCAGCGACCGAGGCGGGCCCACGCGGGAGCGAAGGTCGGATCCAGCTCCAGGCAGCGCCGATAGAGATCGCGCGCCGGCGGGAGCCCGTCGTAGGTGCGGGCCAGCTCGTTCGCCCGCAGGTAGAGCTCGTAGGCGCGGGCGTTGCGCGGCGCGTCGAGCGTGGGCGAGGCCTCGACGCCCGCGAGCGGGAGCGAGAGGGCCTCCACGACGCGGTGGGCGATGTCGTCTTGAAGCCGGAACAGGTCGCCCAGCGACGACTGCACCGTCTGCGACGTGAGCAGCGTCCCGCCCGGGGCCTCGACCAGCTGCGCCGTGGCTCGTAACTGGTCGCCCGAGCGGAGCAGCGTCCCCATCACGACCCGGTCGACGTCGGCCTCCGCGGCCAGGGCCTTGAGGTCCGGGGCCTCCCCCGCGAAGCGCGCGGCGACGGCGCTGGAGCGCACGATCAGCGAGCCGGGGCCCGAGAGCGACGTCGCGATGGCGTCGGGCAGGCTGAAGGCGAGGAAGTCCGTCTCGGGATCGGGGCGCAGGACGCGGAACGGCAGCACCACCAGGCGCGTGAGCGCGCGGGCCAGCGCCGGCGTCGCGTCGCCGTCGAGGCCGCGAGCGGCGCGCAGCTCCTCGGCCATCGCGTCGGCCGATGCCGGTCGCTCCGCGGGACGCTTGGCCAGCGCGCTGTTCGTAGAGGGTGGCGTGGAGGATCTCGACGACGTTGCCGCCGCCGAACGCCGGACGGCCGGCGAGCATCTCGAACAGGATGGCGCCCAACGCGAACAGGTCGGTGCGGGCGTCGAGGGCCTCGCCCGTCACCTGCTCGGGGGCCATGTAGCGCGGGGTGCCCACCATCATCCCGGTGCGCGTCAGCTCCGTGGCCGAGCTGAGCGATCGCGCCAGCTCGGGGTCGCTCGGCCGCGCGAGGCCGAAGTCGAGCAGCTTCACGCCGTGGGGGGTCAGGAACACGTTGGACGGCTTGAGGTCGCGGTGGACGATGCCACGGGCGTGCAACGCCGAGAGCGCGGCCAGCACTCCCAGGCCGATCGGCACCGTCTCGGACACGCTCAGCGGCCCCCGCCGCAGGCGCTCGCCCAGCGCCTCGCCCTCCAGCAGTTCCATGGCGATGAACAGCTCGCCGCCTTCCTCGCCGATCTCGTAGAGCTGGCAGACGTTGGGATGGTTGACGCTCGCCGCGGCCCGGGCTTCGCGCCAGAAGCGCTTGCGCGCGGTCTCATCGCTGGCCAGCGACGACATCGTCTTCAAGGCGACGATGCGCTCCAGGCGCTCGTCGCGGGCCGCGTAGACCACACCCATCCCGCCTTCCCCCAGCTTGCGGGCGATCGCGTAATGCCCGATGCGGGCGGGCACGCCCTCTCGAGGGGGGGAGATCGCGGGGCGGGGGGAGTCGTCCGGGGACGGCGTCGCTCCCGTCACCCAGGCGTAGAGCGCGCGCAGCCGTCCCCGAGGCGTGTTGTCGGCCGGTTTCTCCGCCACGGGATCGTCGATCATAACCCGAGCCGCCGCGGCCGTTCCGTGGTTCCGTCCCGTCGTCCGTTCTTGACCGCGGCGTCGCGAGGAGCGTAGTGTGTCGGTCCAAGGCGAACGAGGGAGCCGCTCTCATCGATCGCAACCCCATGAAAGAGAAAGCCTACGTGTCCGGTGTCCTGCTGGGCGCCGGGCTGTTGCTCTACCTCGGCCGTGACCTCCTGACGAGGTCGGCCCTCCTGACCTGGGGGCTGTCGTTCGCGGGGACCACGGCGGTGGGCATTCTCGCGATGGCGCTGTACAGGGTCCTGGCCGAGCTGCGCGCCAGCCGGCACGAGCTGGCGCGCAAGGAAGCGGAGCTGAACTTCGCCTTCGAGGTGCAGCAGGCCCTCTTCCCGAGGCAGTTCCCCTCGAAGGGCGGCCTCGAGTTCGCGGCGGTCTGCCTGCCTGCGCGTGGAATCAGCGGTGACTACTACGACGTTCTGCAGCTCTCCGGGGGGCGCGTCGCCTTTGCCGTGGCCGACATCAGCGGCAAGGGGATCTCGGCCGCGATCCTGATGTCCAACCTGCACGCGGTCCTGCGCACGCTGGCCCGGACCGTATGGATGCCCGGTCAGTTGTGCTCCCAGCTCAATCGCCACCTGTACGAGGTCACCCAGCCGGCGGCGAAGTTCGCCACGTTGTTCTATGGCGAGTGGGACGAGGCCGATCGGCAGCTCAGCTACGTGAACGCCGGTCATCCTCTTCCCATCCTGCTCGGATCCGGCCACGGGCGGAGGCTCGATCGGGGAGGTCCGCCTCTGGGCCTCTTCCCCGATTCCGAATACCAGGTGGGCAAGGTCCCGCTTCAGCCCGGGGACACGCTCGTGGTCTACTCCGACGGCGTCACGGAGGCAGAGACCCCGGAAGGAGAGTCCTTTGGCGAAGCCCGGCTCGAGACCCTCGTCGCCGCGCACCGCGAAAAGCCCTTGCCGGAGATCCAACGAGCGGTGCTCCTGGCCGCGCGCGATTGGTCGGGCAAGGAGATCGTGGACGACATGACGCTTCTGCTGGCCAAGGTCACCGGCCCCCCGGCGCTCCAATGACGGTCGGCGGTCTCGGACTGCGGGGTCACGTTCGCCTCCTCGTGCCCCTGTTCGCCCTCATCGCGGCGGTGTGGGCGCTTCGGCTGGTGCTGGACGCCGCCGGCGCCCCGAAGCGCATCGTTGGGCTCGCCAGCGTCACCATCGCCGGTGCCATCTCCGTCCTGCTCGCGGTCGCCTTGATGCACTTCCGGCGTCTCGGCCGCTATTCGAACGCCATCGTCGCCACCATCTTGCTGGTCTTCTGGTCACAGGTCCTGATCGTGTTGGCGATCGCGTTTGCCGCCGTCACGGGTGTGCAGAACGTTTTCGCCGCTCCGGAGTTCTCTCCTCGGCGAGCCGGCCCCTTGCCCCACATCGCCGGCCACCTGACCTTCGCCCTGGGCTTTGGCATCCTGGTCGGGTCGGCGATGGCGTGCCTGACCCTGTGGACGCTTCGAAGGCTGGTGCCGGTGGAATCGGAGCGGCGGGCGTCATGATCGTCGGCGTGCCTCGCGAGAGTTTCCCCGGGGAGCGGCGCGTGGCGCTCGTACCCGCGGTGATACCCGGCCTGACGAAGGCGGGATTCGGCGTCGCCCTCGAGGCGGGGGCCGGGGCCGAGGCCGGCTACCCCGACGCGGAGTACGCCGCGAAAGGGGCGCGGATCCTGCCCGGACGGGCGGAGGTCTTCCGAGCGGCCGACATCGTGGTCCAGGTCCTCTGCCACGGCTCCAACGACAAGACGGGGGCCGCCGATCTGCCCCTCCTCCGGCGCGACCAGGTATTGATCGGCTTCCTGCGGCCGCTGGGCACGCTGGAGACCATCGAGGACATCGCCGGCCGCGGCGTGACGTCGTTCGCGGTCGAGCTCATGCCCCGGACCACCCGGGCCCAGAGCATGGACGCGCTCTCCTCGATGGCCACCATCTGCGGATACAAGGCGGTGGTCATCGCGGCCGACACGCTGCCGCGGATCTTTCCGATGCTCACCACCGCCGCGGGAACCATCACCCCCGGCCGCGTGCTCGTCATCGGAGCGGGCGTGGCCGGGCTGCAGGCGATCGCGACCGCCCGCCGGCTGGGCGCGGTGGCTTCCGCCTACGACCTCCGCCCCGCGGCCAGGGAGCAGGTGCAGAGCCTCGGCGGCCGCTTCGTCGAGCTGCCGCTCGAGGCCAGGGACGCGGAGGACGCCAGCGGCTATGCGAGGGCACAGGACGAGTCGTTCTACCAGCGCCAGCGGGAGCTGCTCGCCCGCGTCGTCGCCGATAGCGACGTGGTGATCACGGCCGCGGTGGTGCCCGGCAAGAAGTCCCCCGCGCTGGTGACGCGCGAGATGGTCGCCGGCATGGCGCCGGGGTCGGTCATCGTCGACCTGGCCGCCGAGCGGGGAGGCAACTGCGAGCTGACGCGCGCCGGCGAGAGGATCGTCGAGCACGGCGTCACGATCATCGGGTGGTTCAACCTGGCCAGCTCGGTGCCCTACCACGCGAGCCAGATGTACGCCCGCAACGTCGGCGCGTTCCTCCTCCACCTGGTCCAGGGCGGGAGCCTGCAGATGAACCGGGACGACGAGATCGTCCGCGACACCCTGCTGACGCATCGCGGGAAGCTGGTCAACCCCCGGGTGCGGGAGTTCTTCTCGCTCCCCGCGCTCGAAGACCAACCGACCGGAGGGACGGGATGAAGCTGGATCTCCTGACCAGCCTGTACGTCTTCATGCTCGCCGCGTTCATCGGCTTCGAGGTGATCCGCCGCGTCTCGCCGCTGCTGCATACGCCGCTGATGTCGCTGACGAACGCGCTCGACGCCATCGCCGTGATCGGCGCGATCATCCTCGTCGGCGAGCGCAAGAGCGCTCTCTCGACCGTGCTCGGCACGATCGCCATCGTGGCCGCCACCAGCAACCTGGTGGGCGGCTTCCTGATCACCGACCGGATGCTCAAGATGTTCCGGCCGAGCGGGCCGAAGAAGCCGTGACGGCGGCGCCGGGACGGGAGCAGCTCATCGAGGTCGCCTACCTCGCCGCCACCGCGCTCTTCATCCTGTCCCTGAAGTGGCTGGGCTCGCCGGCCACCGCGCGCCGCGGCGTCCGGTGCGGAGAGCTGGGCATGCTCCTCGCCGTCGGAGGGACGCTGCTGCACCACGGCATCGTGGACTACAAGTGGATAGCGGCGGCGCTGGCGCTGGGAGTGATCATCGGCACGCCGCTGGGCAGGGTGCAGATGACGGCCGTCCCGCAGCGGACCGCGCTCAGCCACGCCTTCGGGGCGCTGTGCGTGACGCTGGTGGGCACGGCCGAGTTCTATCTGCGGGCGCCGGACGTGCCGCGCTTCATGATGGCTGTGCTTGCGCTGGAGGTGATCCTCGGATCACTGACCTTCACGGGAAGCCTGATGGCGGCCGGGAAGCTGCAGGAAATCCTCCCCCAGCGGCCGATCACCTACCGGGGGCAGAACGTCGTCAATCTGGCCCTGCTCGCGGTCGCGCTGGGCGCCGCAGCGTACCTGGTGCATCGGCCGGGGCAGACCCAGCTCTTCCCCGCGGTCGTCGGGATCCCGCTCCTCTTCGGCGTGCTGATGATCATCCCCATCGGCGGGGCCGACATGCCCACGGTGATCTCGCTGTTGAACTCCTACGCGGGGCTGGCCGCGGCGGCGATGGGCTTCGTGCTCGACAGCAAGCTCCTCATCATCGCCGGCGCCCTCGACGGAGCGTCCGGCTTCATTCTCTCCGTCAACATGTCGAAGGCGATGAACCGGTCCTTCTCGAACGTCCTGTTCGGAGCGTTCGGGCAGGAGCAGCCCGCGGGAGCCTCCGCCCAGCCCGAGCGGTCCGGGCGGAGCGCGACGCCGGAAGAGGCGGCGACGATACTCGCCGCGGCGAACCGGGTGGTCATCGTCCCCGGATACGGCATGGCCGTCGCCCAGGCCCAGCACAAGGTGCGCGAGCTCTACGACGCGCTGACGAAGCGCGGCGTGGAGGTGAAGTTCGGCATCCACCCGGTCGCGGGGCGGATGCCCGGGCACATGAACGTGCTGCTCGCGGAGGCCGACATCCCCTACGACAAGCTGCTCGACATGGACGAGATCAACGGCGATCTTCCCCAGACCGACGTGGCGCTGGTGATCGGGGCGAACGACGTCACGAACCCCGCCGCGCGGAACGACGCATCGAGCCCGATCTACGGCATGCCGATCCTGGACGTGGACCGGGCTCGCACGGTGATGGTGATCAAGCGAAGCATGGCCGCCGGCTTCGCGGGAATCGCCAACCCCCTCTACTACCTGGACAAGACGCTGATGCTCTTCGGCGACGCCCGATCGTTCGTCGGCGCGATCGTGCGCGAGCTTGCGGGGGCCCAGGGCTAGCCATGGGGGCAGCCGGTCCGGGGCCGAGGACCGGAGGAATCGGATTGTTCGGGTTCCCGCCGTTTCCACTGGAATAGCCGCTCCCGCCGCAGGCCCCAGGACCAGGCCGAGCGCGACCAGGGTCCCCCCGGTCACGAATACACGCCACGCCGCAGCAGGTCGGGCGCTACCGGGCCATCTGCGACCACTTCTGCGGCGCGGGCCACGGCGGCATGAAGATGACGATCGTCGTCGAGGAAGAGCCGGCGACGGGCGCTTCGGGGAGGTGAGCCGCCCCGCCGGCTCGTTGCTCCCGCGGGGAGTGCGGGAATAAATCTCACGACGGCGGAGTCCTAGCATGGGGCAGGATATGATGCGGCTCCGGGTCGTTCGCCCGCATCCAGGGCCGGCGGACGGCTCGGGGGTCCAGAACCCTCGCCGATTCCCGCCCGGCTCCTGGTCCGCCACGAGACCGGAGCCGGAATCCGCTACGGAACAAGAGCCCAGGCCGAAGGAGTCCTTGGATCCGACCGAGCTGGAGCGATTCGAGCGTACCTTCCTGCCCCACATGCGGGCGGCCTACAACCTGGCGCGCTGGCTCACCCGAAGCGATCAGGATGCGGAGGACGCCGTCCAGGAAGCCTACCTGCGGGCCGTGCGGTTCTTCGGCGGTTTTCGCGGCGGAGACGGCAGGGCCTGGCTCCTGACCATCGTCCGGAATGCTTGCTACACCGGTCGGCAGCCCGGCCGGTTGCAGGAATCCACCATCCCTTTCGACGAGGAGATCCACGACGTCGAGGACGAGGCCCTCGGGCCCGAGGACCTTCTCCTCCAGAAGGCGAGCCGTCGCGCACTGGTGCAGGCCCTGGAAGACCTGCCCGTGGAGTTTCGCGAAGCGTTGGTGCTGCGGGAGCTGGAGGGCCTGTCGTACAAGGAGATGGCCGAGGTGACCCAGCTCCCCATCGGAACAGTGATGTCGCGCCTGGCCCGTGCCCGCAAGAGGCTGCGGCGATGTCTCCCGGAGCAGATGGAAGGAGGCCCGGCGTGAGCTGCAGGGAGAACGCGGCGCGGCTGCTCGAGGCGTACGTCGACGGCCAGCTGGACCTGGTGACGAGCCTGGAGATGGAACGCCACCTCTCGGAGTGCGAGGAGTGTTCCGAGGCCATGAAGAGCCGTCGTGCGCTGCGATCGGCCCTGGGCGGCGCCTCCTTGTACTTCGAGGAGCCGAAGCACCTCGAAGGGCGCGTTCGCGCGGAGCTGCGAAAGGCGGCGGGGCCGTCGAAGACCGCCCGCCCGTCCAGGTGGCGGTGGCTGGCCGCCGCCGCCACGTTGCCGTCGATGGCGATCCTGGCCGGGGCGCTGATGGTGATGTCCAGGACCCCGTCGGACAGCGATCGGCTGAACGAGGAGATCGTATCCTCCCACGTGCGGTCGCTGATGGCCGACCATCTGACCGATGTCCCCTCCTCGGACCAGCACACGGTGAAGCCCTGGTTCAACGGGAGGCTGGACTTCTCGCCGGAGGTGAGGGACCTCGCCGGTGACGGGTATCCGCTGGTCGGCGGCCGCCTGGATTACCTGAGCCGGCGAAGCGTGGCCGCCCTGGTCTACCGGCGGCGGCAGCACTCCATCAACGTCTTCGTCTGGCCCGAGCAGAACGGGCGCACGGTCGCGCCGGGAGAGACGAGTGTTCGCGGATACAACCTGGTTCGCTGGAGCCGCTCCGGCGCGAGCTATTCGGCGGTATCGGACCTCAACCTCGCCGAGCTGCGGGAATTCGTCCGCGACCTGCAGCGGTAGTCCTCGTCGCGGATCCCGGCTTGACCCGGATGAGCGGAGCGGGGAAGCCGGCTCGTCCTATAATCGATGGAACGCCCGCGGCTCACGACCATGGCCGACCACGCCTCGCCGCCCACGCGACGCCTCCTCTTCCGATCCCTCGGGATCTCGGTCGTGGACTTTCGGTGTCACGCCGGCGTCGAGAGACTCGGAACCGAGGAGCCGAACCCGACCCACAGCATCGTCTTCGTTCGGCGGGGCGTGTTCGGCCGGAGCCATGAGGATGGGACGCTCGTCGCCGATCCCAACCACGTGCTGTTCTTCAACGCCGCTCAGCCCTACCGCTACTCGCACCCCGTCGCGGGAGGTGACGACTGCACGATCCTGGCCGTGGACACGACCCGCGCGCTGGAACTCGTCGCTCGCCATGCGCGACGGGATCCACGTCCCGAAAGTCCGTTCCGGCGCAGCCATGGACTCTGCTCCCGACGCGCCGCTCAGCTGCACTGGGAGCTTCTGCGGCTGGTCGACCGGCCGGCTCTGCGGCTGGCGTTGGAGGACGTGATCGCCGAGCTGGCCGACGAGGCGGTCGGCAACGCCTACCGGTCGCCCGAAGAGCCCATCCAGCGCCTCGGCCGGTTGGCGCCCGCGGGACGCCGGCATCGTGAGCTGGCGGAGGCGGCGAAGCTCGTCCTGAACGAGCGGATCGACGCGCCGCCCAGCCTCAGCGACCTGGCCGGCGTTCTCGGGTGCTCTCCCTTCCACCTGTCCCGGACCTTCCACCGCACGGTCGGCCTGAGCTTGCGCCAGTACGTCAGACAGCTCCGGGCCAGGCTCGCGGCCGCGCAGCTCGCGGCGGGTGCGGGCGATCTCACGCGCTTGGCGCTCGATGTCGGTTATTTCGACCACAGCCACTTCACGAAGTCGTTTCGGGACGAGTGGGGGATCCCGCCGTCGCGATTCCGTGCCGGGCGGTCCGCTTCGGTGCCGGCGAGCGACTTGCCGGACCGGCGACGTGCACGCCGCCGGAACTGATACGGCCGACCCCGGCGGCCGAGCAGCATCTTACAAGCGGCGGCGCGGGGGTTCTCCTACGATTCGTAGCGTGGATGGTACGCGCCTCTGAGCGGCGGGGCCCGCCCCCACGAGGGGAGGACACGATGACTCCACGGCGCGCGGGGACTCGTTGGATCGCCATCGGGTGGGCGGCCAGCGCCCTGCTGAGCCTAACGGATCAGTCTTTCGGGGCGCCGACGGGGGCGCCGCCGCCGGCCGACCCCCGGCAGCAGATGGTCGCCGTACTCTCGGCGTCCGGTCCTCACGCTTCCCTGGGCGATCAGGCGCGGGTCTGGGATCGCTTCGTCGGCACGTGGGATTGCGACTTCGGCTTCTACCGCGAGGACGGCAGCGTGAGGCACTCGCCGGGCGAGCTGGAGTTCGGCTGGGTGCTCGACGGCCGCGCCATCCAGGATCTCTGGATCACGTATCCGAGGGAGGGCGAGAAGGAACGCGGCATCGGCACCTCGATCCGCTTCTTCGACGACGGCTCGAGGACGTGGCACGTCCTGTTCGTGAACCCGAGGTACGGCGCCGTGCTCAGCGTGCAAGGAGGGGTCGAGGGGGATCGCATCGTCCTCAGGGGCCGGGACCCCGACGGCGGCCAGCTGCGCTGGTCGTTCAACGACATCAAGGACGACTCCTTCACCTGGCGCGGCGAGAAATCCCGCGACGAGGGCAAAACGTGGAGGGTCGAGGAGGAGCATCACATGCGGCGCCGGCCCTCCGGCCGGGCAAAGGTCGAACAATGAAGACCCGACAAAGCCTGCCGCGCGCTAGCTCGTCCGCCTGCTCGCGCGCCGGCCGCGTCGACCTGTCCTCGGGAAAGCGCCTATCGCCTCTTTGACCCCGGCTCGCACGGAGTCAAGGGGCTTCATAGGATCCAATGTCGCAACGAGCGCCCTGGGGCCGAGCGGTGCCGCGCTGATCTGTCGGCGGACAGACCGTGTCATCCCCGGCGTCGAGCGCCGGGCTGCCCAGCCGCAGGGCGTGGGTCAGGGTCGGCCCGCCGTTGCTGGCCAGCGGGCCGATCCTGGCGTCGCTGTCGACCTGGTCGCTCGAGGCCGGGCTGCAGCTGCCGTCCTGAACCAGATTGTGGCCGCCCGAGGTCAGCCTGACCGCGCCCGCCGCGTGCTGCTCGCAGGCGTACCAGTGGTTGCCCGTGATGATCGTGTTCGTCAGCTTGAGGCTGGGTACGGCCGCGTTGAAGGAGCCGATGAAGACCGCCGACGGCGCCCAGTCCGGCCCGACGTTGTTGGCGATGGTGGAGCTGGCGATCTCCATCGCGCCGTCCGTATGGAAGATCGCCCCGCCATGCCAGCCGGTCGACCGGTTGCCGCTGATCGTGCTGTTGGTGATCGTGACGCTGCCAAGCGAACGGAAACCGCCACCCACGTCGTTGGACACATTGCCGCTGATCGTGCTGCGCACGATCGTGGTGGTCGTGTCGAAGAAGGAGTAGACGCCTCCGCCGGACCAGCGGGCCTGGTTGTTCGTGACGCTGCTGTCGATCAGGTTCAAGGTGGCCCCATCGCCGTTGTAGATCCCGCCGCCGCCTTGCCAGAAGTCCCCGGCGTTCGTCGCCATCGTGTTCCCGGTGACGACCGCATGGTCCAGCGTCAGGAAGCCATTGTTGAGGATGCCTCCCGCGAGCTGCCAACCATGGTCATCGACGACGGCGAGATGACTCAGGGCCGCGGTCGTGCCCGGATTGACGATGAACACCCGATCGGCGTGGTTCCCGCTGATCCTCGAATCGGGGGCGGCCGAGCCGTCGATGGTTACATTCTTGCCGAGGATCAGCGGGCCGGAGAGGAGCGTGATCGTCTGGCCAGCGAGGGCAGGGGCGAAGTGCACGGTGCCATCGACGGCCACGCTTGCCAGCGCCTTGCGCAACGATCCGGCGCCGCCATCGGCGGTGTTGCTGACGGTCACATCACTGGGAGCGTTCAGACGAATCTGGTCCAGGAGCAGCGGATCGCGCATGCCGCCCGGAGCCTTGAAGCCGATCGATTGCACGACCGAGAGATCCAGAACTTCCCCTTCATCGTTTTCGAAAGCCGAGAAAGGAATGCTGATCCGCTTCCAGCCCGAGAAATCGTCACGGAATGAGGCGCCGAACGACACGAGTCCCGGCTTGGCCTGGTGAAGGCGCACGTAGTCGATCGACATGGTCTGGGGGAACGTGACATCGGGTCCCACCGACCCGCCGAAGTTGCCCCCCACCGCCACGTTCATCAGGATGAAGAAGGGATGTTGAAGACCCACGGCTTGCCCTGCAAGAACGCGTCGGCCGGGGTGGCGGTGAAATACGGGGCGCCGTCGACGGACCAGACGATCTTGTTCGGCTGCCACTCGACGGCGAAGACGTGGTAATCGTCACCCACCGGCTCGCCCAGGTCGTAGCTTCTGCCGTAGCTCTGCCCGCCCGCGTATCCCGGACCATGCAGGGTCCCGAACACCTGGCTGGGCAAGCGGCCGACATGTTCCATGATGTCGACCTCGCCGGTCCGGGGCCAGCCGACCTGGTCGATATCGGTGCCCAGCATCCAGAATGCCGGCCACAAGCCAGAGCCCTCCGGTACCTTGATGCGCGCCTCGATGCGGCCGTAGGCCGCCTCGAATCGATTCTTGGTCAGAAGGCGCGCCGAGGTGTACTGGCACGGCCCGTAATAGCACATGAGCGAGCCATCGGCTTTGTCGATCGTGATCTGCAGATGGCCCTGACCATCGGTGGAGGCATTGCTCGTCCCACCGGTGTAGTACTCCAATTCACTGTTGCCCCAGCCGGGAATGCCGTTGACGGTGCCGTCGCCCATCTCGTGGCCCCAGAAGCTGGGGTCGAGAGGAGTGCCGGCCTTGCTGTCGAACTCGTCACTCCAGACCAGCTTCCACTTCGGCGGATTGTCGCGGGCCGCGTGGTTGGCGAGCTTCACCTCGACGTCTCGATCGCTGTTCCGACCATAGAACCAGAAACTCAGCCCTTCCGCGTCACTCCAGTCCTGGCCGATCGGAAGGGCGCGGCTGAACTCGTAGCTGCCCTCGCCGTTCTTCTGCCCGGCCTGAAGCACGTGCTCATAAGCGCCCTGGCCGGGCAGCGCCAGAGCGTCGCCGGCCGCGATCTCCGGGTTGGACAGGACCGCCTTCTTGTCCACTCGCCAGAGATACGGGTATGTCTCGAAGTCGTCGAGCAGGCGCGGGTCATGGGCCTCGTTGTCCAGGATGGCGAGCCGGGCAATCGCCGGCACACCCAGGCTGGCGCCGCTCGTCGGATCCGAGAGCTCGACGAGGACGCCGCGCACGCCCTGATGCTTGTGATCGTCGATCGTCTGCACCGTGAAGGATTGTCGGGTGCGGTTGGGCGGGAAGGTCAGGGATCCCATGACGGGGACATAGTCGCGATTCGGAATCGCCGGACCGAAAGTGGTTGCGTAGTGGACCGTCACCGGATTGCTCGATGGCTGGCTGAGCTTCGCCGTCATCGTGGCGCGTGCTCCCTCGGTGACGCTGTAGTCGATCGCGGTGAATCCGACGGTCAGCGGGCGAACCGGCGCTACGCCGTAGACCATGACCTTGTCCACGTAGTAGGTCTGGGGGCCGGCCGTAGTCACCGCACCCAGAGCCCAGCCATGCACCTCGGTCAAGCCGAAACCGTCGTTGGGCGCGCCGTTGCCGATCTCCTTGCGATGCATGCCGGCGAAGGGGATCTTGATCTCCCGCCAACCGCTGAAACTGTCGGGAAGGTCGGCGGACCAGCGCTCGGCATCATCCCTGGTCGAACCGGGGTTGCGATTGTCGAGCACATCGACGAAAAGGGTCGTTCCGCTGCTCCGGCCGTACAACCAGAAGGAGATCCCTTCGTAGGCGCTCCAGTCCTGGCTGACCCACGTGTTCACCGCCGCGTTCTCGAACGCGTGGACGACGCCGGCGTAGGCGATGACGTTCACGTCCAGTCTCAGCACACTGTTGGGAACGCCGGCGCCCGGGACAGGGGCCGGGGGCGTAGAGCTGGTCGAGATCGCTGCCGTCGTACCCGCGTTTGCATCGTGGAACGTATAGAAGCCGATCGGGTTGTTGTTGGCGTCTTTCCCGGCCCCAAGCCCGGTTTCGAAATCGTCGATGACCGGCAGGCCAGCGGCCAGCACGGGGCCCATAGAGGCTGATGGGTACACCAATATGCCCATGACGAAACTCAAGGCAAGAGTCACCGCAAGACCCGCAGTTTTGGTTTTCATGACGCCTTCTCCACGCTCCCGGTCCTCTCGTCGAAGCGCACGCGCGCTCCCAGGCCGAGGGCAGCGTTGGCGATGTGAGCGGCGCGCACGGCCAGGTGGCCGACGCGCATGGGCGCGTTCGGGGCCTTGCGGCTGCGGATGCAATCGAGCCAGTTGCGGAGATGGCTCACCGAGCCGTCGCCGAGCGAGCGCACCTGCATCTCCGGCTCCGGCGTGAACGGCGAGCCCGGCTTCTTGCTCGCCTCATTGAATACGAGGAGACGCTCCCGGTCGATCTTGAGCGTGCCCTGGTCGCCGCGGAACTCGAGGCCTCCGTCGTCGATGCTGCTGCCGTAGGTCCCGGTATGCGTGACCATGAAGTCCTTCGGATATTCGAGAGTGGCCGTCACCGCATCGGGCCATTCCCACGTCTTCATGAGGTAGTTGCGCCCGGTAGCCATCGCGGTCAGCGGCGTGTCCACTCCCATGTACCAATGGACCCAGCAGATCGGTCAATACGCCTCCCCCGAAGTCCTTGAAATGCCGCCAGCGCAGGAAGCGCTCCGCGTCGAACGGCTGATCCCGCGCCGAGCCGAGCCAACGCTTCCAGTCGAGCCTGGCCGCGTCGACGTCGGGCAGCGGCTGGGTGCTCCGGAGCTGGTACCAGTACGTGTTCACGAAGGTCACCCGGCCGAGCTTGCCGGAGTCGACGATCTGCTTGCCGAGGATCCAGTGGTCCCAGCTCCGCTGCTGGGTGCCGGTCTGCACCACCTGCGGGGACGCCTCGACGGCGGCCACCATGGCCACGCCCTCTTCGATGGAGTGCGAGACGGGCTTCTCGACGTAGACGTCCTTGCCGGCCGCGATGGCCTCCAGCGTCATCGCCTTGTGCCAGTGATCGGGAGCGCCGATGAGCACCGCGTGGACGCCCTTGTCGTCGAGCATGCGGCGGTAGTCGGGCATCTTCACCGGCCGGCCGCCGGCGATCTCGGCGGCCTCCAGCATGCGAGGCTCATAGACGTCGGAGACCGCGACCACCTCCTGGCCCGGCAGCTCCCGGAGCTTCTTCATGAGGTCGCGCGCGCGGCCGCCGGTGCCGACCACGCCGATGCGGACGCGGTCGTTGGCGCCGAGGGCGGAGGCGGCCGGCGGCCGCCATCCGACCAGGAGCTCCGTGGTGGCGCCGAGGGCCACTCCGAGGAACCGGCGTCTTGCGGAAGGATCGCTCTTGTCGGTCATCCTCGTCCTCCGTTGGTGACCCGCCGGGCAGGCCGCGGAAAAACGGCCCGGGAGAGTCAATCGGTCCTTCGGGGCCACAGGTCGGGCCAGGTGGGCGCCCGGCCAGGTATCGCTGCGTCCCGTTCCGCCTTTCCCGTCGCTTGGGTCGATCTAGATTGCGTGCTCAATACTCCTGCAGTTGAAACCGCGTCCGCATTCTTCGAGGATCCGGAAACGGAACAAGCCATACTCTTCTACGGCAGTAACCGCCCGGGCGGGATCGGCGACTTTGACGTCTGGGCAAGCCCGTTGTGAGAGGACGATGATATCAGGTTGGCCGGCGGACGGCGGAAGCACAACCTTATCGACCAGATCGCGAAACAAGGAATCGAGTTTCTGCTCGACCATGTCGCCACGCGGCTCGATCCACCCACCAAGGAAGTGCTCGTGCGCGGCCTCGAACTGGCCCGGGCCCGGCCAGCCCATGGCGGACCGCGTCGGAAGATCCAAGCCGATGTCGCGCCCGCCGGAGATGGAAGAAGTGCGCCGACGTTTCGGTTAGCATCGACCTGATGGTCGCCACTCCGCCGATCGCCCGACGTGGCGACCGCCCGCAAGAAGTGGGTGGCATGGAGGCCGTGGGAGAGACGATCGTCACGTCGGACGGAGTGCGCCTGGCCGCGACCTGGTACCCGGGACGCGAGGCTCCGGTGAAGTCGCTGATCGCGATGCCGGCGCTGGCGGCTCCGCAACGTTACCTGAAGTACCCCGCACGCTGGCTGCAGGAGCGCGGGTGGGGCGTGCTCACCTTCGATTACCGCGGAATCGGCGGCTCGGAGCCCCGGACCCGACACGGCGCCGGGGTGCGGCTGCTCGATTGGGCCACCAAGGACATGACGGCGGCGATCGACTGGGTCCGACGGGAGGTCCGGCCGCGCTTCCTGGCCGGCCTCGGCCACAGCTTAGGTGGCCAGATCCTCCCGTTCTGTCCGGCGCACCGGCACTTCGACGCCCTCGTCCACGTCTCGGTCCAGAGCGGCGACATCCGCTTCTGGCAGGGGCGTGAGAAGGTGCTGCTGGCGATCGTCTACTATCTCTATCCGGCGGTGGCGCGCGCCCTCGGATACCTGCCCGGACGCCGCCTCGGCCTCGGCACCTCGATCCCGGGCGAGGTCTTCCTGCAGTGGTGCCGGTGGGGACGAGAGGGCGTCTACACCGACGAGAGCGGAGCGAGCCTGGAGCACCTCTACGCATCCGTCACCGGGCCCATCCTCTGCTTCAGCTTCGAAGACGACAGGCGTTACGCGCCGCTGCCGGCCGTCATGCACCTGCATCGGCAGTTCACCAACGCGACCGTCGAGTACCGACACGTCCGGCCGTCCGATTATGGTCTGGCCCACATCGGACACTTCGGATTCTTCAGGCCGGAATGCGGCGAGGCCTTGTGGGAAGAGATGATCACGTGGCTCGACGCCCGGGATCCTGCGCTCGTCGCCACGCCCTGAACGGCGATCAGCCGAGCCCGCCGGCGTGACCGATCGCTCGGCGGTGGCGCCGTCCGACCGGGCATCCCCCGGCGAGGATCGCCCGCCCGGCTCCGCCTACCAACGCCTGTTCCTGCAAGTACTCGACAGACACCTCGGCCGCCCGATCCGGTTCGAGATCGGGGGCCAGACGCTGGTCGCGGGCCGCGCCTCCGCGGAGGCGGGAGCGCCCTCCGCGGTGACGGTGAGAGTACACGACCCCGACTTCTTCCGTCGCGTCACCTGCTACGGGAACCTCGGCATGGGCGAGGCCTACATGGCCGGCCAGTTCGACGTGCTCGACGACGCGCTGCCCGCCCTGCTGACGATCCTGCTGCGGAGCCGCGTGGACAAGGAGGTCTCCTCCGACGTCCGGCTCGCCGTCCGGTGCCTCGGCCTGCGGCTCCGCAACGCCGTCGCGGGAAGGGTCCGCAACGTCCGGCGGCACTACGACCTGGGCGACGACCTGTTCGAGAGCTTCCTCGATACCAGCCTGACCTATTCGTGCGGCTACGCGGAGTCGGCCGAAGACGACCTGGAGCGGCTGCAGAGCAACAAGCTCGAACGGATCTGCCTGAAACTGCGACTGGAGCCCGGCGAACACCTGCTCGACGTCGGCTGCGGTTATGGAGGGCTCCTCATCCACGCCGCCCAGCGCTTCGGGGTCACCGGCGTCGGGGTGACGATCAGCCGCCGGCACTTCGAGGGCGCCCGGCGTCGGGTCGAGGAGGCGGCCGTCTCCGGGCGGGTCGCGATCGACCTGCTGGACTACCGCGACGTCCACGGCCGGTTCGACAAGGTCGTCTCCGTGGGCATGATGGAGCACCTCGAGCCGGGCGAACAGGGAAGGTTCGTCGGCAAGATCGCGTCCGTGCTGGCGCCCTCTGCCCTCGGCTTGTTGCACACCATCGGCTGCAACGCCCGCCGGAACGGGCACGACCCGTTCATCCAGCGCTACGTGTTCCCCGGCTCCAGAACGCCCAAGCTGTCGGAGGTCTCGCGGCAGCTCGAGGATCACGGGCTCGCCATCCTCGATGTCGAGAACCTGGTCCGGCATTACGCCTGCACGGTCGAGCGCTGGTGGGAGCGGTTCCGCGCGAACTACCATAAGCTTGACCAGGGCAAGTACGACGCCACCTTCAAGCG
The DNA here is from genome assembly GCA_003223555.1 of Acidobacteriota bacterium. GTDB lineage: Bacteria > Acidobacteriota > Vicinamibacteria > Fen-336 > Fen-336 > AA32. Next base: position 16,804 of record QHVM01000031.1, on the reverse strand, counting down.
GATGTGGGAGTACTACCTGGCTTGCGGGATCGCGGCGGCTCGGGTCGGCGAATGCGCGCTCTATCAGGTCCTGTTCACGAACGATCACGCGCGCGACCTCGCCCTGCGCCGGGTGTAGGACGGCCCGCGGCGGGCGCACCGGCCCCACCGGAGAGCGTGATGGACGTGGACGACCTCGCCGAGCTGCACGCCGCGCTCCGAGCGCGGGGCTGCTACCGGCGGCCGGCGGGGCGGGTGCTCGCCGAGCTGGGTCTGTTCCTGGCGATCGTCGCCGCGGCCCTGGCGATGTTGATCGCCGGGGAGGGACTCGCCGTCCGGCTGGCCGCCCTCCTGCTCATGACCCTTGGCTCGCTGGGGGTGGCGGCCAACACGCACACGTCGTCACACTACGCCACGAGCGAGCGACGGTGGCTCAACGAGCTGCTCACCTACTTCGGCTGCTCGTTCTTCCTGCAGTTCTCCGCCACCTATTGGTGGCACAAGCACGGCGTCCACCACCGGAGCCCCAACGTCATCGGCGTCGACGCGGACGTCGACTTCGAGCCGCTCTTCGCCCTGCAGCTCGACGAGGTCGACCAGTGTTCGCGCCGCCGGCGGCGTTACTACCGTCTGCAGTGGGCGCTCTTGCCCCTCGCCATCGCCGGCAACGCCGTCAACATGCAGATCGCGGGATGGCGCTACTTGATCGGCACCCTGGCCGGGCGCCGGACGCGGCGGCGCGAGCACTGGATCGATCTCGGAGCCCTGTCGCTCCACTGGGTCGCCTGGATCGCCGTCCCCCTGTCGTTCTTCCCTCCGGCCGACGTCGCGCTGTTCCACCTGCTGAGGACGGTCCTGCTCTCCTACGCGTTCTTCGCGGCGTTCGCCCCCGCGCACCTGCCCGCGGAGGCGCTTTTCGTGCGTCCCGAGCACGGGAGGGGTGACTTCGTCCTGCGGCAGACGGCGACGACGGTGAACTTCCGCACCGGCCGGATCGGCCGCCTGCTCTGCGCCGGACTCGATCACCAGATCGAGCACCATCTGCTGCCGGGTCTCAGCCACGTCTACTACCCCGACGCGAGCGAGGTGGTGAGGGCGTACTGCGAGAGGCATGGGTACCCCTATCGGACGCTGGGATGGGGGGAAGGGGTCTGGAAGGCGCTGCTGGTCTTCTACCGGCCGAAGCCGGTCCACCGTCTCGAGGCCGTGGCCAGCTCGGCGCGCCGGGCCGCGACCGCCTAGCGGCTCAAGCGGCGGCGGATCCTTCCGAAGAGAGGGCGGCCAGCGCGGCCCGGACCTTGTCCAGCAGGACCCGCAGGTCCATCGATTCGGCGATCCGACGCGCTTCTTCGAGGTGCCGCGCCGCGTCTTCGGGCCGCTTCTGGGCATGCTCCAGGATCCCGAGGTTCATGAGGCAACGCCCCAGCACTGCAGGAACGTCGGCCCGGCGCGAGATGCGGATGGCTTCCTCGAGGTGGTGCCTCGCCTTGCGCGCCGCGAACGGCCGCGAGCGCAGGAGGAACCCCAGGTTCCGGAGGAGGGTGCGCAGGGGAATCCGCGTGCCTCTCTGGAGCATCCGCAGATACAGCTCCCCCAGGAACATGTGACCGAACGCCGGCGGGGCCGTGGTGCCCCAGGCCGTGAAGCGCCTGATCGCCTCCTCGACGACGGCGACCCCCGCGTTCATTTCGCCGGCCAGGGCGAGCGCCGCCCCGTAGGGGAAGTCGACGCCGAGCAGGAGGGTGAGCCGGTCGCCCTCGATGATCTCCCGCCGGACCTCACGCAGGATCTCCACGCCCTCGCGCGCCCGGCCCACGAGCGACAGCGCGGCGCCCTTGGCCGCCAGCGTGGTGAGGCGGTCGGCCGGGCTCGGTGACAGCCGAAGCGCCTCCTCGGCGTGCTCGATCGCCTCCTCGTAGCGCTCGTCGTAGACCTCGACGTGGGCGAGCGCGAACAGCGCCAGCGCCGTAGGCCGGGCGTCGCCGGTGCGGCGGCCCAGCTCCAGGAGCCGGGCGCAATGCTCCCGGGCCTCGTTGTAGCGGCCCCCGGTGAGCTTCTCGAAGGCCAGGCAGAGCAGCCTCTGGGAGGCGAGGTAGACGTCGCCGAGCCGGTCGGCGACGTCGCGCACGCGCTCGCCGAGCTGGCTCACCACGTTCGCCGGCCGGTCGCCGCGCTTGAGCCAGTGGAGGAACATCAGCCCCATGCACGCGTAGCCGGAGCACTCCTCGTCGCCCAGCGACTCGCCGATGGCCAGGCTCCGCTCGAGCACCGATCGGGCCTGGTCGTAGCGGGCTCCATGGAAGTGCGAGAACCCCTCCCAGAAGAGGAGCAGCGAGAGGCGGCGGGCATCCCCCAGGGCCTCGAAGCGGCTGCGGTAGCGGGCCACGAGATCGGTCAGCCCCCGGAAGTCGCTCTGGTAGTAGTACACCCGCACCCAGCTCAGGAAGGCGTCGGCCAGCAACCCCTCGTCGACGCGCCCGGGCAGCGTCTCCAGCAGCTCCATCGCCTGGCGGAAGCGCTGGTGAGCCTCCTCCAGTGAGAAGACGCGCAGGCTCTTCTCGGCGGCCAGCGCCAGGTACCGGGCCGCCTTCTCCACCCGCGAGGTCCGGCTGTAATGGTGAGCCAGCACTTCCACCCACTCGGCGAGCTGGGTGCCGTAGAGCCGCTCGATCGCCTCCGCCACGCGCTCGTGCAGCTCTGCGCGACGAGACGCCGGCAGGCTGTCGTAGATCGCCTCCTGGACGAGCACGTGCTTGAACGCGTGCTCGTCACGGCCCGGTCCGGCCTCCGCGAACACCAGCTCCTGGTCCTCGAGGCTACGCAGGCAGGCGTCGAGTCCCTCTTCCGCCCCCCGCGCGGCGCGGATCAGCTCCGGCGTGAACTGCCGGCCGATGACCGAAGCCATCTGCAGGACCGCCCGCGGCGCCTCGCCCAGCCGCTCCAGCCGGGCGAGCAGCAGGTGCTGGAGAGTGTCGGGGAGCGGGCTCTGCTCCCACCCCGCGCGCAGGCCGAGCCCGCCCCCGGTCTCGATCAGGCCGCCGCTCTCCAGGAGGTACCGGGTGATCTCTTCGGCGAACAGCGGGTTGCCCTCGGCCTTCTCCACCAGCATGCGGGCCAGCTCGGGAGCGAGGGTGTCGGTGCCCAGACGCGCTTGCACCAGCTTCAGCGACGTCTCCTCGGAGAGCCGGCGCAGGCGAAGCTCGCTGACGCCGCCCCCGCCCGCCCACGGCGGACGATAGGGGGGACGGTAGGCGCACAGGACCAGAAGGTGCAGTCCGGACTCGCTCTCGATGACCCGCGTCAGGAGCTCCTGTGACGCCGAGTCGATCCAGTGGACATCGTCCAGGATCAGCACCGCCGGAGAGAGACGGCAGCGCTCCCGCATCAGCCGCACGAGCACGTCGCGGGTGCGCGCGCCGATGACCTTGGCGTCGAGGCCTCGAAGCGCCTCACCGCTTCCGTCGAGGCCCAGCAGGGCGATGAGGAACGGGATCATCTCCTCGGCCTCCGCCGCCAGCCCGAGCACGTCGAGGCCCCGCCGGAGCTTCCGGGCGACCTCCGGGACGGGCTCGCCCTCGCCGAGGAGGAACGTCGAGCGCACGACCTCGATGAACGGGAGGAAAGGCGTCACGCCACCGAAGGGCATGCCATGCCCCTGCAAGACCAGGACGCGCTCGCTCTGCAGGCGCCGGCGCAGCTCGTGCAGGAGCCGCGACTTCCCGATCCCGGCCTCGCCGACCACGTCCACCACCCGCAGCGTTCCCCGCCTTACCTCCTGCCACGCGCGCTCGAGCCCCGCCAGCTCGCCCTGGCGACCGACGAACTTCGTGAGGCGGCCTCCGAGCCCGAGTCCGGTCTGCTCGCGGCCGCCGAGACGATAAACGGGCTCGGGCGTGCGCGGGAGGTCGACCGGACTCAGCTCGAACCGCCGCTCCAGGAAGGGCCGGGCCGTGTCGCTGACGAGGACGGCGTTGGTGTCGGCCCTGGCCACCAGCGACTCGAGGATCGCCCAGGCCTGCCGCTTCGCGTCGGCGTCGATCTGCGCCGCGCCGCGGATGCTGCCGATCATCGCGGGCACCACGTGGATTCCCACCCGCACGCCGATCGTGGGACCTCCGGGTGGCTTCCCCTCGTCGCTCTGCACGATCGAGAGCGCAGCCTGGGCCGCGCGCCGGGGGGAGTCTTCGCGCGGCTCGATGCCGAACGCGGCCACGATGCGCGCCTGGCCGAGCTCCTCGATGCGTCCGTCGAGCATCCTGACCTTCTCCACCAGCGCCGTCAGGGCGCATCGCGCATCCGGGGGCGCCGCCAGGTCCGACGGCGCAGTCAGGTCCGCGCGGAGGAGCACGACGTGGCGCCGGTCCCAGCGGATGCCTTCGGCCGGCGCCGACGCGACGGCGCACGAAGGCACGTCGGCCGGGGCCTCCTCGCCGGCGGCCGCGGAGGCGACGGCCGGCGGGACCCGGTCGTCGGGAGCTTCGTCGAGCACCGGCTCCTCGAACCGGCTCGATGCGCCCGAAGGCCGGCTGGCGGCCGGCGCGGCCGGGAACGGAACCCCCCGCCCGGCGTGCAGCCCGTGCTTCTCCATCCGATAGCGGAGCGTGTTGCGCGAGAGCCGGAGCCGAGCGGCGGTGCGGGACACGTTCCAGCCCGTCTCCTCGAGCGCCTCGACGAGCTGCCGCCGCTCATCCAGCTCCTCGGCCTCCGACCGCGGGCCCGCGTCCGCCGGGAGCGCCGCGCCGCGCGTGCCTTCGCCGAGACGAAGGCTCGCCGCGCTCACGACCGGCGTCTCCGACAGCAACGTCACCCGCGCCATCACGTTTCCGAGCTCGCGGACGTTGCCGGGCCATCGATAGCCGAGCAGCGCCTCGCGGGCGTCGTCGGCCAGCGCGCGGGGGGGCCGGCCGTAGTCGGCGCCGGCACGGGCCAGGAAGTGCTCGGCCAGCCGCAGGACGTCCCGGGCCCGCTCGCGCAACGGAGGCAGCCGGATGGTCAGCACCGCCAGCCGGTGGTACAGCTCTTCGCGGAAACGCCGGGCCCGCACCGCCGCCTCGAGGTCGTCGTTGGTCGCGGTCAGGATCCAGACGTCGACCGCTTCGAGCCGCGTGCTCCCGAGGCGGCGCACCGCGCGGTCTTCGAGGACCTTGAGCAGCTTCGCTTGAAGCGCTTCGGGCAGCAGCCCGATCTCGTCGAGGAAGATCGTCCCGCGATGCGCGGCCTGGAACAGCCCGGGCTTCGCCTGCCGCGCGTCGGTGAAGGCGCCCCGCTCGAATCCGAACAGCTCGGCCTCGAGCAGGGTCTCGGGGATGGCCGCGCAATTCACGTCGACGAAAGGCCCGCCGGCGCGGGGACCGGCGCGGTGGATCGCCCGGGCCAGCAATCCCTTGCCCGTGCCCGTCTCGCCGCAGATGAGGATCGGAGGAAGACGGCCGCCCTCGCCCGCGAGCTGCAGGAGGTGCGCGACCTGCTGCCGCACCGCGACGATTCCGGGGCTCTCCCCGATCAACTCGGTCAGTGGCTCAGGCATTGCAATCGGTCGTCCTGCTCGCGCTGACCCGCGAAGGATCCTAGCGACCATCGTACTCCTGCGCGGTCGCCGACGGACGGGCGGGAGCGGATCGCGGTGGTGGTGGTGGTGGTGGTGGTGGTGGTGGACGGCCGGAGCGAGCCGAGCCGGGACGATCGACGCGCGCGCGTGCGACACCGGCGCCGGCG
>QHVM01000031.1:10501-11102 GCA_003223555.1 Acidobacteriota bacterium | reverse complement strand
GGGCCCGCGCCGCGGTGCGGGAGCGCTCCCTGAACCTCACCTGCCCGCGCTGCCGGCAGGCGACGGTGCGGTACTGGCCCGGCTACGACGAGGACGGGGAGATCCTCTCCTGCCCGGGCTGCCACGGCCTGTACGAGCTGACCGACCGCGGCGCCGGCATCATCGCGCCGCTCGACGCCGAAGGCGGCGCGCCGCGCCGCGAGCGCCGCTGAGATGGAGCGCCCAGCCAGCGTGCTGCTGAGCGTGGCCGCGCAGGCGGCGCGGCCGCGTCGCTTCCCCGCGGGCACGGACCTGTTCCGGCAGGGGTTCCCGGCCGAGGAGGTGCTCCTCCTGGATGAGGGCGTGGTCAAGCTCATTCGACTGGAGGACGACGGCGGGCAGTTGATCGTCGGCCTGCACTCCGCGGTATCGATCCTGGGGGCGGCGCCGGTGGTGGCGAACCGCTCGCATCCGGCCAGCGCGAGCGCCGTCACCCCCTGCACGGTACGCCATGTCCCCGCCGCCGCCTTCCGGCAGTTGCTGAAGAGCGACCCCGCAGCGTCGTGGCAGCTCCACGAGATGTTGAGCCGCGAGGTCTGCGAGCAGGCGGCGCGCCTATCGG
>QHVM01000031.1:0-10488 GCA_003223555.1 Acidobacteriota bacterium | reverse complement strand
CCTGCGCGCTCTGGCGCCGGCCGCGGGCGGCGGGGCCCGGGAGGTGAAGCTGCAAACGCCCCTCAAGCACCGCGAGATCGCCGAGATGATCGCGGTCACGCCCGAGCAGCTGAGCCGGCTCCTCAAGGAAATGGAAGGGGACGGGCGGCTCCGGCGCGAAAAGGGCTGGTTGATCCTCCGAGACATCCGGATGTGGGGCCGTCCCGCCGACCGCCCGGAGACGGGTCCGTCCCGCTCCCCGTGTGGTCCGAGACCGCCTCAGGTTGACTCCAGTCAAGAACGCGCTTGACGGACCTCAATGATCGTCCGGACCGCCGCGCCTAGATTCGGGGCGACGGGCAAGAGCAGCGGAGGCCAGGGTGAGCGAACAAGGTGTGTTGCCGGCTTCGGTGGACGAGCTGAGAAAGCTGGTCGCAGACGTGCTCGACCGGGACGAGGCCTCGATCGGTTACGAGACGCACTTCCTGAACGAGCTCCAGGTGGATTCCCTGATGGCCCTGGAGGTGCTCGTCACCCTGGAGCGCAGGTACCAGGTGAAGCTGGGCGAGGACGAGTTGAAGCAGCTCACGTGCCTCCGCAGCGTGCACGAGCTGCTGCGCGCAAGAGGCGCGATGGCGGACTGAGGATCGTCGATGTCGCCCTTGGAGCTCCGCGAGCTGGCCCGACCCCTCGAGGCGGTGGACGCGATCGTGCACCGCGACGAGGCGGCCATCACGACCGTGAAGGCGGTCTCCGGAAGCGAGCCGTTCTGCGAGGGACACTACCCCGGCTTCGCCATCTACCCCGGCGTCTTCGTGCTGGAGACGGTGCACCAGAGCGTGCTGCAGCACGTCGCCGCCGGCGGAGCCGACTGGCGCCGGGCGCTCCTCCGCGAGATCCGATCCGCCCGCTTCCTGGCCCCGCTGCGACCCGGCGACGTGCTGAGGACGGAATGCCGGTGCTCGCTCTCGGCCGACGGGACGGAGCTGAAGGTGCAGGCCACCTGCCGCAACGGGCAGAGGGTGAGCGCCGAGGTGAGGCTCGTGTACGCAATCGAGGAGCGGCCGTGACGCTGACGGCTGGGCTCGACACGACGCTTCCCACCCACGAGCGGATCAAAGGCTTGCTGCCCCACCGCTACCCCATGTTGCTGGTGGACGCCGTGCGGGAGCTGCGGGCGGGCGAGTCGATCCGCGCCGCCAAAGCCGTGACGCTCGACGAGCCGGCCTACGCGCGGACGCGCCGCGGCGCGGCGCGGGCGGCGAGCCAGGGCTATCCGACCTCGCTCGTCATCGAGTCGTTCTGCCAGACGGCGGGGATCCTCTTCATGGAGAGCGGCCTGGGCGGCTACGACCGCCACCGGCACGTGCTGCTGTTCGGAGCGCTGGTTGGCTGCCGGGTGTCGGGCGCGGCCTTCCCGGGCGACGTGCTCACGCACCGGGCGTCGATCGTGAAGGTCTTCAGCGATTCGGCGGTCTTCGCGGGCGAGGTCGCGGTCGACGGCGGCACCGTCTTGACCGTGGACCACGTCGTCATGGCGGTGCGCGACCGGGGAACGATCCAGGAGACGCGGCCGTGACGGCTCGGGTGCTGATCACGGGGGTCGGCCTCATCTCTCCCCTCGGACACTCCGCGCACGGCTCCTGGGAATCCCTGCTCCATCGCGAGAGCCTTCCTCGGGAGCACGCCACCCTGCCCCCGGCGCTGCTCCAGAACCAGCGGTACTACCGCATCGCCGACGAGCAGCCGCCCGAAGAGACGGCGCGGGCCGAGAGCCGCGCGACCCGTCTGGCCGTGAAGGCCACCGGGATGGCCCTCGCCGACGCGGGCCTCGCCCCGGCCGACCTGTCCGGCACCACCGTCGGGGTCTGCTTCGGGACGGGCATGGGCGAGGGCGACCGGCTGGAGCTGGGCCACACCGAGCCCGCGCTCCCCCTCGACGTGCCGTCGAGCTTCTTCCTCTCCAACATCGCGGCGCGACTGGCCGAGATACATGGCTTCACGGGATCCAACACCACCTTGTCCACCGCCTGCTCCGCCGGCTCCTACGCGGTGGCGCTGGCGCACGACCGGATCGTCGCGGGTGAGGGGGAGGTGATGGTGGCTGGCGGCTCCGAGATCTACAGCCGGGTCGGACAGGGCTGCTTCCATCGCCTCGGAGCGCTCGACCCGGTGGCCTGCCGCCCGTTCGACGCCGACCGCAAGGGGACGGTGTTCGGAGAGGGCGTGGCGGCGCTGATCCTGGAGTGCGAGGACCACGCCCGCCGCCGCGGCCGCCGCCGGGCCCTGGCGCGGGTCGAAGGCTCGGGCTGGAGCTGCGACGGCTATCACCCGACCGCGCCGGATCCCACCGGCCGCTGGATCGAAGCCGCCATGCTCCGCGCGCTGAGCGCGGCGGGAGTGACGCCGCAGGACATCGACTGCGTCCTTCCCCACGGCACGGGCACCGGCCTCAACGACCTGGTGGAGAGCCAGACGCTCGCCCGGGTGTTCGGTGATCGCGTCCGGGAACTCAAGATCAGCGCGATCAAGGCCAAGCTCGGGCACTCGGGGGGTTCGGCGGGCGCAGTGGCCTGCGCGACCGCGGCCATGATCCTCGAGCGCGGCCTGGTGCCCCCCACCGGCAACGTGAAGGCGATAGACGCGGAGTGCCGGTTGCCCATCCACGTCGACGCGCCGACGCCGGCCTCCATCCGCCACGTGCTGGTCAATGCCTACGCCTTCGGCGGAAACAACGTCTCGATGGTGCTGGGGAGGGTGTGAGGACCGTGCGGGAACGGATCGCGCTCACCGGAATCGGCCTCGTCTCCCCCGCGGCCTCCTCGCTGGAGGGCTTCGCCAGGGTCCGCGCCGCCGGAGCCGGCGTCGCGTGCGGCGGGACGCTCCCGTTCCCGGACTTCGATCCGGCGCGATACCTGGGAGAGCGCGGGTTCAAGTACCTCACTCCGGCGACGCAGTACGGCCTGGCCGCCGCGCGCCTGGCCCTCGACGACGCGGGCGTCGGGGACCACTACCAGGGTGGGGAGCGAGGCGTCGTGCTCGGCACCAACTTCGCCGTCTGGTCCGTCCTGGCCGACATGGACGCCACGATCCTTCGAAACGGGGCCGACCAGATCCGGCCCGCGGAGGCGGCGAACTTCTCGGTCAACATCCCGGCCAGCCAGCTCTCGATCCGCTACGGTTTCCACGCCTTCAACGTCACCATCACCACCGCGCGCATCGCGGGCCTGGAGGCACTGGCGCTGGGGACGGAATGCCTCCGTCGCGGGCGGGCGCGCATGGTGCTGGCGGGGGCGGTGGAGGGCCGGGCCCCCGAAGCCCTGCAAGGGTACTTCTCCGCGCCGATCGCCGAGGGCGCGGCCTGCCTCGTGGTCCTCGAGCTGCTCTCCGCGGCGCGCGAGCGCGGTGCGCGTGTCCATGGCGAGGTCGGGCCGAGCCTGTTCCGCTTCTGGCCCGCGGTCCTGGGAGGCCCCTCGTCGCCGGAAGCCGATGGCGGGTCGGACGGCGCGCTGGCCGCACTGATCGGGCCGGAAGCGGATCCCCTGCACCTGTTCGAGGCGGGTCACGGCTGCCCGCGATGCGAGCGCCTGACCGGGATCGTCGCGGCGGCCGCCGCGAGCGCCGGGCGCGAGTGCTCGACCGTCTCGCCCATGATGCAGGTCGTGGACCTTTGCCGGTCGGGGCTGGATGCCGGGCTGGTGGTGGCGGCCAGCCCCCAGGGGCATGCCGCGCTGGGCCGATGGGCCGGGGCCGCGGCCTGAGAGGAGGCGGGCATGGGCGACCAGCGTCCGTGGTGCTTCATCCTGGGGGCGTCGAGCGGCATGGGCGAGGCCTGCGCGCGGCAGCTCCATGCCGAGGGCATGAACGTCTACGGACTCCACCTCGACCCCTCTTCCGCCCAGCCGCGCCTGGACCAGTTGATGGCCGACATCAGCGGCAACGGGACCCGCTGCCGTCTCGTCAACGCCAACGCGGCGAAGAGCTCGGTGCGGGAGGCGGTCGTCGGCGAGCTGAAGGAGCTGGCCGGAGGCGGCCAGGGCGTGGCGGTGGTGGTCCACTCGCTCGCCTTCGGGGCGCTCGGTCCGCTCGTCGCCGACGGCGGCGGCCCGCCGATCTCGGCCAGCCAGCTCGAGATGACGCTCAACGTCATGGCCAACAGCCTCGTGTACTGGGTCCAGGACCTCTACCGCTCCGGCCTGCTCGGTCGCGGGTCCAAGGTCTTCGCGCTCACGAGCGCGGGCAGCAGCAAGGTCGCGGCCAGCTACGGGGCGGTCTCCGCCGCCAAGGCTGCCCTCGAGGCCTACGTGCGCCAGCTCGCCTTCGAGCTGGCCCGAAGCGGCGTGGCCGTCAACGCGATCCGGGCGGGGGTCACGCTGACACCCGCCCTCCGGAAGATCCCGGGGCACGAGCGCATCGTGCAGCGCGCGCGGGAGATCAACCCCCACGGTCGCTTGACCACCCCCGAGGACGTGGCCCAGGCCATCGCGCTCATGTGCCGGGCGCCGTCCACGTGGATCACCGGCAACGTCATCGGGGTGGACGGCGGAGAGTACTTCAGCTCTTGAGCCGAAGGAGCCGTCAGCGCTCGGAGGAGCGAGAGGAGGGTCCATGACACTCGACGAGGCGCAGGTCGCGAAGATCCGCACGCTCATCGCGGAGATCATCGAGGTGGAGGAGGACCAGATCGGGTCGCAGACCCGTTTCGAGGACCTGGGGGCAGACTCGCTGCGGGCGATCGAGATCATGGCCGAGCTCGAGAAGACCTTCGGCGTGAGCATCCATCAGGACCGCCTGGCGGAGATGACGACGCTCCAGGGCGTGTGCGCGGTCATGCAGGCCTCGCTGTCCGAGGGGGTGAAGACGTGCGACGTCACCGCGTCGTGATCACCGGCCTGGGCGTGGTGTCGAGCATCGGCATCGGCGTCCGGGCCTTCTGCGAGGCTCTCCGGACCGGCAAGAGCGGCATCACGGAGATCACGTCGTTCGACACCAGGGGCTTTCCGTTCCGGCGGGGGGGCGAGATCCGCGGGTTCGATCCCCAGCACTGGATACGCCGCCTCGATCCGACCTCGATCGGCAAGACCAGCCAGCTCGCCATCGCCGCGAGCCGCCTGGCGCTGGACGACGCGCGCATCGATCCGGCGGACGCGGAGGGCAGCCGCTGCGGGGTGAGCGTGGGCACGACCGACGGCGAGACGCTCCTCATCGAGCGCTTCAACGAAGACTGGGTGCGCCACGGCCTGGACGGGTTCCGTGGCCGATACATGGCGGAGGCTCCCGCCGGCCGCATCTCCGTCAACGTGGCCAGGGACCTCGGCCTCGAAGGCGAGGTCAACACGTTCGCCACGGCCTGCGCCGCCGGGAACTACGCGATCGGCCATGCGTACGACCTGGTGAGTACGGGCGAGGCGCCGTTCATGTTGTGCGGGGGAGCGGACTCGCTCTCCCGCAAGACCTTCGCCGGCTTCTTTCGCCTGAACGCCGTCGCCCCCCTGGTCTGTCAGCCTTTCGATCGGAATCGTCAGGGGCTCCTGACCGGCGAGGGAGCGGGCATGCTGCTGCTGGAAAGGCGTGAGTGCGCCCTCCTCCGGCGCGCGCGCGTCTACGCCGAGATCCTGGGCTACGGCCTGAGCTGCGACGGCGTCCACATGACCTCGCCGGACCGGGACAGCATCGTGACCGCGATGCAGCGCGCCATCCACCAGGCGGGGCTGAGACCCGCCGACGTGAGCTACGTCTGCGCCCACGGCACCGGCACCCGGCTCAACGACCTCACCGAGGCCGCGGCCATCCATCAGGTATTCGCGGGCTCGCCCCCCCCGGTCAGCTCGGTCAAATCGATGATCGGCCACACCATGGGCGCGGCCAGCGCCATCGCCGCCAGCGCCTGCGCGCTGGCCATCTACGAGGGCTTCCTGCCGCCCACCATCAACTCCGTGGAGCCCGACCCCGAATGCGCGCTGGACTGCGTGCCCAACCGCGCGCGCGACGCCGAGGTCAACGTGGCCCAGAACAACGCGTTCGCCTTCGGCGGCAACAACGCCATCCTGATGCTGGGACGGGAGGAATGGGCGGCCCGTCGGCTCTGAGCCCGCCGCGCCGGGTGGCGGTCACCGGGTGCGGCGTCGTCTCGCCGATCGGCATCGGACGGGAAGAGTTCGCGCGGGCGTTCCTGGAGGGGAAGGCGGGCCTGCGGCCGGTAGCCGGCGATTACTCGCCGCCCCTGCCCTGCGCGCGGGCGGGACAGGTGGTCGACTTCGACGCGACCCGCTGGCTGGGGAAGAAGGGCACGCGGTTCCTCGACCGGTCCACGACGCTGGCGGTGACCGCCGCCGGCCTGGCCCTCAAGGACGGTGGGCTTGCCGTGGAGGAGGCGAACTCGCCGCGCGTCGGGGTGGTGCTCGGAACGGCGATGGGCAGCCTGAAGAGCATCAGCGACTTCGGGCGCGAGACGCTGCTCTACGAGCGGCCGTTCCTGGTGAACCCGATGCTGTTTCCCAACACCGTGCTCAACTCGGCGGCCGGCCAGGTGGCGATCTGGCTCAAGCTGCGCGGCGTCAACACGACCGTCTCCAACGGCCAGCTCTCCGGGCTGACCGCGGTCTCGTACGCCGGGCGCGCCATCGCGCTGGAGTATGCCGACGCCATCCTGGCCGGCGGCGTGGAGGAGCTGAGCGCGCAGCTGGTGTGGGGCGCGCACCACGCCGGAAATCGCGAGTTCCTGGAATCGGCGCGCGAGGAGGACGTCTACCCGGGCGAGGGGGCGTCGATCCTCCTCCTCGAAGAGCTGCAGGCCGCCCGCGACCGCGCCCGTCCGGTGATCGCGGAGCTGCTCGGCTGCGAGAGCGGCTTCTACGGCCGGACGCGCGGCGGCGGCGTGACCGCGCAGGCCCAGGGCCTGGCCGCGTGGCTGAACCGGCTCATGCGCGCGTGCGACGTCGCGCCGGAGGAGGTCGGCGCGCTGAGCGCGAGCTGCGGTCCCGAGGCGGCGGATTCGGTCGAGTCGCTGGCCATGGACATCGTGTTCGGCGACCGCCGCCCGGCGCGGCTCGACGTCAAATCGCTCATCGGCGAGTGCTACAGCGCGGCCGGCGCGTTCCAGTGCACGGCGCTGCTGGCCTACCTCGGCCGGCCCGGCTGCGCGCAGCGCTACGGGCTCGTCACCTCGGCGGGGAAGGACGGCGCGGTGGCCTGCGCGCTGTTCAAGCGGGGCGACTGAGGCTCGCGCGTCCGTGGGCGACCTCGTCATCACCGGCGCCGGCGTGGTCACCAGCATCGGCCAGGGCCGCGTCGAGTTCTTCGAGGCCCTTTGTCGCGGCGCCAGCGGCCTCGGGCCGCTGGCGTACTTCGAGCCGCGCCTGTTCAAGCAGCGCTCGGCCTACGAGATCGCCGGCCAGGTGGAGCCGATGCGCTCTTCTCGCCTGCTCGGCCGGGCCGTCCGTCAGGCATTGCAGGACGCCGGGGTCGAGGCCGGCGCGGAGGGGATGGTCGTGGTGGTCGGCACCGGCCTTCGCGAGCTGCGGAGCGTGGAGCTGTGGCACGCCGGGGGGGCCGCGCTCCGCCCCGAACGGCTGCATTTCGCCGACGCCATGCGCGAGGACCTCGGTTTCGCGGGCCTCACCCTCACGCTCTCGAACGCGTGCGCCGCGTCCAGCTTCGCCCTCGGCGTGGCCGAGGACCTGCTCGAGCTGGGCGAGGCGGTGACGGAGAGCATGTTCGGCATGCTCGATCGCGTGAACCCGGTGGGCCTCTCCGCGCTGCGCCCGTTCGGGGCCGCTCCCAAGGGCGTGCTCATGGGCGACGGGGCTGCGGCGGTGGTGCTCGAACGGCGAGACGCGGCGCGGGCGCGGGGACGGTCGCCGCTCGGCGTGGTGAAGGGTGTCGGAATGAACTGCGACGCCTACAACGCCACCGCGCCGCGCCAGGACGGGATCGAGGCGTCGATGAGGGAGGCGCAGCGGCGCGCGCGCATCGCGCCGCCCGACGTCGACCTGCTCGTCGCGCACGGCACCGGCACCGAGCAGAACGACCGCACCGAGGCGCTCGCCATCCGCGAGGTGTTCGGCCGGCGCCGGGTGCCGGTCCCCGTCACCGGGCTCAAGTCCATGGTCGGCCACACGTCGGGCGCGTCCGGCCTGGTGGGAGTCGTGGCCGCGCTGGAGGCGATGCGCCGCTCGCTGATCCCGGCCACCGCCTACGTGTCCGCCCTCATCGACGAAGCGCGCGATCTGGACCTGGTGACCGGAGAAGCGCGCGCGGCCGAGGTGCGGGTCGCTCAGGTCAATGCCTTCGGCTTCGGGGGCCTCAACGCGGTGGTGATCCTGGAACGGCCACCGGATGGCCCCGGTGCGTGAGCAGGCCGTCGTGACCGGGCTGGGCGTGGCGGCGGCGAAGATCGATCGCGCCGCGGACCTGCTCGCGGCGCTGGACGACGGCCACGAGCCCCGCGACTTCGATCCGGCGAGCCGGCGGGGCGAGAGACAATCGCGCTACCACGACACGGCGACGCTCATGGCGCTCGGCGCGGCCACCGAGGCGCTCGAGGAGGCGCCGCGGGCAGGCGACGACCCCGGTGAGGCCGCCGGGGTGGTCGTCAGCTCCAACCTCGGCAACCTCGACACCGTCTGCCGCGTGGTGGAGGTGTTGCGGCGCGGGTCGGCCGAGGCCTTGAGCCCGATGGACCTCCCCAAGGCCTCGAGCAACGTCATCGCCAGCACGCTGGCCATCCGGTTCGACTGCCGCGGCGTGAACCTCACGGTCTGCAACGGAGCCTCGTCCGGCACCGATGCGCTCTACCTGGCCGCCGTCGCGGTCCGAGCCGGACGCGCCCGCCGAGTCCTGGTCGTCGGGGTTGAAGCCGCCCATCCGCCCGCGCGCCGGCTGCTCGAGGCCGCCGGGGGCGGGGACGGCAAGCGCAAGGCGCGCCTCGTCGGGGGCGCGGCCGCCGTGATCATCGAGGCCGCCTCTTCGGCCTCTTCCCGAGGTGCTCGGACCTACGCGCAGATCGACGCCTACGCTCATGACAAGGGGGCGAGCCCGGTCGCCGGGTCCATCGATGCCGCGCTGCGGCGCGCCGGGCGACGGCGGCCCGGCCTGTGGATCGCTCCGGAGGAGGACGGATCGTCGGCGGACATCGAAGGGTCTGCCCTGCCGCTCGATGGGGCCCGCCCGCCGCGTGTGCTGGACCTCTCCGGGCGTTTCGGCTTGCTCTACGGCGCGCTCGGCGTCTTCCAGTGCGTGGCCGCCAGCCTATGGCTGCAGGGACGGGCGGCGGCCGCGAACGAGCAGACCGCCGTGCTGACGAGCGGCAGCCGGCGCGAGGGCGCCTCGAGCCTGGTGATGCGAGGCGGCGGGAATGGACCGGCGCAACGTGAGCCCGAGTGAGCGACGAGCCCCATGTCCGCCGCACGATCGACGTGGGCGGACGCCCGCTGGAGGTCTACGAGCCGGTGGGCGGCGGCCGGTCGAGCCAGGACGCCATCGTCTTCCTCCACGGCATGGCGGCCAGCTGGTCGATCTGGACCCCGGTGGCTCGGCGGCTGGGCGCTCGGGCCCGCACCCTGTGCGTGGAGATGCCGTGGGCCAGCGACGGGGGGCGGGGATGGGCGATGGCCCCCGCCCGCTCGCTGCACATGATCTTCCGCGGCCTCGGGCTCGACCGCTTCACGGTGGTCGCCCATTCCTTCGCCGCCACCGCGCTGCTCGCCTACCTGGACCGTTACGGGGCCGCGCGCCTCGAGAGCATCGTCTTCGTCTGCCCTTTCTACCAGGACGCCGCCGTCGACCGGTTCCACGGCTTCCTGCGCGAGGGCCTCGTGGCCCGTCGGCCCTCACATGCCGGCCGTCCGACGGTCGACCTGATGGCGGCGCGCGTGCGGGAGAGGATCGGGCCGGAGGGCTGGCTCCAGTTCTTCGGCCTGTTCTGCCGCACGCCGCGGCTCGACCTCTCGCACGTCGAGCGGCCGGCGCTGGTGCTGGGCGGGTCGGAGGACATCGCCTCGCGCCCGCGATACAGCCGCGAGCTGGCGGCGGCGCTGCCGCGAGCGGAGGCACGCATTCTTCGCGGGAGCGGCCATTTCCCGATGCTGCAGAACCCGGCCGAGTTCAGCGCCATCGTCGGGCAGTTCCTGGGCCGGCATCGCGGCTGCGGCCGGCGCGCGGGGGCGCTTCGATCGCGGGGTGCAGCCGGGCTTCGCGTGGCAAGGGGGTGAAGCCATGGGGATGACGGAGTGGCCCATCGATCCGGCCAAAGGCGCGGCCCGGCCGGGAGCGCGGGCCACGCGACGCGAAGCCTATGCGCCCTTCGAAGGCTCGAACATCGGCGCCTGGCTCGGGTTCAAGCACTTCATGTACCTGATGGAGGAGGCGGCCATCCAGCACGTCCGTGAGCAATGGGGGGGGCCGGGCGCGCTGTGGCGGGAGTACGGGCTGGGAGTCGAGATCGTCGACTCCTCGATCCGCATCCTGACCGCGCTGCACCTCGACCAGCTCACGCGCGTGGAGGTTCGG
>QHVM01000074.1:28177-56280 GCA_003223555.1 Acidobacteriota bacterium | reverse complement strand
CCTCTACGTGGTCATCCCCAAGGGCTTCTTCCCCGTGCAGGACACCGGCGTCATCCTGGGCATCTCGGAGGCGTCCCAGACCGTGTCCTTCCCCGCCATGGCCGACCGCCAGCAGGCGCTGGCCCGGGTGATCCTGCAGGACCCTGCGGTGGAGAGCCTCTCCTCGTTCATCGGGATCGACGGGACGAACACCACCATGAACAGCGGGCGGATCCAGATCAACCTGAAGCCCCTCGAGGAGCGCAAGGCCGCCGCCGGCGACATCATCCGCCGCCTGCAGCCGGAGCTGGCGAAGGCGGCCGGGATCACGCTGTTCCTCCAGCCGGTGCAGGACCTGACCGTGGAGGACCGCGTCAGCCGGACGCAGTACCAGTACAGCCTCGAGGATCCCGACCCGCGGGAGCTGGGCATCTGGGTGCCCCGCTTCGTGGGCCGCCTCCAGTCGCTGCCCGAGCTGCGCGACGTAGCCAGCGACCAGCAGAACGCCGGGGTCGAGGCGCACCTCGTGCTCGACCGCACCACGGCCTCACGCCTGGGGATCACCCCCCAGATGCTCGACGACACGCTCTACGACTCGTTCGGCCAGCGCCAGGTCTCCACGATGTTCACCCAGCTCAACCAGTACCGGGTGGTCCTGGAGGCCCACCCCTCCTTCCAGGCCGCCCCCGACGACCTGAACAAGGTCTACCTCCGCGCCGCGGGCGGGGGCACGGTCCCCCTGGGCGCCTTCACCGACGTCCGCCTCCAGAGCGCGCCGCTCGCCGTGAACCACCAGGGACAGTTCCCGGTGGTGACGGTCTCCTTCAACCTGGCCCCGAGCGCCTCGCTCGGCGACGCCGTGCGCGCGATCGAGAAGGCCCAGGCCGAGGTGGGACTGCCCCCGGCGATCCAGGGCGAGTTCCAGGGAACTGCGCGCGCTTTCCAGGCCTCGCTCACCAACCAGCCCCTGCTCATCCTGGCCGCGGTGGTGACGGTCTACATCCTGCTCGGCGTCCTCTACGAGAGCTACATCCACCCGATCACGATCCTCTCCACGCTGCCCTCGGCCGGGGTGGGGGCGCTCGTCTCGCTGATGCTGTGCCGGACCGACTTCTCCGTGATCGCCCTCATCGGGATCATCCTGCTCATCGGGATCGTCGAGAAGAACGCGATCATGATGATCGACTTCGCCCTCGACGCCGAGCGCAAGGAGGGCAAGGCGCCGGAGGACGCGATCTTCCAGGCCGCCCAGCTCCGCTTCCGCCCGATCCTGATGACGACGATGGCCGCCCTGTTCGCGGGTGTTCCCCTCGCGCTGGGCTCGGGGATCGGGTCCGAGCTGCGCCGCCCCCTCGGCATCGCGATCGTGGGCGGGCTGATCTTCAGCCAGATGCTGACCCTCTATACGACGCCCGTGATCTACCTCGCCTTCGACCGCTTGGCCCGCCGGCTGGTGAAGAAGGGCCGGCGCGCGGGAGCGCCGGGGGACCTGCAGGCGGCGGAGGGGGTGTGAGCCTCTCGACGCCCTTCATCCACCGGCCGATCGCCACGACCCTGCTCACGGTGGCGATCGCGCTGGCGGGGGCGATCGCCTACACGCTCCTGCCGGTATCGCCCCTGCCCCAGGTGGAGTTCCCCACCATCAACGTGGGGGCCGGGCTGCCGGGGGCGAGCCCGGAGACGATGGCCTCCTCGGTGGCCACCCCGCTCGAGCGCCAGTTCGGCCGCATCGCGGGCGTGACCGAGATGACCTCGTCGAGCGGGCTCGGCTCGACGAACATCACCCTGCAGTTCGACCTCGGCCGGAACATCGACGCCGCCGCCCGCGACGTGCAGGCGGCGATCAACGCCGCCCGGGGCCAGCTTCCGGCCAACCTCCCCAACAACCCGTCCTACCGGAAGGTCAACCCCGCCGACGCGCCGATCATGCTCCTCTCGCTGACCTCGGACGTCGTCGAGCGCGCGCGGATGTACGACATGGCCTCCACGATCCTGCAGCAGAGGCTGGCCCAGGTCGACGGCGTGGGGCAGGTGGTGGTGGGGGGCGGTGCGCTGCCGGCGGTTCGGGTCGACGTGAACCCGATGGCGCTCAACAACAACGGCCTGTCGCTCGAGGACGTGCGGGTCGCCCTCGCCGCCGCCAACGCGAATCGGCCCAAGGGCGCCCTGGGGGGGCCGGCCCGCGGCTGGTCGATCTCCACCACCGACCAGCTCCTGAAAGCGGCCGACTACCAGCCGCTCGTGATCCGCTACCAGAACGGCGCGGCGCTGAAGCTGGGCGACGTGGCCCGGGTGACCGACTCGGTCGAGGACATCCGGGCGGGCGGCCTGTCCAACGGCAAGCCGGCGATCATCATCATCATCTTCCGCCAGCCGGGCGCGAACATCATCGAGACCGTCGACCGGGTGCGCGCGCTGCTCCCCCAGTTCCAGGCCTCGATCCCCCCCACGGTCAAGCTGTCCGTGGTCATCGACGCCACCCGGACCATCCGGGCCTCGGTCCGGGACGTGCAGATCACCCTCTGCGTCTCCATCCTCCTCGTCATCCTGGTGGTCTTCGTCTTCCTGCGCAGCGGGCGCTCGACGCTCATCCCCAGCGTCGCGGTGCCGATCTCGCTCATCGGCACGTTCGGCGTGATGTACCTGCTCGGCTACAGCCTGGACAACCTGTCCCTGATGGCCCTGACCGTCGCCACCGGGTTCGTGGTCGACGACGCGATCGTCGTCGTGGAGAACGTCACCCGCCACCTGGAAGAAGGCCTGCCGCCCTTCGCGGCCGCGCTCAAGGGGGCGCAGGAGATCGGCTTCACCGTGATGTCGATCAGCATCTCGCTGGTGGCGGTCTTCATCCCGATCCTCCTCATGGGCGGCATCGTGGGCCGCCTCTTCCGGGAGTTCGCGGTCACCCTCTCGGTCGCCATCGCCGTCTCGCTGCTCGTCTCGCTCACCACCACCCCGATGATGTGCGCGCGCCTGCTGAAGGAGAAGGGCCGGGAGTCCCACGGACGGCTGTACCGGGCCAGCGAGAGGGCGTTCGACGCCATCCTCCACGCCTACGAGCGCACCCTGGGCTGGGTCTTGAAGCACCAGCCGGTCACGCTCGTCGCGACCCTCGCCACGATGGCCGCGACGGTCTTCCTGTACGCGAAGGTCCCCAAGGGCTTCTTCCCCCAGCAGGACACGGGACGCCTGAACGGCTCGATCCAGGCCGACCAGGACACGTCCTTCCAGGCCATGCAGAAGAAGCTGGCCGCCTTCGTGGGGACGGTCATGCAGGACCCGGCGGTGGAAGGCGCCACCGGCTTCATCGGCGGGACCTCCAACTCGGGCCGGATGTTCGTGGCCTTGAAGCCGGGCGGGGACCGCGACGTGACCGCGGACCAGGTCATCGCCCGCCTGCGCGGCAAGCTCGCCCACGTGCCGGGGGCCGCCCTGTACCTCCAGCCCGTGCAGGACGTACGGGTGGGCGGCCGCATGGGGGGCGCCCAGTACCAGTACACGCTCCAGGCCGACGACGCGAAGGAGCTTTTCGCCTGGTCGCCCCGGGTCCTGCGGACGCTCCGGCAGCTCAAGGAGCTGGCCGACGTGAACAGCGACCAGCAGAACCGCGGGCTGCAGGCCTCGCTCGTCATCGATCGCCCAACGGCGGCCCGGCTCGGGATCACGCCCCAGGTGATCGACGCCACGCTCTACGACGCTTTCGGCCAGCGGCCGGTGACCACGATGTACACCCAGCTCAACCAGTACCACGTGGTGATGGAGGTCGCGCCGGAGTTCTGGCAGAACCCCGGCGGACTGGGCTATGTCTACGTGAAGGCCAACGACGGCAAGCTCGTCCCGCTCTCCGCCTTCACCCGCTACGAGACGTCCACCGCGCCCCTGACCGTCAACCACTCCGGGCAGTTCCCCTCCGTCACGATCTCGTTCAACCTGCCGCCGGGGGTGGCGCTGGGCCAGGCGGTCGACGCCATCCGGACCGCGGAGAGCGGCATAGGCCTGCCGGCCACGATTCGGGGCAGCTTCTCGGGGACCGCGCAGGCGTTCCAGGAGTCGCTCGCCAACGAGCCCGTCCTGATCGCCGCCGCGCTCCTCACCGTCTACATCGTCCTCGGCATGCTCTACGAGAGCCTCATCCACCCCGTGACGATCCTCTCCACGCTGCCGTCGGCGGGCGTGGGAGCGCTGCTCGCCCTCCTCCTGACCGGCAACGACCTCTCGATCATGTCCCTCATCGGGATCATCCTCCTCATCGGCATCGTCAAGAAGAACGCGATCCTGATGATCGACTTCGCGATCGACGCCGAGCGGAACCAGGGAAAGGGTCCGGAGGAGGCGATCTTCCAGGCCTGCCTGCTCCGCTTCCGCCCGATCACGATGACGACGATGTCCGCGCTGCTCGGTGGCCTGCCCCTCGCCATCGGCCTCGGCACCGGCTCCGAGCTGCGCCGCCCGCTCGGGATCGCCATCGTGGGCGGCCTCGTCTTCAGCCAGATGCTCACGCTCTACACGACGCCCGTCGTCTACCTCTACCTCGACCGCCTCCAGCTGCGGTGGGCGCGGCTCCGCGGGCGCGAGCGGGCGGCGGTGCCCGCCGCCGGGAGGGCCTGATGAGGACGGGGGCGATCGTCCCCGCCGGCCTCCTGGTGCTCTGCGGCTGCGCGGTGGGGCCGAACTACGCCCGCCCCTCCGCCCCCGTCCCGCCCGCGTTCAAGGAGCCCCCGCCGCCCGGCCAGCGGCCGGAGGACTGGAAGGCCGCCGAGCCCGGCGACCACGCGGCGCGCGGGAAGTGGTGGGAGATCTTCGGCGACCCGGACCTCGACGCGCTCGAGCAGCAGGTGGAGGAGGCGAACCAGGACCTGGCCCGGGCGGAGGCGGCCTACCGGGCGGCGCGCGCGGTCGCCCGGGGGGCGCGGGCGGACCTGTTCCCCACCGTCACCGGCAGCGTTGCGGTGACGAGGGCGCACGGGAGCGGCCGGGCCAGCGCGGCCAGCCCGGCGAGCGGGGGCACCGGCCAGTCGGCCACGACCACCGTCTACCAGGTGCCGTTCGACCTCTCCTGGGAAGCCGACGTCTTCGGGCGTATCCGCCGGAACCTCGAGGCCAACGTCGCCGGCGCGCAGGCGAGCGCGGCCGACCTCGAGGCGGTGCGCCTGAGCCTCCACGCCGAGCTGGCCGCCGACTGGTTCCAGCTCCACGGGCTCGACGCCGAGAAGCAGCTCCTCGACACCGAGGTGGCCGGCGACACGCGGGCGCTCCAGCTCACGCGCAACCGGCACGACCAGGGCGTCGTGTCGGGCGTGGACGTGGCCCAGGCCGAGACTCAGCTCGAGACGACGCGCGTGCAAGCGACCGACGCTCAGATCGCGCGCGCCCAGCTCGAGCACGCCATCGCGATCCTGGTCGGCCAGCCGCCCGCCGGGCTGTCGATCCCGCCGGCGCCGATCGGGCACACGCCGCCGGCGATCCCCCTCGAGCTGCCCTCCGAGCTGCTCGAGCGGCGTCCCGACGTGGCGGCCGCCGAGCGGCAGGTGGCCGCCGCCAACGCGCAGGTGGGAGTGGCCACGGCGGCGTTCTTCCCGCGCTTCCTCCTGAGCGCCTCCGCCGGCTTCCAGAGCGGGACCCTGGCCGGCCTGTTCTCGCTCCCCAACCGCTTCTGGTCCATCGGGCCCTCGATCGTGGAGACGCTCTTCACCGGCGGCAAGCGGCGCGCCGCCGTCGAGCAGGCGCGGGCGTCGTACGATGTAGCGGTGGCCGAGTACCGCCAGGGCGTCCTGGGGGCCTTCCAGGAGGTGGAGGACGGGCTGGCCGCGACGCGCATCCTCGCCGAGGAGGCGGACCAGGAGGCGGTGGCGGTGGCGGCGGCCGAGCGGCTCCTGGCCCTCGCCCGCAACCGCTACCAGGGCGGGATCACGACCTACCTGGAGGTCGTCACCGCGCAGAACGCCGCCCTCGCGAACGAGCGCGCGGCGGTGGACCTCTTGACCCGCCGGATGACCGCGAGCGTCGGCCTCGTCAAGGCGCTCGGCGGGGGATGGGATGCATCCACGCTGCCGGCGCGGGGCGCGGTGCTCTCGCGCGGCGGGGCCAGGACCGCGGCCCACGGCCCGGACGACGAGCGGTGATGAAGCCCGGCGCGCCCTGTTGACGCGCACGCCGAACGGGGCGATCTCCTTCGATCGGGCCGAAACCTACTCGCAGCGCAGCGCCTCGGCCGGATCGACTGCCGCCGCGCGCCATGCGGGCAGAAAGCAAGCGGCGACCGCGACCGCGAACAGAAAGGCCGGTGCCGCGGAGAACGACACGGCGTCGAACGGCGTCACGCCGAAGAGCAGCCCCTCGAGCATCCGGGTGAGCGTGGCCGCGAGGGCGACGCCGAGCAGCAGGCCGAGGCCCGTGACCGCGAGGCCCTGGCGCAGCACGAGGCCGAGGATGTCGCCGCGGCTGGCGCCGAGCGCCGCGCGCACGCCCAGCTCGCGGCGCCGCTGCGACACGTTGTAGGAGAGCACGCCGTAAAGGCCGATCGCGGCGAGTGCCAGGGCCAAGATCGCGAGCGCGGCCAGCAACGACGCGGCGAAGCGCGGCTGCCCCACCGAGGCCGACACACGGCTCTCCAGGGTCGCGACGTCCAGGACGGCCATCGGCTCGAGCTGGGCGACCTGGGCGCGCAGCGCCGGCGCGAGCTTCATCGGGTCGCCGCGGGCGCGGATCGCGATGCTGAGCTCGCTCGGCAGGCTGTAGCCCTGGCCCGGCAGCAGGTAGATCTCGCTCTGGGGCTTGGCGTCGAGGCCGTTCTTGAGCACGTTGCCCACGACGCCGACGATCTCCGAGGTCACGCCGGTCGCGCCGTAGAGGCCCTGGTAGCGCTGGCCCACGATCGGCCTGGCATCGTTCAGGTAGCTCCGCGCGAACTCTTCGTTGACGAGCATGTTGCGGATGCCGGATGCGCGGTCGGCGCTCTGCAGCAGCCGTCCCTGGCGCAGCCGCAGCGACAAGGCCTCCGCGTAGCCGGGCGTGACCGCGTAGGTCACCGCGCGGGCCAGGACCCGTTCGCCTCCCGGACCGGGCTCGGGCAGCGTGAACTGGGTCAGCGCGGTCATGCCCACGAACGGAGCCATGTTTCCGGCGCCCGCGGCCTCTACGCCCGGCGTGGCCCGCAGCCGCTCGAGCACCGCATCCACGAACGCGCGAGTCCGCTCCGGCGCGCGATTCGTCCCCGGCAGGTACGCCCGCGCCAGCAGCACGTTCGCGGCGTCGTAGCCGGGATCGACCGCCACCAGCCGGAAGAAGCTGCGCGCCAGCAGCGAGGCGCCCACGAGCAGGACGACGGCGAGGGTCGCTTCGGCCACCATCAGGCCGCCGCCCAGCCGGAGCGTGCGGGAGCCCGCCGAGGCGCCCACGCCGTCGCGCAAGGCCGGCAGCAATTCGATGCGCGCCGAGCGGAGCGCCGGCAGCAGGCCCGCCAGCAGCCCCGCGGAGAGCGAGGCGAGGGCCGCGAACGCGAGCACCCGAGCGTCCATCCGCACGTCAGCCAGCCGCGGCAGGTTGGCCGGCGCGAGCGTCGGAAGAGCGCGAAGCAGCGCCGCCGCCAGCGCCAGGCCCAGCGCGCCTCCCACGCCCGACAAGAGCAGGCTCTCGGTCACGAGCTGCCGGGCCAGCCGGCCGCTGCTGGCGCCGATCGCCGCGCGCACGGCCAGCTCGCGTTGCCGCGCGACACCCCGCGACAGCAGCAGGTTCGCCACGTTCGCGCAGCAGATGAGCAGGACGCAGCCGACGCCTCCCATCAACACGAGCAGCGCCGGACGGACCTGCGCGGTGATGGCGTCGAGGAGGATCTCCGCGCGCACCTCCACCGGGCCGCCCTCGCCGAAGATCGTTTCGGCCAGCGGCGGCCGCGTCACGCTGCGCGCGGCGCCGGTTCCCTCGGCGGAGGCCTGGGCCACCGTCGCTCCTGGGCGCAGCCGTCCCAGCGCCGAGAAGACCTCGATCGACTGCCTCGCCGGGTCGGCGGATCCGCGCGGGACGCTCAGCGGCGTCCACAGCCGCGCCTCGCGGGAGGGGAAATAGAACTCGGCCGGCGCGACGCCGACGATGGTGCGCGGCCGGCCGTCGAGCGTGAGCGAGCGGCCGATCGCGGACGCCTCTCCGCCGAAGCGCTCGCGCCAGAGGCTGTCCGACAGCACCACGACGGCCTCCGCGCCCGGAGCGGCGTCCTCGGGGAGCAGCAGCCGACCCGCCGCGGGGCGCGCGCCGACGAGCGCGAAAAGCGACGGCGAGACCGCGACGCCCGCGATGCGCGCCGCCTCGCGGCCGCTCGTCTCGAGAAGGGTGCCCCCCCGGTAGGCCGCCAGCCCGTCGAGCGTGCGCGGCGCGCTGTCGCTCCAGGCATGGAAGGTGAGGTTGCTGAGCAGCGTCCTCACCGGCGCGTTCGCGCCGGGGTGGTGCTCCGAGAGGCGCACCAGCCGGTCGGTGTCGGCATACGGCAGCGGGCGCAGCAGCACGCCGTAGGTCACCGAGAAGAGCGCCGTATTGGCGCCGATGCCCAGCGCCAACGACACGAGCGCCGCGACCGTGAACCCCCTCTGCCGCGCCATCGCGCGCAGCGCCTGCCGGACGTCTCGTGCGAGGTCGTTCATGTCCCGCCTGGAGAGGCGGCCTCACAAGGGAAAGAGGAGCCTGCAATCCGATTCTACGTTGAAGGAGACAGTACCGGCAGAGCGCGGAGGGCGTCCAGCTTCGAAACCGAGGCGGTCGAGGCCCGCTTCGTGGTCTACTGAGGTCGGAGGGCGGACCCGGAAATGAGGCCCACCGACCTGAGGGGCATCCTTCGCTACGTGCCGCAGTTCCGCGAGAGGACCTTCGTCATCGCGGCCGACGGCGCCATCGTCAGCGACGACAACTTCGGCAACATCCTCATGGACGCGGCCGTCCTCCGGTCGCTCAACATCCGCATCGTCCTCGTCCACGGGGCCTCGGCCCAGATCCAGGCCCTCGCCGACGAGAAGGTGGCCGAGCCCTCCGACCTCGAGGGGTCGGGCGTCACCGACGCCGCCACGCTGCAGCTGGCGCTGACCGCCGCGAACCGGCTGACCCACGAGATCCTCCAGGGGCTGAGCGCGGCCGACCTCCGCGGGGCGGCCACCAACGCGGTGATCGCCCACCCGCTGGGGATCCTGCGCGGCGTCGACCACCTCTTCACCGGCCGCGTCGAGCGCATCGACGTGGAGCTGCTGCAGACGCTGCTCTCCAGCGGCATCGTTCCGGTCCTGCCCCCGCTCGGGATGGACGGCGACGGCCGCACCTACCGGGTCAACTCCGACGCGGTCGCCCTCGAGGTGGCGAAGGCCCTCGGCGCGGTGAAGCTCGTGTACATGACCACCGCCGACGGCCTCACGGTGGGCGGCGTCCTCGCCCGCCAGGTCTCCGTCGACGAGCTGGCGGGGGCGGTGGAGAGAGGCCAGGTCGCGCCCGGCCAGGCGTCCAAGGCGCGCCACGCGGTGGCCGCCTGCCGGTTCGGCGTGCCGCGCGTGCACGTGATCAACGGGACGGTCGACGAAGGCTTGCTGGCCGAGGTCTTCTCGAACGAGGGCATCGGGACCCTCGTCTACGCCAACGAGTACCGGCAGATCCGCCGCGCGCGGAGGCGCGACGTCCGCCAGATCCACCAGCTCATCCGGACCTCGGTCGAGAGCGAGGAGCTCCTGCCGCGGTCGCCCGGCGCGATCGAGGCCCAGCTCGACGACTATTACATCTACGAGGTGGACCGCAACCCGGTCGCCTGCGTCGCCCTCCACGTCTCCGCGGACGGGAAGAAGGGCGAGGTCGCGTGCCTGCGCGTGCGGCCCTCCCACGAGCACCAGGGCATCGGCCGCCGGATGACGCAGTTCGTCGAGGACCGCGCGCGGGAGATGGGCCTGGAGATGCTGCTCGCCCTCTCCACCCAGGCCTTCAATTTCTTCCAGTCGAAGGCCAGCTTCGCGGAGGGCACGCCGGAGGACCTTCCGCCCGCGCGCCGCGACAAGTACGAGCAGAGCGGCCGGCGCTCGAAGATCCTCGTCAAGCGGCTCTGACGGCCCTTGACAGATGTGGCCTCATGTAGCTACATTAGCGGTATGAAGGCTGTCGGTGTGCGTGAGCTGAAGAATCGCCTCAGCGAGTATCTCCGCCTGGTTCGAAATGGGGAAGAGATTCTGGTCACGGACCGTGGCGAAGTCGTGGCCGAGTTGCGCCAGCCCAGCCCGCGCATCGCGCTGCCCTACCCGGCCCTGCTCGAGGCCGTCCGGCAGGGGCGGGCCCGGCTGGGATTGCCCAACCGCCCCGACCTCTATCCGGCTCTGGGGTCCGTGACGCCGCCCGGCTCCGCGGCAAAGCTCCTCGATGAGGAGCGAGGCGAGCGCTGAACGTCTACGCGGAGTCGAGCGCAATCCTGGGCTGGCTCCTCGATGAGGCGAGGGCGCCCGCAGTTCGAGAGTCGCTCAGCGCGGCGGAGCTGGTCCTCGCCTCCTGCCTCACGCTGATCGAGTGCGATCGAGCTCTCATCCGCGGCATGAGCACGAACGTGCTACCCCAGCCAGTCGCGGCTGAACGACGAGCAGTGCTCGCGGGCACGGCCGAACACTGGGTGATCTTCGACCTCGACACCGAGACGGTGGCTCGTGCCCGGCAACCGTTCCCGGCGGAGCCGATCCGGACGCTCGACGCCATCCATCTCGCCACTGCCACACTCGCGCGGGCGCTCGTTCCGGACCTGGCCCTGCTCTCGCTCGACGGCCGCGTCCGGCGTTCAGCGGAACACATGGGCTTCCCGCTCCTTCCCCGAGACGAGGCCTGAGCACGGCGCGCGGCCGGGCCGTCGATCGACGGCAGTTCTTGCGGCGCGTGGGCGCGCTGGCCGGGTACGCCACGGCACGACCGCTTGGCCGCGGCCTTCCCGGCCCCGCGTCCAGTGGCGGCGGGCCGCGCGCGGCGGCCGGCGTGGCGGTCGTCTGCAGTCGGTCCGACCCGATCGCCTCCGCCGGTCCGGCGCAGTGGGCGGCGGGGCACCTGCGGGAGACGTGCGCGGCGCGCGGCCTGGCCGCCCGCATCTGCGGAAGGCTCGAGGAGGCGAAGCCCGACGAGCTGTGCATCGTCGGCACGGGCAGCGCGACGGCGATCGCCCGCGAGCTGCTCGGTCCAACCCGGGTCGGCGCCCTCGACATGCCGGAGTCGCTCGCCATGGTGCCGGTCCGGCACGGCGGCCGCCTGATCCTGGTCGCCGCCGCGCCGGATCCGCCGGGCCTGGTCTACGCGCTGACGGAGCTGGCCGATCGCGTCCATTGCTCGGCCGACCCGGCCCAGGCCCTGCGATCGTCGGCGGAGACCGTGGAGCGGCCCGCCTGCCGCGTCCGCAGCGCGATGAGGCTCTTCGCCAGCGACGTCGAGGACAAGGGCTGGTTCCATGACCGGTCCTTCTGGCCGGCCTACCTGACGATGCTCGTCACCCACCGCTTCAACCGGATCAACCTCGCCCTCGGCCTGGGCTACGACTTCGCGCGGCAGCTCCGCGACACGTATTTCTACTTTCCCTATCCTTTCTTCGTTTCCGTTCCCGGCTACCGCGTCCGCGCCGTCGGGCTCGACGAAGCGGAGCGCGACCGCAACATGGAGACGCTCCGCTTCATAGGCGAAGAAGCCGCCCGGCGCGGCCTGCACTTCCAGCTCGGCCTGTGGACCCACGCCTTCGAGTGGACGGACAGCCCCGACGCCAACTACACCATCGACGGCCTGACGAAGGAGGGTCATGCGGCGTATTGCCGAGATGCCTTGCGCACGCTGCTCGAGGCCTGTCCGGCGATCAAGGGCCTGACGTTCCGCACCCACGGCGAGAGCGGCATCCCCGAGGGCGACCCGGGACGATACGACTTCTGGAAGACGGTCTTCAGCGCCGCCTCCCGCGCGGGCCGCCCCGTCGAGATCGACCTCCACGCCAAGGGCGTCGACCCGAAGATGATCGACCTCGCCCTCGCCACCGGCCTTCCCGTCCGCGTCTCGCCGAAGTTTTGGGCCGAGCACATGGGGCTGCCCTACCTCCAGTCGTCCATCCGCGACCTGGAGCTGCCGAAGGCCGAGCCCGGCCGCGACCGCCTCATGGCCCTCAGCACCGGGACGCGCAGCCACATGCGCTACAGCTACGGCGATCTCTTCGTGACGGGCCGCCGCTACGGCATCCTGCACCGCGTCTGGCCGGGCACGCAGCGGCTGCTGCTCTGGGGAGACCCGGCCTACGCCGCCCAACTCGGACGCACGTTCGGCGCGCTCGGTGCCGACGGCGTGGAGTTCATGGAGCCGTTGTCGTTCAAGGGCCGCAAGGGCTCGGGCCGGCCCGGCGGGCGCGACGCGTACGCCGACCCGTCGCTGCGGCCGGCGGGCGGGGACTGGCGCAAATACGAGTACACGTATCGCCTCTGGGGGCGGCTCGCCTACTCTCCCGACGCCGATCCGGACGTCGGGCGGCGGCAGCTCCGGCACGAGTTCGGCCCGGCCGCCGAAGCGATCGAGTCCGGCCTGGCGAAGTCGAGCCGCATCCTGCCCCTCGTCACCAGCGCTCATTGCCCTTCGGCCGCCAACAACAACTACTGGCCGGAGATCTACAGCAACATGTCGATCTTCGACCCGTCGCGGCCGGGCTCGTACTCGGACACCCCGGCGCCGAGGGTGTTCGACGCGGTGAGCAGCCTCGATCCGCAGCTGTTCGCCACCGTCGACGAGCACGCGGAGTCGCTGCTGGCGGGCCGGGCGCTCGCGAAGGTCTCCCCGCTCGCGGTGGCGGCCCAGCTCGATCAGTGGTCCGAGTCCTCGGCCGCCGATCTGGCGAGGTCGGACGCCCTGGTCGCTGACCGCAACGATGCCGCCTATCGCCGCCTCACCATCGACTGCGCCATCGCGGCCGGGATCGGCCGGTTCTTCGCCCGGAAGCTCCGGGCCGCCGTCCTCTTCGCCCTCTTCGACCGCACCGCCGATCGCCGAGCGCGGGACGAGGCCGTCGGCCAATACCGGCAGGCCCGGCAGGCCTGGGACTTCGCCGCCCGCGCCGCGGCGGCCTACGTCCGAGACATCACGTTCGGCTCCGACCCGCAATTGCGCGGCCACTGGCAGGACCGCCTGGCCGCGATCGACCGGGACATCGCCGCGATGGAGGAGCGCGCGGCAGCGCGCCGAGGCGACCCGGCCGCCCCGGAGCATGCCGATCGAGCACACGCCCCCCGCGTCATTTCGGCCGGGCCGGCCTCTGCCCATCGAGGCTGGCGCGCCCCGGGAAGCGGCTTCCATCATCCTCCAGTATCGCCGCCTCAATCAGGCGGAGCGGTACCGTTCACGGCCGATGGAGCGGGAGAGCGCCGCCTGGCGCGCGGAGGTGCCGGCCGAATACACGGACTCGGCCTATCCACTCCAGTACTACTTCGAAGCGCGCTCCGGCGCCGGGGTCACGCTGTGGCCGGGGTTCAAGAGCGATTTCCTGGGACAGCCCTACTTCGTGGTTCAACCGCAGGGCGCCTTGGGCCTCGCCCTCCAGGCCGCGCGCGGCGACGTCGACCCAGTAGTGGCGGACGTCCAGCTCCCAGCCGTGAAGACCTCGCTTCTCTGAGACGTCGGCGGCCGTCATTGCCGGATCTGCCCGGTTCACGGCTGCCGCGCCTTCTTCAACAACGAGATCTGCCCGGCGTGATAGAGGTCGTGGTTCACGATCCCCACCAGCTCGTACCAGTACGAGTGGTCTTTGCCGGGAATGTTCTCGTGCAGCCGCGCCTCGGGCAGCTTCGACACCGCGTCGCGCAGGGCGCGCTGGGCCGCCTTCAGCTCGTCGACCGCGGCACGCCATGCCGGCTCGCCAGCGCCGGTGCGGGGGGGCCAGTCCGCCTCATCGGTGGCGGGCTCGCCGGTGACGCGCCTCCGCACCAGCTCGTCGGTCAGGCGCACGTGATGGACGATCTCCCAGATGCAGTGGGCGGAAGCGATCGGGCGCAGGGCCGCTCCGGCCGCGCTCACCCCCTCGAGCGCCTCGCCCACCGAGGGTCCGTGCCATGCCTCGCCGTCGTGGGCCTGCCTCAATTGCTCGACGATCCGCGCGATCTCGCTCATTCTCGTGTCCTTCCTGCGGGATGCCGAAGACCGGCTCCCGGTCCCATCCGGCATCAGAGGAATCTACAGCGGGGGCCGTCCGGCGGCTTGAAGAATGTTGCGCCGGGACGGCGGCCATGTCCGCTAGAATCGGACCCCCGTGAGCTTCCCCCGGTCGCGTCGCGCCTTCGTCGGCCAGTCGCTGGCGGGCCTGGCCGGCCTCGGCGCCGAGGCCGACACTCCACCGGCGCCCTCCGTCTCGGCCGCCCGCGCGTGGAACGTGATCTGCGTGGGGGCGCATCCGGACGACCCGGAGACCGGATGCGGGGGGACGCTGGCCGCCTACGCGGAGCTGGGCCATCGGGCCACGATCATCTACCTGACGCGGGGCGAGCGTGGCATCGCCGGCAAGTCGCTCGAGGAAGCGGCGGCCATCCGGACCGCGGAGGCCGAGCAGGCCTGCCGCATCCTGGGCGTCCGGCCGGTATTCGCCGGACAGATCGACGGCGCGACGGAGCTGAGCGGCCCCCGGGCCACGCAGTTCGCGGCGCTGCTGGAGGCCGAGAAGCCGGACGTGGTGTTCGCGCAATGGCCCCTCGACACGCACCCTGACCACCAGGTGGCGGCCCAGCTCGTGCTGCGCGCCTGGCTGGCCGCTCACCGGCGCTTCCCGCTCTACTTCTTCGAGGTCAACACCGGCCACCAGTCGCTGGGCTTCGCGCCCACCGACTACGTGGACGTCACGAGCCGGCGCGAGAAGAAGAAGGCCGCCCTGCTGGCCCACCGCAGCCAGCACGGCGACGAGATCGTCCGCCAGCACGTTCAGCTGATGGAAGACTTCCGCGGCCGCGAGGTCGGGGTGGCCGCGGCCGAGGCCTTCTCCGCGCTCGGGCATCGCCTTCCTCCAGCGGGCGGAGCGCCGCCGGGCTAGTCCCTGGTGAGCGAGCCTCGCTCCTGCACGCCCTTCATCGCGCCCAGGATCAGGTTGTAGGCAGCCTGGCGAGAGCGCCCGTCGCGGTCCTGGTCGCCCGACGGCGTGGACGCCACCCCGAACGCCGCCGCCTTCGCGTGCCGGAACATCTCGGTGAGGGCGGCGGCCAGCTCCCGGCTCGTCGGGCCGCCCGGAACGGCGAGGGGATGGCCGGAGACCTCGGGCGGATCGAGCACGTCCATGTCGACGTGGACGTAGATGACGTCGGTAAGGCCCTCCAGCCTCTTCATCTGGCCCTCGACGCTCGCCGATCGGGTCTTGATGTCCTCGACGGAGAGACGTTCGACGGCCGAGCGATCGAGGAGGTCCTGCTCGAGGGGGTCCAGGTCGCGCGCGCCGGCCAGCACGATGTGGCGCTCGGGTAGCGCCGGGTCGAGTCCCGACTTGAGCCGCAGCCGGGTCAGGCACAGACCGGCCGAGATGGCCACCGGCATCCCGCCCAGCATGCCGCTCAGCGTGGTCTCCGGAGTGTTGAAATCGCCGTGGGCGTCGATGAACACGAGGCCGACGCGCAGGGGCCGCGACGAGGGCCCGGACCGCTGCAGCCCGCCGAGCATGCCCATAAGCGCGCTGCAGTTGGCGAGGAGCCCGACCGGGAAACCGCCCTCCTTGACCTCGGCGGCGACGATCCGCGCCAGGTGGGCGTTGGCCAGGCCCAGCCGGTTCCACTCGCCGTAGGCGTTTCGCTCTTCCGGCGCCAGGGCGACGCTCGCAATCGGCCGGAGCCGGCACCCCTGCCCTTCGAGGAGCTTGGCGAGACCTCCCGATTCGACGTAGTCCGGAGACCCGGAGAGGTCGGGCAGGTTGCGCTCGCCCCGATAGGGCATCTTGATGAGGGATACCGAAAGACCGCGATCCTCTCCCCGCCCGATCTTCGCGGGTGCGATCGCCCCCAGCCCGATGAGCCCCCAGAGAGCGAGTCGGGGTCCTGGACTCATGACGTCCCTCCCATCTCTAGCGCATGCCTTCGAACAGGGCACGGTGGCCCGCCATGATCCGGCGGCGCGCCTCTTCGTTCACGTCCAGGCTCCAGACGTCGTGCTCGAAGGTGCCCCCGAGCAGGATCCCGTCGCGGCGCGGGAACATGTAGAGACCGTCGCCGATGACGATGTAGTCCACCTCGGCCTGGGGCAGCAGGAACGTGAGCTGGCCCTTGACGGGTCGCAGCTCCTCGTCCGCGAAGAGGGCCTTGGCCCCGAGGCCCGTGCAGTTGACGACCACGGGCTCGGGAAGCTCCTGCACCTGCTCTCGGCGGCTCAGCTCCCGCACCACGATCCGCGCGCCGGCCAAGCGCACGTCGCGCAGCATCGCGCTGAGATAGATGGGAGGCTCGATGAGCATCGTGGTGAAGCGGCGGGCGTAGCGGGCGGGGAAAGGGTGCTCGTGCCGTCGCAGCTCCCGGGACTCGGGATAGAGGTCGCGGACGAGGCTCTGCTCCCACCACTCCTGGAGCGGCTCGTCGGACAGGACGTAGTTCTCGAGCCAGCGGATGCCGAACTCGGCGGCGGGAAGCTGCTGGAAGGAGCGGTGGGACAGCCGGGCCGCGCGCGCGAGCAGCGCGTCGGACTCGGCCGTACGCCGGTCGCCGTCCATGACCGAGGTGGGAGACCACTGGCCCCCCGCGATGTTCGACGTCGTGCGGGGCGGGAGGTCCTTCGCGTAGATCGTGACCTCTCCCCCGCGCTGCTGGAGGAGGCGCGCGCTGGCCAGCCCCACGGCGCCGCAGCCGAGGACGGCGAAGCGCCTCTGCCCGGTCTTCCAGGCCTCCTCGACCGCGAGCTCCGAGGTGCCCCAGGAGAGCGTGATCCCGCCGCCACCGTGGCCGTAGTTGTGGACGACGGTCGTGTCGCCGATCTTCTCGGTGCGGACGACGAAACCCGACGGCCGGAAAGGACGCAGGCCGACGACCGTCCGGATGATGCGGTCCTCCGACACGTGCACGCGCGCCAAGCGGCGCGGGGGCTCGGGCCAGACGAGCGACCCGGGTCGCCGGCTGGCGCAGGCGGGAAGGCCGGCGCCCAGGGCGGCCAGGCCGGCCGCCTTGAGGATGGCCCGCCGCGGCATCGGCCTGGCGATCATCGGGGAGTGGAGATTCTAACGGCAACGCGGTAAGTTCCGTCTCTCTGAGGCTGCGAGCGGAGCGGGATTCACTCCCGCGAAGCGAGTGGGGGTCTGGGGGGTGCGCCGCTAGCACCCCCCAGCTCAAAAGGAGGAGCGAATGGCGGGCATCAACGTCGGACGTGTGATCGGTGGTGGGCTCCTCGCGGGTGTGGTGATCGACGTCATCGACGGCCTCACCAATGGCGCCATCCTCGGCGCGAGGTGGGCCGAAGAGACCAAGCGGCTCGGCATCGACATGTCGGGCGGGGCGCAGTCGCAGAGCCTGGCCGGCTGGCTGACGTTCGGCTTTCTCTGCGGCATCGTGCTCGTGTGGCTCTACGCTTCGATCCGGCCGCGATACGGGCCGGGTCCGAAGACCGCGGTCGTCGCCGGCCTCGCGCTGTGGCTCATCACGCACCTGGCCTTCGCCGCGTGGTGGTTCACGGGCCTCTTCTCGTTCGGCCTGGTCGCCGCATCGGCCGCCGGGGGCCTGGTGGCGGCGGTCGCGGGGGCGCTGGCCGGCGGCGCGCTCTACAAGGAGGTCTGAGGTCCTCCAGGCAGCCCCGGCCTCATGCCGGGAACGCCTGCGCCTTCAGCCGGAAGACCGGCTCCAGCTCCGGATTCTTGTCCTGCCCGATCACCCGCCGGGCCACGTATTCCCCCAGCACCGGCCCGTGCTTGTAGCCGTGTCCCGACCCCCCGCCCACCAGCCACACGTTCTCGAGCGCGGGGTGCCGGTCCACGATGAAGTGCTCGTCCACGCTCATCTCGAGCTGGCACACCCGCGACTCCACGACCGGCTGGTCCTTGAGGGCGGGGAAGCGGAGGGCCACGTAGTCCCGGGCGCGCTTCACCTGGTACGGCGAGACGAGCCGTTCGTCGGTGTCGGGGTCGAAGGCGGTCTTCTCTCCGACCGGGCACACCTTGAAGCCGCGATGGTCGATGCTGGGGAAGCCGTAGTAGCCGAGCGAGTCGTCCTCGGAGTAGTTCGGGAAGTTCGGGTAGCTGAAACGGTCGTCCCCTGGCGGCGTGCCGAAGAAGAAGACGTCGCGCCGGGGGGTGAAGAGCTTTCCCTTCATGACGTCGGGAAAGACCTTGGCCAGCCAGGGACCACAGGCGAAGACGAAGCTCGAAGCGGCGATCGAGGTCCCGTCGGACAGGGCGACGTCGGTGAGCCGCGAGCCCGATCGCCGGCCGAGGGTGGCGCGCCCGATGCGGAAGCGGCCGCCCTTCTTCTGGAAAGCCTCGGCCACCGCGATGCAGCCTTCGCGCGCCTTCAGCACGCCGGTGGTGGGCTCGAAGAGCGCGACCCCGATTCCCTCGGGGTTCATCTGCGGGTAGCGGCGTCGAAGCTCGTCGGGCGACAGTCGTTCGTTGGGCACGCGATACTTGTCGAGCGCCGCTTTGGTGGTCTCGAGGCTCCGGTTCCATTCGGGCGCGAGCAGCAGCCGCCCAGTCTCATGGAAGAGGCGCCTTCCCCACTCCGCCTCGCGGGCCTTCCAGCGATCGAAGGCTTCGAGCACCCAGCGTGTGTACAGCTCGCGGTCTTCGTAGCCGGCGCGGATCTGCCGGGTCTCGCCTCCGGAGCTGGCCCGCGAGTTGCCGGGGCCGTAGGCGTCGATGAGGGTGACCGGCCAGCCCATCTCCCTTAGCCAGAGCGCCGTCCATCCGCCGAAAGCTCCGGCGCCGACCACCACGGCCTCGGGGCTCGGCTGGGCGCTCGCCCGCCTGGACAGGGCGAGGACGCCCGCCTGCGCTCCCGCGACCTTGAGGAACGATCGTCGGTCGAGCCGATCCGCAGGCATCAGGCCCCTTCCGCCTTCTGGACCTCGGCGGCGACGCGGACGCCGGATTCGAGGGCGCCGTTCATCGAGGCGCGGTGGATCGAGGTGTGCTCGCCTGCGAAGTGCACGCGGCCCTCCGGGGCGGCGGCGATCTGCAGGTAGTCGCGGGCCTGGCCCACGCCCTCGAAGGAGTAGCTGCCGCGGATCCAGGGATCTTCGTTCCAGTACTTGACCGCGCCGCCCTCGAAATGGCGCGGGGCCTCCGGCCAGATCTTCGTCGCCTCCTGGACCGCGACGCGCAGCCGCTCCGCTTCGGTGAGCCACCCGAGCGCCTCCGCATCGGCCCCCGAGGTGAAGCTCATCAGGATGCCTCGTGGTCCCGGCTGGTCGACCGAGAAGTGATACACGCGGCGGAGCATGGTGTCGGTGAAGACGCGCTGGCCGAGGCTGTCGGGCTCGTCCCAGAAGCGGCGCTCGTATTGCATCGCGATCTTCATCACGTGCCCGTACGCCAGCGTGGCGATGCATTTCGTCTTGGCGGGAGAGAACGACGGCGCGACCTCGATGTCGCGCAGTACCTTGAACGGGATGGCGACGACCAGACGCGGCGTGCGCAGCGAGCGCAGCAACCCGCCCTCCTCGAAGAATACCTCGGCGCCTTCGGGGTCGTGGGCGATCCTCCGCACCGGCCGGTTGTAGAGGACCTGCCCGGAGAGCGAGCGGGCCAGGGCCTTGGGAAGCTGGTCGTTTCCGCCCAGGATGCGGCCCTCGTCGGTGTCTTCGCTGAAGCTCCGGCGATGGCTGCGCACCATGTGCAGGGCCGACATCTCGGGCGGCCGCGCGGTGGACTCGGTGGCCTGCGTGTAGGTGTAGAGCGCGATGATGTCCTGCGGGGCGCCCTCCTGGAGCAGCAGCTCGACGACCGACAGGTTGTCGAGCTTGAGGATCTCGGGCGGCAGCTTCTCCGGATCGGCGATCAGCGCGAGCAGGCGCCTGAGGTAGGCGGCCTCCTGGCCGAACAGCCGCCCGCCCTCCGTGCCGGCGTAGGGGAGCTTCTCCTTGTTCTGCTTGAACGAAGCCATCTTGAACCGCTGCCCGCGCACGAAGATGGCGTCGTAGAGCTTCGCGGTCATGACCTTGAGGCCCAGCTCCTGGCAGAAGCGGTGGTCGTACTCGTCGGTTGAATCCACGTACTCGGCGCCCATCTCGGCATAGAGCCCGTCGGCGAACGGATCACGGTAGGTGAGGACCCGGCCTCCCGGGCGCGTGCGCGCTTCGAGGACGGTAACGCCGTAGCCCGCCTTCTTCAGCTCGTAGGCGGCAGCCAGGCCGGCCAGGCCCGCACCGAGGACCAGGACCTGACGCGAGCCCGACGAGACGTTGGCCGGGCTCTCGGCGATCGATGGCTCCACGCTCGCGGCGGCGACCGCGGTCCAGCTCGCGACGAGCGTCTTGCCCGTCTCAGAGAGGAACGTCCTTCGGTTCATTCGGCGGGCGAGCGTCATGGCCGGCCTCTCATTTTCCGCCCGCCTTGCCCAGGGTGTCCGTCACGTAGGCCACCTTGCCGGCCACGATCGTGGCGAGGATCGAGCCGTGGAGCAGACGGTCGGGATCCGTCGCACCCACCACCAGGGGGTCGATGTCCATCACCGTGATGTCCGCCCATCTGCCCGGGGCGAGCACCCCCGACTCCTTGTCCCACGACGCCACGTAGGCGTTCCACGTCGTGTATCCGCGCACCGCCTCTTCCGGGGTCATGCGCTGCTCGGGATGCCAGCCACCGGCGGGCTCTCCGCTCCTGTCTCGCCGGGTGATCGCGGAGTGCAGGCCGTAGAAGATGTCGTGGTCGGAGCCGGTGAGGTCGGAGTTGAAGGCGAGCCGCGCCCCCGCCTTACGCAGCGTGCGCCAGGCGTAGGCTCCCTTGACCCGCACCGGACCGAGCCGCGCCTCCGCCCACGCCTTGTCCTCGACGCAGTGCGGCGGCTCCATCGAGGCGATGACGCCGAGCCGGGCGAAGCGCGGGACGTCTTCCGGATGGAGGACCTGGGCGTGCTCGATTCGATGACGGAGTAAGCGCGACTCCGGCCGCCCCGCGAGGACGGACTCGATGAAGTCCAACGTCTCGCGGTTGCCGGCGTCGCCGATGGCGTGGATGGCGGCCTGGAAGCCGGCCTCCATCATGCCGGCCACCAGGGCCTGGTCGAAACCGTACTGCGTGCCCCCCACGCCGCGGTGGCCCACCCGGTCGGAGTAGTCTTCGAGGAGCCGAGCTCCCCGCGAGCCCAGCGCACCGTCGTCGAAGGCCTTCACCGACCTCGTGGTGAGCATGCGGCCGTTGTCGCGATCGGGGCCGCGCCGCAGCCACTGCCGGCAGAGGTCCACGTCGCGCGCGGATAGCATCGCGTAGACGCGGACGGGCAGCCGGCCTTCAGCGTCCAGGGATTGGAAGGCCCGCATGAGGCGGCGGTCGGCGCCGGCCTCGTGGATGGCCACGTATCCGTCCCGAGCCATCCTCGTGAGGCCGGCGAGGACGTGACCCTTGTACTGCTCCTCCGTCGGCTCCGGGACGGCCTTCTCGAGCACGGCCGTGGCGCGGTTGAGCAGAATGCCGGTGGGCTCTCCGCTCGGGTCCGTGACGATCTCTCCCCCCTCGGGCGCCACGCTCGCCCGCGTGATGCCGGCGCGCTCGAGGGCGAGCCGGTTCGCCCACACCGCGAAGCCGTGCAAGCCTGACAGCCGCACCGGATGCGCGGGCACCCGCTCGCTGAGCAGCGTCTTGGTCGGATAGCGGTTGGCCCAAGCGCCCTCGTCCCAGCCGCGCCCGAGGATCCACTGCCCCTTGGGGATGCGCCTCGCGAAGGCCGCCACGCGCTCGACGGCCTCCTCTTCGGAAGCGACGCCGACCAGATCGACCTGGCTCTGCCGCTCCCCCAGGCCGACGATGTGCGTGTGCGAGTCGACGAGGCCGGGTAGGACGGTGGCCCCACGGAGATCCATCGTGCGCGTCTTCAACCCGCGGTAGGCCTGGGCACCCCTTGCGCTCCCCACGAAGACGATGCGGTCACCGCGAACCGCGACCGCCTCGGCGTCGGGTCGGAAGCCGGTGGCCGCGCGCGGCGCGTTCGCCGCCGGCGCGCCGTCGGGCGAGGGGTCGTCCCAGGCGAGCGTGTAGACGCCAGCGTTCACGAGCAGCAGATCGGCCGGGGCCGGTTGCGCGACCGCGGCCGCCGCCATCAGCAAGAGGCCGGCGACCCCGAGGACCCTGCGGACGAACGCGGTCCTCGCCTCCATCGCCACCCTCTCCCTGGTCGAGGAACGGGATTCTATTCCCGTATGCCCTCAGGTTGGCATGGTGGCTTGGGCCCAACCACCGAGGCCGCAGGGCCGCAAGATGGCACGGCGAGGCCGCCCGGCGCGCCGCCCGGAGATCACGCGGCTCGTCGGCAGGCGGCTGGACGTGGACCCGCCCGGGCAGGGGGTGGGCCGCCGGGTCGTCCTCGCCCAGGCCGGCCTCTGTTTCCACGATCCGGGCCGCCAGGCAGCCTTCTCCGCCAGGGCCGGTCGAGGAGCTGGCCGAGCAGGTGCGGCGCCGCCTGCACGGGCGGACGGCTCAGCAGCCCGAGCGGCCGGCGGCGCTCGGCCGGGCCCGGCGTTTCGATCGGGGCCACGCGCCACCATAGGGCTCCCGCGCGTGCTCTCGCCGGGAAGGCCAACGCTCGGGCGGCCGCGCACGCCGGGGACCGGCGCGATCGGCGCCGGGAAAGCTCGTTACGCGCCCCACGCGGCGACTGCGCAGGCTTCCGGTGGTTCTCCCTGCGGGTCCTCGCGAGCCTCCTGCTCGAAGAACTCGCGGTGCAAGCGCCTGGCCGCCTCTTCGACCTGTTCGACGGGCACCACCAGCGACAGGCTCTCTGCGGAACTGCCGCCGGCGATCATCAGGACGTGGAGGTTGTCGACGCTCGCCAGCATCCGTTTCCCAGCGCCCGGCCGCCGGGCGAACCCGCGGCCGACGACGGTGACGGTGGCCATCCGCTGCAGTACCTGGACCTCACCCACGGCGGCTAGCTCTGCCACGACGTCCGGCAGCCTGGTGGCGTCACTGACGGTCAACGAGAGCCAGGCCTCGGAGCTGGCGAGGAGGTCGACAGGCGTATCGTGGCGCGCGAAGGCGTCGAACACTCGTGCCCTGAAGCCATCGCCGGACCGGCGCGGCGGCGCGATCAGAACGAGGCAGACCTCCTTCCGCAAGGCGATGCCCCGAGGCTCGCTTGCGGCGTCTTCGGGCTGCACGTCGATGCGAGTACCCGGCGCGGCCGGGTTGAACGAGTTCAAGACCCAGACCGCGATGCCGGCCTGCACCGCCGGCTGGAGCGTCGCGGGATGGAGGACCTTGGCCCCGAAGCGGGCCAGCTCCGAGGCCTCCTCGAAGCCGATCGCGGGGATGAGGGTGGCGCCAGGAGCAACCTTGGGATCGAGGGTCATGATGCCGTCGACGTCCGACCAGATCTCGATGGCGGCCGCGGGCAGCGCGGCGCCGATGATGGAAGCCGACCAGTCAGAGCCGCCCCGGCCGAGTGTCGTGACGACGCCTTCGGGCGTGGCGCCGATGAACCCGGGGATCACCGGCACGACCCCCTGGCTTGCCAGCGGCCGCAGCAGCTCTCGCACGCGCTGGGCGGTCGCATCCATCAGCGGAACGGCCCGGCCGAAGCTCTCGTCGGTGACGATCAGCCGACGGGCGTCGACGGCGCGAGTGGCGATGTCCCCCGCCTCGAGGGCCGCGGCCACGATCTCGAATGAGAGCCGCTCGCCGATCCCCGCGATGGCGTCGAGGTTGCGCGGCGTCAGCTCGCGCGCCGCGCTCACGGCGGCGTAGAGCGACCCCAGCTCGGTCATCAGGTCTGCGACGTGGCGCAGGAGCCGGTCGCGGAAGGGTCCCGGACCGAAGAGCTCGCGGATCATGTCCTGGTGGCGATCGGCCAGGCGGCTCACCAACGGGGCGAGCTGGGGATCGCGGTCGCGGGCCAGGCCGGCTCCGCGGATGAGCAGGTCGGTGACTCCGGCCAGGGCCGAAACCACCACCACCGGCCGCTGGAGCAGCCGCTCTTCCACCTGGTCCACGAGTCCCCGGATCCGGTCGGCGGAACCGACCGAGGTGCCGCCGAACTTCATCACGATCACGGCCGGCCTCCCTCGGCCGCACGGTCGCGACGCGCGACCCCTGCTGGCAGCTCAGCAGGCATTGGAGTCGGCGGCAAGCTCCGCGTGGCCACGATCGGTAATGACGTGCCGCTGCTCCTCCGGTGACGTGAGCAGCGTCACCGGGACGACGAGCCTTATCCCCACTGCCGGAGAGAGATGAAGAGGAACTCGGCGCCGAGGGACGCATGCGGCGTGGCGATCAGGCTCCTTCCTGGCTGAACCGGCTGCGCTGGCGGAGGCCTTCGACGATGTGGGGCGGTGCCTTCTCCGGCCGTCCGCTGTCGTAGGGCGGCTGCGGGTCGTACTCGATGGCGAGCTGGATGCGCTGGGCCTCTTCCGATCCGGCCAGCAGGTCCACCAGCCAGAGCGCCAAGTCGATCCCAGCCGACACCCCGGCCCCGGTGATCGTCGTGCCGTCACGCGCGACGCGCGCGCGCACCGGCCGGGCTCCCAGCCGCTCCAGCTCGCGCATGGCCAGCCAGTGCGTGGTGGCCCGCCGGCCCCGCAGCACGCCCGCCTGCGCCAGCAGCAGCGCGCCTGTGCACACCCCCGCCGTCCACGCGGCCTGCGCGGCGCGCTCGGCCAGGAAGGAGATCAGCTCGCGGTCGTCCATGGCCGCGCCTTGCCCGGGGCCTCCCGGCACGACAAGCACGTCGAGCGACGGGCAACCCGCGAACGTGTGGTCCGGCACAAAGCGCAGGCCGCCGCTGGAGGCGACCGGCTCCAGGCTCGAGCCCGCGAGCAGGCACTCTGCCTCCTCGATGCGCACGAGGACCTCGTGAGGGCCGACCAGATCCAGCCCGGTGAAGCCGGGATAGACCACGAAGCCCACGCGCAGTCGTCCTCCGGCGCTCATGCGCGCGATTCGCACTGCTGCGTCGACGGCTCCGCGGGTGGAGCCCACTGGTCGGCGGTGCCGGCCGCGCGCGCCTCCAGCAATTCGAGGTACCACTGCAGCACGAGCCGGAGGCGGTCGTCCGGCAGCGGGCAGGTCGACGCCTCGCAACCGAGGACCGCGTCGGTGTGGCTGCGGTCGAACGTCTTGGGATGGGCCACGTAGGAGTTGTAGAACTCAAGCTCACGGTCGAGGACCTCGTCGAGCGTCGTGAACTCAAGAGGGGACCGACCGAAGCGCGGAGTGCGCAGTTCCATGAGCGAGAAGAGCAGTCGCAGCCCGCGTTCCACCTCCACCGGCGCGTCGTTGGTCAGGTGGAAGAACATGTGCGAGCTGTTGGAAAGGCCGATGCCGACAGCGTTGGCGGCCACCGCGTCGATCGGGATCAAGTTGAGCGGCACGTCGGCCTGCGCGCGCAGCCGCATGGGCCGGATGCGCAGGAAGTCGCCCAGCCGCCGGGAGACCTGGCGCTTGAACCAATGCAGCTCGCGCATGAACCCGTAGAGGCCGGTGAAGCTCGTGGCGACGAAGGTCCGGCGGTGGCCGATCACGATGCTGGGCCGCAGGATGCGAACGTGAAAGGGTCCGCTCCCGGCCACGAGGCGCTCGGCGGCGATCTTGCTCTGCTCGTACCGGTTGTTCGTGGTCACGCCGTCCGCGACCGGCTGCTCGAGGATCGTGCCCGAGAGGCTGCCGGCCACGTACGCCGTGCTGACGTAATTGAACACCGAACCGCCGAGCCGGCGGGCCACGTCCAGCACGTTGCGGGTGCCAGCGACGTTGTGGAGCTGGATCTGCGCCTCGTTCTCCTCTTCGTAGTTGAGCGAGGCGGCGCAGTGCCACACCTGCGACAGGCCCCGGAGGTCCGCGATATGCCCACCGCAGTCGGGCAGCGTGATATCGCCGGCGGCGGCGCGGCATCGGCGCTCGATCTCGGGGAGCAGGTCGAGGCGGTCGTAGCCCACCGCCGCCTCCCGCAGGCTCTTGAGCAGCCTCTTCTGACCCTGGACGGCGTCGTTGCCGCAGCGCACCAGACAGACGAGCTCGTCGTCGCTGCGGGCAAGCAGCTCCAGGACGAGGGCGCCCCCGACGAACCCGGTCGCGCCCGTGACGAGATGTACCCGGCTCATGGCGTTCTCCCCCACCGTTGTCGGCGCCGCAGTTCCGGCGGCGTCGAGTTCCAGACCACATGCGCTGCGTCGACCTTGATCGCCTCGAGCTCGGGCACTCC
The DNA here is from genome assembly GCA_003223555.1 of Acidobacteriota bacterium. GTDB lineage: Bacteria > Acidobacteriota > Vicinamibacteria > Fen-336 > Fen-336 > AA32. The sequence goes on along the minus strand of QHVM01000074.1, from coordinate 30,004 downwards.
GAAGGCCTGTATGGCCACGGGGTGGAGCGCCGGGTCCCGCAGCAGGGCGGCAACCGCGGCGTCGGAGAAGCCGCCGATCGTGGTCGTCCCCAGGCCGAGGCGCACCGCTTCACGGTAGAGCGCGGCGCCGGCGAAGCCGCACGCGAGGACGAGCGGCCGGTATCCGGCATGGCCGCTGGCCAGGACGTCGTCCCAGGGCGCCGTCAACACGAGCAGGAACGAGCTGCGCTCCGCGATCGACTGGTTCTGGCACGCGGCGCCCACGCGCCGGGCCATCGCCTCGGAGGGCCACTCGGGGCCGCCCGACCAGACCAGGCGGCCCTCGTCGGTCAGCGTCCCGACGCCCACCGGCGCGCCCTCGACGCGCACCGCGATGAGGTGCACCCCGATGCCGGCGGCGCTCGCACCATCGGCGGCCACCGCGTCCCGGGCCGCCTGGGCCGCGCGCTCGAGCAGCGCCACGGGCACGGAAGTCTCGCGGAAGTTCTTCGCCGAGTAGCGGTCGTCGGCCCAGCTCTCGAGGCCGGTCCCCGGGCCCCAGCACGCCGGGTCCGAGAGCGGCAAGGTGGCGCGATCGCCTCCGAGCGTGCGGCCGTGGAACGTGTCGACGCGCCGCAGCACCGGGTTGAGTAGCGGAGTGTCCTCGGCGGCGGGCGGCAAGAGATGCTCCAGGCCTTTCGGCCGCGGTGGGCGCGGCACCGAGACCTCGTGGGCGCCCGGGCGCAGGACCATCGAGAGCACCAGGGCCTCTCCGTCCTCCAGCCCCAGGGACTCCTGCGCGCGCGCAGTGAGCCCGCCGGTCTGGGCCGAGGCCGCGAAACCGCAACGCTGGGCCACGGAGGCCAGGTTCCATCCGACGTGGGCCGCGTCGAGGAGGCAGTAGCGATAGCCGCGCACGCCGTAACGCTGGACCGTCCTCCACAGCGCGCTCACCAGGAGCACGGCCGCCTCTCCCGGACGGAGGCCGAGGTCCGCGGCGACCGCCGCGGCGTTCGTGCCCGGCACGGCGAAGAACGCTTGATGGATGAAGTGGTAGTAGAGGACTCTCCAGGCGGCGCCCGTGTCGACGAGGAGGAACGTCTCCGTCGGATAGAGGCCGCCCGCCGATGGGGCGCGCCGGGACAGGCGCTGCCCGAGATGGCGCGGAGCGCGGTAGCCGTAGGACCATTCCAGCAGCCGTCCCAGTTGGACGAGGCGGGTGGCGAGCTGGGGAGCGGAGGTCACGACGGCCTCTGCTCCTGCCCAGTAGCGCCGCATGGGGTCCACCGGGCAGCAGACCTTGTGGACGCGCGACAGGCGCCCTTCCACGTCCTGCCGGTCCAGGTCGAACAGCAACTGCGCCGGCACTCGTTCAGCGGTGCTCACCACTCCGCCGCCTCCGCGTCCGACCGCTTCACCAGCCGGACGCAGTAATCCCAGTACGCCTTGAGGGAGCTGTCGCTGTAGATGTAGTCCTGCTTGCGCCGGATGTCCTCCGCCGTGGCCACGTGGTAGGGCACGCCGGCCGACTGGGCCAGGAGCTGAAGGCGGCAGGCGCGCTCGAGCACCTGCGCCAGCACCGCGGCCTGCCGCAGCGTCTTCCCCACGATGACGCCGCCGTGGTTCCTGAGGAGCGCGGCCGATCCCTGCCCGAGCGAGGCCGCGATCGCGCGACCCGTGTCGATCTCCAGCACGGTGTGGCTGGTCAGGGTGAAGCGCGCGAGCCGGCCGTCGAAGCAGGCCCCGTCGTGGGAGACGGCCTTCAGCTCCAGGTCGGTGGCCCCGAAGACCAGGGTGCAGGGAGCGTGGCTGTGGACGATCGCGTTGACGTCGGCGCGCGCGGCGTAG
>QHVM01000074.1:14433-28073 GCA_003223555.1 Acidobacteriota bacterium | reverse complement strand
CGTGCCCGTCCATCGACAGCATCCGGGACGCCAGGGCCAGGTTGGCGGCGAGCTTCACCTCCGCGCTCGAGAGGGCGGCCGCCTCAGGAGCGGCCTCGGCCGCGGCAGTCATCGCGTCCCTCCCCGGCTCAGCTCGGCTTCGATGAAGCTCGCCATGGCGGGCAGCGACGAGAGCACCTCGGGTGGGACGTCGTCCTGCCACTCGATCCCGAACTCGTCCTCCACCGCGACCAGGAAGTTGAGCATGCCCACGGAGTCGAGGCCGAGCGCGTCCAGCGACGGCCAGCCCGAGCCGTGCTCGGGCAGGACCACGCGGCCCTCGGAGGAGCGTTCCAGCACGCCGACCAGGCGGCTCAGCAGAACGTCCCTTCCAGCTACGGCAGACATGTCGTCCCCTCCTGTTGGAGTGCGCGTATTCCGGGGGCAGAGAACTTGCCCGTCGAGGAGCGCGGCAGCCGCGGCACGATGACGAAGTCCTGCGGCACCTTGTACGCGGCCAGACGGGCTACGCAGAACGCGACGAGCTGCTCACGTGTCACCGACTCGCTCTCGACGTAGGCGGCCAGGATCGTCCGCCCGGGCGACTCGTCGCCGCACACGAACACGTCGTTCACTCCCGGGACTTGGCGCACGACGGCCTCGACCTCCACCGGATCGATCTTTCGTCCCGCGACGTTGATCATGCGGCCGCGCCGCCCCTTCAGCACGAGATGCCCGGTCGCATCCAGCATCCCGATGTCTCGGCTGACGTAGCGACCCTCCTCGTCGAGGTTCGCCGCGAAGGGCGGCCCTTCGCGGTCCAGGTAGTCGGAGGCCATCGACCGGGTCCGGATGCGGATGAGCCCGGTCTCGCCCGCGGGCAGCTCGAGGCCCGCCTCGTCCGTGATGGTGAAGCTCACGCCTGCCAGCGGCCGGCCGACGGAGTCGGGCACCGACCCGTCGTTGAACGTGCAGGGACCTACCTCGGCCACGCCGTAGTAGTCGCAGATCGAGCGGCCGGTGGCCTGGCGCCAGCCCTCCCGGGTGCTGCCGGCGAGTGGCGCCGCCGAGCTGACGGCCAGGCGAAGGGCCGGACCGACCGGCACGCCCGCCGGCCTCTTGACCAGCAGGTCGTAAGCGAAGGGGAAGGCCACGAAGACGGTCGCATCCACCGCGATCAGGCTCTTTTCGAGAGAGCTGGGAAGTACCCGTCCCGCGTGGAAGGCGAGGAGGCCGCCGGAGAGGAAGACCGGCAGCAATGACGTGTTGAAGCAGAGGCCATTGTTCAGGGTGGCCAGGCAGAGCACGCGATCGCCAGGACTCAGCCGCGCCGCCTCCGCCCAGCCCCGCGCCGCCGCCAGCGCCGCGGCGTCGGAGAACTGAAGGCAGCGTGGAAAGCCGGTCGTGCCCGAGGTGAACCGTCCGAAGGCGGTGTCCTCTCGCAGGGCGACCGCGCTCGGCTCCGCCCCCGCTTCGGCGGTCAAGAGCTGATAGCCGCCGTTCTCGGCGCGAAGGACGAACCCGGCCGGGACGGCCGAGCCCTTCCTCAGTACCAGCGCCCGCGCCGCCGAGCGGCGGACCACTTCGGCGAGCTCCACCGGGGTCCATGCCGGGTCGGCGAGCAGCGGCGCCCGTCCGCTGTCGATGGCCCCGAACACCATCGCCACGGAGGAGGGCTCGTTGCGGGGGACCAGGAGGATCGGCCCCTCCGTCGTCTCGGCCAGGAGCCAGTCGCGGAACCGCTCCACGCCGGCCCCGAGCTCCTGGTACGACCACTCCTCGGCGCCCATCCGCATCGCGGGGCGGGCCGCGAAGCCGTGGCAGGCCTCCCGCAGGTTTTCCCCGATCCGCTCCGCGAAACGCATCGACGCCGCCATCTCGCTGGGCTGGCCGGCCAGCGCGCTCACCGTCGCTCCGCGGCGTCGATGAAGCTCTGCACCGCCGCCTCGAAGGCCGCCGTCGCCTCGAAATAAGGGATGTGCCCACTGAAGTCGAGGATCTGCATGCCGCCGGCAGGCAGCAGCCGGCAGGCGGCCGCGAGCGAACTGGGGCAGGTGAGGAAGTCTGCCTCTCCGGCCAGCAGGAGCGTCGGGCAGACGATGCGCTCCAGCTTCTTGGGGTCGTCGTCGCTGGTGAGCGAGGCGGACAGGTTCTGGTGGACCTGCTCATAGGAGTTCAGGGCCAGGAACCGCTCGCGCAGGGCCAGGTATGCCGGAGAGCCGCCGTTCTCGATCGTCCGGTCGCTGTAGACCAGGGGATAGATGTGCGCGAACAGCGCCTTCACCCCCCCGCTCGCGAGCGTGTTGAGCCAGGACTGCGTGAGGTACTTGCGGCGCCGTGACCCGTACGGGCAGAAGATGGGCCCCACCATGATCAGGCCCTTCACCCGCTCGGGGTGGGCCAGGGCGAAGTCGCGGCAGATGAGCGTCGAGGTCGAGGTCCCGACCAGGTACGTCCGCTCGATGTCCAGGGCATCGAGCAGGTGAGCCAAATCCTCGACGTGCGACTCGAACTTCAGCTGCGTCTCCGCCGCCGACGAGGCGCCCTGGTTGCGCAGGTCGTAGGTGAGGATGCGGTTCCGCGTGACGAGGCGCGTGGTGAAGTTGCGCCAGAGCGGGCTGATGATGAAGAAGTTGTTGATGATGGTGAGCTGTGGTCCCTGGCCCCTGAGCTCGTAGTAGAGCTCCGCGCCTCCCGGCACCTCGATCAGGTGCTCGCCGTCGTACTTGAGGTCGTACGATTCGATGGTCCGGGTGTCCATGACCGCTCGCCTCCTGTGGTTGTGGGCGCCGGTCGGATTTCGCGACCTGCCCAGCCCGCCAATGCTGCGGCCGCGCCGGCGACATCGCGGCCATCGGATCAAACGGAAAGTCGATGCCGTGGAGCTGTGACCTGGCGCAACATCTATTCGTGGCCGCCCCGGAGCGGGCGCTGGAGCGCCCGCCGGCACCACACACATTACGGAGCCGGGCCGGGGCGAGTCCCTAGACCGAGGGCAGGGTGATGACCACCTGGTTGCCGTCGATCGCGGTCGGGAAGGAGGCGAGGGGTCGCTCGGCGGGGCCGTTCACCACCTGCCCCGTGACCTGGAACCGCGAGCCGTGGCAGGGGCAGTCGAGGGTCAGCCCGGGCCGGAGCGGCAGGTTCACCGTGCAGCCCTCGTGCGTGCAGATGCGGGAGACCGCGGCCACACTGGTCGGAGTGAGCCGAGTGACGGCCAGCGGAAGCGGGCTCAGGAGCTGGCCGGTGGCGGCCACGGTCTGGCCCACGTCCGGCAGGGGCACGCGGACCAGGTTGGGGCCCGGGGTCGGGCTCGGCGTGGCCGTCCCGACCGGCGTCGGGGCCGCCGGGGACCCACCGCCGCCGCAGCCGGCGACGGTCACCGCCGCCGCCGCCCCGGTCGTCACCACGAACTCACGCCGGCTGGGCAAGGACTCCTCGTGCCGACCGATGGCTGTCCATCTCTTGGACCGGCCGGACCAGGAAGAGTTTACTGCGGCTCGACCGGCGCCCGGAACGCCTCGCCGTCGGGCGAAAGACGGTCGTGGGTCGTCGGTGATCGGCGCCAATCCTTGTTACGATGTGCTCCTCGTGCCGAACGAGCGGCGGCAGCTCGGATGCATGGCCTCCGACGTGAAGGAGAGAGAGTGCTTCTGTACTTCCCCGTCCTCGCGGCTCTAGCCGTAGCGCCGAACGCCGCGGTTCCCGGAGACCCGGAGGTCCGCATTGTCGAGTACCTCCGGCAGCACGTGAAGCCGGGCCAGCGCGTGGTCGTGTCCGAGCTGTACAACGGCGTCTTCACGTCGCCCGAAGAGCGCGCGGTGCTGGACCGCCTGTTCGACACGTTCTTCAAGATCCCGTTGTTCGCGGCGGAGCACCAGAGGGCGACGGGCCGGCCGCCTTCCCTGAAGGAGATCGCCGAGCAGTTCCGTTACCGCGTGCCGGGCGAGGCGGACGTGATGCTGCGAATCGTGGAGTCCGACCCGCGGATGCCCAGGTTCCTGGAGCGCGACGCCGCGACCGGCGAGATCGAGACGGTCCATGTCGAGGCGGTCCTCGCCGATCCGCGCTTCGGCAAGCTGCTCGAGCGCACCCTCAGCGGCTTCGAGGGCCGGCCCGCCCCGCCTTTCTCGATCGCCTCCTACGATGGATCGCCGATCGGCTCGGCGACCCTCGCCGGCAAGCCGTGCTTGATCTACTTCTGGTTCACCGGCTGCCCGCCGTGCGTCGATACGACGCCGGTGCTGGTCGATCTGTACCGGACCTACCAGCCGAGGGGATTCGAGATCCTCGGCGTCAACGCCGACCGGGTCCTCGAGGTTCCGGCCGACGACGCCCAGCGGGCCGAGTACGCGCGGAAGAGCGCCATCACGTTCCCGCTCGCGCACATGACGCCGGAGATGCAGGCGGCCTACGGACAGGTCAGCGTGTTCCCCACTCTCTTCTTCGTCGACCGGAAGGGGACCGTCGTCAAGCAACTCGTGAACGCCCAGCCCCGGGCCGCCCTCGAGGAAGCGATCCAGCTCACCCTGAGGTAGGCCGGGCGGCGATGCGCCCGCCGGCGCGATCCCCGTGGTGATACCCTCGCGGTCAGGCGCTCGCGAAAGGCGCGATCCGCTCAACGTCCCGTACCGCGAAGACGGTTACTGGATCACGCGCGACCGGCGCGACGACGCCGCCGTGGAGCGCTTCGAGAAGGCAGCCATGAAGCGACGCCAGTTCATCGCGAGGACTTCGGCGGTGGTGGCCGCCACGGCGCTTTCGGCGCGGCGCGTGCCCGGCGCCAACGACCGCGTGAACGTGGCCCTCATCGGCTGCGGCACGCGGGGCCGGCTCTTGGCCGACCTCGTCAAGCAGACGCCCGGCGCCGCGGTCACCGCGCTGTGCGACGTCTACGATCCGCAAGTCCCGCCGGCACAACAGTCGGCCAGCGGAGGGGCGCGCGCGTTCAAGGACTTCCGCCAGGTCCTCGACCAGAAGGACATCGACGCGCTCCTGGTCGCAACTCCGGATCACTGGCACGGCATCATCGCCGTCTCGGCGTGCCAGGCCGGCAAGGACGCGTACGTCGAGAAGCCGCTCGCCCACAACGTCAGGGAGAGCCGGGCGATCGTGGAGGCGGCGAAGCGGTCGCAGCGCATCGTCCAGCACGGGACGCAGCACCGCGCCGCGCCCCATTACCGCGAGGTGCAGGAGATCGTCCAGGGCGGCCAGCTCGGCGAGGTCCGCTACGTCCGGATCTGGAACTTCCAGAACATCCACCCGAACGGCATCGGGCGGGAGCCGGACGCCGATCCGCCGGCGGGCCTCGATTGGGACCTCTACCTCGGGCCGGCGCCCCTCGTGCCCTTCAACCGGGCGCGCTTCCTCGGCACCTACCGCTGGTTCTGGGACTACGCGGGAGGGTGGGTCACGGACTTCGGGACGCACCGGTTCGATTCGTTCCATCAGGTGATGGGAGTGGATGCTCCGAAGACCGTGGTGGCCACCGGCGGGCGGTTCGGGCTGAAGGATTCAGGGGAAACGCCGGACCTGCTCCAGGCGACCTACGAGTACCCGGGATTCATCATGAGCTACGAGGTGTGCGCCTTGAACGGCCACGGAGCGGGCGGGCGCACGCCCGGCATGGCGTATTACCAGATGCGCGGCGAGTTCGATCGGCCGCATGGCGAGGCGTTCTACGGGACGAGCGGGACCCTGATCTCGGACCGTATCGGGTACGAGATCTACCCGGAGATGGAGCCGCCCCCGCGGGGCGCACCGCGTGAAGCCGCCGGAGCCAGGCCGATCTACCGCTCGGAGCGCAAGTTGGTGAAGGGCCGCGACACCACGGACCTCCTGGTGAGGAACTTCGTCGAATGCGTCAGGAGCCGACGAGCGCCGATGGCGGCGGCCGGGATCGGACACCGCTCGACGATCGTGCCGCTCATCGGCAACATCGCGTACCGGACGGGCCGGAGGCTCCGCTGGGACGCCGAGAACGAAGCGTTCGAGGGCGACGAGCCGGAAGCAACGGCCCTCCTCGGCCGGCAACATCGCAAGCCCTGGACCCTGGCCTAGCCAGGGCCGCCCCGGGGAAGCGCCGGGCGCCGCGTGGCCGCGAGCGCGCCCGCGAACGCCGCCGCGAACTCACGCCGTCTCATGATGACCCGAGACCCGGCGAGGCAGCAGGGGGTTGAGATGCATGAGCAGGTCGTAGACCGACCCGCCGAAGCCGGCGGCGAGGTCTTCGGGGCGCGAGCCGTCTTCCCAGTCGAAGATCGTCGCGACGTCGCCGGCCCGCGCGAGAGGGTCCTGGCCCAGCTCCGCGATGCAGTGGCTCGCCGAGACCGCGGCCACCAGCGGAAACAGCCGGCCGCCGATCTTCACCCGCCCGCCCTTGGCCGCGCCACGGGGCAGGCCGTCGGCGTGGCCCACGGGCAGCGTCGCCACCCATACGTCCTCTCGCGCCACGTAGGCCCGGTTGTAGCCGGCGCTGTCGCCCGCCCGGAGCTGCTTGACGTACGCGACCCGCGCCCGCAGCGCGACCGCGGGCCGCAGGTCCATCACCCCCAGGCCGCGGAAGGGCGTCTCGGAGTAGACGCCGTAGATCGCCATGCCCGGCCGGACCATGTCGAGGAACGCGTCCGGGCCCTGGAAGAGGGCGAAGCTCGAGGCGGCGTGGCGGCGGCCGAGAGCGACGCCCTCGGCCGCGAGAGAGCGGCCGAGCGCCTCGAACCGGCGTAGCTGCTCCCGGTCGAACTCCGGATCCTCGGTGAAGGTCATCATGGTGCCCGCGAGCTTCACGGCGCGCCGGCGGGCGAGGTCGCGCAGCAGCGGCGCCGCCTCACGGTACGGGACGCCGACCCGGCCGATCCCGGTGTCCACGCAGGCGTGAATGGAGACGGGTCGGCCGCGCCGGGCCGCGATGCGCTCGAGCGCCGCACCGACGGGCGTGTAGACCATCGGCTGGATGTCGCGGGCAACTGCTTCCTGGAGGTCGCCTTCGCCGAGGGGACCCATGCAGAGGATCGGCTTGCGGATCCCGGCGTCGCGCAGGGACGCGGCCTCGTGCAGCTTCACGACCGCGAAGCCGGCGATGGCCGGCTCGCCCTCGATCGCGAGCGCGGCCGCCACTACGCCCAGGCCGTAGCCGTTGTTCTTGATGACGGCCAGGATCGGGCGCCCACCCACGCGCCGGTGGATCTCCGCCACGTTGTGCCGCAGATGATCGACCCGGACCTCGACCCAGGGATCGTAGGAGGAGCGGGCCGGCCTCCGCTCGGGCGAGGATTCTCCCCCCGCACGCGCGCCCGACGACAGCGCCGCCGCCGGCGCCGCCACCCATTGCTTCAGGAAGGAACGACGCGATCCGGTCATGCCGCCTCCCCCAGCCTGGAAGTGTACGATCCCTCTCCAGGTCAGCGCACGAGCAGCGGACACGTCATGCAGTGGGCGCCCCCCCTGCCGATGAACAGCTCGTCCGCGGGAAAAGTGGCCAGCTCGAACCCATGGCGAGCCATTTCCGCGCCGACCCGGACCGCGCCGGCAAAGCCCACCGCCCGGCGCGATCGCTCGGTGACCACGACGTTCAGATGTCCGCCGCGCCGCTCTTCCCGCGTGATGGGGATCGAGGTGAAACCCCGCCGATCCAGGAACTCCGGGAAGAGGACGTGGCGCGGCTCCGCCGCTCCGGCCTCGTAGAGATGGCAGGGGAAGACTGCCAGGGAGGGCTCGTAGATCAAGCAGAGCTTCTCGTCGAGCACCATGAAGATGCCGTCGATGTGGATGTGCCCGAAGGGCAGCGGCACCTCGAGGAAGTACCGCACCTCCTTGCCGAGGACGATCTCGCGCAGCGCCCGGGTGCCTTCCTCGTTGGCGCGATCGCACAGGGACGCGACGACCGTGTCGTCACCCACGACCGTCACGCCTCCCCCTTCCAGGTATCCCGGCGGCTCGATCGCGCCCAGCACGGGGATGCCCAGGCGGGCAAAGGCGCGGGCCATCATCCGCTCGTCGCCCTTCCTTCCCTTGAGATGGGGGCCCATGATCACGGCGCCGCGGGAGAAGACGGCGGCGAGGTCGCGGGTGTACGTCATGTTCGGCCGGTGGGCCATGTAGGCGAGCGAATCCTCGTCGCCGGCGAGGACGTCGGAGAGGAGCAGCGCCTCGACGCCGTGCTCGCGCAGGAGCGCGAGCATGGAGTCGTAGTCGGCGACGAACTTCATGCGATCGACGGGCCGGGCGAAATGGAACTCCCGCAGCGTGTCGGGGGTGACCTTGTCGAGCTCGGGCCCCGGGCGGTGGACGATCACCCGCTCCAGGCTCCCGTAGGCCGTGCGGACGCCGAAGCCGCTCATTCCGATCAGGGTCTCCAGGGGGTTATAGGCGATCGCGCTCGCCGGGGAAAGGGCCAGGACCGGGTCATGACCGGAAGGCGAGGTCCGGTGTCTCGGCCAGGTCGACCAGGACGCGCGCAAGCCCGGCCACGACGCGGGCCATGTGGTCGTAGCGTATCTTCTCCGGCTTGTCCTCCGAGGTGTGGTACGGGGGGTAGCGGAAGAGGGCGGTGTCGGTGACCATGACCGCCGGGTAGCCCTGCTCCCAGAACGACGAGTGGTCGGACCAGCCGACCCCTGCGATCCAGTCCGGCGCCGCCAGCCCTTCGGAGGGGAACGCCGTGGAGCGGCGGAACGAGCCGATGCAGCGCCGCACCAGGGCCCGGGAAGCGACGTTGCCGACGAAGCCGATGAAGTTGCCGGTGGACGGATAGACCACGCCGAGCGGGGCCGGGTAGGCCTGGCTGCGCGGTGCGTCCGTGTAGTAGCCGATGGTCTCCAGGCAGAGCATCGCGACGATGCGCTCGCCGCGCGCTCGGCAGCGCCTCGCGTAGCGACGGCTTCCCATCGCGTCGCCGAGGTAGTACGGGGGCTCCTCGTTGACGAACAGGGCGAAGCGCAGCGTGCGCGCAAGGCGCTCGGGCGCCAGCAGTCGCGCCAGCTCGAGGACGGCCGCGGCTCCACTCCCGTTGTCGTTCGCTCCCGGACAGTCGACGACCGAGTCGTAATGCGCTCCCGCGAGGACGATCTGGTCGTGGAGCGCGCCGCCGCCGAGTGCCGACTCGAGGTTCGCGACCTTCGTGCCCTCGACCTCGAACTCCTGCGCCTCCACGGCGAAGCCCAGGCCGCGCAGGATCCCGTCGAGGTAGCGGGCCGCGGCGTCGAGCGAGCCGGCGCGTCCCAGGTTCCGCTCGCCGATCTGCCCGGCGAGTGCCCGCACGTGCCCTTCGAGGCGAAGCTGGATCTCGGCCTCCGCTTCGCTCAGCGGCGGAAGCGGACCCGAGTGCGAACGGCCCGGCATGTGGAACATGCGGAAGGCTCGCCGCAGCCGCTCAGGTCTGCCCTCGGGCGTGGATCCACAGGTAGACGGGAAGTCCCGTCGCCGTCATCGCGGTCCCGATCACGGTGAGAGGACCATCGCGGATCCTTGGACAGCGCCCCTTCGTCAGGCGTCCTCGTCGGAGTGGATCCCGCTTCGGACGACAATGGAGACGCCGCCTGCGGGTCTCATCGGGGTCGATCGAGGCTGGTAACGGCCCTCTCCCCCGCAGGAGACCTGGTCGGAGAGAGAGCCCGGTTCATCGCCACTCCCCCTGCAGGACGAAGCCGGCCCAGTAGAACGGGGCGGCCCAGCGCGGGTTGAGCGACAGCTCGAGCTGGGCGGCGCGCAGGGCATCGGCAGGACGCCGCTTCTCCTTCAGCATCGCGCGGTAGAACCGCTTCATCAGCTCGGCGGTGGACTCGTCGTCGACCTGCCACAGGCTCGCCACCACGCCGCGCGCGCCGGCGTACATGAAGCCGCGGGTGAGGCCGACCAGGCCCTCGCCCCGGATCTCGCGCCCGAGCGCGGTCTGGCAGGCGCTCAGCACGACGAGGTCGGCGGGCAGCCGCAGGTTGTAGATGTCCTGCATGCGCAGGAACCCGTCCTGGGCCACCCCCTTCTCGTCGACCAGGGACAGCACGAGGCCGGAGAGGTCCGGATGCCCGCTGTCGAGGAGGCCGTGGGTGGCGAAGTGGACGATCCGGCGATCGCCCAGGGCACCCTTGTCGACGAGAGAGCGGCTGGCCGCGAAGTCGGTGGCCTCGAGGAGGGACGAGCGCGGGACGAGCGCCGCGATGGCCCCTGCTTCCGCCCGCGAGAAGGGAAGGCGGGTAAAGCCATGCCCAAGGCTCTCCACGGCCCGGGTGAGACCGACGGAAGGCGCGGCCGGCGTCGTCGGCGCCGCCATCCGGACGTGGACGCGCGGGTCCGAGGCTTCGAACACGGGATCGGCCAGGACGGCCACCCGCGTTCCGCTCGGTGGCGGGGGCCGGGATTCCCCGCGTTGGGCGAGGAGCACCGAGGCGGAGGGGGCGAAGACGATCTCGTGGTCGCGCAGCAGGGGCCGCGCTGAGCCCTCGACGGGCGAGGGCAAGGCGCCGAAGGGAATGTAGGCCAGGGCGCCGGAAGTGACGATGAGCAGCCTCTTGCCCTTCCAGTCCGTCTCCAGGCGGGCCACGATGCCGCCCAGGAGCAGACGACTCAGCGCGGCCGATGCCGTTTCGAGCTGCCGGTCGGCCGTTCGCAGCTCCGCGGGCACACGCGTGCGCTGGCGCGCGGTCATGAGACCGTGGACCCTGCGCGCGATCGCCTCGATGGTCGCCCGCCCCGGCAGCGCCTCGCTCACCAGGGCCGAGCGGGTCAGGGCCCACAGGAAGCTCCGGTCGTCCCCGAGGTAGAACTCCAGCAGGACAGTGTCGTCGTCGAGGACGTCCCGCCGGATCTGTTCCACCGTGGCCGGCTCCGGCTGGGTGAGCGCGGCGTAGCGCGGGCTCTCCTGGCGAATGCGGGTCTGGACCAGCCGGTACTCGTCCGACTTGCGTTCGAGCTCCTGCCGGGCGCTCGCCGCCGCCTCCGCCGCGCCCTCACGGGCGAGGGCCTTCGACAGACGTGCCGAGGCCTTGTTCATGTCCGCCTGGAGGGCACGCTCCCGCTCGAGCAGCGCCGGCGGGACGCCCTGGCGGATGTCGGCCCGCGCCTCGATGAGCGCCTCGAGCAGGACGCGCGCCCGGGCCCGCTCGCTGGTCTGGAGCGCGGCCGCGTCGTGGCCGGCGGACCGATCCTGCTCGTGCAGGCGCATCAGGATGTCCAGGTAGATCCCGTACGTATCCTCCTGGACGTCGACGAAGGAGGCACGGAGGTCCGGGTTCGTGATCCTCGAGCGTAATTCTCCGAGCAGCGTCACCGCCGCCTCCGCCTGCGCCAGCGCCTCGCGCAGTTCGCCGCGGTCGCGCTCGACGGTCGCGAGGGCTGCCCGCGTCCGTACTTCGCCGGAGGGCGTGCCGATCGACTGGCGGATCCGGAGCGCTTCGCGCAGGTCTTGCTCAGCCTCTTCCGTCTGGCCGACTTCGTGCAGGTTCCGGCCGAGGATCTGGAGGCTCTCCGCCTCACCGGACCGATAGCGGATCTCGCGGGCCAGCTGCACGGCGCGGCGGGCGTACTCGATGGCGCGGGCGTGCTCGCCGCGCCGCGCCAGGACCTTCGCCAGGATCGGCAGGACATCCGCCTCCGCCGGCCCCTCCGCCTTCAGCCGGATCAGGGAAAGGGCCTCTTCGAGAGCGTCGGACGCCTTCCCGTCCTCGCCCAGTTGGAAGTAAAGGCCGCCGAGCCAGGTCAGGGCTCCCGCGACCGCCAACGAGTTCCCCATCGCGCGGGCGAGGGACAGCGCGCGCTGGGACGATTCCAACGCCTTCTCCCCGTCGCCGAGGCGCGTGTAGGCGATCGCCAGGCAGTTCCAGGTCGCTTCCTGCAACACAGGGCTGCCGGCGGCCATCGCCGCCGCCAGTGCCTGCGTGAAGAAGTCGACAGCCCTCTCGGCCTGGCCCACATGATTTGAGGCGAGGCCGAGGCCATTCAGGCTCTGGGCAAGCAGTCGGCGGTTGTCGACGGCCCGGGCGTATTCCGCGTTTGCCTCGTTGAGGGCCCGCGCACTCTCCACGTCGCCTTCCACCAGCCTGTTGAGCGCGAGCTGGTCGAGGGCAGCCGCCTCGCCATCGCGGTCACCCAGTGCGCGGAAGAGATCGGCCGCACCCCGCGCCTGCACCTGGGCGGTCGGGGCGTCGATCACCATCGAGCCCCGGTTCAGCATGACGAGGGCCTGCCCGAGACGGTCGCCGGCCGCGGTGAACCCGGGCTCCGCCTCATCGAGCCGCTTCAAGGCGGCCTCGTCGAAGGTAGCGCCTCCTGCCGAGAGGCGCACGGCCTCGGCAAACGCGTCATCGGCGGCCACGCGCGCGCGGTCGCCGTCGGCAGCCAGGCGCGGCTCGTCCATCCAGATCTCGTATCCGCCAGGCCAGCCTTCGCCCGACGACCGCACCTCCAGCGAATATGTGCCGGTGGCGGGGACGATGGCGAGGAGGCGGACGGTCGGCAGCTCGAAGAACACCGCCTGCCTGCGCACGAGCGTCGTACCGCTGTCGTCGAGGAGCGACAGGAGCACGCGCGGGCCCTTCTCACGCACCTCGACGTGCAGGAGCTGGCCCGCCTCGAGGCTGATGGCATGGCAGCGGACGTCGCCGACGTCAAGGTCGAACTCGGCCGTGACGCCGGGGGACAGGAACTCGTCATCGGCGAGAGCCGCCGCCGACCCGCGACCGCAGAGGATCCCCGCCGCCAGCACTCCGTACGTGAGTGGCCGGGGCGCGATCCTCACCATTCGCCCTGGAGGACGAAGCCGGCCCAGTAGAAGGGGGCGGCCCAGCGCGGGTTGCGCGACAGCTCGAGCTGGGCTCCGCGCAGGGCATCGGCGGGCGGCCGCTTCTCCTTGAGCATCGCGCGGTAAAACCGCTTCATCAGCTCGGCGGTGGACTCGTCGTCCACTTCCCAGAGGCTGGCCACCACCGCGCGCGCGCCGGCGTACATGAAGCCGCGGGTGAGGCCGACCAGGCCCTCGCCCCGGATCTCGCGCCCGAGCGCGGTCTGGCAAGCGCTCAGCACCACGAGGTCGGCCGGGAGCCGCAGGTTGTAGATCTCCTGCATGCGCAGGAACCCGTTCTGGGCGGCGCCCTTCTCGTCGACCAGGGACAGCACGAGGCCGGAGAGGTCCGGATGTTGGCTGTCGAGGAGGCCGTGCGTGGCGAAGTGGACGATCCGGCGATCGCCCAGTGCGCCGTTCGCCACGAGAGTGCGGCTGGCCGCGAAGTCGGTGGCCTCGAGGAGGGACGAGCGCGGGACGAGCGCCGCGATGGCCTCTGCTTCCGCCCGCGAGAAGGGCAGACGGGTAAGGCCATGACCAAGGCTCTCCACGGCCCGGGTGAGACCGACGGAAGGCGCGGCCGGCTTCGTCGGCGCCGCCATCCGGACGTGGACGCGCGGGTCCGAGGCTTCGAACACGGGATCGGCCAGGACGGCCACCCTCGTTCCGGTCGGTGTCGGCGGCGATTCCCGGCGTTGGGCGAGGAGGACCGAGGCGGAAGGGGCGAAGACGATCTCGTGATCGCGCAGCAGGGGGCGCGCCGCGCCCTCGACGGGTGAGGGCAGGGCGCCAAACGGAATGTAGGCGAGGGCGCCGGAGGCGACGATGAGCAGCCTCTTTCCCTTCCAGTCCGTCTCCAGGCGCGAGGCGCTCGCTCCCAGGAGGAGTC